>NZ_JAICBZ010000012.1 GCF_020179405.1 Xinfangfangia pollutisoli | reverse complement strand
GCGCGCCGGGCCTGATCACCACATGGGCGATCAGGCGATCGGCGGAAGGCGGCGCGGCCAGGCCCGACACTGCCGCGTCGATCACCTCGGGCAGGCAGCACAGCGCCGCCTCGACCTCGTCCGGCTCGATTCTATAGCCGTTCACCTTCAGCTGGCTGTCCAGCCGGCCCAGAAACAGGAAGGCGCCATCGGCGCCGGGTCGGGCCCGGTCGCCGGTGCGATAGATCCGGGTCGGGCCCCGGCCGGGAAGGTCGACCACCGGAAAGCGCTGCGCGGTCAGGTCGGGCTGGTGCCGATAGCCCCGGGCAAGGCCGGGCCCGAACAGGCACAGCTCGCCCTCCTGTCCGGGTGCGGCCAGCGCCAGCGTCTCGGTCATCAGGCAGGCGCCCATATTGTCGATCGGCCGCCCGATGGCGACGGGCTGGCCCGGGGTGCAGATGGCGAACAGCGCTTCGACCGTGGCCTCGGTCGGCCCATAGGCGTTGATGAAGATGCGGCCCTTTCCCCAGCGTTCGACCAGCGCGGGCGGGCAGGCTTCGCCTGCAACGATCACATGGGTCAGATGCGGATGCTCGGCCTGCGGCAGGATCGCCAGGGCCGAGGGCGTCAGCGAAAGATGCGTCAGCCGCGCCTGCGCGATGAAGCGGCCGACGGGCGGGCCGGGGATCGCCTGCACATCCGAGGGATAGACAAGACTGGCCCCGGCGGCCAGCGCCATGGCCATGTCGCCGATCGAGACATCAAAGCCGAAGCCGCTGATCTGCGAGACGCGGGCGCCGGGGCCGATCTGGAAGTGGCGGCAGGCCGCCGCCGCGTAATTGGCAAGCCCCCCGCGCGCGATCTCGACCGCCTTCGGCTGTCCGGTCGTGCCCGAGGTGAAGATCATATAGGCCGTGGCCTCCGCGGCCCTTGTCAGGGCGCGCCAATCGGGCATGGGCCTTTCGCCCCGATCCGGCAGCTGGCCGCAATTCACGAAACCAAGGCCGATCTCGGGCAGGGCCGGGCTTGCGGCATTCACCACAACCCGTCGCACGCCCGCGGTCGTCAGCATGTGGCGCAGCCTTTGTTCGGGCAGCGCGGGGTCAAGCGGCACGAAGACGGCGCCCAGATGCAGGATGGCAAGGAAGGCGGTGACCCGGTCCACCGAGCGGCCAAGGCAGACGCCGACGCTGTCGCCGGCCCTGACGCCGGCGGCGGCAAGGGCGGCGGAAAGGTCATCGCTTCTCAGGACCAGATCGGCATAGCTGAGCCGGCGGTGCCCCATTTCGACGGCGGTTGCCATGGGCTGGCGTTCGGCATGGCCGGCGACAAGGGCCAGCAGATCGGGCGGCAGGGGGCGCTGCGCCCCGATCATCAGGTTTGGCGCGGGGGCAGGCGGGGCTGGCGGAAGGGGCGCAGGCGGGCGCGTCAGCGCCTGGGCAAGCCAGGGCGCGATCGGCGCACCGCTGGCGCCTGCCATGACGACAAGCGTATCGTCGCCCTGCAGATCCTGGCGCAGCCGCGCCAGCAGCTCGGACAGGCCCGAGACGGGCTGGCAGGACAGCCCCTCGGCCCGGCAGGCCTGGGCCAGCGCGGCATCGCCATTTCCCGCCTCGCCCAGAGCCGCGACCGGCAGGATATAGCTGCGGTCCGCGGCCGACAGGGCCTGGGCGAAGCGCTGGGCCATGCGCGTGACGCGGCTGTGCAATTGCGGCTCTAGCACGGCGATCAGCCGGCCCTGCGTCGTCTCGCGCAGAACGGCGATTGCGGCTGCGATCTCGGTCGGGTGATGGGCGAAGTCGTCGAAGATCCGTGGCTGGCTGTCCGGGGCAAGGCGCTGCAACCGCCGCGCGATGCCGGGAAAACCGGCCAGCGCGCCCGCCGCGGTCTGGAACCCGATGCCAAGGCCAAGCGCCATTCCAAGCGCCGCCAGCGCATTCAGCAGGTTGTGGCGCCCCGGAACGGCCAGAGCCAGCGCCCCCAGCCTGGCCCCGTTCAGGAAGACGCTGGCGCCCCCCGCCCGATCCGGAACCGCGCGCAACGCCGCCGTCTCGCCAAGGCCATAGGTCAGGGCCGCACAGCCCGCCTGCCGCAGCGCCGCGATGACCTGCGGGTCATCCCCGCAGGCCACGGCCCGCCCCTTTGGCCGCAGGCGCGACAGAAGATCGGCAAAGGCGCGCCGCAGCGCGGCCGGCCCGCCATAATGATCGGCGTGATCGTCATCGACATTGGTCAGCACGACATGCGCGGGCCGCCACTGGGCCAGGGCGCCATGGGCTTCGCAGGCTTCGGTGACGAAGGGCGCGCCCGGCGCGCCCAGCCGCGCGGGGGCCAGGCCGGGATCGGCAAACGAGGCGCCCAGCATATAGCCGAAATCGTCCTGTCCCGCAGCCTGTCCGGCAGTCTGTCCTGCAGCCTGGCCTGCCGCGCGCAGGATGTGGATCAGCATCGCCGTGACCGTCGATTTGCCATGGCTGCCCGCCACGCAGATCGCCGGTCGGTCGGCGATCAGCTCGGCCAGCATCCGGGCGCGGGTCTTGACCGATATGCCGGCACGCCGCGCCGCGCGCCGTTCCACATGGGTCTCGGGGATGGCCGGGCTTGCCACCACACAGTCCGCCGCCCGCGCAAGCGCCGGATCGGCGCCCGACAGGACCGTGACGCCCTGATCCCGCAGCAGGGCAAGACGTGCCGGCGCGCAAAGGTCGTCGCTGCCGGTGACGATATGGCCCGCCTGCCGCAGCAGCAGCGCCAGCGGCAGCATGCCGCTTCCCCCCACGCCGATCAGGTGCAGCCGGGCCCGGTCAGACATCGCCCAGATCCCCTTTCAGGGCATATTCGCTGATCTTGCCCAGTTCGGCGAAGATGCGCTGCCGGCCCTGCGCGGTCTGCCACCAGCTGTCGGCCGACAGATCGCCGGGGTCGTCCGGGGGCTGGGCCACCAGCCGCACATCGGCCGGGACATGGCGGCGCAGGGTCATGATCGCGCGGCGCATGTGAAAGGGTTTGGCGCAGACAGCAAGACGGCGGACCTGCGCCCAGCCCAGTTCCTTCTCGATCAGCGCCGCGCCGAAGGCCGCGTTCTCGGCGGTATTGCGGGCGGCCTTTTCCAGCAGCAGCGCGCTTTCCGGCACGCCCGAGGCCAGGGCGTGATCGCGGTAATAGGCCCATTCCACCGACCCGCTGACGGCCGTGCCCGCGCCCGAGATCAGCAGTTTTGGGGCCAGCCCCGATTTGTAAAGCGCGATGGCCGGCTGAAGGCTGCTGATCGAGGGGCTACACAGGACAAAGGCCAGATCCACAGGTTCCGGCCGGCATTTCTTGAACAGGAAGGCGCTGATGGCCGCGCGGCTGTCATATGGATCCATGCCGCGTCCCTTGCTCCTGCGGAGGCCTTTCAGGGGGCAGACCCTACGCGATATCCACCCCGGGGCAATCGAAAACGGCGGGGGGCGGGGGCGCCGGTCCGACCCGCCCCCTGCCGCCGCATCTGCCGGCAAAGGGCCTTGGTCCCGTGCCCTGTGGCGGCTGCGGCGGCTGATGCAATGGTGCGGGAGCCCGCCGCGGCGACGTGGTCCTGAAACCGCTGGTCTGGCCAGGTATTTTTGCGCGTTCGGCAAATCTGCCGGGCTTGCGGGGCGCGCTGGGCGTCCTGACATGCCGATCATGCCGGATTGCCGCGCGAGAAGTCGGAAGATGACTTGGACTTTCCGACCCATGCGGCCGTATCTGGCGGGCAGGCAAGAAGGCAGGAAGGACCCCTCATGCGCAAGACGATCCTCGCCGCGGCCCTGGCCGGTCTGGCACTTCCCCCCGCCGCGCTGGCCGAAGAGCAGGTGGTCTGCATGATCGCGGTGAACCCCGCTGTATCGGTTCCGCTGATCCACGAGGGGGCTTGCGACGAGCGGATATCCTCGGCATCGACGTTCAAGGTGGCGATCAGTCTGATGGCGTTCGATGCCGGGATCTTCACCGCACCGGACGCGCCGGAATGGCCGTTCAAGGAAGGCTATGCCGACTGGAACCCGCGATGGAAGCGGGCGACGACCCCGGAAAGCTGGATGCGCGATTCCGTGGTCTGGTATTCGCAGCGCGCCACCGAGCAGCTCGGGATGGCGCGTTTCGCGGCCTATGTCGATGCCTTCGATTATGGCAATAGGGACGTTTCGGGAGACAAGGGCAAAGGGAACGGCCTGACGCAGGCCTGGCTGAGTTCGTCCCTGCAGATCGCGCCCATCGAACAGGTCGGCTTCCTGACCCGGATGATCGAGGGCAGGCTGCCCGTCTCGGCCGCGGCGGTCGCGCATACGAAAGACCTTCTGGACCAAGGCGAACGGGCCGGCGGCTGGCATATCTATGGCAAGACGGGTGCCGGACTGCCGTTCGGTCCCGACGGCGCGCTGCTGAAAGGCCAACCCTTTGGCTGGTATGTCGGCTGGGCGGAAAAGGGATCGGAACGGATCGTCTTTGCGCGGCTGATCCGGTTCAGCGAACGCCCGGATGGCGCGCCGGGTGCGATTGCCCGGGACGGGGCGATGCGGGCGCTGTTCCCGCCGGATGGGGACGGTGAACTGACACGGCCATGACGCGGCGGGCCTGTTGGCTTTCGTTCGGCAGGGCTGCAAGGGGGGCCCATGAACATTGATCATTTGCGGGATTTCCTTTGCGTCGCCGAGACGCTGAACCTGACGCTTGCGGCCGAGCGGCGGAACACCACCCAGTCCAACCTGAGCAAGCGCCTGCGCCTGCTTGAGGACTATCTTGGCCGGATCTTGATCAACCGGCGCGTCCGGCCGGTTTCGCTTACCGCCGCCGGCGAGGATTTCGTTCCGAAAGCCCGCCTGATCCTGTCCGAGATCGACCATTTCAAAGGCGGCTCGTCGCCCTGGAGCCCAAGCGAAGGCGGGATCCCCATCGTCATGCCGCACAGCGCGACGGTGGCGATCTTCCCGGATTTCAAGGCCTGGCTGGCGCAGCGCCTGTCGGGCATGCATTTCGCCCCCCGGATCGCCAATCACGACATGGCGGCGCGCATGTTGACGCGATCTGAAGTCGACCTTGCGCTGGTGACACGACATCCGCGCGTTCCGATCGACGCGGCGTTCCGGGTGTTCCTGCCTGCCGATATCGCCGCCGACAGGCTGGTGATCGTTGAGCCGCCCGATGCGCAGGACAGGCACATGCCGCTGCATGTCTCGCATCCGCAGACCTATATCGGACAGATCTGGACGGCCTGCCGCATGGCGCTTCCGGTAACCTCTGAGGTTCCCCATGGCATGGCTGCCGACATAAGGGCGCAATGCATTGCGGGAACGGGGCGCGGGGTGTTGCCTGAATCGCTGGTCGAGGCCGATGTGGCCGCCGGCAGGCTGGCCGTCCGGCAAGGGACAGCCGATCTGAGCTACACCATCTCGCTGTACTGCGCTCCACAGGCCGGCCGGCGCGCAAGGCGGGTATGGTCGGTCGCGGCTGGGATTGGCGCCGCGCAGAAGGAAGCCCCGCGCGCCGGCGAACCCGGTCACAGCTGGTCGGTGAGGGCTGCAGGGCACTGATCCGCTGACCCTTGGGGGCAGGCGCAATCTGGCTGAGCCGCCAAGCCGTCCCGCTCGGCGCCCAGGGGCGCATGCCGGATCGCCGCGATCCAGGCAAGGTGCAACACTGCGCCGGAGGGCTTGATCACAAGCGCAACTGACCCGTTTTGCACTGCAAGCCTTGCGCGCGCCCCTGTCGGGCCCTTGGCAAACCCGGTAACAAGTATCTGGTCAGGCACGGGAACGGGACAGGATGCGCAAGGCTGTCGTGCTGGGGGGATATGGGCTGATCGGGGCGGCCTGCATGCGCGCGCTGACCGCCGAGGGCTTTGCCGTTACCGGCATCGGGCGGTCGCGCGCCGTGGCACTTGCTTCCAGCCCGGATGCGACCTGGGTGATCCGCGACATTCGCGCAATTGACGTTGCAGAATGGCAAGCGCTGCTTGCCGATGCGGATGTTGTCGTGAATGCCGCAGGTGCGTTGCAGGACGGGGCGCGCGACAATCTGGAGGCTGTTCACGTCACGCTGTTGTCCCGGCTGGTCGAGGCGACAAGGGGTCTACCGCTGCGCATCGTGCAGATCTCGGCGGCGGGGGCGGAGCCTGCGGCATCGACGGAATTCTTCCGATCGAAGGCCCGTGGCGATGCGATCCTTGCCGCGGGGGCGCGGAACTGGGTGATCCTTCGGCCGGTGCTGGTGCTTTCGCCCGAGGCCTATGGCGGCACGGCGCTGTTGCGTGGCGTGGCCGCGCTGCCCCTGATCCTGCCGCGCGTCCTGCCAGAGGCGCGGGTGCAGACCGTTCATGTCGACGACCTGGCCGGGGCGGTCGTCGTGGCTGCAAAGGGTCAGGTGCCCTCGGGCCTTGTCGCCGACCTGACCGAGCCGGGGGCGCAAAGCTTTGCGACACTGGTTGACTGTGTCAGGCATTGGCAAGGTTTCCCCGCGCCGCGCTTTCGCCCGGCCTTTCCCGATGCATTGCTGCGTCTGATCGGGCGGGGCGCCGATGGTCTTGGGCATCTGGGCTGGCGCTCGCCGCTGCGCAGCAGCGCCCTGCAAGCGCTGTCGGACGGGATCCGGGGCGATCCGACTGCCTGGCTGGAAGCGGGGGGCCGGCCTTGCCGGTCTTTGTCGGCGACACTGGAAAGCCTGCCTGCAACCCGTCAGGAAAGGCTGTTCGCACGGTCCTATTTCCTGCTGCCTCTGGCCATTGCGACGCTGGCGCTGTTCTGGTGTGCCTCGGGGGCGATCACCCTGATCGACCCGGCGCGCGCCATGGCGGTCCTTGGCGGGCGCGGCATTCCGGCCTGGATCGCGGCACCGACGGTGTTTGGCGGGGCGCTGGCCGATATCCTGCTGGGGCTGGCGATCCTCTGGCGCCCCCGCGCAAGGATGGCGGCCCTGGGGATGATCGGGCTGTCGGCAGCCTACCTTCTTGGCAGTCTGGTGCTGGCCCCGGATCTCTGGCTGGATCCGCTGGGGCCGATGATCAAGGTCATCCCCGGCATGGTGCTGGCGGCCATGGTCGCGCTGGGGCTGGAGGAGCGATGACTTACGAGATCCTGCGCGTCCTGCATGTGATCGGCGCAACAGTGCTTCTGGGCACGGGGGCGGGCATCGCCTTCTTCATGGTCATCTCGAACCGATCGGGCGATCCGCGACTGATCGCCCATGTCGCGGGTATCGTGGTTCTGGCCGATACGGTGTTCACCGCGACCGCCGCCATCCTTCAGCCGATCACCGGCTATCTGCTGGCGCGCGAGACAGGCTGGCCGCTGCTGTCCGGCTGGGTGGCGCTGTCGCTGGCCCTTTATGTCTTCGTGGGGCTGTTCTGGCTGCCCGTGGTCTGGATGCAGATCCGGCTGCGCGACATGGCCCGCCTTGCCGCCGCACAGGGCGGACCTCTGCCTGAGGCCTACCATCGGCTTTATCGCTGGTGGTTCGCCTTCGGCTTTCCGGCCTTTGCGGCGGTGCTGGCAATCCTTTCGCTGATGCTGGCAAAGCCGACGTTCTGACGATGCGATCCGGACCTTCACCGATCACGTGACGCATGAGCAGCGCAACCCGGCCGCCGCGATCCGGGCGGGCGCGGAGTTGCTGGACGACAGTCCCGTGCTGGCGCCAGAGGACCGCGCCGTTCGCGCAGCTCGCCAGTGCCGGAGCGCAACTTGAAGCCCAGATTTCTGCCCTGCGCGATGCGGCAAGGGCGCGCGAGACGCGCGACCTGGGACGAGGCAGGCCATCGCAGCGCATGCCCGCACTGAACGCCGACTGGCCGGGCCTGAGGCCGGTTGCCGGTGGGATGGCCATCGAAATCCCCCTTGCGTCAGAGGGGCTGCGGATCATCCTTGGCCATGTGCTGCGCAATGCGGCAGAGTATGGTGCCGATACCGGAACGTTGCGGGCAAGCGACGCCGACAAGGCTCGCACCCTCACCGTTCACGACAACGGTTGCGGGGTGCCACCTGGAAACGCGGCCAGGGTGTTCGATCCCTTCTTCACCAACCGCCCTGAAGAAGGCGGAACCGGGATAGGCCTGACGGTGGTGCGCAGCATCCTGCAGGCCCATCACACCGATATCGCGCTGGCGAAGAGCGCCGAGGGGGCGCTGTTTCGTTTGACCTTTTCCTTAGGCCGGAATGGGCGGGAAGCGGCCCGTGAGGTTGCGGCATCGCACCCGCGGCAATCGGCGATAGCCGACGTTAGCGGGCTCCATCTGGCGCAATGCGACGCGCAGGAAACAGACATCTCGCGCAGGCAGTCGTGCCACGCACCATCAACAAATCGCGGCTCTGACCTGCCTTGCGCCGTAATCGAAGTGTCGGGGCGCAACATCACCGGAATGGCCATTCAAGACACCTGAAGCGAGGGCGGCTTAATCGTCAGCGAATGGCCGCACTCCGGTGCGCAGCTTCGGTCGCTCTGCACGACATCTGCACAAACTGCGCGCGGCAACTGCACACGGGCCGACGCAAGGTCTCGCAAAACAGTTTGCGGAGCCAGATCATGACACAGCCCCTACTTATCCCCGGACTGCCCCGGTCCCTTGCGCGTGACGGCTGGTGGCTTGATGCGCCGGTCTCCGGCCCGCCCGGTGTGCCGCAGGGCGAGGCGCGGACCACCAGAGGCCCGCATTGGGCGGGGCTGACGGGTTTGGTCGCGCTGGCGGATCTGTTATTTTGGCATCACGCCCCCGGTCTGTCCTTGGCACTCTTCGCACTTGCGATCCTTGGCGTGGCCGCGGCCGGGAGCTGGCGGCAGTCCGCTCGGCCGGTGGTGCTGCTTGTGCTTACGGCGCTGCCGGTAGTCGAGCATCTGCAGGCGCTCTCGCTGGCCTTTCTGGGCCTAGGGCTGGCGTTGGCGCTGGTCTGGCTGCGCCGCCCCGAGGCCGGGAAGACCGAGATGCTGGCGCAGACGGCGGCCTGGCTGGGTCGTCTGCCCGGGTACTGGCTGGCGCCACTTTCACTGCACGCGGGCGTGTTGGCGCAGATCACTCGCCCTTCTCACGCCAGCCGCAGCGCGCGCAAGGCCCTGCGCGACTGGGCCTTTCCGCTGGCCGGAAGCCTCGTGTTTTTGGGACTTCTGATGCAGGCGAACCCGGTTCTGGCACAGGTACTGGCGCTTGACCTCGACCTTTGGTCGGCGCTTTCGCGCGCGGCGTTCTGGGGCGCGGCGGCACTGTTTGTCGCTCCCCTGCTGTCGCCCGACTTGCCCGCCCTGGCGTCGCTCTCGCCCATCGCCTTGCCCCGGGCCGCCCGCCTTGGCCTCAACCCGCGCTCGGTGCTGCGCGCGCTTGTCCTTTTCAACGCGCTGATCGCGATGCAATCGCTCACCGACCTGTCGATCCTCGTCTTTGGCGCCACCCTGCCCGAGGGGATGAGCCTGGCCGAATACGCCCATCGCGGCGCCTATCCGCTTTTGGCGACCGCGCTGCTGGCGGGGGCGTTTGCGCTGTCGGCGCGGCCGTTCCTGCACGAACATCGGGCGATCCGACCGCTTCTGCTGGTGTGGCTGGCGCAAAACATGGTGCTGTGCGGCGCAGCGATGATGCGACTGGAGCATTACATCGACACCTACGGGCTGACCTATCTGCGGCTCTACGCCCTAATCTGGATGGGTCTTGTGGCGATCGGGCTTGGCCTTGTCGCGGTGCAACTCCTGCGCGGGCGCAATGCCGCGTGGCTTTTGATCCGCTGTGCGGCGCTTGGCCTTGGCACACTCTATCTCTGCGCCTTCGTCAATTTCGCGCAGATCATCGCGGCGCAGAACCTGGCCCGGGCCAACCCCGATACCGACTATATCTGTTCGCTCGGGCCGATGGCGCATGGCGCGTTTCTGGATGCCATGCGGGCGACCTCCGGGCTGCGGATTGAGCCCCGCCCCTGCGCGATCTGGTTTCCGCCCCAAACCCCCGGTTGGCGGGAATGGGGGTTCCGTTCATGGCGCGTCGCCCGCTACAGTTCCGCAATGAAGATACCGGAGCGGACGCGATGAAGATCCTGATCGTCGATGACGACCCGCGCCTGCGCGATCTGTTGCGGATCGCGCTGGAACGGGCGGGCTTTGCCACGCTGACCGCCGCCGAGGGTACCAGCGCGTTGATCCATGCCCGTCGGGAGGCGCCCGATCTGATCGTGCTCGACATCGGCCTGCCGGAGCTGGACGGGTTCGAGGTCTGCCGTCGCCTGCGCGCCACATCCGACGTGCCGATCCTGTTCCTGACCGCGCGCGACGACGAGATCGACCGCATCGTCGGGCTGGAACTGGGTGCGGACGACTATGTGACGAAACCGTTTTCGCCACGCGAACTGGTGGCGCGGGTGCGCGCGATCCTCAAGCGCGCGGGGTGGGCGTCCAGCCCGGAAACGCTTGCCCACGGCAAGATCACGCTCGATCTGCGGGCGCGGGTCTGCCGGGTCGCGGGGGTGGATCAGGCGCTGACTGCGACCGAATTCGACATCCTAGCGCGGCTTTTGGCCGAGCCGGACCGGCTCGTCCCGCGGCCCGTGCTGATTGCGGCGCTTTGGGGAGCGCAAAGCGCGGTTTCGGACCGCACCTTCGACAGCCACCTGCGCAACCTGCGCCGCAAACTCTCCGAGGCGGGCTGCGACGGCGCCATTGAGACGGTGCATGGGCAGGGCATGCGACTGGGCGCCTGCACATGATCCGGCGCTGGCGGCCTTCGCTGGCCTTCGTGCTGGGCGGAGCGCTGACGGGTACGTTGGCACTGTCATTCATCGGACTGGTAACGCTGCGCTATCTGGGGCCAGTCATCGGGTTCAAGGTGACGGCGGCGGGGCTGGGGCTGACGATAACCGCTGCGACCGCGGGGCTGGGCTGGCTGCTCTTGCGGCTCCTGTTGCGACCGATCCGCGCGCTCGAAGGCTATGCAAGGGCGCAGGAAAGCGGCGCCGATGCTCGCCGGCCGGAACATTTCGGCACGCGCGAGACTGCTGCGACAGCGGTGCGGGTGATCGCCATGGCCGAGGCGGCGCGTGACCGCGAGGCGACGATCCGCGCCTTTACCGACCATGTCACGCATGAACTGAAAACCCCCGTTGCGGCGATCCGGGCGGCGTCGGAACTGATGCAGGACGGTGGCGCCCTGACGCCCGAAGATGCCAGGTTGCTGGCCGAGATTGATGGCGCAAGGGCGCAGATCGAGGCGCAACTGGCCGCGCTGCGCCTTGCCGCGCAAGCGCGTGAACTGCGCCATCTGGGCCAATCGCGGTTGGCCGATCTGCTGCCCGCGCTGCAAGCGGATTACCCGGCGTTGGAGATCACGGCCACCGGCGACACCTTGGCCCTGCCGATCGCGACCGAAGGCATGGCGATCGTACTGGCGCAGATGCTGCGTAATGCCGCCGAACACGGAGCGGGGCGGGTGCGGATCGAGGCCGCCCAGTCGCCAGAGGGCGTGTCTCTCGATATTTCTGACGATGGCTGCGGCATCTCGAAGGGCAACGAAGCGCGGGTGTTCGAGCCTTTTTTCACCACGCGTCGGGCGTCGGGCGGCACCGGCATGGGCCTTGCGGTCGTGCGCAACCTGCTGTCTGCCCATCGCGCCGGGATCACGCTCTGCACCGGCCAGCCCACCCGGTTCCGCATTCTCTTTGGCCGCGCCGCGACCGATTGAGTCAGGATTGCGCCGCGATCAGCGCGGAGGTTCTCTTTGGGCTGCCTTGCGCCGTCGCTGCGCAATGCCTGAGCGGCAGCTACGAGAAGAGCGCGCCGAGGGGCGACCGGCCGCTTCGGGCCGATCTCAACTCCACGAGAGTTGAAACCTGTTCGGCGCACAGGTAGTCGTCGCCGCACTGATGGTTGCGGCCACTGCTACCCTGGTCGCAGCTACGTTCGGCCTAACGATCTGAAACATCTCGGATAAGCGAAACCTGTCCTGGGCAAGGCGATAGCAAACCAAGCGGCCATCGCGCTTTCTCTCAGCGCTTGATCAAAGGATCGCCTGGTGCAGGCGTGTATTGCGGCGCACCGACCAATCTCCCGATTGAGTTGAACAGAACTGGACAGGAAGCTCAGATCGCCCGCCTCGCCGAGATCGCAAAGCGATGTGTGCCCAGGCGGAGGAGCCGCTGGCGCCAGCCCATGGGGCGCAGGGCGGCGATACGCGTGTCACGGCGCGCCGTAGCGAACCCGGCTTTTTCCAGTTGAACGGTCAGATCCTGCGCACGCAGACCGTCGCGGAAGGGCAGGCGGGCGACGATGCCGGCATGGGCGCGCCATTGCGCCTGCGTCACCAGCCCGTGCGCGGCGGTGGGATCCTTGCCCAGCAGCCTGTCCATCAGCGGCCCCAACCGGGCAAGAGGCGGCGGGGTGACATGGTCGCCGTCGATCAGCAGCAGCGTTCCGCCGGGCCGCAGGATGCGGTGCCAGTCGGCCAGGGCGGCAGCGGGATCGGTCAGGGTCCAGAACAGGTAACGCGCGACGATCACATCGGTGCTGGCATCGGGCAGCATGGTCAAAGCGGCATCGGCCTCGATGAAGCGAACCGGCAGGCCCCGCGCCTTGGCCCGCGCGCAGTCCAGCATCTGCGGTGTCATGTCGAGACCTGTCGTCGCGAACCCCAGCGCCTGCAGCAGAAGTGTGATCTCGCCGGTGCCGCAGCCCAGATCCAGCGCCTGTCGGCCCTCTGCCGGGCCAAGATGGCGCGACAGCAGTGCCTGCCATTCGGCCCGACGCGGGCCGAGGCCATGGCCGGGGCTTGCGTCATAGGTCTGCGACCGTTCCGCCCAGTAATCGCGGATGTCATCCTTCAGGCTGCGATTGTGCATCAGGCCTCCGGCATCAGATACTGAACATGCGGCCGCCCGTGATGGGGCGAAGGGGCGACCTGCGCCGCCGTCCCGAAGACCGATGCGATCAGGGCTTCGGTCAGGACCTCGGCCGGCGGACCGCAGGCGACCAGCCGCCCGGCTTGCAGCACCCCGATCCGGTCGCAGAAACGCGCGGCGAGGTTCAGGTCATGCAGCGCGATCACGCTGGTGACAGGCAGGGTCGAGACAAGGTCAAGGATCTCGATCTGATGCTGGATGTCGAGGTGGTTGGTCGGCTCATCCAGGATCAGATGCGTCGGCTGCTGCGCCAGCGCGCGGGCCAGTTGCGCCCGCTGCCGCTCGCCGCCCGAGAGGATCTGCCAGGGTCGGTCCTTCAGATGGGCCACATCGGCGCGTTCCATCGCAGCCGCGACGATGCGGTCATCGGCCGCGGTCCAGGGCGACAGCAGTCCATGATGCGGGGTGCGGCCGAGGCGGACCACCTCGTTCACGGTGATCGCCGTCTCGGTCGTGGCATGTTGATCGACGACAGCCACCTTGCGCGCAATGTGCCGCGCGGGCTGGCGCGACAGATCCTCTCCATCCAGCGCCACGCGGCCCGCGCTGGCCGGTCGCAGCCCGGCGATCACCCTAAGGAGCGAACTTTTCCCCGATCCGTTCGGCCCCAGCAGGCCGAAAGTCTCGCCAGCCATGATCCGCAAGCTGACGCCTTGGAAGATCGTTTTCCGCCCCGCGCTCCAGCCCAGGCCATGGGTCTCGATCGTCATGACGCCGCCCTCGCCCGATACAGGATGACCGAGAAGAACGGCACGCCGACCAGCGCCGTGACCACCCCGATCGGCAGGATCTGCGGCGCGATGATCAGGCGCGAGACGATGTCGGCCAGGACCATGAACAGCGCGCCGGTCAGGGCGGTGGCGGGCAACAGCCGGGCATGGCCGGGCCCGACGAGGAAGCGCGCGGCATGGGGGATGACAAGGCCCACGAAGCCGATGGCGCCGACCATGCTGACCATGGTGGCGGTCATCAGCGCGGTCGTGACCAGAAGGACCACGCGCACCCGGCGCACGTCAATGCCAAGCGCGCGGGCCGCATCCTCGCCGAAGGTGAAGGCATCCAGCGCGCGCGCATGGGCCAGGCAGACCAGCAGCCCCGCCGCCAGCACCACCGCCGCAAGCGCCGCATCCGGCCAGCGCACCCCGGAAAAGCTGCCCAGCAGCCAGAACATGACGCTCCGCGCCTGTTCGGCATTGGCCGAGGTCGAGACGATCCAGGAGGTCAGCGCGTTGAACAGTTGCGAGGCGGCGACCCCGGCAAGGATCGTGCGATCCGCCGTCTGCCGATTGCCCGCCAGCAGCACGACGAAAAGAAACGCCGCCAGCGCCCCGCCAAAGGCGCCGACGGACAGGCTGAAGGTCCCCGCGCCGAAGCCCAGCAGCATCACCATCACCGCCCCGGTCGACGCGCCTGCGGAAATCCCCAGCACATAGGGCTCGGCCAGGGGGTTGCGCAGCAGGCTTTGCAGGATGGCGCCCGACAGCGCCAGCCCGGCCCCGCACAGCGCCGCGACAAGGGCGCGCGACAGGCGGTAATCCCAGATCACCGCCTCTTCGATCCGCTTCAGCGGCACCTCGGTCAGTCCGATCCGGTTGGTCACCGCCTGAAGCGTGGTCAGGGGAGAGATCGGCATCTCACCGATCCCCACCGCCAGGGCGATCGCCAGCAGCAGTGCGGCCAGCACCGCAAGCGCCGACAGGGCCAGGACACTCGGCCGGCCCGCAGAGGCGAGACTCACTTCAGCAGGCCGAAGCGGTCCAGCGCATCCGCTACCACTTCAAGCCCCATGATGGTGCGCAGCGTGGGGTTCATCGCTTGCGCGTCCATCTCGACGATGCGGCCCTCGCGCACCGCCGCCAGTTCCTTCACCACCGGGTCCGAGGACAGGAAGGCCTTCTTCACCTCCGGATCATCCGCCGCCTGGCTGCGCCGGTCCATGGTGCCGATCACGATCACCGTGGGATCCGCCGCCGCGATGGTCTCCCAGCCGACAAGCGGCCATTCCTCATCCGTCGCGATCACGTTCTTGGCGCCCAACATGGCGTTGATATAGCCCGACGCGCCCGTGCGCCCCGCCACCCAGGCATCGCCCGCCACCTCGGCCGAAGAGAACCAGTAAAGGATCGACACTTCATCCGCACGGCCCTGAACCCTGGCCCGCGCCGCCTCTTCCCGCGCCTTCAGCTTGGCGATCACTTCGCCGCCGCGCGCGCTGACCCCGAAGATCCGGGCAAGATCCGCGATCTCGGCATACAGCAGGTCATTGGAATAAAGGTTGCCGCGCAGACTGTCGCCATTGGCGCGGGTGCTGGTCCCGCAATTCGCGGGCGAGACATATGTCGCGATCCCCAGATCCGCGAATTGCTCCGGCGTGCCGACCCGGCCCTCCGGCCCGACCGAGCTTTCGAACTGCACCGCCAGCAGGTCGGGCTCCTTGGCCACCACCGCCTCGAAGCTGGGCATGTTGTTCGAGATGCGTTCCACCTTCTCATTCGCCGCCGCCAGCTCGGGCAGAACCGGAGAAACCCAGATGGCGCTGCCCGCCATGCTGTCTTCCAGCCCCAGCAGCAGCAGAATCTCGGTGCTGTTCTGGCCCAGCCCCACCACCCGCTGCGGGGGCGCGTCGAAGCGCAGGACGCGGCCGCAATTCTCGATCTCCAAGGGGAAGGTATCGGCGCGCGCCAGGCCCGCGATCAGAATGCTTGCCAGGCCGAAGCCAAAGGCCACGCGGCGCAGGGTCGCGCCGGAAACGGTCGTCATCATCATATCCCTCTCCGGACCCCACGTCCGGGCTTGGTTCATGTCATGATGGCAGGTCTCCTGACTTCGCGGGTCAAAGCGCGCTCCGCCTTCCCGATGCATCCGCATCAGTGGCTGTCGGAGGTTGCTCGCCGCTTACAGTTGCGGGGGCAGTCGCGGATTTGGCACCGGGGTGCCGCACCGTGTTCCCTTTTCATCCGGCGTGAACCGGAACCATCGCGGGCAACATGCGGACCGGGATCGAGGTTGTCAATGCGGGTGTGTCATCATACGCCGGACGGGTTCAGCAGACGTCGAAAGATCCAAACAGCGGCATCCAGACGGCCGGTTCTGTCTACAGCGATTGTCGCGATTGCCGCAGCACACGCGGGTGGCGGCTTTTCCAGGATTGCCGCAAGCGCAATGCCGCGCCGCCATCCGTCGGCGTTCCGGCCCTTTGTGCAGGCCCGAGGCGGGATGCTGCATTATGCTCCAGAGACAAGCGTGGCCGGAAAGCCCACGTTCAATTGATGCCGCAGCAAGGGGCGCGGCCACGACGGTGGCGCTGGGGACAAAGCAGAAATCCAGCACCGTTTCCCGCCCGTCAGCCAAGAACAGCCCCGCTTTCCGGCGTTAGTACGGCGGGCCCATGTCTGTTTCCACAATCAACTGGGGGGCCCCGTCTGAGGTATGACGATGCGCGCGGCCATGTTCGTCAATCATGGCAGTGACCTGGCGGCGCAGGTTCGAAAAGCTCTCGAACCTGACCACATCGACCGGCGTATCGAAGCGGATTGAGATACGCCGATGGCTGGCCGGACCGGACAGGCCGATGATCTGCCCGGTGAAAGGCTGACCAAGATAATGGCCGCGCACGCGGTCATTCACGGCGAGCTCGGCCGGAGCATTGCGCAAAGCCAGCCGCGCGTGGAGCGTATTCCAATCCCGCGCACCTTGCTGTCTGGCGACCAGTTCCAGCGCCTGCGAATGACTGATCGTGGTTCCCTGCGCCAGCAGCGCGGCGCGCAAAGCCTTCGCCTGTGCCTTCGCCTCATCAATGGTCATGCCCGCTCCTCCACAGTGCCGGCCCTGCGCAGGACGTTGCACCCCACCATTGCCGCAAGGGCAAGAATGATCGTGTCCGCGAGCGGAAAGGCCAGCCAGATGCCCCGCACACCGAAGGCGGCACAAAGCCCCACGATGAGAAGGGGCAAGAGAAGCCAGGGCTTCACCAAAGTCAAAGCCGCAGTCCGGCCCGGCTGGCCGAGGGCCTGGAAATACAGCGCAAGGACAAGGACCGGGCCGGATAAGGCATAAAGCAACAGCATCGGTCGCAGGATCGTGGCAACGCCGGCGATCACGGCGGGGTCGTCGCTGAACCAACGGCCAAGGGCTGTTCCCGCGAAGATCCCGACCAGCGCCACCGACAGGCACCAGACGAAGGCGCCGGCCATCGCCAGCCGCAAGGTGGCGCGCGCACGGTCATTTCGTCCTGCACCGGCGTTGTTGCCGACAATGCTTTGCATCGCCAGTGCAAGTGCCATCTGCGGCAGGAAGGCAAAGCCCAAAAGCCGCGTTGCGACGCCATAGGCGGCAACCAAGGCCTCATGCCCCGGCCCGCCGGAAAATCGCAGCGACAGGATCACCAGACTGGCGACCAGGGCGATGCCAATGAAACTGAGACACAGCGGCAGACCCAGCCGAACGATCTGCGACCACGCCCCGTACCAGCTCTGCCTGCGCAAAACAGAAAGTGGCAACAGGCCCTTGCTGCCCCCCCTCATGCCGACCAGCAGCGCCAGACCAAGCGTCTGCGCCGTGACGGTGCCGAGGGCTGACCCGGAAATCCCAAGATCAAGCACAACGATCCCCAGCCAGTTCGCCCCGATGTTGAGCAGGTTGACCAGCACGGAAAGGCCGGCAATCAGACCCGCGCGTCCCTCATTGCGCAGGGCATCGGCATGAATGCCAAGCACGAGCTGGACCGGCGCGCCAAGAAGAATGATCGTCAGATAGTCCTGCGCCGATCTGGCAATGCTGGGGCTGCCCGCAGCCAGGGTATCGACAATCACAAGGCCGAAAATAGCCCAAAGCACTGCAAAACCAGCAGAAATCGCCAGCGCCAGCCCATGCGCCTGGGTGAAGATCCGCCCGGCGGACACGCGATCGCCTGCGCCCAGATCCCGCGCCATCAGGCTCGACATGCCACCGCCCACAAGCGTCGTCAGCGCCGACAGCACCATGGCCACCGGGAAGGCCAGGCTCACGGCCGCGAGCGCGTCTGCCCCGATGAAATGTCCGACGAAAATCCCATCGACGACATTCAGAACGCCGCCCATCGACATGACCACGGCCATGGGAACAGCGTTCGACAGAAACAGCCGCCCGATCGGGGCGGTCAGAAAAGAATTGACCTGTTGGTCAGCGTGCCGCACAGACATCGCCCACTCCTCATAAGAGGCATTTCAAGGTGGAATGGGGGCCTGCATTGCCCACCGCGCGAAATGCTTCGAGGGTGAGGTGTCTTGTCATCCGGGCTTCACCGTGGCTCGCGCCGCAGGCGGCAGGTGCCGGAACCATGGGCAAAGGCCATAGCAGGCGAGTGCGGTCAGGTCAAACACCCTCGCAATCGCAAAAATGCCGGGGTCGGCGGCGTAGGGCTCAACCAGCCTTTCAACCGGGTCCGAGAGCGCTGAAGCCAATGACTGCTTCAGGTCCGAAGGGACATGCTGCAGCACGGCGACCGTTGGGTTCCGCTCATCCGGTTGATCGCCGCCAAGGCAGGCCTGGCCGGCCCATGCCGGTCATCCATGCGGCGCACAGCGAACGCCCGCTTCCCGCCCCTCGCCGTCGCGCGGCGCCTTCGGCCTGCGAGACGGCATTCCCAGGACCCGCCGTTCAGCCCTTGATGCGGTGGCCGGCCTTAGCCCGCGCGCATCTCAACCCCGAAGGCCTGCCGGAAGCCGATCCGGCCGGCCGGCGTGATCTCCAGCGCGCGGGTGCCCGGGCGGCGCCGCACCCAGGCCTGATCCAGGGCATGCGCGCAGATCGCCGCCCCCAGGGCGCCGGCCAGATGCGGGCGGCGCTCGCTCCAGTCCAGACAGGGGCGGCAGACCGGGCGGGTGCCGCGCGGATCGGCCCCGAATTGCAGGATGCCGAGCGCCTGCATCTGCGCCCGCCCGGCCTTTGACAGTGCTGCGGCATCGCCCTCGATCTCGACCGCGCCGCTGGCGCGCAGCGCATCGGCGATGCTGACGCCAAGCGCCCCCGCGAGGTGATCATAGCAGGTGCGGGCCTGCCGCAGGGCCGCATCCCTGGGGCCTGTACGAGGCAGGGGCCGGGCCAGCGTGACGCCGCCCGCAATCTGCATGACGCTTTCGATCATCCGCGCCACCTCGGCGCTGGCCAGGCGGTGATAGCGATGACGGCCCTGCTTTTCGGCGCTGATCAACCCGACCGTGGCCAGCCGGGCCAGGTGGCCGCTGGCCGTCTGCGCCGTGATCGCGGCAACTTCGGCCAGTTCGGTGGCGGTCAGGGCGCGCCCGTCCATCAAGGCCGCCAGCATGGCGGCCCGCGCGGGCTCGCCCACGGCGGCGGCGATCTCGGCGATGCGGTTCGATGTGGCCATCTGGCTCTCCCGGTTCTGCCACAGCCTAGCGCAAGCCGGGGCCGAATGCTTCGGCTTTCACCGAAGCATCGCGGCCCGGGCCTGGCCCATAACCGGCGCGACATCATCGAGAGCCTCGCCCATGACCCTGCCTTCCCCCGCCGCCCGGCCGTTCTTCGGCTGGCATGTCGTCGCCGCCACCTTTCTTCTGGCCACTTTCGGCTGGGGCGTGGGCTTCTATGGCCCGCCGGTGTTTCTATACGCGGTCGTCGCGCGCACCGGCTGGCCGGTGGCGATGGTCTCGGCGGCGGTGACGGTGCATTTCCTGTTCGGGGCCGGGGTGGTGGCCAATCTGCCCCGCCTGTATCGGCGCCTGGGCGTGCCCGTGGTGACGGTGGCCGGAGCGGCGCTGCTTGCCCTGGGCATCCTTGGCTGGGCGCTGGCGGCACAGCCCTGGCAGCTGGTCCTGGCGGCATTGGTAAGCGGCGCGGGATGGGTCGCGATGGGGGCCGCCGCGGTCAACGCGCTGATCGCGCCCTGGTTCAGCCTGCGCCGCCCCGCCGCCCTTGGCATGGCCTATAACGGGGCAAGCCTGGGCGGCGTCATCTTCTCGCCGCTGTGGATCGCGCTGATCTCGGGCATGGGCTTTGCCCCTGCAGCGCTGGCCGTCGGCGGGGTCATGCTTGTCGCGGTCGGGATGCTGTCGGTGCTGGTGTTCCGCCACACGCCCGAGGGCCTGGGCCAATCCGCCGATGGCGCAGGGCATGCGGCCCCGCAGACCGTTCCGCGCAGGGCGCCGCTCAGCCGATCCTTCCTGCGCGACCGCAAGTTCCTGACCCTGGCCGCCGGCATGATGCTGGGGCTCTTCGCCCAGATCGGGCTTCTTGCACATCTGTTCTCGGTGCTGGTTCCGGTGCTGGGCGAGGGGAGGACGGGCCTGGCGATGGGCGGCGCGACGGTTGCCGCGATCCTGGGGCGGTCGCTGGTCGGCTGGACGATGCCCGCCGCCGCCGACCGCCGGCTTGTGGCCTGTGCCAGCTACGGGGTGCAGGTGATCGGCTCGGTCTTGTTCCTTCTGGCGGCGGGCGAGGCGGGTCTGTGGCTGGTGCTGGGCATCGCGCTGTTCGGGCTGGGCATCGGCAATGCGACCTCGCTGCCGCCCCTGATCGCCCAGCAGGAGTTTTCCCCGGCCGAGACCGCCCGCGTGGTGCCGCTGATCGTGGCGATCGGCCAGGCCGGATATGCTTTCGCTCCGGCGGCGTTCGGGCTGCTGCGCATGGGCGACACTGCCGGAACGGCGGTGCTGTTTCTTTGCGCCGCAGCCATCCAGCTTGCCGCGATCGCCTGTCTGCTTCTGGGGCGAGAAGGGCAGGGGCGCCCGACGCAAGGATAACGGCGCAGCGGGCCGGGTCACAGCCTGGCCTGCCGCGCGGCAGCGGTTCCGAAATCCGCTGCCGGATCAAGGCCTCGGCAAAGCCATCGCGATCGTGATAGTCAGGGTCGGCGCGCCCGGTATTTGCAGGGCGGGCGCCCCCTCGGCCCAGAACATGCCCTGAAATGACACACGCACCCACGCCCAACCACCCCCACCCCTTCGACCTGGCGGCCTCGCTGCCGGTCCGTTTGCCCGAGGCCCGGATCCGCTATGGCGCGGAAAGCCCGGTTCAATACGCCGATCTGCGCCTGCCGAAAGATGCTCCACCGCCGGCAGGCTTCCCGGTTGTCGTCTTCGTGCATGGCGGCGGATGGACGGCGGATTGGAGCAAGGACTATGCCTCGCCCTTTGTCGAGGCGCTTGCCGAGGCCGGGTTTGCCACCTGGGATCTGGAGTTCCGGCGCCTCGGAAATCTGGGCGGCGGCTATCCGGGCACCTTTCACGATGTTGCGGCGGGCGCAGACCACCTGTCCGAGATCGCCCTTCACCACCCGCTTGACCTGCGCAGGGTGATTGCAATCGGCCATTCCACGGGCGGCCACCTTGCCTTGTGGTTGGCCGGAAGGCGAAATCTGCCAGCGGGAAGCGCGCTTTACACGCCCGATCCCTTGCCGCTGAAAGGGGTGATCTCGCTTGGCGGCGTCAATGATCTGGAAGCCTCGCTCAGGATCGGCAACCGGACAGACATACTGACCCTGCTGGGGGTGTCGTCCCTGCCCGAAGCGATGCCCCGCTTTGCCGAAACCTCGCCGGCGCAGCTGTTGCCCTTCGGTATCCCGCAAGTCCTGGTTGCCGGAAGCCTTGAAGATGCCTGGCGCAAGGAGATGACGGCCTCCTATGCCGAACGGGCCAGGCAGAGTGGCGACGCCGTGGATCTTGTGACGCCAGAGGGCATCGATCACTTCGATATCGTTGACGCGCAAGGCCCGATGCTTGCGCCGATCGTCGGGCAGGCCAGGCGTCTGGTCGGCAGCTGACCCTGTCAAATCCGTCGATGACCTGCGCGCCTTTCGCGCCGGATGCGGCCTGCCGGGGGCGGACGGACCGGGCTTTCCGCAGGTCCGGCACATTTATCAGACTTGAAAGTCTGATAAATTAATTATTATACCCAGATGTATGATAATTATCTGAGGCCCCATGGACACCTTCATCACGCTCGCCCTAAGCCACCCCGCAGCCATCGTGGTTGCCAATATCGTGCTGACCTTCGTCTTCTGGATGGCGGGGCTGTTCGGGCTGTTCAACTTCAAGGCCATCGTTCAGGAGATGGTCGACGTGAACCTGCCGGCCCCGCGTCTGTTCGCCGTGGCGACGATCGCGACCCAGTTGCTGGGCTCGGCCCTGGTGATCAGCAATATCGGCGGGCTGGGCTGGCTTGGTGCCGGCGCGCTGGCGGTGTTCCTGATCCTGACCATTCCGATCGGCCACCCGTTCTGGACCTATTCCGAACCCAAGCGCACGCATGAGTTCCACATCGCGCTGGAACATGTCACCGTGGTCGGCGGGCTGATGATGGCGGCGATCCTTTCGGTCCTGGCCTGATGGTGCCGGACCTGCCCGACCCCACCCCCGCGCCCGACCCCACCCCCGCGCCGGACCCGCAGGCCAAGCGCCCGCGGGGGCGGCCGAAGGACGATGCAAAGCGCACGGCGCTTCTGGATGCCGCCCGCCTGCTGTTTCTGGCGCGCGGCATCGAGGTTGGCATGGATGAGGTCGCCGCCAAGGCGGGCGTGGCCAAGGCGACGCTTTACGCCAATTTCTCGGATAAAAGTACGTTGATCGAAGCGGTGATTCGGCGCGAGGCCGATATCACGATCACCGATGACCAGTTCGCCCGTGCAACCGAGGTGCCGATCGCAGAGGCCCTGGCGGCCTTTGGCACCCGGTATGTCACCTTCATCAACAATCGCGATCTCTTGGGATGGGATCGGCTGATCGCCTCGCTGGAAGCGCAGGAGGACGAGCTGCCGAAGCGGTTCTTCGAAGCGGGGCCCGGGCGCGGGCAGCGCATTCTTGCCGCGCTTATCGAACATGCCATCGCGCGGGGCCAGCTCAGGCAGGCCAGCAGCGCCGAGGCCGCCGACGCCCTGACCGGGCTCTGGCTTGGCTTCGTGACGCTGGAGATCAAGCTGGGCGTCCGGCCGCCCCTGACCGAGGTGGAAATCCAGCAGCGGGTGGCACGCGGCGTGGACATCTTCCTGACCGTTTACGGCCCGCCCGGCGGGAAATAGGAAAGGCGGGGGATCCCCCGCCTTTCGTCTTTGCAATCAGGCGGCGATTTCGATCCAGCCCGGTGCGCGCGACGTGCCTTTGCCAAGCCCATAGCCAAAGCGGATGTTCAGCATGGCCAGCGGCTCCAGCAGCCGGGCCGCGCCCAGATCGCCGGTCCGCTCGGGGGTGAAGCCCGCCTGCTCGACCAGCGCAGCCACGGCATCGACGGCCGTTTCGTCATTGCCCGCCAGGAACACCGGAACCGCGGCGGTCGCCGCGCGCTCGGCCCCGAACAGGCCTGCGAAGATGGTATTGAAGCCCTTGACGACCTTGGCCCCCGGGGCGCGCTTCTGGATCTCTTCGGCGGCCGAGCTGGTATGGCCCAGTTGCAGCCCCGAGAAATCGGGCAGCACCGGGTTGGTGATGTCGACCACGATCTTGCCCGCAAGGCCCGGCAGGGCCGCGACGTCCAGAGCGGCCTCATAGCCAAGCGCCAGAATGACGATATCGGCCCCGGCAATCGCCGCATCGACGCTGACGCCCCGCGCGCCCTTCAGCTCTGCCGCCAGCTTCTCCGCGGCGTCCAGGTTGCGGCTTGCGAGAAGCAGGTCCGTCTGCCCCGACAGGCGCTGCGCCAGCCCCTTGCCCATGTTCCCCAGACCGATGATTGCCGTTGTCATGATGATGTTCCTTGTGATTTCGCCCTTGTTCAGTCGGGAAGATAGCCCTGAGGCATCATTGCGTGTAGAGATTGAATGATAGATTCTGAATTGCAGGATTGTATCGGATGAGCGAGATCCCCGAACTGGAAACCTTCGTGTCGGTGGCCGGCGCCGGCAGCTTTGCCGAGGCTGCGCGTCGCCTTGGCGTCTCGCCCGCGATGGTCGGCAGACGGGTGCAGTCGCTGGAAGATCGCTATGGGGTGCGCCTTGTCGAACGCACCACCCGCACCCTGCGGCTTACCCCGCGCGGGCAGGAGTTTCTGGCGCAGGCCACGCAGGTTCTGGACGGGCTTGAGGCGCTGTCGGGGATCGGCGATGCGAAGGGCGGGTTGAAGGGGCGGGTCAGGATCTCGGGGCCGACCACGCTGGGCACAAAGAAACTGACGGCAATTCTGGCCGGTCTGGTCGAGACGTCCCCCCAGTTGATCATCGAACTTGCGCTGAATGACCGCCGGGTTGACCTGATCAGCGAAGGGTATGATCTGGCGATCCGTGTGGGCAATCTGAAGCCCAGCGGGCTGATCGCGCGGCGGATCGGGACCTACCGTTTCGTCTGCTGCGCCGCGCCCGCGTTCCTGCTGCGCCACGGGGTTCCGGACAAGCCCGCCGACCTTGCCACTTTGCCCTGCATCCTGAACCTGAACCTGACCACCCGCGATCAATGGCGCTTCCTGACACCGGCGGGCGCGCCGGTGCTGGTCGATGTGAAAGGTGCGCTGGAACTTGACTATGACGAGGCGCAGCGCGTGGCGGCATTGGCAGGTGCCGGCATCGTGCAGGTTCCCCTGCACCTTGTCGAAGAGGATCTGGCGCGCGGAACGCTGGTCGAGGTGCTGGAGGGATGGGGCAAGCCGGAACTGCCGATTCACGCCGTCTTTCCATCGCGCCGCTTCATACCGCAAAGGGTGTCGGCCGTCATAAACGCGATCGTCGAGGGATTGCGGGAAGCCCCGGAGCCGTGATCCGCCGGCGGGCTTTGGCCTTCGCGCCGCCCGGATTTCCTGCCGCCCGGATTTCCCGGCGTGCCGGTCGCCCGTATGGTCAAGGGGCCCTACGCCCCGGCGCTTCGGTGAGCCGCCATCGTCGTCTGTCCGGTTCCGTCACGGGCCGGGATGCGGCCCCGGATCGACCCGTGATCGGGGGCCATGGCAAAGGCATTCGAAGCGGCAGGCAGCGCCGATTCCCCGCGCAGGCCGCGGGAAGGTCTGATATCCCCCGCGCCGGAGGCCCGACCCGGCCCCGGGACGTCGCTGAAGGGGGAAACGCACATGACGCTCAGAAACTTCTATCTCGCCATGGCGATTGTCGGCACGGTGGTGCCCTGGCTGTTCTTCGGGGCCTTCTTCGCCCAGAACGGGCTGGCCCTGCCGCTGTTCCTGCAATCGCTGTTCGCCAATGGCCCGGCGGCCGGTTTCTCGGCCGATGTGCTGATTTCGATCGCGATCTTCTGGGTCTGGTCCTGGCAGGACGCGGGGCAGCATCAGGTCGCGCGGTGGTGGCTGGTGTTGCCGGCCAGCTTCTTCGTGGGCCTGTCGCTGGCGCTGCCGCTGTATCTGTATCTGCGCGAACGGGCGTGACGGCGCCGTTCCGGGGCGGCGCAGGGGCCGGATGATCCCTGCGCCGCCCCGGCAAGGATGGCAGGCGGCTGCCGCCGCGCGGTTTGGCCGCGGCAGCCGCTGATCCGGGTAGGGGGCGTCAGCCCAGCCGATAGCCCTCGCGCGCCAGGCCGCCGGCCAGCAGGGGCGCCAGCGCATAGGCCTCGTCCTCGTCCAGCCGGTGGGTCACCACCAGCTCTGCCAGGAAGCCGCAATCGGTGCGGCGGCTGACATCATGGCGGGCGGGGATCGAACACAGGGCGCGGGTGTCGTCGTTGAAACCCACGGTGTTCAGGAAGCCCGCCGTCTCGGTCGCCATCTCGCGGAAGCGGCGGATGCCTTCGTAGCTGTCATGGAACCACCAGGGCGGGCCCAGGCGCAGGCAGGGATAGGCGCCGGCGAGCGGCGCCAATTCGCGCGCATAGGTGGTTTCGTCCAGCGTGAACAGGATCATGCGGAAGGCCGGATCCAGCCCCACGGCATCCAACAGGGGCTTCAGCGCGGCGGTGAAGCCGACCTGCACCGGAATATCAAAACCCCGGTCGCGGCCATAGCGCGCGAAGACGCCGGGGCTGTGGCTGCGGAAGGACCCGGGATGCAGCTGCATCACCAGCCCGTCTTCCGCCGACATCTTCGCCATCTCGGTCAGCATCTGGGCCCGGAACAGCTCGGCCTCGGCAGCCGAGGCCTTGCCGGCGCGCACACGGTCGAACAGAGCCGAGGCTTCGGCCGCCGAAAGGTTGGCGGTCTGGGCGGTCGGATGTCCATGGTCGGTGGCCGTGGCGCCTTCGGCCTTGAAGAAGGCCCGCCGCGCGCGATGGGCATCGAGATAGCCCTGCCAGGCGCCGGTATCGCAGCCGGTGATCTCGCCCAGCCGGTCCAGTGCCGCGGCAAAGCCCTCACCCTCGGGGTCGATCACCGCATCGGGCCGATAGGTCGGCACGACCCGGCCCGTCCAGCCGCTTTCGCGCGCCTGCCGGTGCCAGTGCAGATCGTCCAGCGCGGAATCGGTGGTGGCGATGACCTCGATCCCGAAACGGTCATACAGCGCCCGCGGCCGATAGTCCGGCCGGGCCAAAAGATCGCCGATCGCATCGAAATGCGCATCGGCATTGGCGGGGGACAGCCGGTCCTGCAGCCCGAAGACCTCGGACAGGGCATGGTCGACCCACAGGCGCGAGGGCGTGCCGCGGAACAGATGGTACTGCGCGGCAAAGCAGCGCCAGATCGCGCGCGGATCGGTTTCCGCCCCCGGCCCGATCCCCAGGGCCTCGTAAGGCACGCCCTGGCTGACCAGCATCCGCACCACGTAATGGTCGGGGATCACGAACAGCTCGGCCGCATTGGCGAAGGCGGGGTTTTCCCCCCACCAGCGCGGATCGGTATGGCCATGCGGCGAGACGATGGGCGCATCGGCCACGGTGGCATAAAGCCCCCGCGCCAGGGCACGCGTGCCCGGATCGGCGGGGAACAGGCGGTCGGGATGCAGCAGCATCTCAGCCCCCCATCATCATGTCGGGCAGGAACATCACGATCTGCGGGAACAGGATCATGATCACCACCACCGCCAACACGGCCAGCGCCAGGGGGATCAGCTCGATCGTGTATTCCTTGTACGAGCATTTCAGGATGCCGCAGACGGTGAACATCGACACGCCCACCGGCGGGGTCATGCCGCCAAAGGTGACCAGCGTCATCATGATCAGGCCGAAATGCACCGGGTCGATGCCGGCGGCGGTGATCACCGGCACCAGGATCGGCGTCAGCAGCATCACGATGACCGTCGCCTCGACCAGCATCCCGAACAACAGCAGGAAGACCGCGATGGTGAACAGAAGGGCGGTCTGCGACGAGAACAGGCCCATCGTCACTTCGGCCAGCGTCTGGGGCACGCGTTCAAAGGTGATGACATAGCCGAAGGCGCCCGACAGCAGGATGATGAACATGATCATGCCGATGTCGCGCACCGACAGCAGCAGCGCGTCGATGATCGAGGCCAGCGTCAGCTCGCGATAGATCACCACGCCCACGACCAGCGCATAGGCCACGGCAAAGGCGCCTGCTTCCGAGGGGGTGAAGATGCCGAACCGGATGCCGACGATCAGCCAGATCGGGAAAAGGATGGCCCAGAAGCTGGTCTTCACCGCCGAGATCACTTCGCGGAAGGTCGGCAGGCGGTCATTCACCGGCTTGTAATCGCGCTTCTTGGCGATCCAGGCGGTGGCGATCATCAGCGCGATGGTCAACAGAACGCCCGGCACGATCCCGGCGATGAACAGCCGCCCGATCGAGACCTCGCCCAGGAAACCATAAAGGATCAGCCCCAGGCTGGGCGGGATCGTCGCGGTGATCAGCCCGCCCACCGACAGAAGCGCCGCGGTGAAGCCCTTGGAATAGCCTTCCTTGATCATCGGCCCGCCCAGGATGCGCGACTGCATCGCCGCATCGGCGACGGCCGAGCCCGAAATGCCACCCATCAGCGCCGACAGAAGCAGGCTGACCTGGGCCAGCCCGCCGCGCATCCAGCCCGCGCAGGTCGAGGCCAGCGTCATCATCCGCGGTGTGATGCCCGATCCGTTCATCAGATGGCCGACCAGGATGAACAGCGGCACCGCCAGAAGCGGGAAGGACTGGCTGGCCGCGATGATCCGCTGCACGGCGGTCACGTCGGGCATAAAGGTGGTGGGCAAAAGGAAATAGGCCAGGCTTGCCACGCCGATGGCGAAGGAAACCGGCATGCCGATGACCATCAGGGCCAGGGCGGCGACAAGAAGCAGGAAAGAGATCACAGCAGTTGCTCCCCGTCGCGGTGTTCGGGTTCGATTGAGAAAAGCAGGCCATGGCCGACAAGGCGGCGGATCATCGAGACGATCATCAGCGCGCAGCCGACGGGGAAGGCCAGCGTGACCCAGCCATAGGACAGGCCCGAGGCGCCCATCTCGCGCGCCCAGTTCGACATCGCCAGATGCCAGCCCAGCCAGCCGCAATAGCCCAGAAAGCCGATGATGCAGACGACGCAGATCAGATGCAGCAGCCGCCGCCCGTTCGGGGGCAGCGCGTCGGGCAGGGCCGAGATGCGGATATGCTCGCCGCGCTTCATCACCAGATCGGCGCCCAGCATGCAGGTCCAGATCAGCAGCAACTGCGCGATTTCGGGGCCGGAGGGCACCGGATGACCGACTGAGCGGCCAACGGCCCCGACCAGCACGGCACCGACGGTGCCTGCAAGCAGGACAACCGCCACAAGCTCTTCGAGCTTGTCGAACAGTTTCAGCATAAATTCCTCCCTGCCCCTTCCCGGGGGATCGGGCGCGACGGGATCGCCGCGCCCGCTGCGATTTTACTTGGCGGCGTCGATATAGGGCTGCAGGGCGGCCCGGGCCTCTTCCAGGCCCAGCTGGGCATAGACGCCCGCGGTCAGGGCCTTGAAGTCCTCGGGGTTCACCTCGTTCACCACCATGCCGCCGGCCTTCATCTCGGCCAGGACTTCCTCGCCCTTGGCCACGGTCGCGGCCGAGGCCGCATCGCCGGCCTTGGCCAGTTCCTCGACCAGGATCGTCTGCTGTTCCGGGGTCAGGGTCTTGAACCAGGCTTCCGAGGTGGTCAGGCCGGTCACCAGCTGCACATGGTTGGTGAAGGCCAGGTTGCCGGTCACTTCATGCAGCTTGATGCCGTAAGCCCCGGTCAGCTGCGCCTCGGCGCCGTCGATCGCGGCCAGTTGCAGGGCGGAATAGACTTCCGACCAGGGCATCGGCACGGCGGTCGCGCCCATGGCGTTCACAGTCGCCAGCCAGCCGGGCGCGTCGATGGTGCGGACGCGGACGCCGGCCAGATCTTCGGGCTTGGTCACCGGCTTCTTGGTGAACATCTGCCGCGAGCCCTGGAACCAGTTGTAGTTCAGCAGGCGCAGGCCGGACGAGGCGGCCAGTTCCTCGACCCAGGCCTTGTAGGGCTCGGACGCGGTGATCGCGGCATATTGGGTCCATTCATCGACCAGATAGGGGGCCGACAGGATGCCCAGCTCTTTCTGGAACGGCGCCAGACGGCCGGCATCGACCAGAACGGCAATCGCCGCGCCGTTGCGGATCTGCTCCAGCACGTCATTGTCCGAGCCAAGCTGCGAGGACGGATAGACCGTCACCTGAATCTCGCCATTGGTCCGCGCCTCGATCTGGGTCGCGGCTTCTTCCATGGCCATGGCCAGCGGGTCCGTCGCGTTCTGCGAGGTGGACAGCGCGAACTGAACCTCGGCGAAAGCCGCCACCGCCGAGGACGCAAGCAGCGCCGCGGCCAGCCCAAGTGTCTTGAAATTCATCCTTTTTCTCCTCCTTCAGGTGTTATGGGGCCGGGGGATGCCCGGCCAGAGTCCGGCACGCGCGCCTTCTGTCAGCGCAAGCACAAGATGGTATTGCAGCCGCGTCAGCGCTTCGGACCACAGCGGGCGGCCCTGGGCATCCAGCCGGTTCACGAAGGCCGGGCGGCCCGAGACCCACTGCGCGAAGACCAGGCACAGCAGCTGCTGCGCGCGGGGGCCCATGCCGGCCTCGCCCGCGGAATGGCGCAGGGCGAACAGCTTGATCGCTTCGGTCTGCGGCCACAGAAGATGGGTGGGCTCGGTCACGCCGCCTTCGGCCGAGACCGCGTCATAGGCGGCGCCGGCCAGCGGGCCCGTCGGCGCAAAGCCCTGCGCCTCGGCGAAGGCTTCCAGCCGGCGCGCGGTGTCCAGCACCGCGGCATCGCCGCCCAGTTCGACCTCGCGGCGCAGCAGCCAGGCCCATTCGCATTGATGCCCCGGCTCGCGCCGCAGACCGTCGGCGCCGGGCAGGGGGCGCAGGTCGGGGGTCAGAAACTCGGCAATGCTGCCGGTCTGGGCGTCCAGGAAATGCCGCAGCGCAAGCGCGCGCACATCGGCGGCGCGGGTCTGCCACAGCGGATTGCCCGACATCTCGAAGGCCTGAAGGCAGGCCTCGTACAGATGCATATGCGGGTTCTGCGCCCGGGGCGGCGCACCGGGCGCCGCAGGGGCCGCCACGCCGTCATCTTCCAGCAAAAGCCCGGTCGCGGGATCGGTCAAAGTGGTCGACAGCGCCTGCCAGCAGGCCTCGATCTCTTGCGCGACCGAAGCCGAGGGCGACAGCCGGTTCCAGGTCGCCAGGCCCAGGAGGACGAAGGTCTGGTCATAGCTGCGCGCCAGAACGTCCAGCGGCTGGCCGTCGCGACCGATCATCCGGCGGTACAGACCCGGCGCCTTGCGATAGCGCGGCAATACCGCGACCTGCCGCTTGGCCGCGGCGGTCAGCGCCGGGTCGCCCGACAGCAGCGCCAGATGCGCCAGGGTGAACAGGCTGCGCGCCTGGGCCAGCACCGTGCGCCCGGCTTCGGGATCGGCCCGGCCCTCGGCATCCAGCGCATCGAGCAGCCCGCCCTCGGGGTCGGTCGCGCGGCGCAGCCAGTCGGGCAGCGACACCGACCAGAACCAATCCGCCCAATCCCCGGCACTGCGTGTCATCGCCCGGTCCAGGGCCTGCGCGGCGGTCACGGCATCGCCTCCAGGCCGTCATGCCCGTCGAAAAAGGCAGGGTAGGTGGCGACGATTCCGGGCAGATCGACCACGATCTCGCGCAGATGGCCACGCATCGCGGCCTCGGCCCGCGCCGGATCGCGGGCGCGGATCGCCTCGACCACCTCGGCATGCTGCGAGATCAGCCGCTCGCGCGAGAATTGCCGCGCGCTGATATGGCGGACGCGGTTCATGTGGATCTTCATCTCTTCCAGCCGGTCGGCGACCGCGGCCTGACCGGCCTGCTCGGCCAGCGCGCGGTGGAATTCCTCGTCCACGCGCATGAAGTCTTCGCCCGCGGCATCGGCGGGCAGGGCGATCTGCTCGGCCATCCGCGCGTCCAGGATCTCCAGCGCAGCGCTATCGGCCAGCTCGGCCACGCGCCGCACGATATCGGCCTCGACCGCTTCGCGGATGAAGCGGGCGGTGATGACGGCGGGGACGGAAATCAGGCTGACGAAGGTGCCGCGCTGGGGGCGCACCTCGACCAGCAGTTCCTCGGCCAGCTTGATGAAAGCCTCGCGCACCGGCTGGCGCGAGACGGAATAGGCCAGCGCGATCTCGGTTTCGGAAATGCGCGATCCCGGCGGCATGTCGCCCCGGATGATCCGGTCGCGCAGCAGCCGGTGCAGCTGCGGCCCGACAGCCGCACCCTGCGCCAAAAGCGATGCTTTCGCCAGAATCGTATCCATCCCGTCCTCCCCGCAAAAGGGTTACTGCCATACTTCCATACTAGTCAACAGATTTGGCGCATGGTATCCGACAGGCAAAGGCAAGGGAGGAGATTGGGCAATGCGGCAAACCTGGCGTTGGTTCGGGCCGAAGGATCTGTGTTCGGTCGATGACATGCGGCAGGCCGGCGTCGAGGGCGTCGTCTCGGCGCTGCACCACGTCGCCACGGGGGCGGTCTGGACGCCCGAGGAAATCGCCCGCCGCCAGGCCGAAATCGCCACGATGAAGGATGGCAGCCCCTCGGGCCTGGCCTGGGAAGTGGTGGAAAGCCTGCCGGTTTCCGAAGACATCAAGAAGCAGAAGGGCAATTGGCGCGACCATCTGGCCAATTGGAAAACCTCGATGCGGCACCTGCGCGCGGCCGGGATCGAGGTCATCTGCTACAACTTCATGCCGGTGCTGGACTGGACCCGCACCGATCTGGCCTGGCGCCTGCCCACCGGCGGCACCTGCATGCGATTCGACCTGATCGACTTCGCGGCCTTCGACATCCACATCCTGGCCCGCCCCGGTGCGGCGAATGATTTCCCGGCCGAGGTGGTCGAGGCGGCGGCGCGGCGCTTTGCCGCGATGACCGAGGCGCAGAAGCAGGATCTGGCGAAGAACGTGGTCTTCGGCCTGCCGGGTGCGGCCGAAAGCTTCAGCCTGGACGATGTGCGCCGGCATCTGGCCGAATATGCCGATCTGCCCGCCGCGCAGCTGCGCCAGCATCTGATCGATTTCCTGGCCGAGGTCACGCCCATCGCGCAAGAGATCGGGATCCGGCTGTGCTGCCATCCCGACGATCCGCCGTTTCCGCTGCTGGGCCTGCCGCGCGTCATGTCGGTCGAGGCGGATTATCGCGCGGTTCTTGATGCGGTGGACCTGCCGGCCAATGGCGTCACGCTCTGCGCTGGGTCCTTGGGCGCGCGGCCCGACAATGACCTGCCGGGCATGATGGACCGGCTGGGCGACCGGGTGCATTTCCTGCATCTGCGCAATGTGTTGCGCGAAAGCGGTGACATCGCCGGCAGCTTCCACGAGGCCGAGCATCTGGGCGGCGGCACCGATATGGTCGCGCTGATCGCCGCGGTCCTGCGGCAGGAACGCAAGCGCAAGGCCGCGGGCCGGGCCGATGCCTCGATCCCGTTCCGTCCCGACCATGGGCAGGACATCATCGACGATCTGGGCCGCAAGGCGCAGCCCGGCTATCCGACCATCGGGCGGCTGAAGGGCCTGGCCGAATTGCGCGGCATCATGACCGCGCTGGACCATCCGGTCGAGGGTCTGCGGTGAGCCGGCTCGAGTCGCTTACGGCGCTGCATGGCCCGGCGCGCCTGCCGGGCTATGATCCGCAGGCGCATGGCCGGGGCATCGTGCATCTGGGCATCGGCGCCTTTCACCGCGCCCATCAGGCGGTGATGACCGATGATGCGCTGGCCGCACAGGGCGGCGACTGGCGGATCACCGGGGTCAGCCTGCGGTCCACCGAGGTGGCGCAGGCGCTGAACCCGCAGAACGGGCTTTATACGCTGATCGAACGCGGTGCCGCCGGCACTTCGGCCCGGGTCATCGGGGCGATCCGCGATGTGATCGCCGCCGATCCCGCTGCCACCCTGGCCGCGCTGGTCGACGCGCAGGTGCGCATCGTCACGCTGACCGTGACCGAAAAGGGCTATGGCATCGACCGCGCCCGCCGCGCGCCCGATCCGCGCCACCCGGCCGTTGCGGCCGATCTGGCCGACCCCGCCCATCCCTCGGGCGCGCTGGGCCTGTTGACCGAGGCGCTGCGGCTGCGGCGCGCGGCCGGCGTCGCGCCCTTCACCGTTCTGTGCTGCGACAACCTGCCGGAAAATGGCGCGCTTCTGCGCGATGGCGTGACCGGATTTGCCCGGATGCGCGATGCCGATCTGGCCGACTGGATCGCCGCTGAGGTCGCCTTCCCCTCGTCCATGGTCGACCGCATCACCCCCGCCGCCACCGCCGAGACCCTGGCCGAGGCGGAACGTCAGACCGGCTGCACCGATCTGGCCGCGATCGAGACCGAACCCTTCCTGCAATGGGTGATCGAGGATCACTTCCCCACCGGCCGCCCGGCCTGGGAGGCGGGGGGCGCGCTGTTCGTCTCGGACGTGGCGCCCTATGAACGCATGAAGCTGACCATGCTGAATGGCAGCCATTCGATGCTGGCCTATGCGGGCTTCCTGTCGGGGAAGAAATATGTGCGTGACGTGATGGCCGATCCCGCGCTGGCGGCGCTGGTCGCGCGCCACCATGCGGCCGCGGCCTCGGTTCTGCCGCCCTTGCCGGGCATCGACCTTGCGGCCTATGCCGCCGCGTTGCAGGACCGCTTCCGCAACCCCGCCATCGCGCATGAAACCTTCCAGATCGCGATGGACGGGACCGAGAAACTGCCGCAGCGGATCTTCCAGCCCGCGCTTGTCGCGCTGGAGCAGGGCCTGCCGCTGCGCCCCTTCGCCTTCGCCACCGCCGCCTGGATGCGCTATGCCTTGGGCGAAACCGATGCCGGCCAGGCCTATGCCCTGCGCGACCCGCGCGAGGCCGAGATCCGCACCGCCCTGGCCGGCCTGCCCCGCGATGCCGCCGCGATCGGTGCCGCGCTGATGGATCTGCCCGGCTTCCTGCCCCCGGCGCTGCGCGACGCCGCCGACTGGCGCCGCTCGGTCACCGAGGCGCTGGGCCTGATCCTGGCGCAGGGCATGGCCCATGCCGTCGGCCACGAGGCCGAGGCATGAGCCGCTTCCTGTCGATCGGCGAGGCCATGGTCGAACTGTCCCGCGCCGGGGCGGGCGAGGACAGCGATCTGTGGCGCCTGGGATACGCGGGCGACACGCTGAACACCGCCTGGTATGCGCGCGCCTGCCTGCCCGACAGCTGGCAGGTCGATTATCTGACCCGGCTGGGCGCCGATCCCTTCTCGGCCCGGATGATGGACTTTTTGCAGCAGGCGCGGATCGGCACCGCGTTTGTGACCCATGATCCGCAGCGCTCGGTCGGGCTTTACGCCATCGAGCTGCACGAGGGCGAACGCAGCTTCGCCTATTGGCGCGACCGGTCCGCCGCGCGGCTTCTGGCCGAGGATGGCGCCCATCTGGATGCGGCCTTCGCCGCGGCGGATGCGATCTATCTGTCGGGCATCACTTTGGCGATCCTGCCCGAAGCCGGGCGCGCGGCGCTGCTGTCGCGGCTGGCCGCTGCCCGGGCCGCGGGCAAGCTGACCGCCTTCGACCCGAACCTGCGGCCGAAGCTTTGGGAAAGCCCCGAGGCGATGCGCCATTGGCTGACCGAAGCCGCCCAGGGCGCGCAGATCCTGCTGCCCAGTTTCGAGGATGACGCCACCTGGTTTGGCGACGCCTCGCTTGCAGCCTGCGCCACCCGCTGGCTGAAGGCCGGCGCGGCGGAAGTGGTGGTCAAGAATGGCGGCGGCACGATGGGGCTTCATGCCGCGGGCCAGTATCGCGAATGCCCGGTCGAGATGCACAGGCCCGTCGATACGACCGGCGCCGGCGACAGTTTCAACGGCGGCTATCTGGCCGCCCGCCTGGCCGGGCGCGGCCCCGATGCGGCGCTGCGCGACGGGCACGCGATCGCAAGCCAGGTCATCGGCCAGTTCGGCGCCCTTGTTGCCCTGCGCCAGACGCCCGGCTAAGGCCGCGCACCGGCCAGCGCATCGCGGATCGCGGCGATGAGTGCTGCGTGACTCTCGGCGCGCGCGCCCGGGTCCTGCCCGCAAAGCGCAGGGTCTTCGCCCTCGTCCCGCAGGATCTGCGCGCCGGCCTGGGTGCAAAGGGCAAAGGCATCGGCGGTCTGCGCCCTGGGAAAGGCGATCTGCCGGGCAGGGGGCGGCCCGGCCAGGGGCTGCGGCCCCAGCGTCATGATCAGGGCCGGAAGCGCGGCCCCCTGCGCCTTTGCGGGGAAGGCCTTCAGATATTCCGGCGCGATCGCCACGGCGAAGGCGATCCGGCTGTCCGCACCGGGCCTGCCCAGCTCGGCCTGATCCACCCGGTCCATCGTCACGGATTGCGCGGCGAACCAGGCGCAATCGGGGTCCTCCTGCACCGGGCCGCTGCAGGCGCGAAGATAGGCCTCGGGATCGAAGGCCGCGCCGGCCAGCGACAGCGCCGCCGTGCCGCCAAGCGCAAAGCCCAGAACCGAAATCCGCCCCGGATCGACATGGCCGGACCAGACCGGATCGGCAAGGATCCGGTCCAGCCCGCGGCGGATATCGCGGCGGCGCTGCCAGATCTCATCCACCGCCGCCGCCGCCGTCGCCGGGGCGGGCGCATTGACTTCGACCACCAGAAACCCCTCGGCCGCCAGCGCCGCCGCAAGCCAGGCCCCGGAATCCGCGGCCGAGCGAAGACCGCCATGCGACAGAAGGATCAGCGGCAACCGCCCGCCCGGGACGCGTGCATCCGGCACCGCCGGCGTTGCCTCAAACACGGCATTGCCGCCGATCGGCACCGTGTCCCCGCCCTGCGCGGGATACCACAGCGACAGGGAAAGCGGCCGGTCCGGCGCCGTGTCATCGGTCAGGACGGCATGGCCGGGCACGGGATCCGCGGCACAGGGCAGGGCAAGAGCGGGGGCGATAAGGACAAGACTGGTCGCAATCTGGGCAAGAAGACGTTTCATGGCACACTCCATCATCGCAGGGCGGATCGCGCAAAACCGCCGGGCCCGGCGTCCTGGATCCGGGATTCAGGTCGCCTGAAACCGGATTTCGGCGCAGAAGCGGGCTGAGAGAGGTGTTCCCATGCTGATGCTGCCCATTCCCGCCTTCATCGCCCTGTGCCTGGTCTTCCTGGCCTTGCGCGCCGCGCTGGCGGGCGGGCGCGGGGGATTGGCGATCTTTCTGTCGGCCTGCGCGCTGCAGGCGCTGGGGATCGCGCTGGCGGCGGGATACGGGATCCGCGAGCTGCGGCCGATCCTGCCGGTCACGGCGGCGATGATCCCGCCGCTGGCCTGGCTGGCCTTCACCGCAGGCCTGTTCCGCGCCCCGTCCTGGCGCGAGGACGGTCTGCATCTTGCCGCGCCGGCCTTCTGCCTGTTCTGCCGCCTATACGCGCCACAGACGCTGGATCTGGCGGTGTCGCTGGTGTTCGCGGGTTATGGCGCGGCCATCCTGCGCCAGCTGCACCGGGCGGTGGACCTGCCGCTTGCCCGGATCGCGGCGGGCGCGCAGCCCCGGCGGCTTTGGCAGGTCACGGGCGGGCTGCTGATCGCCCTGGCGCTGGGCGATGTGCTGATCTCGCTGGCCTATAGCCGGGGCCATGCCGCCTGGGCCGAGGCGATCATCAGCCTGCTTGCCTCGCTGATCCTGCTGGGGATCGGGCTTCTCAGCAGCACGCCCGAGGCCACGGGCGAGGCGCAGGACCGTGCCGATCCCACCCCCGCGACCCCCGATCCGGCGACCCCCGATCCCGCCACGGCAGATCAGGATCGCGACATCCTGGCCCGGCTGGACGCGCTGTTGCGCAAGGACCGGCTGTTCCTTGATCCCGGGCTGACGCTGCAGCGGCTGGCGCGGCGGATGCGGCTGCCGGAAAAGCGCCTGTCGGCCGCCGTCAACCGCCAAAGCGGCAGCAACCTGTCGCGCCATATCAACACCTGGCGCATTGATCATGCCTGCGATCTGATCGCCGCGGGGCAGCCCATCACCGAAGCGATGCTGGCCAGCGGCTTCAACACCAAATCGAATTTCAACCGCGAATTCCGCCGGGTGAAGGGCCTGAGCCCCGCCGAATGGGCGAAACGGCCGCGGCCGGGCCTGCGCGAGACTGCGAAACTCTGAACTGAGCGGAACCGGGGCAGGGCGCGTCGGGAGGATCTTGACAGACGGCGCGAATCGTAACATCTATAGTTACATGAAACGCGACAGCCGACTTTCCTCGGTCCTGCATGCTCTGCTGCATATGGCCGAGCAGGAGGGGCCCATGACCTCGGAGGCGCTGGGGCAATGCCTTGGCACCAATCCCGTGGTGGTGCGCCGGACCATGGGCCTTCTGCGCGAGGCCGGGCTGGTCCGTGCCGCGCGCGGCCATGCCGGGGGCTGGCAGATCGCGGCCGATCTGGAAACGGTCAGCCTGCGGCGGCTGCACGCGGCCTTGGGCGAGCCTGCAATCTTCGCCATCGGCAACCGGCACGAGACGCCGGACTGTCTGGTCGAGCAATCGGTGAATGCGGCGCTGGAAGGCGCTTTCGCCGAGGCCGAGGCGCTGTTGCTGGCGCGTTTCGCCGACGTGACGCTGGCCGATCTGGCCCGCGATTTCGCCCGCCGCCATGCGCAAAGGCGGGCCGCACAGGAGTAGGGCATGCAAGACGTCATCGTGATCGGGGGCAGCTACGCCGGAATGGCCGCCGCCCTGCAGCTGCTGCGTGCCCGCCGCAAGGTGCTGGTGATCGACGCGGGCCAGCGGCGCAACCGCTTTGCCATCCATTCGCACGGCTTCCTGGGCCAGGACGGGGTCGATCCCGCGGCGATCCATGCCGGGGCGAAGCAGCAGCTTCTGGCCTATCCGACCCTGCGCTGGGTCGATGGCCACGCGGTCGCGCTGACCGGCCGGAAGGATGATTTCCGCGTTGCCACGCAAGACGGCCAAAGCTTTGCCGCCCGCCGCATCCTGCTGGCAACCGGCGTCCGCGACCGGCTGCCCGAGATTCCCGGGCTTGCCGAACGCTGGGGCCGGAACGTGTTCCACTGCCCCTATTGCCATGGCTACGAACTGGGCCAGGGCCGGATCGGCGTGATCGCGACCGGGCCGATGTCGCTGCATCAGGCCCAGCTTTTGCCGGAATGGGGCGAGGTGACCCTGCTGACCAATGGCGCGCTGGCGCTGGATGCCGCCCAGCGGCGCGACCTGCAGGCGCGCGGGGTGACGGTCGAGGACCAGCCGATCGAGCAGCTGCGCGGCGCGGCAGAGGTGGTCTTGCGCGACGGCCGGGTGCTGTCCTTCGCGGGGCTGTTCACCGCGACGCGGACCGAACCGGCCAGCCCCTTGGCCGAGGCGGCCGGATGCGCGCTGGTCGAAACGCCGATGGGCCGCCAGATCCAGACCGCCGACACCAAGGAGACCAGCCTTCCGGGCATGTTCGCCTGTGGCGATGTGGCAAGGCTTCCGCATTCCGTCTCGCTTGCGGTGGGCGATGGCGCCTGGGCCGGCGCGCAACTGCACCGGTCGCTGGTATGGCCGGACTAAGCCGCGCCGGGGCGCCCGGCGCCCCAAGTGCTTCTGCAAGGGGGTGAAGATACCGATCGGTAACATCGGGCGGATTTCGGATCAGATGCTACCTTGCGGTATCATTTCGGCGCTGCCGCTGCAGAAGATACAGCTGTGTATCATATTGCGCTTTCACCGCCGATACGATACACCTGTGTATCATTTGCGCGAGGGCTCATGAACCTGTCCACGGCAGAAGACCGTCTGGCCCGCGAATTCGGCGCCGCGATCCGGGCGCGCCGCAAGGCGCTTGGCCATACCCAGGCGGATCTGGCCGGCATGATCGGCACCAATCGCCGTTTCATCAGCGAGCTGGAGCGGGGCAAGGGCACCAGTTACCTCGCCCCGGCCCTGGCCGCGGCCGAGGCGCTGGGCATGCGCATCGGCACGCTCTTCGCCGACCGGGCAAAGCCGCCCGGCCCGCTGCTTCCGCCGCTGTGAGCCCGGGCCATGCAGCTGTTTTATGAACGCTATCCGGTGGGCGAGATCGTCGCCAGCGCCGGGGGCGCGCCGGCCTTTCGCTATGACCCGGCCTGGCTGGCGCAGGACGGCGCCTTTCCGCTGTCAACCACCATGCCACTTCGCGCCGCGCCCTGGGACTGGCCGGTGCTGGCGCCCTGGCTGATCAACCTTCTGCCCGAAGACACCGAGGCCATCCGCATGATGGCCCGCATCCTGGATGTTCCGCATACTGATATCCTGGCCCTGCTGGGACGGGTGGGGCGCGACACGTCGGGGGCGATCTCGTTCGCCGAGCGCGGCGCGACGGGCAGCGAGGTGCGGGAACTCGGCTCGGAACAGGATCTGGAACGGATCATCGACGAGCTGCCGCGAAAACCCTTCCTTGCCGGCGAAGACGGGGTCTCGATGTCGCTGGCCGGGGTTCAAACCAAGCTGGCCGTGCGCGTGCTGCCGGGGGGGCGGATCGCCATTCCGGTCAATGGCACGGCGTCCAGCCATATCCTGAAGCCCGACAGTGACCGGCTTTGGGGCGGCGTGCAGAATGAGGCGCTGTGCCTGACGCTGGCGCGGCGGGTGGGGCTGCGTGCGCCCGATGTCAGCACGGGCCGGGCGGGGCGGCGGCTGTATCTGCTGGTCGCGCGCTATGACCGGCTGCCGCAGGGTCCGGCGTTGCGGCGGCTGCATCAGGAAGATTTCTGCCAGGCGCTGGGCCTGCCGCCCTCGGCGAAATACCAGCACAACCAGGCGCGCGGCCCGAAGGGCAATTTCGCCGCCATGATGGACCGGCTGCGCGCCATCGGCGGCGCGGCCGAAGTGTTCCGGCTGTGGGATGCGATGGTGTTCAACGTGCTCTGCTGCAACACGGATGCGCATCTGAAAAACTATTCCATCCTGATCCGCGGGGACGGGGTCGACCTTGCGCCGATCTACGATGTGATGTGCGCCACGGTCTGGCCCGGCATCACCGAGAACCTGGCCCTCGATGTCGATGACAAGCGCCGGGGCGCCTATGTCGAGGGGCGGCACTGGGCACGCGAGGCGGAAAAATGCGGGCTGGCGCCAAGGGTAGCGCTGGGCCGCGTCGGGGCACTGGCCAAGGCGATCCCGGATCGGCTGGCCGAGGCGAGGGGGGCTGTTGCCGCCATGCCCGCCGGCGACCATCCGCTGCTGGACGAGGTCGACCAGGCGATCCGCGCCCGCTGTGCCAGCATCCTGAAGACGCTGGATCGCTAGGCGGCCAGCCCGGTTGCGGCGGTCGGCTCGCGGCGGTTGAGTCGCCCTGGCTGCGGCTTTCGCACGCCTTGCCCTGGCCGGGTGACGGCCCCGGCAAGTGGACCGTCCTGTTCCTCTTTCCCTGCCGCCCGAAGCGGCGCCCGCCTGCATCCGTAGCGACGCGGGCGGGCGCGGGCGCATTGCTTTTTCCGTCAATAGTATAACATAATGATAAGATTATAAAAATATTGACTCTGTAAGGGTGGGTTTATAGCGTCCGACGGACTGGAAGCCTGGCGCAGGGAGATCTGAGTTGCCCGCCTCTCTCACCGATACGGACATCGAGTTTCTTGTTCAGTCCTATGCGCGGATGTACCGCATCCGTCAGTTCGAACAGGCGGCGCTTGACCACAGCACCCGCAAGGATGCGCTGATCGCGGGGTCGGTGCATCTTTGCGCCGGGCAAGAGGCGGTGCCGGTCGGCGCCCTGGCCGGGCTTGGCCCGACGGATCGGGTGATCGCCACCTATCGCGGTCACGGCTGGGCGCTGGAAACCGGCGTTCCCGCCGAGGCGCTGTTTGCCGAACTGTGCCACCGCGCCGATGGCGTGAATGGCGGGCGCAGCGGCTCGGCCCTGGTCACCGCCCCGAATGCGCGCTTCGTGGGCGAGAATTCCATCGTCGGCGCGGGCGGCCCGATCGCCTGCGGCATCGCGATGGCGGCACAGATCGAGGCGGCGGACCGGGTCTGCGTGGTGACATTCGGCGACGGGGCCACCAGCCAGGGCGCCCTGCACGAGGCCTTTGTCTTTGCCGCGGCCTACAAGCTTCCGGTGATCTTCGTCTGCGAAAACAACGGCTGGTCCGAGATGACGCCGACGCTGTCGATCACCGGGCTGGACCGTCTGGCCCGCCGCGCAAATGCCTATGGCATGCAATCGGCCACCATCGACGGAACCGATCCGCTTGCCGTGCGCGACAGTTTCGCCATCGCCCGGGCCACTGTTCTGGCGGGCAAGGGGCCGGTCCTGATCGAATGCCGGGTGCCCCGGCTTTGGGGGCATTACAACCGCGATATCGAACATTACCGCCCCAAGGCGGACCGGGAAGAAAGCCAGCTTCGCGATCCGCTTGCGCTGCTCGAGGCGCGGCTTTGCGCGCTGGGCGCCAGCAGCCCAGAAGAGCTTGCCATCCTGCGCGACCGGCTTGACCGTGACTGGGCCGGGGTTCTGCAGCGGGTGCAGGCGATGCCCATGCCCGATGCCGCCACGGCGACCCACCATGTCGCGGCCCCGCCCGCGGCGCGGCCCGACAGGACGGGGCCGCGCGGAAGCGCCCGGGACGCCACCTATATCCAGGCGGTGAACGAGGCGCTGAAGCGCGAACTGGCCGAACGCGACGAGGTGCTGGTCTATGGCGAGGATGTCGGCCATGCCGGCGGAATCTTCGGCGCAACCCGCTATCTGCAAAGGGATTTCGGCGCGAAACGGGTGTTCGACACCCCGATTGCCGAAGCCGCCATCCTGGGCTCGGCCGTGGGGCTGGCCCTGGAAGGAAAGCGCCCGGTGGTCGAGATCATGTGGGCCGATTTCCTGCTTGTGGCGCTGGACCAGATCATCAATCAGGCCGCCAATATCCGCTACCTGACCCGCGGCAGCAGAACGGCGCCGATCGTGGTGCGGGTGCAGCAGGGCGCGACGCCCGGCTCGACCGCGCAGCATTCGCAATCGCTGGAGGCGATGCTGGCCCATGTGCCGGGCCTGCGGGTGGGGCTGCCCTCGACGCCCGACGATGCCTATCACATGCTGCGCGCGGCGCTGCATGGCGAGGATCCCGCGGTGATCATCGAATCCCGCGCCCTGTATCAGCGCCCGGGCGAGATCTGGCCCGATGCCCCGCGCCAGTCTACGGCGGGGGCGGCGCTGCGGCGCCGGGGCAAAAGCCTGACCCTGCTGGGCTGGGGCGCCGTGATGCCCGGGGTCGAGGTCGCCGCCGAACGACTGGGCCAGGATGGTATCGATGTGTCGGTGCTGGATCTGCGCTGGCTGTCGCCGGTCGACTGGGAAACGCTGTGCGCGACCGTGACCGCGACGGGCGGACGGGTCGTCGTGGTGCATGAGGCCAATCTGACCGGCGGTTTCGGCGCAGAGATCATCGCCGGGCTTGCCGAAAGGCTGGGCCCCTCGGCGCTTGCGTTCCGCAGGGTCGCCACCCCCGATGTGCGCATGCCGGCCTCGCCGGTGCTGCAGGCCGCTCTGCTGCCCGATGCCACGAAGATCGTCGCGGCGGCGGTCGATCTGCTGCACTCAAACACCCAGACCCTGCAGAAGGAGTGCGTCTGATGGCCGAGAGCGGCGAAAAAACCGGGCGTCTGCACATCAATTCCGTGGTGCGCGGCGTGAACATCCTGACGGCCATCGCGCGCAGCGACCAGGGCCTCAGCGTTCGCGAAATCGCCGCGGCGGTGGGCATCGAACGCCAGACCGCCTATCACCTGATCCACACGCTGGAAGATACCGGCTTCATCGCTCGCGACGACCAGCGCAATTACCGTCTGGGTCTTAGCGTGGGCGCGCTGGCCGAGGCCTTCGGCCGCCAGTTCTCGGCGCCGGATTACATGCTGCCGCTGGTGCGCCGACTTGCGCAGGAGACGGGCGAGACCTGCTATGTCGTCGGCTGGTGGCAGGGCGAGATCGTGATCATCGAGGTCGCGGCCGGGGTGAATGCGATCCGCTCGGCCGGGATGCCGCATGGCCAGTATCTGCACGCCCATGCGCGGGCGGCGGGCAAGGTGCTGCTGGCCTATGCCGCGACGGCGCGCATGGCGGAATACCTGCTGAACCATCAGCCTCTGGCCAAGCTGACCGACAAGACCCTGACCGATTTCAAATCGCTGCAGGCCGAGTTCACCCGCATCCGGGCCGAGGGCATCGGCTATGACGACGAGGAATTCGCCCCGGGGATTTCCTGCATGGCGATGCCGCTGGAAGCCGGGACCGCCCCTTATGCCCTGGCCCTGTCGGCGCCGACCCAACGCTTTCAGGCCTTCCGTGAAACCTACCAGCAGAAGCTGGCCGAGCTGGTCCAGCGCAACTGAAGGGCAGACCCATGACGATCAGACATTTCAACTGCAGCGATGTGGCCGCGGCCTTCGGGAACTATTCGCATGGCGTGGTCATCCCGCCCGGCGCGACCACGATCCAGCTTGCCGGCCAGGTCGGCGTGCGGCCCGACGGCTCGATCCCCGAGGATGCCGGCGAACAGACCCGGATCATCTTCGACAATTTCCGCGCCCTTCTGGCCAGCCAGGGCTTCGGCTTCGACGACATCGTCAAGATGACCTATTTCGTCGTCGCACCCGAGGATCTGCCCGCCATCCGGGCGGTGCGCGACAGCGTGATCGCCGCGCCCTATCCGGCCGCCTCGCTGGTTCTGGTCAAGGCGCTGGGCCGGCCGGAATGGAAGCTTGAGATCGACTGTCTTGCCGCCAGGATCGAGGCCGCGTGATGCGCAATTCCCTTGCCGAAACCGATCTTGCGGTTCTGTTGCATCCCCAGACCGACCCGGCCGCGCTGGAAGCGCAGGGGCCGCTGATCATCGAACGCGGCGACGGCGTTTTCGTCACCGACAGCAGCGGGCGCCGCTATCTGGAGGGCATGTCCAGCCTGTGGTGCGCTTCGCTGGGGTTCAATGAGCCGCGTCTTGCGCGCGCCGCGGCCGAGCAGATCAGCCGGCTGGGGTCCTATCACACCTTCAACCGCCGCTCGAACCCGGCGGCGATCGAGCTGGCGGAACGGCTTCTGGCCCTGTCGCCCATGCCCGAGGGCAAGGCGATCTTCGCCAATTCCGGCTCGGAAGCGGTCGACACGATGATCAAGCTGGCCTGGCTTTATCACAGCGGTCGGGGCGCGCCAGAGCGGCGCAAGATCATCAGCCGCAAGCGCGCCTATCATGGCAGCACGGTGCTGGGGGCCACGCTCAGCGGGCTTGCGCCGATGCGGGGGGCCTATGCCTGGCCCGATGCGGGCGTGATCTTCGCCGAGACGCCGCATCACTACACGGCCGGCACCGCTGGCGAAAGCGAAGAGGCCTTTGCCGACCGGCTGGTCGACGAGATCGCAGCCCTGATCGCCGCCGAGGGGGCGCATAGCATTGCCGCGATGATCGCCGAGCCGGTGATGGGCGCCGGCGGCGTCATCATCCCGCCCGCCGGCTATTTCCCGAAACTGGAAAAGCTGCTGCGCGACCATGGCATCCTGCTGCTGAGCGACGAGGTGATCTGCGGCTTCGGACGCACCGGCGCCTGGTTCGGCTGCCAGACCTTCGGCTTCCGCCCCGACATGATGAGCGTCGCGAAAGCGCTGTCCTCGGGCTATCAGCCGATCGGGGCGACGCTGCTGACGGACGAGGTCTTCCAGGTGATCCGGGCCGAAGCCAGCCGGCTTGGCGGGCTGAGCCATGGGTTCACCTATGCCGGACACCCCGTCACCAGCGCCGTCGCGCTTGAGACGCTGCGGATCTATGACGAGATGGATCTGCTGGCCCGGGTGCGCGGCCTTGCGCCGGTCTTCCGGTCGCAGATCCAGGCGCTGGCGGGGCATCCGCTGGTGGGCGACAGCCGGTCCGTGGGCCTGATCGGCGCGGTTGAGCTGGTCGCCGACCGGGCGGCGCGCCGGCCCTTCGCGCCAGCGCGGGGCGTCGGCGCGCGGCTGGTGGCCCTGGCCCTGGATCAGGGTCTGATCCTGCGAAACCTGGGCGACACGATCGCAATCTGCCCGCCGCTGATCATTTCCGAGACCGAACTGGCGCTGCTGTTCACCCGGCTGCGGCAGGCGCTTGATGCTTTGGCGGATGAAGTTGCCGCAAACCCGGCGGAGGAACCGGCATGATCGACGAGATTCTGGACCGCGACGCCACCGCGCAGGCCGAGGCCGTCGCGAAAGGCGATGTCAGCGCGGTGGAACTGGCCAGGGCCGCCATCGCCCGGATCGAGGCGGGCGATCCTGCGCTGAACGCCGTGACCCAGCGCTTTTTCGACCAGGCGCTGGATCAGGCCGCCGCGGCGGATCTGCCCGAGGGGCCGTTTCGCGGCGTGCCCTTCCTGGTGAAGGACTTCTACTGCCACATGGCAGGAACCCCGACCACCGGCAGCGCCAGGCTGCTGGAGCATAACGTGATCGACCATGACAGCGCGCTGATGGCCCGCTATCGGCAGGCGGGGCTGGTGACGCTGGGCAAGACGAATGTGCCTGAAATGGTCACCATGGGCACGACCGAGCCGGTCTGGCGCGGCCCGACGCGCAACCCCTGGAACCCCGACCATACGCCGGGCGGATCTTCGGGCGGGGCGGCGGCGGCGGTGGCGGCGGGATATGTGGCGGTCGCGCATGCCAATGACGGCGCGGGCTCGATCCGGATCCCGGCCTCGTGCTGCGGCCTGTTCGGGCTGAAGCCGTCCCGCGCGCGCATCACCCTTGGCCCCGATGTCGGCGAGGCGATTGGCGGGATCACGGCGGAACATGTGGTGTCGCGCACGGTGCGCGACAGTGCGGCGGTTCTGGATGCCACGGCCGGCGCGCTGCCCGGCGATCCCTATGTTGCGCCCGCGCCGGCGGAAAGCTTTCTGTCGGCGCTTGCCAGGCCGCGCAACGGGCTGCGGATCGGCGTCACCTTCGACGCGCCGGACGGCACGGCGGCGGCGCCCGAATGCCGCGCCGCGGTGGCGCAGGCCGCCGATCTGCTGCGCGCGCTGGGCCATCAGGTCGAAGAGGTCACGCTGCCCTTTGACGGCGCGGCCTTCCGCGCGGCCCTGGCAAGCTTCTGGCCGATGACCGTGACCCGCGGGCTCAGCGCCCTGGCCGCGGCGCGGGGCGAGGATCCCGAGATCCTGGTGCGCGAGCTGGAGCCGTTCAACCAGTATCTCTTTGCCCAGGGCATCGCGCGGCGGGCGGTGGATTACATCCGCGATCTGGTGGTGTTTCAGGGCATGGCGCGCGCGATGGGCGGCTTCTTCCAGGCGCGCGACATCTGGCTGTCGCCGGTCTTGCCCTTCGCGCCCCCCCGGCTTGGCCATTTCGACGCCGCCATCCTGGGGGCCGAGACGGCCTGGGACCGGGTGCTGCAATCCTTCCTGTTCACCGCCCCCGCCAATGTCACCGGGCTGCCCTCGGCAAGCGTGCCGATGGCGGTTTCCGAGGCCGGGCTTCCCATCGGCATTCAGCTGACCGCGAAGCTGAACGATGAGGCGACGATCCTGTCTCTGGCCGCGCAGCTGGAACAGGCAAATCCCTGGGCGATGCCCAGGCGCGCAACCTAAGCAAAACCAAACACAACAGGGAGTTATGACATGGATCAGCGCATCCATCGCCGAGGCATGCTTAAAGGGTCGGCCTGGCTGACCGGGGCCGCCGCCCTTCTGTCGGGCGCGAATGCCGCCCTGGCGCAGACCTCGGCCGAGCCGATCCCGGTCGGCCAGGCCGCGCCGCTGACCGATTTTGCCGCCGCCGACGGGGTCGAGTTCCGCAATGGCCTGATCATGGCCTGTGACGAGATCAACGCCCTTGGCGGCATCCTGGGCCGCCCGCTGGAACCCTATTTCGAAGACACCAAGCAGATGGGCGATGCAACCAATGTGCAGGCGGTGCAACGGCTGATCGACCGCTACGGCGTGCATGCGGTGATCAACGGCTACAACACCGGATCCGGCTCGGCGGTGCAGGATGCGATCGCGGATGCGGGGATCATCTATCTGCACAACGATACGTCCAGCGGGCATGGCGTGCTGGTGGGCGAAGATCCCGAACGGTATTTCGGATCGTTCCAGACCGATCCTTCCGAAACCTGGTACGGGTCGGGCCTGCTGAAATTCCTGTCCTCGCTGACCGAGGGGGGCGCCTTCACGCCCGCCAACCGCAAGCTGGCGATCATCCTGTCGGCGGGCACCTATTCGTCGAACATCGCCAATGTGGTGCGCGAAGGCGCCGCGGCGCTGGGCTGGGAGGTCAGCCTTTACGAGACGGTCAACGTGCCGATTTCGGAATGGGGGCCGACCCTGTCGAAACTGCGGCAGGACCCGCCGGGGGTGATCGTGGTCACCCATTATTTCCCGGCCGATCTGGCGCAGTTCATGGTCCAGTTCATGACCAACCCGACGCCCAGCCTGATCTACATGCAATATGGGCCCTCGGTGAAATCCTTCCGCGACATCGCCGGCCCCGCCGCTGCCGGGGTGGTGTTCTCGACCGTCATCGGCGCGCTGCAGGACGAGATCGGGCTGGATTTCGAAACCCGCTACAAGGCGCGGTTCGGCGCGGATGCGGGCCATAACTCGGGCGTCCAGTCCTATAACGCGGCATGGATCTGGGCTGTGGCGGCGGCGCTGGCCGGCGGCTCGGGCGCGCCCGGCGACGAGGCGCAGAACCGCAAGGTCGCCGCGCGGATCCGCGCGATGATCCATCGCGGCCCGAACGGCACGACGCGCTTTCTTCCGGGCGAACAGGCGGCGGCCTCGTATCCCGGCGGCACCGACGACCCGTCGCTCGGCATGCCGCACCAGTTCCTGCAGATCCAGGACCATCAGGCCGAGCCGGTGCTGATCGCGCCCTGGCCCTATGCCAAGGCCGAATTCGTCACGCCGCCCTGGATCAAGGGGTGACGGCGATGTCTCAGGTCAGGCAAATGCCGCTCCTGTCCTGCCGGAATGTCACGAAGGCCTTCGGGTCGCTGATGGCGGTCAGCGATCTGAGCTTCGATCTTGCCGCAGGCGAGGTGCTGGGGATCGGCGGGCCGAATGGCGCGGGCAAGACCACGCTTTTCGAGATGATCTCGGGGCAGACGCGTGTCACGTCGGGCTCGGTCGTTCTAGAAGGCCGCGACATCACCCGTCTGTCGCCGGTCGGGCGCTGCCATGCGGGCCTTGCCCGGGTGTTTCAGCTGAACACCGGGTTCGACAGTCTGACCCTGCGGGAAAATGTGCTGGTCGCGGCCTATTACGGCCGCGCACCGCGCCGGATGCCGGGCTTCCGCATCCCCTCCGAGGTCGGCGACCGGGTGCAAGAGGCGCTGTGCCGGGTCGGGCTGGAGACCCGCGCCGACCGTCCGGCGGCGACGCTGCCGGTCATCGACCGCAAGCTTCTGATGATCGCGGGCGCCCTGGCCATGTCGCCGAAACTGCTGCTGCTGGACGAACCCGTGGGCGGGCTGACCCAGCGCGAGATCGATCAGGTGGCCGAGGTCGTGGGCCGGGTGGCGGCGGATGGGGTGACGGTCGTGCTGATCGAACATGTCATGCGCTTTCTGGTGCAGCTGTCCAGCCGGGTGATGATCCTGCATCACGGCAAGAAGCTGTACGAAGGCGATGCCGCCGGCCTGTCGCGGGATCGCGACGTGGTCGAGGTCTATCTCGGGCAGGGCGCGGGCCGGGAAGTCGCGCGGCTGGCCGCCGGCCGGGAACAGGGGGCACAGCATGCCGGATGATCTTGTCGTCTCGCATCTGACCGCCGGATACGGGCACCAGACGGTGCTGCACGATCTGTCGCTGCGGGTCGAGGCGGGCCAGCTGACCGCGCTGATCGGCCCGAACGGCCATGGCAAGACCACTCTGCTGCGGGCGATTTCCGGGCTGATCCCGGCGAAGTCCGGCGAAATCCGCCTTGGCGAGACGCGGATCTCTGGCCTGGGCGCCGCCGCGGTCGTCGCGCGGGGGATCGTGCATGTGCCGCAGGGCGATCTGCTGTTTCCCGACATGACCGTGCTTGAAAACCTGCGGATGGGGGCGTTTCTGCCCGCGGCCGGGCGGCGGGAAAAGGCGGCCCTGGACGAGGTGTTCAGCCTGCTGCCCAAGCTGCGCGACCGCCAGACCCAGATCGCCCGCACGCTGTCGGGCGGCGAGCGGCGCATGGTCGGGATCGGCCGCGGGCTGATGGCCTCGGGGCGGGTGCTGATGCTGGATGAGCCGTCGCTGGGCCTGGCGCCGATCGTCATCGAACAGATCTATGAGGTGATCTCGGGGCTCAGGCAGGCCGGGCGCAGCCTGCTTCTGGTCGAGGAAAACGCGATGCGGGCGGCCGGCATCGCCGACCGGGTGCATCTGCTGGACCATGGCACGCTGGCCTGGAGCGGCACCGGCACCCAGCTGTCGGGCCGGCCCGAGCTTCTTGAAACCTATCTGGGGGTGTAAGCGATGGATGTGCTTTTCCAGATCATCGCCTCGGGTCTGACGCTGGGCGCGGTCTATGCGATCTCGACCGTCGGGCTGGCGCTGGTCTTCGGCGCGATGAGCATGCTGAACATGAGCCATGGCGCGCTGATGGCGCTGGGGGGCTACATGGCCTGGTTCACGCTGACCGGGCTTGGCCTGCCGCCCGCGCTGGGCGTGCTGGTGGCCGTCGGGGTCTGCGCGGCCGTGGGGGCGCTGATCTATCTGCTGATCGCCCGGCCGATGCTGGGCGCCGAGGGGTTCGAGACCCGCATCTTCATCGCGACGATCGGCTTCGGCGCGGTGATGGAAAGCGCGATCCTGATGGCCTTCGGCCCCCAGCCGAAACCGCAGCCGCTGGCGGTTCAGGGCGGGATCGGCCTTGGCGGGGTGCATCTGCCGGTTCAGAACCTGCTGATCCTGGGGCTGTCGATGGCGCTGATGCTGGCGCTTGGGCTGTTTCTGCAGAAAAGCCGCATCGGCATGGCGATCCGGGCAACCGCGCAGAACCGCGATGCCGCCCGGTTGATGGGCGTGCGGATCGGCGGGGTCTATGCGCTGGTCCTGGCAATTTCTGGCGGCCTGGCCGCGATCTCGGGGATCACCGTCTCGTCCCTGTCCAGCCTGCTGCCCAATATGGGGGGCGACCCGATGCTGAAGGCCTTCATCATCTGCGTCGTCGCCGGGCTTGGCCGCGTGCCCGGAAGCGTGGTCGCGGCGCTGTTCATCGGCCTGTTCGAGGCGGCGGTGCAATATACGATCGGGGTGCGCTTCAGCTTTGCCCTTCTGCTTCTTCTCGTCATCGTGGTGCTGATCTGGAAGCCTCAGGGCGTATTCGGGCGCCATCAGGGGGTTCGTCTATGACTGCCATGCGTCGTGATCTTCTTCTGTGCGGGCTTTTCGCCGCGGCCGCGCTGGCCTGGCCGATGGTGTCGGGCCTGCGCTACTCGGTGACCCAGACCACCTTCTTCTTCATCTGGGCCACGGTCGTGGTACAGTGGAACCTGGTCTTCGGGATCAGCGGGATCTTCTCGCTTGCCCAGGTCGCGCTGTTTGCGATCGGCGCCTATGTGACGGCGATGCTGGGCTATTACCTGGGCACCTCGATGCTGCTGGCAATGCCGGCGGGCGCGGTCGTGGCCGTAATTGCCAGCATCGCGCTGGGCCTGGCCTGCCTGCGGCTTTACGGCCCCTATGTCGCGCTTCTGACATTGTGCGTCTCGCAGGTGCTGTATGTGCTGATCGTGAACGATACCGATTGCTTCACCCATCCTCCGGCCGGCTGCATGCCGCTGATGGGCGGGGTGCGGGGCTTTTCGCGCTTCGGAGATCTGGGCTTCCGCGACTGGCTGGGATCGGGCTTCTATATCGGGAATTACTATGTCGGACTTGCGCTGCTGACCGCGGCGATCCTGTTCTCGATCCTGATCATTCACAGCCCCATGGGCCTGGCCTTCCGCGCCCTGCGCGACAATCCGGTCTATGCGGCCGCGCGCGGGGTCGACCGCTTTCGCTATCAGCTGTGGATCTTCGGCCTGTCGGCCTTCTTCACCGGGCTGGCCGGCGCCTTCTATGCGGTCAATACCGGCGTGGTCGGCCCGGTGGTGTTCTCTTTCCCGCATCTGCTGTTTCTGCTGTCGATGATCGTGGTCGGCGGGGTCGGGACGGTCTGGGGCCCGGTGATCGGCGCCGTCGTGCTGATGGTCGCGGATGAACTGATGCGCGAATTGGGCGATTTCCGCGACATCGGCATGGGGCTGATCCTGGTCGGCTGCGTGGTGCTGATGCCGAAGGGCCTGAGCGGGCTGTTCCAAAGCCTGAGCGCGCGCCTTGCGGGGCCGGCCGCATCGGCGGCGGAGAAGGCGAAATGATGTCAGGGGGGCAGACCATGCGCATGACCGAACAGCTGCGCCAGCTGCAAAGCGGCGAACAGACCGCCGAGGCGATGATGGCCCAGGCGATCGGGCGCGCCGAGGCGCTTGGCCATCTGAATGCGTTTCTCGCCGTCGCGCCGGACAAGGCGCTGGAGGCCGCGCGCGCGGTCGATCTGGCAAGACGGCGCGGCGCGCCTCTGCCGGTGCTGGCCGGCCTGCCCATCGGCGTGAAGGACAATATCGACGTCCAGGGCTGGGCCACCACCGGCGCGACGCCCGCCCTGGCACAGCTTTACGCGCGCCAGACCACGCCGGTCGCGCAGCGCCTGTTCGATGCCGGGGCGATCCTGCTGGGCAAGACCAATCTGCACGAACTGGCCTTCGGCGTCACCAATACCAATTTCGCGCCCGTTCCGATGACCCGCAATCCGCACGATGCCGGGCGGGTGACCGGCGGCTCTTCCGGGGGCACCGCCGCGGCCATCGCCGCCGGGATCGTTTCGGCCGGGCTTGGCACCGATACCTCGGGCTCCATTCGCATTCCCGCGGCCCTGTGCGGCATCGCGGGCTTGCGGCCTTCGGTCGGCATCGGCGGCCGCGCGCGACGCTATGCGGCCCAGGGGCTGCTGCCCATCAGCCACAGCAACGATACGGCCGGGCCCATGGCGGCCTCGGTCGCGGATCTGGCGCTGCTGGATGCGGTGATCACCGGCACCGATCCGGTCCGCGCCCGGCCGCTGGCCGGGCTGCGCCTGGGCCTTCCCGACTGTTTCTGGGCCGAGATCGACCCCGAGGTCGAGCAGCTCTGCCGCGCGCTGATCGACCGGCTTGCCGCGGCAGGGGCCGAGCCGATCCCGCTGCGGCTGCCCGGGCTGCGCGAGGCCTGGCGCCAGGTCTCGGCCCCGGTCGTCCTGCATGAACCGCGCCAGGATATCCCGGCCTGGCTTGCATCGAACGGCCGGGCCGACCTCTCGATGGCCGAGATCTTCCGCCAGATCGCAAATCCCGATGTGCGGGCCGCGTTCGAGGTGGTGCTGGCGGACCGGCCCGATGACGCCTATCGCGCCGCGATCACCGTTCACCGCCCCAAGCTGTGCCGGATCTATGCTGATGCGTTTCGCGACAAGGGCCTGGCGGCGCTGATCTTCCCGACCGTGCCCGTCCCGGCCCCGCGGATCGACACCGACAGCGCCTTCGGCACGCTGATGATCGACGGAACCGAGCGGGGGGTGTTCGAGACGCTGATCCGCAACACCGATCCGGGCGCGAATGCCGGTCTGCCCGGGCTCAGCCTTCCGGCCGGAACCACGCGGGATGGCCTGCCGGTCGGGATTGAGCTTGATGGGCCGGTGGGATCGGATCGCGATCTGCTGCAGATCGGCCTCGCGATCGAGCAGGTCGCGTCTGCGCCGCGCTAGCGAAGCCCCGCGCCGCAGCGCGGGCTTGCCGGTCCCGCGCGGGGACCGGCCCGGATGTCAAAAATCCCAATCCTCGTCCTCGGTCGCGACGGCCTTGCCGATCACATAGGACGAGCCCGAACCCGAAAAGAAATCGTGGTTCTCGCTGTCGGGGCTCAGGGCGGCAAGGATGGCGGGGTTCACCTCGCAGGCGGCGGGCGGGAACAGCGCCTCATATCCCAGATTCTGCAGCGCCTTGTTGGCGTTGTAATGCAGGAAGGCCTTGACGTCTTCGGTCAGCCCAAGCCCGTCATACAATTCTGCCGTGTAGCGTTGTTCGATGTCATAAAGGTCGAACATCAGCGCGAAGGCGAAATCCTTCAACTCCTGCCGGCGGGCCTCGGGCTGGGTTTCCAGCCCGCGCTGGTATTTGTAGCCGATGTAATAGCCATGCACCGCCTCGTCGCGGATGATCAGCCGGATCAGATCGGCGGTATTGGTCAGCTTGGCCCGGCTGGACCAGTACATCGGCAGGTAGAAGCCGGAATAGAACAGGAAGCTTTCCAGGAAGACGCTGGCGATCTTGCGCTTCAGCGGATCGGCCCCGGCCTTGTATTCCTCGCAGATCAGCCGGGCCTTGGCCTGCAGATGCGGGTTCTCTTCCGACCAGCGGAAGGCCTCGTCCACCTCTTTGGTCAGACACAGGGTCGAGAAGATCGACGAATAGCTGCGCGCATGCACCGCCTCCATGAAGGCGATGTTGGTCAGCACCGCCTCTTCATGCGGGGTTGTCGCATCGGGCAGCATCGAGGGCGCGCCCACGGTGTTCTGCACCGTGTCCAGCAACGTCAGCCCGGTGAAGACGCGGATGGTCAACTCGCGCTCTTCGGGGCGCAGCGTCGCCCAGCTTTGCACGTCATTCGACAGAGGCACCTTTTCGGGCAGCCAGAAATTGACCGTCAGCCGGTTCCAGACCTCAAGATCCTTGTCATCCTGCATCCGGTTCCAGTTGATCGCCTTGCGTATCGCGCAACCCGCCGCATGATCCTTCATCGCGAAGGCTCTCCTCTTCATCTGTCCATAAATATCCCGGGGGGTCCGGGGGGGCTGGCCCCCCGGCATCGCCCGATCACAGGGTGCAGGATACGCAGCCCTGCACCTCGGTCCCCTCCAGCGCGGTCTGGCGCAGGCGGATGTAATAGATCGTCTTGATGCCCTTCTTCCAGGCCCGGATCTGGGCGCGGTTGATGTCGCGCGTCGTGGCCTCGGCCGGGAAGAACAGCGTCAGCGACAGGCCCTGGTCCACATGTTCGCTGGCCGCCGCATAGGTGTCGATGATCGCATCCGGCCCGATGTCATAGGCATCGCGGTAATAGTCCAGATTGTCGTTCGACATGAAGGCGGCGGGGTAATAGACCCGGCCGATCTTGCCTTCCTTGCGGATCTCGATCTTGGCCACGATCGGGTGGATCGACGAGGTCGAGTTGTTGATATAGCTGATCGACCCGGTCGGCGGCACCGCCTGCAGGTTGCGGTTGTAAAGCCCGTGCCGCATCACATCGGCCTTCAGCTGCGCCCAGTCGTCGCGGCTGGGCAGCGCGATCGCGCCGAACAGGCGCGCCACCTCGGGCAGGACGGGCAGCCAGTCGCGGCTGGTATAGCGGTCAAAGAACGACCCGTCGGCATAGGTCGACTTGTCGAAATCCTTGAAGGTCGTGCCCTTTTCCTGCGCCAGCAGGCACGAGGCGCGGATCGCGTGATAGGCCACAGCGGCGAAATAGACCGAGGTGAATTCCACCCCTTCGGGGCTGCCGTAATGGATGCGCTCGCGCGCCAGGAAGCCGTGCAGGTTCATCTGGCCAAGCCCCACCGCATGCGCCTCGTCATTGCCGCGCCGGATCGAGGGCACCGCCTCGATGGCCGACATTTCCGACACCGCCGTCAGCGCGCGGATCGCGCTTTCCACCGTGGCGCCGAAATCCGGCCCGTCCATCGTGGCGGCAATGTTCAACGAGCCGAGATTGCAGGAGATATCCGTGCCAAGATGGGCATAGGACAGATCCTCGTTATAGGTGCTGGCCTCGTTGACCTGCAGGATCTCGCTGCACAGGTTCGACATGGTGATGCGCCCGTGGATCGGGTTCGCGCGGTTCACCGTGTCCTCGAACATGATGTAGGGATAGCCCGACTCGAACTGGATCTCGGCCAGGGTCTGGAAGAAGGCGCGGGCGTTGATCTTCTTCTTCCGGATCCGCTTGTCATCGACCATCTCGGCATATTTCTCGGTCACCGAGATTTCCGAGAAGGGCAGGCCATAGACCTTCTGCACGTCATGGGGCGAGAACAGGTACATGTCCTGGTTCTTCTTGGCCAATTCGAAGGTGATATCGGGGATCACCACGCCCAGGGACAGGGTCTTGATGCGGATCTTCTCGTCGGCATTCTCGCGCTTGGTGTCGAGGAAGCGCAGGATGTCGGGATGGTGCGCGTTCAGATAGACCGCCCCCGCCCCCTGCCGCGCGCCCAGCTGGTTGGCGTAAGAGAAGCTGTCTTCCAGAAGCTTCATCACCGGGATCACCCCGGAGGACTGGTTCTCGATCCCCTTGATCGGCGCCCCCGCCTCGCGCAGGTTGGTCAGCATCAGCGCCACGCCGCCGCCGCGTTTGGACAGCTGCAGCGCCGAATTGATCGACCGGCCGATCGATTCCATATTGTCCTCGATCCGCAGCAGGAAGCAGGAAATCAGCTCCCCGCGCGAGGTCTTGCCGGCATTCAGGAAGGTCGGGGTCGCGGGCTGGAACCGGCCCGAGATGATCTCGTCCATGAAGCGCAGCGCCAGCGTCTCGTCGCCGCGCGCCAGGGTCAGCGCCACCATCACCACCCGGTCTTCATAGCGTTCCAGATAGCGCTGGCCGTCGCGGGTCTTCAGCGTGTAGCTGGTGTAATATTTGAACGCGCCCAGAAAGGTCGGAAACCGGAATTTCCGCGCATAGGCCTCGGCCCAGATGCGGCGCTGGAAGTTGCGCGAATACTGGTCCAGCACCTCGGGCTCGTAATAGCCTTCCTCGACCAGATACCCCAGCTTCTCGTCCAGCGAATGGAAGAAGACCGTGTTCTGGTTGACATGTTGCAGGAAATATTGCCGCGCCGCCATGCGGTCGGCGTCAAAGCGGATGCGGCCCTGATCGTCATACAGGTTCAGCATCGCGTTCAGGGCGTGGTAGTCCAGCGCGGGTTTCACGGCGTCAAGCATTGGGTCCCCAGGAATGTCGCAAGCCCGGCGCGGACGCGGGCGATGTCTGTTTCCGTCCCGGCCAATTCGAAGCGATACAGCACGGGTATGTTGCATTTCGCGGCGATCACCCCGCCGGCACAGGCGAAGAGATGGCCGAAATTGCGGTTGCCGCTGGCGATGACCCCGCGCAGCAGGGCGCGGCGCGGGGCGTCGTTCAGAAAGCGGATCACCTGTTTGGCAACCGCGCCGCGGCCCTGTCCGTCGGCATAGCTTGGGCAGACCAGCACATAGGGCTGGGCGGGTTCCGGCATCGGCGCCGCGGGCGAGATCGGGATCCGCAGGGCCTCAAGCCCCAGCTGCGCGACGAAGCGGGCGGTATTGCCCGAGGCCGAAGAGTAATAGACCAGCGCCGGCACGGCGGTGTCAGGCCAGGCGCCCGATCATGTCGGGGCGGAAGCCCGCCCAATGCGCTTCGCCCGCCACCACGACCGGCGCCTGCCGATAGCCAAGCGCCATCACCCGCTCCATCGCTTCGGCATCCTCGGTCAGGTCGATCACCCGATAGGGCAGGCCGCGGGCGTCCAGCGCGCGCGTGGTGGCGGTGCATTGCACGCAAGCCGGCTTCGAATAGACGGTGATGGCCATGCCTGAGGTCCTTTTTCTTCTTTTTCTGGCGGACGGGCAGGGGCACGGCGGGCCGACCCGAGGTCTGGCCTTTACCTGCGCACCCCGCGCCCGCCGCACGGTTTCGTCTCGTCTGTCCTGGCAGGTCTCCTGGCTTGCGGCTTGACGCTTGGCCGGCCTTCCCGGGGCAGGGCCCCAGTGGTGTTCCAGCTTCGCTCGCCGCTTACAGTTGCGGGGGCAGCGCCGGCATCGCACCGGCTTCCCATTTTCACCCGCGAGTCGCCTCGCAGGAACCATGACACCATCAATAGAGGCTTTGTGCCGGTGGTTGTCAATATCTAGCGGGCCGCGGGCGGCCCTGCCTTGGGGGCAAACCGCGCCGCCCGCCCCGCGACCGCTGCCCGCGCCGCTATTCGGCGGCCAGCGCCGCGGCGGGGGCGGGCGCGTAGTTCAGGATCGGCGCCAGCCAGCGTTCGGCCTCGGCCAGGGTCATGCCCTTGCGCCGGGCGTAATCTTCCACCTGATCGCGCTCGACCTTGGCCACGCCGAAATAATAGGCCTCGGGATGGCCGATATACAGGCCCGAAACCGAGGATCCCGGCCACATCGCCATGCTTTCGGTCAGCTGCACCCCGGTTGCCGCTTCGGCATCGAGCAGGCGGAACAGGGTCAGCTTCTCGGTATGGTCGGGCTGGGCGGGATAGCCGGGCGCGGGGCGGATGCCGCGATAGGGCTCGCCGATCAGGTCGTCGGGCGAGAAGCTTTCGTCGGGGGCATAGGCCCAGAAGCTGCGCCGCACCCGCTGATGCAGCATTTCGGCCATGGCCTCGGCATAGCGGTCGGCCAGCGCCTTGACCAGGATCGCCGAATAGGCGTCGTTGGCCTGTTCGAACCGGGCGGCGATCGCGGCCTCTTCGGGGCCCGCGGTCACCACGAAGCCGCCGACATAATCGGCCACGCTGCCTTCGGGGGCGACGAAATCGGCCAGCGCCACATTCGGACGGCCGGGGCGCTTGGCGTGCTGCTGGCGCAGCGTGTGCAGCGTGGCCAGCGGCACCTGCCGGTCTTCGCCGCTGTAAAGCCGGATATCCTCGCCCGCCGCCTGCGCCGGCCAGAAGCCCAGCACCGCGCGCGGGCTGAACCAGCGCTCGCCGATGATGCGCTGCAGCATCGCCTTCGCATCGGCGAACAGCGTCCGCGCGGCTTCGCCCTGCTTTTCATCCTGCAGGATCTTCGGGTAGATCCCCTTCAACTCCCAGGTCTGGAAGAACGGGGTCCAGTCGATATAGCGGGCGATTTCGGCCAGATCCCAGTCGTCGATCACCCGCGCGCCCAGAAACTGCGGTGCCGGCACGCTGTATCCCGCCCAGTCCAGCTTCAGCGCATTGGCGCGCGCCTGGGCCAGGGGCAGGCGCTGCTTTGCCCGCTCGCCGCGTTCGTGCCGCTCGGCCACTTCGGCATAATCGGCGCGCAGGCCCTGCAGGTAGGGCGCCTTCTGCGCGGGGCTGAGCAGCGCCCCCACCACGCCCACCGCGCGGCTGGCATCCAGCACATAGACCGCAGGCCCGCTGTAGCGCGGCGCGATCTTCACCGCCGTATGCACCTTCGAGGTGGTCGCCCCGCCGATCAGCAGCGGGATGGTGAAGCCGTCGCGTTCCATTTCCGCGGCGAGATGCACCATCTCGTCCAGGCTGGGCGTGATCAGGCCCGACAGACCGATCGCGTCGACCTTTTCCTCGCGCGCCACCTGAAGGATCTTCTGCGGCGGCACCATCACGCCCAGATCGACGATCTCGTAATTGTTGCAGGCCAGCACGACGCCGACGATGTTCTTGCCGATGTCATGCACATCGCCCTTCACCGTCGCCATCAGCACCTTGCCGGCGGTCTGGCGCCCCTCGCCGCCGCTGGCCGCGCGTTCGGCATTCATGTGGGGCAGCAGCACCGCGACCGCCTGTTTCATCACCCGCGCCGATTTCACCACCTGCGGCAGGAACATCTTGCCGGCGCCGAACAGATCGCCGACCACGTTCATTCCCGCCATCAGCGGGCCCTCGATCACATGCAGCGGCCGCTCGGCCGCCAGACGCGCCGCTTCGGTGTCTTCCACGATGAATTCGGTGATCCCGTTCACCAGCGCATGTTCCAGCCGCTTTTCCACCGGCCAGTCGCGCCAGGCCAGATCGCGGACCTTCTCTTCCCGGCCGCCGCCGCGGTAGCGATCGGCGATATCCAGCATCCGCTCGGTCGCCTGCGGCGTGCGGTTCAGCACCACATCCTCGCAGGCGGCGCGCAGATCGGGGTCGATCTGGTCATAGACCGCCAGCTGGCCCGCATTGACGATGCCCATATCCATGCCGGCCTGGATCGCGTGATACAGGAAGACCGCATGCATCGCCTCGCGCACCGGTTCATTGCCGCGGAACGAGAAGCTCAGGTTCGACACCCCGCCCGAGACATGGGCATGCGGCAGGTTCTGCCGGATCCAGCGCGCGGCCTGAATGAAGTCGACGCCGTAATTGTCATGCTCTTCAATGCCGGTGGCGACGGCAAAGACATTGGGGTCGAAGATGATGTCTTCGGGCGGGAAGTCCAGCTCGTCGACCAGGATGTGATAGGCGCGGGCGCAGATTTCGGTCTTGCGCTGGAACGTGTCGGCCTGGCCCGTCTCGTCAAAGGCCATGACGACCACGGCCGCGCCATAGGCCTGGCACAGTCGGGCATGATGGCGAAACGCCGCCTCGCCCTCTTTCAGGCTGATCGAATTGACGACCGGCTTGCCCTGGACGCATTTCAGCCCGGCCTCGATCACCTCCCATTTGGAACTGTCGATCATCACCGGCACCCGGGCGATATCGGGCTCGGCCGCCAGCAGGTTCAGGAAATCGACCATGGCCTGTTTGCTGTCGATCAGGCCCTCGTCCATGTTGATGTCCAGGATCTGGGCGCCGTTTTCCACCTGATCCCGCGCGACCTCTAGTGCCGCGGCATAATCGCGGTTGACGATCAGCTTGCGGAACCGGGCGCTGCCGGTGACATTGGTCCGCTCGCCGATGTTCACGAAGGGAATGTCGGGCGTCAGGACAAAGGGCTCCAGCCCAGACAAGCGCAGAAGAGGGGTCATTGCACGGCCCTCGGCGAGAAGGGGGCCACCGCCTCGGCGATCGCGCGGATATGCTCGGGCGTGGTGCCGCAACAGCCGCCCACCACATTCACCAGCCCGTCGCGGGCGAAATCCGCCACCTGGCGCGCGGTTTCCTGCGGGCCTTCGTCATATTGGCCAAAGGCGTTGGGCAGCCCGGCATTCGGATAGGCGCAGATCCGGGTTTCGGCCACGGCCGCCAGTTCCGCCAGATGCGGCCGCATGGCCGAGGCGCCCAGCGCGCAATTCAGCCCGACGGTGAAGGGGCGGGCATGCATGACCGAATGCCAGAAGGCCGTGGGGGTCTGTCCCGACAAGGTGCGCCCCGAAGCATCGGTGATGGTGCCCGAGATCATCAGCGGCAGATGCACCCGGCTGGCCGCGAAAGCCTCGAGACAGGCGAAGATCGCGGCCTTGGCGTTCAGCGTGTCGAAGATCGTCTCGATCAGGATCAGATCGGCCCCGCCGGCGATCAGCCCCATCACCTGCTGGCCATAGGCAAGGCGCAGATCGTCGAAGGTCACGGCGCGGTAGCCCGGGTCGTTCACATCGGGGCTCAGGCTTGCGGTGCGGTTCGTGGGCCCGACCGCCCCGGCGACAAAACGCCGCCGCCCGTCGATGGCCATGGCGCGGTCCATCGCGCGCCGGGCGATCCGGGCGCCTTCCGAGTTCAGATCGAAGACCGCCTCCTGCAGGCCATAATCGGCCTGGGCGATGCTGGTGGCGGAAAACGTGTTGGTCTCGACGATATCGGCCCCCGCCATGGCATAGCGGAAATGGATCTCTTCGATCGCCTGCGGCTGGGTCAGGATCAGCAGGTCGTTGTTGCCCTTCTGCGGGTGGTCCGAGTGGTGGCGGCAGCAGGCCCCGGCCTTCTGGCCGGCATAATCCTCTTCCGACAGGCCAAGGGCCTGGATCTGCGTGCCCATCGCCCCGTCCAGAATCAGGATGCGCTGCTGCGCGGCGGCTTGCAGTTCGGCCGGTACGGCGGCGGTCACGGGGGGAAGAGGCACGGTCATCGAAGATCCCAAGGCTGGTTGCAGCGGATATAGGCCGGCCAGCCAGATGCTTGAAATTCATAATTCTCTTGAAGAACATGAAATTGTCTCATGTCCAATCGCGCGGGCGCGGGCTTGACTTCGCCGGCCCGGCGCGACCATCTGGGCGCGATGGTTCCCGGGCCGAGATGCGCTTGCATCCCTGTCCGGGTTAAAAGGGAACGCGGTGCGGCCAAGGGGGGATCCCCGAAGCCAAGGCCGCGACTGCCCCCGCAACTGTAAGCGGCGAGCCTGCCCCCGAGCGACCACTGGTCCTTCGCGCCCTGCGCCGGACCGGGAAGGTGGGGAAAGGCCGCGACCCGCAAGTCAGGAGACCTGCCATCGCGTGAAATGACCACCAAGCCGGGCGGGGTGCCCCGGAAGGAGCCTGCGATGGACCATCCAATGCCGCCATTGGCGGCGCGATCCTGCCCGGCCGGGGCCAAGCCCGCGGCGCATCAGATCCACCTCTGTCAGATCTGCCGGCATACCGGCCAGCCCTGCCGGCCCGGCCTGGCGCTGCTGGCGCAGCTGCATTCGGCCATTGCCCTGGCGGGTCTGGGCGCGGGGTTCGAGCTGTCGGGCTCGGCCTGTCCGACCAGCTGCACCCGGCCCTGCACCCTGGCCTGGCGCGCCTCGGCCGGGGCGATGTGGCTGTTCGGCGATGTCGCGGCCGATGCCGATATCGACGCGCTGACCGATCTGGCCACCCGTTGCCAGAGCCGCGCGGCGGGCCTTGACGGCGGGGCAGGGGGCGGGGCAGGGGGCGGCCCGGCGGCGATCATCGTCACCCGGGCCGGCCCGATCCAATAGCCGGGCGGCGCGCTCGGGGCGCGCTTAGCCCATGCGTTCCGAGGCGTAGCTGCCGGGCGAAGCCGGGAAGACCACGGTCTTGTTGCCGTTCAAAAAGACGCGGCGGTGGATATGGGCGTGGATGGCGCGGGCCAGCACCTGGCTTTCCACATCGCGGCCCAGGCTGACATAGTCATC
>NZ_JAICBZ010000119.1 GCF_020179405.1 Xinfangfangia pollutisoli | reverse complement strand
CCGCGCGGGCGGCCGAGGGGCCGGCGCCCGCAAGCCTGACCGGCCATGCGCCGGTTGAGGCCGCGGCCGCCAGCCTGCGCGCGGGCTTTGCCGGGCTGGCGGGCGCCGATCCCGCGCCGCAGGCGCTGACGCTGGCCCAGGGCGTGCCGGGCCCGGGCTGGGCTGCGGCGGTGGCGGGGCTGTTCGGCGCGGCCAAGGGGCTGGAGGATTGGCAGATCGAGGTCTTGGACCTGACGGCGAAGGTTCAGGGCCTGGCCCCCGATGCGGGTGCGGCCAAGGCGATCCGCGCGGCGCTGGAAGGCTGGGCGGCGGCCAATGGTTTCACCCTGAGCGCGACGCTGACCATCGGCCCGCGGCTTCTGCCGGTCGCCGATGTGCAGGCGGTGCTGGACGGCCGCGCGTCTTGCGGGCGGCTGGCCCAAAGCGACCCGCCGGCCGGGGGCTACCCGCTGGGCGCCACGATCACCGTCACCGGTTTTGCCCCCGGCAGCGAGTTGGCGGCCGACCTGCAGCTTGCCCTGCGCGACGCGATCGGCGACCGCAAGCTGCGCATCGACCTGGCGGCGCTGAACCCCGATGTCTGCGCCGTGCGCCAGGTTCTGCCCGATGTGCCGGCCGATGCGATCTCGATCCGGCTGTCCGATGGCAAGACCGGCGCGCCCAATCTGACCGGCGTCTTCCACAAGGGCGACAATCCGGTCGTCGATGTCTTGATCCCCGAGCAGATTCGGGGCGGCAAGCTGTGGGTCGTCGTGGTCGACAACACCCATAAGGTGATCAACATCCTGCCCAATGCCAATGCGCCCGAGACCGAGATTTCGCGGCTGGGCGTGGTCGAGGCGGGCACGCGGCGGGTGCGGGTGATGTTCTCTTTCGCCGAGCTGGTCGAGGATCGCAGCCGGCTGGCGCTGGTGATCAATGACGGCGATTTCGGCAAAAGCGAGTTCCTGGCCTTCGTGGTGCGCGACGATCTGTTCCCGACCCGGCGGCCGCGCGACGAATCGATCACCTCCTTCGCCGAGGCGCTGGCCCAGGCCCAGGCCGAAGACCCCGGCAATATCCTGGCCTTCGCCTCGCGCCTATTGGATGCCCGACCTTGACCGCTGCGGGACGGGCGCCGATCCTTGGCGTCAGTTTCGTTGCAAGAATCGTATTCCTCTGACAGTCTTCGCGGATATCGCAGCTTTTTCTTTTCTTATTCGGCACTGGCGCTATGGATTTTGAGAGTTTTCTCACCCCATTGGATGGCGGGTCGCCCTCGGGCAGTGACCTGCGCAACGATGCGCGGTTCCATGCGCTGGAAAATCGTCTGCAACCCGCGGGCCGCGTCGCCCGGCTGAAGCTGGTCGAGGATGGCGGAACTGGTCAGGTCGAGCTGGACTGGGCCGAACTGGCCGAAGAGGCGGCGGCGCTGTCGCGGGCGGGCCGCGATCTGCGGCTTCTGGTGATCGTCGCGCGGCTTTGGGTGAACGACCAGCGCATGGCGGGGCTGGCGCCGGGGCTGAAGCTTCTGGCCGAGACGGTCTCGGGCTATTGGGACAGCCTGCATCCGGCGCTGCGCCCGGCGGGCGGCAAGCGCGAGGCGGCCTTGCGCCGGATCAATGCGCTGTATCAGCTGGAAAATCCCGATGGCGGGGTGCTGGGCGATCTGGAATTCGTGACGCTTCTGGCGCCGCGCGGCATCGGCCCGGTCACCGGGGGCGATCTGGCGGCGGGGGCGCTCAGCCGGGCCGCCTTCGCCTCGGAAATGCCCAGCGGCTTAAGCGAGAAGGAACAGGCTGCGCTGATTGCCGGCCATGAGGCGCGGCTGAACCGGGTGACGGCGGCTTGCCGGGCGACGGCGGCGGAACGGCCCGAGGATATGGAAGCGCTGAAGGCCGCGCTGGCCGAGGGCCGGGCCCAGCTGACGGCGCTGGAAGCGGCGCTGGCGCCGCATGTGACGGAAAACGACGTGGGGGTGCGCTTCGATGCGCTGGGCCGGTTCCTGGCGCGGATCGCCCAGACGCTGGACGCCGCCGCTGCGCCCGCGGCCCCTGATGCCCCCGCATCCCTGGCCCCGACCGGAGGCCCTGCCATGACCCAAGCCCCGAACGGCGCGGCTGCGCCGGGCCCGGCCGCCATTCCCGGCCAGATCAATTCGCGCCGCGACGTCGAGCGCTGCCTTGATCTGGTGATCGACTTTTACGAACGCACCGAGCCGTCCAGCCCGATCCCGCATCTGGCCCGGCGGATGCGCAAGATGGTTCCAATGAATTTCATGCAGTTGATGGAAGAAATCGCGCCGAGCGGGCTGAAGGAATTCCGCTCGGTCGCGGGGGTTTTCGAAGAAAAGAACAGATCCAGGGGAGAATGAGCCATGAGCGAGAGCAAGGCGAAAGTGATTGAACGAAACCGCGCTCCGCGCGTGCAGATTGCCTATGACGTCGAACATTACGGCAGCCCGACCACGATCGAGTTGCCCTTCGTGATGGGCGTGATGGCCGATCTGGCCGGCAAGTCCGAGACGCGCGAGGCGATGAAGGCCCCGGCCGACCGCAGCTTTGTCGAGGTCGATGCGGGGCGGTTCAACAAGTTCATGGAGGCGCTGGCGCCGCGGGTGAAGGCGCGGGTGAAGAACACCCTGCCCGGGAAGGAAGGCGAGGCGGCGGATGACGAGATGTTCGTCGATCTGTCCTTCAAGTCGATGGGCGATTTCGCCCCCGACAAGATCGCCGAACAGGTGCCGGCGCTGGCCGAATTGCTGGCGATGCGCAAGCAGCTGGAGGAACTGCTCAGCTATATGGACGGCAAGGTGAATGCCGAAAAGCGCATCGCCCAGCTTCTGCAGAATGAACCCCTGCTGCAGCAGGTGGCGACCGAGGCGATGAAGGATCAGGGAGGCACCGAATAATGGCCGAGACCGAAAAGGCTGCCGGCGCCCCGGGCGCGGCCGAAGCTCAGGCGATCGACCTGGGGGAATTCAACGACCTGTTGGAAAAGGATTTTCGCGTCAAGGATGACGGTTCGGCCAAGCTGAAGAAGCTGGTGCAGAACCTGGCCCTTGCCGCGCAGGAGAAATCGGGCACGGCAACGATTTCCGGCAATGCGGTGAAGTCGATCAAGTCGCTGATCGCCGGGATCGACCAGATCCTGACCACCCAGATGAACGAAATCCTGCACGCGCCGGAAATGCGGCAGATGGAGGGCAGCTGGCGCGGCCTGCATTATCTGGTCAACAACACCGAGACGGATGCCAAGCTGAAGATCCGGGTGCTGAACATCACCAAGGATCAGCTGGCCGACCAGCTGGAAGACTTCGAAGGCCAGATGTGGGATCAGTCTCCGGCCTTCAAGAAGCTGTATTCCGAGGAATACTCGATGTTCGGCGGCGAGCCCTATGGCGCGCTGATCGGCGCCTATGAGTTCAGCCATCATCCCCGCGATGTGGGGCTGTTGCGCAACCTGTCGGGCATCTGTGCAAGCGCGCATGCGCCCTTCATCGCCGCGGCCGCGCCGCAGCTGTTCCGCATGGAAAGCTGGCAGGAACTGCCCAATCCGCAGGATCTGAAGCAGATCACCTCTTCGCCCGATTATGCCAGCTGGCAGTCGCTGCGCGAAAGCGAGGATGCCCGCTACATCGGGCTGACCATGCCGCGCGTTCTGGCGCGGCTGCCCTATGGCGCCAATACCGTGCCGGTCAAGGGCTTTGCCTTCGAAGAGGAAATCGATGGCAAGCATGACCATTACGTCTGGATGAACGCAGCCTTCGCGATGGGCGTGAACATCAACCGCAGCCACAAGCTGTATGGTTGGGGCACGCAGATCCGCGGGGTGGAATCGGGCGGCACGGTCACCAATCTGCCGGTCCATGCCTTCCCGACCGATGACGGCTCGATCGCGATGAAATGCCCCACGGAAATCGCCATCGACGACCGGCGCGAGGCGGAACTGGCCAAGCTGGGGATGATGCCGATCCTGCACCGCAAGAACACCGATCTTGCGGCCTTCATCGGCGCCCACAGCCTGCAGGACGATGACGCCCGCGCCGGCCGTCTGGTCGACCCCGACGCCCAGGCGAATGAACGGCTGTCGGCGAACCTGCCCTATCTGCTGCCGGTGTGCCGTTTCGCGCATTACCTGAAGGCCATCGCGCGCGACAAGATCGGCACGTTCAAGGAACGCAACGACATGCAGGTCTGGCTGTCGGAATGGATCAACCGCTACGTCCTGGCCAATACCGCCATGGCCGATGACAAGGCCAAGGCCAAGCGCCCGCTGGCCATGGCCGAAGTGCAGGTCGACAGCGTCGAGGGCCGGCCGGGCTATTACAATGCCCGGTTCTACCTGCGCCCGCATTACCAGCTGGAAGGCATCAACGCGAGCCTTCGGCTGGTGTCCGAGCTTCCCTCGGTCAAGGGCGCCTGACCGCAGGCCGCCCGGGCGCGCGCGCGGCAAACGCGCGGCCCCCGGGAGGGCGGCGGAATTGAAGCGACCCCTTCGGGTATTGGTCGAAGGGTATTTTCATCGAAGTTCTAACCTTTTGAAAGGAAAAGGAAATGGCATTTACGGGTTATCTGAAGATCGAAGGCATCGACGGGGAATCGAAGCGCGCCGATCATGAAAAGGAAATCGACTGCTTCGGCGTGCAATTCGAAGCCAAGCAGATGTCCTCGGCCTCGGTCGGCTCGGGCCGCACCCGTGGCCGCGCCACCCTGTCGGATTTCACCTTCAACAAATGGCTGGATGCGGCCTCGCCCTATCTGATGCTGGCCTGCGCCAAGGGCAAATCCTTCAAGGAAATCGTCTTCACCGCCCGCAAGGATTCGGGCGATGCGCATCTGGATTACCTGATCATCACGCTCGAGAACTGCATCATCTCGTCCTACCAGATGGCGCAGAACGCCCCCGAGGAAACCTCGAACGAGCTGGTCTCGGAAACCGTGGGCGTGTCCTATGAGAAGGTCACCTTCAAATACGTGCTGCAGGCCGATGACCATTCGGCCGGCGACGAGCATGAGGTCGAATACGATCTGGTGGCCGCGCGCTAAGGCGCGGCGCCCTGACCCGGAAGGAGGAACATGCCGTGGCGCAAGGCCAGGTCCAGGTGCAGGCGCGCCGCGAGGCGGTGCAGCCCAGCCTCTGGGACAGGCTGATCGACGACCTTCCGGGTCTTGTCAGCGAAACCGACCTGCGCCGGCACGAGCTGGCGCAGGCCCTTGGTGCCGAGCGGCTTGAGGCGATGATCGCCCAGGGGCCGCGCGCGGTGGATCAGGCCGGCGATCTGGACGAGGACCGCCGGCGTGAACTGGCGCAATTCCTGCAACTGCTGGCCCGGCGGGCCTTTCTGGAAGACCGCGGCATCGTGGTGACGGCCGATATCCTGCGCGAAGCGGTGCGCCGCGATCTGGAAGAGCTGTTCGGAATGGAACGGCTGCAGGCACGCTTTCTTTGGACCGATGCCGAACGCGGCAATGTCGAGGATCTGCAGGATGTTCTGGCCGATTTCCCGCATGTGCAGCGCTCGGTGCTGAATTTCGGCGTGCCGTCCTTTTCCGGCCGCCGCGCCCGCGATTTCGAACCCGAAGTCCTGGCGCGCGAGTTGAAGGAAATCGTCGCGGTCTTCGAGCCGCGGCTGAAGCGCGACACGATCAAGATCAGCGTCGATACCTCGGGGCGCGAGGGGTTGAAGGTGAAGATCGAGGCGGTGCTGATGCTGTCTCCGGTGCCCGAACGGCTGCGGCTGTCGACGACGATCGACCTGGACAATGGCCGCGCCGCGACCCGGATCGAGGAGGCCTAGGCGATGGATCGCGCCTTCCTGGGCTATTACGAGGCCGAACTTGCCCATATCCGCGAGCTGGCGCTGGAATTTGCGGGCCTGCATCCCACGGTCGCGCGCAACCTGTCGCTGGATTCGGTACCTTGCCCCGATCCTTATGTGGAACGGCTGCTGGAAGGCGTGGCCTATCTGGCGGCCCGCACCCGGCTGAAGCTGGATGCCGAAAGCCAGCGCCATGTGCGCGGCGTGCTGGATGCCTTGTACCCCGATCTGGCCGGCCCCGCGCCCGCCATGTCGACGGTTGTGCTGCATCCGGGCCCGCAGGTGCAGACCATGGCCGATGGCCATGTGGTGCGCCGCGGCACGCGGCTGGTCGCGGCATTGCGCGAGGGGATCTCGACCCGCGCCACCTATACGACCGCGCAGGATGTGACGCTGTGGCCCATCGCTTTGGCCAGCGTTGACTACCTGCAGGATCGCGGCGCGCTGACGGCGGCGGGCGTGCCCGAAGCGAAGATGAAGGGCGCCGAGGCCGGGCTGCGGCTGACCTTCCGCCGTCAGGGCGCGGGCACGATCTCGGATCTGTCGCTGGACCGGCTGGATCTGGATTTCTCGCATGGCGCGCGCTCGGGCGCGATTTTTGACGCGCTTTTCGCGGCGCCCTTGCCGGCCCTCGCCCGCCATGCCGAACCGGCCGCGCCCTTCCATGCCGCCCCCATGCCCGGCCTTCTGGGCCTGCGCGATGACGAGGCGCTGTTGCCCCGCTTGCGTCCCAGTTTCGAAGGCTACCGGCTGCTGCGCGAATATTTCCTGATGCCCGACCGCTTTCACGCCCTGCGGCTGACCGGGTTGCAGCCGGCGGTGCGGGCGGCGGGCCTGCGCGGGCTGGAGGTGATCCTGCCCTTAGGCCGCCCGGCGCCGGGAATTGCCGAGGTTTCGGCCAAGGATTTCCGGCTGTTCGCGGTGCCGATCGTCAATCTCTTTGAAAAAGAGTGCAACATCGTCGAGATGGACCCCCGGACCACGGCGCATGTCGTGCATGCCGACCGCACGCGGCCCCTGGATTTCGAAATCCACCGGCTGCTGCGGGTGTCGGATGCCGAAACCGACGGCCCGCAATCCGAGTTGCATCCGCTTTACGCGCCCGCGTCGCGGCTGGGCTCGGGGATGGTCTATACGGTCGAACGTCGGCCCCGGCGGCCGGGGGGCGATGAGTTGCGCCGCGGCCAGACCCGCACCTCTTACACCGGCGACGATCTGTTCCTTTCGGTCGCGCGGCCGGCCGAGGTGCAGCAGAACCGCCCGCTGCGGCGGCTGGACATCCGCGCCTTGGTGTCGAACCGCGATCTGCCGATCTTCGACGACACGCCGCGGCTGGCCTTGGAAACCGGCGATCCGGTGGCGCGTGTGGATCTGCTGGCCGCGCTGCGCCGCCCGCGCGCCTCGCTGGCCGCAAGCCTTCCCCAGGTCGGGCGCGAGGGCGAGGCGGCGATGGACGATCTGACCTGGCGGCTGGTGGCGCAATTGTCGCTGAACCATCTGTCCTTGGCCGAGGAAAGCCGCGGCGCCGAACCTCTGCGGGCGCTTCTGGAATTGTACGCCGACCGCGGCGATCCGGCACTGGCGCGGCATATCCGGGCGCTGAACCGTGTCACCAGCCGGCCGGTGATCGAACGGCTGGACCTGCCGGGGCCCTTGTGTCTGGGCAAGGGGATCGAGATCACCCTGCATCTGGACGAGGCGCCGCTGTCGGGGGCCAGCGTGCTGCTGCTGTCGGCGCTGTTGAGCCGGCTCTTCGCGCGCCATGCCAGCATCAACAGTTTTGTCCGCACCAAGACGCGGTTGCAGCAAAGACAGGAGGAGGTGACATGGCCGATGGCCCTGGGCATCCGCGACCTGATCTAGGCTTCCGCAACCCGGAGCCCGAAGAGATCGGCTTTTTCGAGCTGCTGCGCCGGCTGGAACGCGATGGCTTGCGCTTTGGCCGCTCGGGCGGTCCGGGCAAGGAACCGGCGCGGCTGGGCCAAAGGGCGCGGCTGTCGATGGCGGTGCGCGATGTGGCCAGCTTCACCCCGCCCGGCGACGGCGATCCCGCGCGGGTCGAGGTCGAGGTGCTGGGGCTTTTCGGCCCGGAAGGCGCCATGCCGCTGCATCTGACCCGCTGGGTGATGGCGCGGCAGGCCGAGCGCTGGTTTTCCTCGGGCCAGGCGCGGGTGACGGCGGATACCAGCTTTCTGGATTTCGCCAATATGCTGCAGCACCGGCAGCTGGCGCTGTACTGGCGCGCCTGGGGCGATCTGCGCCCCGAGGTGCAGGTGGAACATGGGGTCGGCGGGCGGGTCATGGCGCTGCTGCGGGCTTTGGGCGGGGTGGGCCTGCCCGGGTTGCGCGCGGCCAATGCAAGGACCGCCGATCCCGATCTGGCGCTGCGCCAGGCCACCGCGCTGGGCCATCAGGTCAACGGGCCTGAGCGGCTGACCGGCTATCTGTCCGATCTTCTGGGCGTGCAGGTGCGGCTGGTCGAATTCATCGGCCATTGGCTGGAAGTGCCCGGCCCGCTGCAGACGCGGCTTGGCCAGGGGTTCAACGCGCTGGGGCAGGGCGCCCTGGTCGGCCGCCGGGTGTTCCAGCGCCAGGGCCGGGCCGAATTGCGGCTGGGCCCCTTGCCCCTGCCGGTCTATCTGCAGCTGATCCGCGACACGGGCGCGATGGCGGCGCTGCGCCGGGCGATCCGCTTCGTTGCCGGCTCGGATATCGAGTTTGATCTGCGGCTGGTGCTGGCGCGGGACGAGATCCCCGAGCCCCGGCTGGGCCAATGCGCGCTGGGCCGCACCGCCTGGATCGGCGCCAGGCCCGCGCGCGATGCCGGCGACTGGCTTTGCCGCGGCTTTTCCGCCCGCGATGCGGAGGCCGCGGCATGAGCCTGCGCCTGATCCTGGAATCCGGCCCCACGCCGCAGGCCCGCAGCGAATTCGCCTTGGGCGAGGGCCGGGTGGTGATCGGCCGGGGCGAGGATTGCGACTGGAGGATCGAAGACCCGCAGATGTTCGTCTCGCGCCGGCATTGCGTGGTGATGGGGCAGGGCGGGCAGTATCGCGTCACCGATGAAAGCCGGGGCGGGCTGTTCCTGGACGGCGCGCCGGCGCCCCTGGGGCAGGGGGTGACGGCGGTTCTGGTGCCGGGCATGCGGCTGAAGATCGGCGATTTCGTGATCCGGGCCGAGATCGCCGCCTCCGCCGCTGCCGCCCCGGCGGGCTCTGTGCTGCCGAAATGCGCGGGGCCTGCCGATGTCGAGGCTTTGGCCCGGCTTGTCGCGACGCATGGCGGCGGCGATG
>NZ_JAICBZ010000118.1 GCF_020179405.1 Xinfangfangia pollutisoli | reverse complement strand
TCATCCTGTCGGGTCTGGCTTTCGTGGTGCTGCGGGCGGCGCTGGCGGCGGTGGGCGGCCCGCGCTCGGACGCGCTGCCGGTCGTCCTGTCGCTGGGGCTGGGCCTGTCGGTTCTGGCCGCGGTCGGTCAGATCGACTGGAACCTGCGCGCCGCCATCGACCGCGACCTGCCGACCCGGGCGCCGGCCTTCTTCTTCGTCGACATCCAGCCCGACCAGATCGAGCCGTTCCGCGCGATGATGGCCGAAAACCCCGCCGTGACCCAGGTGGAAAGCGCGCCGATGCTGCGCGGCGTGATCACCCAGATCAACGACCGCCCCGCGCGCGAGGTGGCGGGCGATCACTGGGTGGTGCGCGGCGACCGCGGCATCACCTATGCGGCCGCGCCGCCCGAGGGCACCAAGGTCACCGCCGGAACCTGGTGGCCGCAGGATTACGCGGGCACGCCGCAGATCAGCTTTGCCGCCGAAGAGGCCGCCGAGATGGGGCTGAAACTGGGCGACCGGATCACCACCAATATCCTGGGCCGCGACATCACCGCGACGATCACCTCGTTCCGCGATGTCGATTTTTCCAATGCCGGCATGGGCTTCGTAATGACGCTGAACCCCGCGGCGCTGGCCGGCGCGCCGCATACCCATATCGCCACGGTCTATGCCCCGCCCGAAGCCGAGGCGGCGATCCTGAAGGCGGTCACCAAGACCTGGCCGAACATCACCGCCATCGGCATCCGCGAGACGGTGGACCGGGTCAGCGAGGCGCTGGGCGCCATTGCCGCGGCCACGGCCTGGGCGGCGGCGGGCACGCTGCTGACCGGCTTTGTGGTGCTGATCGGGGCAGCGGCGGCGGGCGAAGGCGCGCGGGCCTACGAATCGGCGCTGTTGAAGGTGCTGGGCGCCACGCGGGGCCGGATCCTGGCCAGTTTCGCCCTGCGCGCTGCGCTTCTGGGGGCGGCGGCGGGGCTGGTCGCCATTGCCGCCGGGGCGATTTCCGGCTGGGCGGTGATGCGCTTCGTGATGGACAGCCCCTATCGGTTCGAGCCGGTCTCGGCCCTGGGCATCGTGCTGGGGGGCGTGCTGGCCACGCTTCTGGCCGGGCTGGCCTTTGCCGCGCGGCCGCTTTCGGTGCGGCCGGCGCGGGTGCTGCGCGGGCAGGAATAGGTCTGCCTCAGCCCGGCCCGCCTTGGCCCGGCCTGCCCTCAGCCCAGCCCGTCTTGGCCCAGGTGACGGCGGGTCTGCGGCACGGCGCGCAGATCCCTGCTGTTCGGCCGGAAGATCCGGGCCAGCGCGGCCAGCGCCGCCAGCCACCACAACCCGCGCGAGACCCGCGCGACCCGCTCCATCGCGCCATCCGGGGCGTTGGCGGCATAGGCGGCCAGCGCCGCATCCAGAAGCCGGGTCTCGCCCGGCCAGCGCACGAAGCAGCTTTGGGTGAAGATCACCACATCCATCGCCTGCCAGAAGCCGCCGCGCCGCCCCGGCTTGAAGCGTTCCAGGTCGATGAACCGCGCCTCGCGCCCGTCCCAGCAGATGTCGCGCACCGCCGGGCGGCCATGCACCAGCCCCGCCCAATGCAGCAGCGCCAGCGACTTGCCCGCCGCGGCAAAGGCCCGCGCCGCCTCGGCCGGATCGGCCTTGTCCATCAGGGTCAGCGCCTGGCCGATATCGGGGGTGACCAGGAAATCCGGCCCCTCCATCACCACCGGCACCACGGGCATGCCCTTTTCGGCCAGCACATGCAGACCCTGCCGCTCGGCCTCGAACCGCTCCTGCGGGTCGCCCTTCTGCAGGCGCAGCACCAGCCCCATCCGTTCGACCCGCTTCAGCCAGAACCGCCGGCCATCCGGCAGATCGACCGGATGCACACGCCGCATCGGGCCGCGCAGCGCATCGGCCACGGCCTTGGTCAAGCTGGGTTGGGTTGTTTCCGTCACGGCCCGTTCCACAAATTCCGCCTGCGCCAGACGTAAAGCCTTTGTGACGGATTTTTAAGACCTGAACCGCAGCGGGCCCTAATGGCCGGCCAGAAACCCCGCCGGCGCCTGCGCCAGCAGCTCTTCCGCCAGCGCCACGCCCAGATCGGCGGCCTGAGCCAAAGGCCCGCGCCTTTCGCCGGAAATCGCCTGACTTCCATCGGGACGCAGGATCTCGCCGCGAAGCCACAGCGCATCGCCCTCGATTACCGCCAAACCGGCAATCGGCGTCTCGCAGGAGCCATCCAGCCGGGCCAGGAAGGCGCGTTCCGCCGCCAGCCGCGTGGCGGTTTCGCCATCATGCACGGCGGCCAGCAGCGCCGCGGTGGCGGCATCGTCGGCGCGCCGTTCCACCCCGATCGCCCCCTGCGCCACGGCGGGCAGCACCTCTTCGAGCGCGATGGCAGACCGCGCCACATGCACCATGCCCAGCCGGGTCAGCCCCGCCATGGCCAGGAACGTGGCATCGGCCACGCCTTCCTCAAGCTTGCGCAGGCGGGTCTGCACATTGCCGCGGAATTCGACCAGCTTCAGATCCGGCCGCCGCAGCGCCAGCTGCGCGCGCCGCCGCAGCGACGACGACCCGACCGTGGCCCCCGGCGGCAATTCGGCGATCGAGCCGTATTTCAGGCTGACAAAGGCATCGCGCACATCGGCGCGCGGCAGATAGCAATCCAGCACCAGCCCCTCGGGCTGCAGCACCGGCATGTCCTTCATCGAATGGACGGCAATGTCGATGCCGCGCTCCAGCAGCGCCTCTTCGATCTCGCGCGTGAACAGGCCCTTGCCGCCGATCTCGCGCAGCGACTTGTCCTGCACCTGATCGCCCATGACCTTGATCACCACCACCTCGAAGGCGGCTTCGGGCAGGGCGAAAGCAGCCATCAGGCTGCGCCGCACCTCATGCGCCTGCCACAGCGCCAGGGGCGAGCCGCGGGTGCCGATGCGAAGGGGACGGGTCGGGGAGGGAAGGTCTTGTGCCATGGGCCAGACTTACCCGCGACAGAAGCGCCGTTCAACGCCCGAAGCCGCCCCCGCGGCTTGACATGCCGCCGCAGAGCGGCAAGGCAGGGCGCGACCGGAGGACCTGATGACCGACAAGCCGATCCTGCGCGCCCTGAAGGGCGAAACCCTGCCGACCCCGCCGATCTGGATGATGCGGCAGGCGGGCCGCTACCTGCCGGAATACCGCGCCACCCGCGCGCAGGCGGGCGATTTCCTGTCGCTGTGCTACAATTCCGAGCTGGCGGCCGAAGTCACGCTGCAGCCGATCCGCCGCTATGGCTTTGACGCGGCGATCCTGTTTGCCGACATCCTTCTGCTGCCGCAGGCGCTGGGGCCGAAACTGTGGTTCGAGACCGGCGAAGGCCCGCGGATGGAAACCACCACCACGCCCGCCGAACTGGCCGCCCTGCGCCCGGACGAAGAGATCCACGAAACCCTGGCGCCGGTCTATGAAACGCTGCGCATCCTGACCCGGGAATTGCCGCGCGAAACGACGCTGATCGGCTTTGCCGGCGCGCCCTGGACGGTGGCGACCTATATGATCGCCGGCCGCGGCACCAAGGATCAGGGCCCGGCCCATGCGCTGAAGGCCACCGACCGGGCGACCTTCGCGGGCCTGATCGACAAGATCACCTCGGCCACGATCCTGTATCTGTCGGCGCAAGTGCAGGCCGGGGCCGAGGTTGTAAAACTGTTCGACAGCTGGGCTGGCAGCCTGAAGGGCCAGGATTTCACCGATTTCGCGCTGAAACCCACCGCCCGGATCATCGCGGCGCTGAAGGCGAAACATCCGGGCCTGCCGATCATCGCCTTCCCGCGGGAAGCGGGCGATCGCTACATCGGCTTTGCCCGCGCCAGCGGCGCCGATTGCGTGGCGGTGGACAATTCCGTCTCGCCCGAATGGGCGGCCGAGAATGTGCAGAAGGATGGCTGCGTGCAGGGCAACCTTGCGCCGGACCTGCTGGTCTCGGGCGGCGAGCCGCTGGTCCAGGGCGCGCGCCGCGTCACCCGCGCCTTTGCCGGTGGCCCGCATATCTTCAACCTCGGCCATGGCATCACCCCCGATGCCGATCCCGACAACGTCAAGCGCATGATCGACGCGGTCCGCGGCGCATGATCCGCCGCTGGCTGCTGCCGGCCCTGGCGCTTGGCCTGGTCGCGGCGGCGCTGTGGCTTTGGGTCTCGGGCCTGTTCGGGCTGGGCGTGCATCTTTGGGCGATGCGCGACACCCGGGCCGAATGGCAGGATCGCGGGCTGTGGCTGCCCTTCTACCAGGTCACGGTCGAGGCCCGCCCGATCGAAGGCCTGCGCGACAATGTCTCGGGCCTGACCTTCAGCCCGGTCACCGGCACGCTGTTCGCCGCGATCAACCGCCCGCCCGCGCTGGCCGAGATTTCCACCGAGGGGCGGCTGATCCGGGTGATCCCGCTGGACGGCGCCAAGGATCCTGAAGGCATCACCCATGTCGCGGGCCAGACCTTCGTGGTGGCCGACGAAGGCGACCAGCGCCTGGCCTGGGTGCAGATCGGGCCGGAAACCCGCCGCCTGTCGCTGCAGGGCGCGCCACAGCTGACCTTCGGCTTCGGCGCTTTCGCGAATATGGGGTTCGAGGGCGTCAGCTGGGATCAGACGCGCGACCAATTGCTGGTGGCGCAGGAAATGTGGCCGATCCGCGTCTTGGTGATCGAGGGCCTGACCCAGACCATGGCCGGGCCGGGGCTGAACCTGACCGCCCGCGAATGGCGCCCGAACGAGCGTACCGGGCATTTCGCCGCCGATCTGTCGTCGCTTTCCGCCCATGACGCGACCGGCAATCTGGTGCTGCTGTCGGATCTGACCTCGGCCCTGGTCGAATATGCGCCGGACGGGGCGATGGTTTCGGCCCTGCCTTTGTGGTCGGGCTGGGCGGGGCTGACCGAAGACGTGCCCCAGGCCGAGGGGCTGGCGATCGACCCCGGCGGCGATCTGTATCTGGTCTCGGAGCCGAACCTGTTCTACCGCTTCACCCGCAACCCCAAGGCGGGCTGGGCGGAAGGGACGTGACGGGCATGCTGTGGGTATGGGCGGCGGTCGCGGGGGCGGCGGCGCAGACGGGCCGGAATGCGGCCCAGCGCGGGCTGACCGAAAAGATCGGCACGCTGGGGGCCACGAATGTGCGCTTCCTGTTCGGCCTGCCCTTTGCCGTGCTGTTCCTGCTGACCGCGGCGCTGTGCCTGCCCGAGGCTGTGCCGCTGCCGGGCGCGCGCACGCTTCTGTTCACCGCCATGGGGGCGATGGCGCAGATCGCGGCGACGGCGCTGATGCTGCAGGTGATGCGCAGCCAGGGCTTCGGCATCACCACCGCCTGGCTGAAATCGGAACCCGTGCTGGTGGCGCTGGTGGGCTGGGCAATGCTGGGCGATGCGCTGACCCTGCCGATGCTGGGCGCCATCGCGGTGGCGATTGCCGGCGTGCTGGTGACCACGCTGAAGCCCGGCGCCGGGCGCCAGATGCTGACCGGCATGCGCCCGGCGCTGATGGGGCTGGCGGCGGGGCTGCTGTTCGGCCTGTCGGCCATCGGCTTTCGCGGCGGGATCACCGCCCTGCCCCAGGGCAGCGACCTGATCCGGGCCCTGACCACACTGGTTCTGGCGCAGACAATCCAATCGGTCGTGCTGGGCCTGTGGCTGGCCTTCCGCGACCCACCCGCCCTGACCGGCGCCTTCCGGGTCTGGCGCGGGTCGCTGGCGGCGGGGTTTCTGGGCGCGCTGGCCTCGGCCTTCTGGTTTCTGGCCTTCGCCCTGACCTCGGCCGCGAATGTCCGCACCCTGGCGCTGATCGAGGTGCCGATGGCGCTGGCCGTGTCGTGGCTGGCCTTCGGACAACGCACGACCCCGCGCCAGGCGCTGGGGATCGCGATCCTGCTGGCCGGCGTGGCGCTTCTGATGGCGGTCGAGGGCTAGGCGCCGCTGAGGCGTTTACGGGAAGATCTGCGGCCCCAGCATCTCGCGCAGCGCGGCCACCGCCGGTTCGGCATCTTCACACAAGGGGCCCAGGCGGATCTCGACCGTCGCCAGCCAACCCAGCGCCGCCCGCGCGGCGGGCCGCAGCGTCAGGGTCAGGCCGGTTGCCGTTTCGGCCACCGTCTCGACCGCATCTTCGGCGGTGAAGGTCTCGTCCCCCAGTTCAAGCTCGACCGGGCCGCCGGACAGCGCCTGGCGGAACAGCAGATAGGGTTCGGTCTCGTCCTCGCCCTCGGCAAAGCCGATGAACAACAGCCCCTCTTCCTCATCCTCGACCACCGAGGCATAGGCGGCGCGCAGCGTCAGATCGGCAGCAACATCGGCCATGGTCAGATCCACTTCGCCAAAGGCGGCAGGCTCATCAGAACCGCATTGGCATCATGGCCGGTTTCCAGCCCGAATTTGGTGCCGCGGTCGTAGACAAGGTTATATTCGGCATAAAGCCCGCGATGCACCAGCTGCGCCTCGCGGTCGGTGTCGGAATAGGGCGTGGTGCAGCGCCGCTCGACCAGGGGTACGAAACCGGGCAGGAAGGCCTCGCCCACCGCGCGGGTAAAGGCGAAATCGGCGTCCCAGCTGTCGCGCGCACCGCCGCCGGTGTTCAGATCGTCAAAGAAGATCCCGCCCACGCCGCGGGCCCGGCCGCGATGCGGGATGAAGAAATACTCATCCGCCCAGGCCTTGAAGCGCGGGTAATATCCCGGGTCATGCGCGTCGCAGGCCGCCTGCATCTGCGCGTGGAAATGCGCGGTATCCTCGGCATATTCCAGGCAGGGGTTCAGATCGGCCCCGCCGCCGAACCACCAGGCGCCCGGGGTCCAGAACATCCGCGTGTTCATATGCACGGCCGGCGCATGCGGATTGGCCATATGCGCCACCAGCGAGATGCCCGAAGCCCAGAACCGCGGGTCGCTGTCCATGCCCGGCACACCGCGCGCCGCCATGGCCTTCTGCGCCCGCTCGCCCAAAGTGCCATGCACTTCCGACCAGTTCACCCCGACTTTCTCGAAGATCTGGCCGCCGCGCAGCACGCTCATTACCCCGCCACCGCCGCCCTCGGCGCGGGTGGTGGGGGTCACTTCGAAGCGCGCCGGCCGGCAGCCCGGAGGCGCGGCCCGCGTCTCAAGCGCTTCGAAAGCCTCGACAATCCGGTCGCGCAACTGGCGGAACCAAAGCGCGGCCTCGGCCTTGCGCGCGGTGAAATCCTGGTTCATCCCTGTCTCCTCGTCGACCCTGCCTAAAGCCGGGGCGGCAGATTTCCAAGGCGTCATTTGGCAGCGGCGCGGCCAGGCGCTAATCTGGGCCCCGTACCGGCCCCCTGTCCCAGATCCCCGAGTCGCATCCCGATGAAACGCCTTTTGCTGACCCTTCCCCTGCTGCTGGCCGCCTGCGGCACCCCGCAGGAACAATGCATCGCCCAGAACACCCGCGACCTGCGCACTGTCGACCGGCTGATCGCCGAGGCCGAGGGCAATCTGTCCCGCGGCTATGCGCTGGTCGACGAGACGATCAGCTTTCCCAGTTTCGAGCCCTGCTACCGGCCCGGACGCGCGACGGCCGAGAACCCCAATCCGCCGCCGGTGCTGACCACCTGCCGCAGCCGCAGCTATCAGACGGTGAAAAAGCCGCAATCCATCGACCTTGAGGCCGAGGCGCGCAAGCTGGCGCAGCTGAAGGACAAGCGCCGCCAGCTGGCCCGCGCCGCCGAAAGCGTGGTGGCGCAATGCAAGGCGGCCTATCCCGAATAGAGGCCTAGAAGGCCGGCGCCGCGACCACATCCAGCAGGCCGCGGCCGCCATCGACCGTCAGCACCTGGCCGGTGACGAAGCGGCTGGCATCCGAGGCCAGATATTGCACCGTCTCGGCCAGTTCATCCGGCCCGGCGATCCGGCCCAAGGGCGTGCCCGCCTCGATCCGGTCGCGGAAATCGGGCTGTTCGCGCAGCACCGATTGCAGGCTGGCCGTCATGACCGAGCCGATGGCGATGGCATTGACCCGGATCCCCTGCCCCGCCAGCACCACGGCCAGCGTGCGGGTCATCTGCTCGATCGCGGCCGAGGCCATGGCATAGCCCAGAAGCGTGGGCTGCACCCGCTGCGCCGCGATCGAGGACAGGTTGATGATCGAGCCGATCATCCGCCCCGGCTCGCCCCCGGCCTTTTCGGCCGCCTGGATCATCCGCTTCGCCACCATCTGCGACAGGCGCAGCGAGGTCAGGACATTCTGACGCCACATCAGTTCGACCGCATCCTCGTCGGGGTTCAGCACGTCCGAGGCGGTGACCTTGCGGCTGGCATTGACCAGAATGTCGACGCGGTCGAAGGCGTCATAGGTGGCCGAAAGCAGGTTGGTGATCGTCAGCTTCTGGCACAGGTCGCCGGCAAAGATGCGGATCGGCCCCTCGGCCCGCGCCTCGTCGCCCAGTTCTGATTCAAGCCGGGTCTCGTCGATATCGGCGCACATGACGTTGCAGCCGCGATCGGCCAGATGGCGGGCGATGGCTAGGCCCAGCCCGGCGGCGGCGCCGGTGACAATGGCGGTCTTGCCGGAAAGCGAGAATGACATGGAAGCGGAAGATCCTTTAGCGGGCCGGCCGCTTCGGTTTTGCGGCGCGGATCAGGCGGAAGGCGGCATCGCCGCCGATGGTCTCGACCGACAGGAAATGGGCACTCAGCACCGCATCATAGGGCAGATGGCGGTTGGCCACCAGCCAGAGCGTGCCATCGGGCGCCAGCATGCGCCGCGCGGCGGCGATGAAGGCCGCCCCCAGGGCGGGATCGGCGGCGCGTCCGGTGTGGAAGGGCGGGTTCATCACCACCGTCTCGGCCAGGTTTTCCGGCCGGAAGCTGGTGGCATCGGCCCAGTGAAAGCGCGCCCGGTCATCGGTGATGTTGTCGCGCGCACAGGCCAGGGCATCGGCCTCGGCCTCGACCAGATCCAGCCGCTTCACCCCTTTGCGGGCCAGGACGGCGCGCGACAGAAAGCCCCAGCCGGCGCCCAGATCGACAACCTTCGGCCCCAGCACCTCGGGCAGGGCCTGGGCCAGCAGGGCCGAGCCGCGGTCGGGCGCATCGGCGGAAAACACGCCGGGCCGGGTGACGAAGCCGCCCTCGATCTGCCGGGGCGCGGCCGCCCAATCGGCCAGGGCCGCGGCGTCGGCGGGAAAGACCGCCAGCTTGCCATGCGCCTTGGTCACCGGGGCCGACAGGGCCACCCGGTCGCGCAGGTCGCGCAGGATCGGCTCGATCCCGTCGGTCTTCTGGCCATCCACCGCAATCGGCGCGCCGGGCGCGGCCTCGGCCGCGGCC
>NZ_JAICBZ010000117.1 GCF_020179405.1 Xinfangfangia pollutisoli | reverse complement strand
GCCGCAGCGGGCACGGCGGCTTCGGGCGCGGGGGCGGTCTGCAGATGGGCGGGGTTCGGCGGCGGTATGGGCGAGCGGTCGATCTCTTGCGCGGCCAGCGGTCCGGCCGCCAGGATCAGCGCCAAGGCAAGGCCCCGCCGCATCCGCCTAGCCCTTGACCGGGTCCGCCCCACGGCCGAAATCGGGGGCGGCGGTGTCCTGCCCGGCCTCGATGATGCCGCGGCGGATCGCACGGGTGCGGGTGAAATAGTCGAACAATTGTTGCCCGTCGCCCATGCGGATGGCGCGCTGCAGCATGAACAGCTCTTCCGTGAAGCGGCCCAGAATATCCAGCACCGCATCCTTGTTGGTCAGGAAGACATCGCGCCACATCGTCGGGTCCGAGGCCGCGATCCGGGTGAAATCGCGAAAGCCCGAGGCCGAATACTTGATCACCTCGGCCTGGCTGACCCGGCGCATGTGATCGGCAACGCCGACCATCGTATAGGCGATCAGGTGCGGCGTATGGCTGACCACGGCCAGAACCAGGTCGTGGCGTTCGACCTCCATCTCGTCGACATTGGCGCCCAGGGCTTCCAGAAAGCCGCGCAGCCGCGCCAGAGCGGCGGTGTCGGTGTCGCCCAGCGGGGTCAGAAGCCACCAGCGGTTCTTGAACAGCGTCGCAAAGCCCGAACGCGGGCCGGAATATTCGGTGCCCGCCAGCGGGTGACCGGGGATGAAATGCGTGCCTGCGGGCAGATGCGGCCCCACCGCCTCGACCACCGCGCCCTTGACCGAGCCGACATCGGTGACCGTGGCGCAGGGCTTCAGATGCGGAGCGATTTCCGCCGCGATCGCGGCCATGGCGCCCACTGGCACCGCCAGCACCACCAGATCGGCGCCCTGCACCGCCTCGGCCGCGGTGTCGCAGACCCGGTCGCAGAACAGATCGCGCGCGATGGCGCGGGTTTCCGGCGATTTGGCATGGCCGACAATCTCGGTCGCCATGCCCGCGGCCCGGATCGCATGCGCCATGGACGAGGCGATCAGCCCCAGCCCGATCAGTGCGACGCGGCCATAGGGCGCCGTCATTCGACGACCCCGGCCGGCGCCCCTTCGACCGGCGCCGGGCTGGGCGCGCCCTCGGCCCGGGTGGCCTTGAACTGCGCCACGGCATGGGCGATCCGCCGGCACGAGGCTTCATCGCCGATAGTGATGCGCAGGCAATGCGGCAGGCCGTAGCTGGCGACCCGGCGCACGATCAGCCCCTGCGATTGCAGATAGTGGTCGCACTCTTCGGCCTCGGCCACGCTGGCGAAGCGGGCGAGGATGAAATTGGCCGAAGACACATCCGAGGCGATGCCATGCTCGGCCAGCGCATTGGCCAGCCAGCTGCGCATCCGCGCATTTTCCTGCCGGCACTTCGCCACCCAGTCCTGATCCAGCACCGCCGCCTCGGCCGCCTCAAGCTGGGCGGTCGACAGGTTGAAGGGCTGGCGGATGCGGTTCAGCACGTCGATGATGGTCTTGGGGCCATAGCCCCAGCCGATCCGCAACCCGCCCAGCCCGTAGATCTTCGAGAAGGTGCGGGTCATCACCACATTCTGCCGCGCTTCCACCAGACCCAGCCCGGCATCGAAGCCTTCGACATATTCGGCATAGGCCCCGTCCAGCACCAGAATCGCCTGCCGCGGCAGGCCCTCGGCCAGGCGCGCCACTTCGGCGGGCGAGATCATCGTGCCGGTCGGGTTGTTCGGATTGGCGATGAAGACCAGCTTGGTGCGGGTGTTGCAGGCGCGCAGGATCGCGTCGACATCGATCACCCGCTCGCGCTCGGCCACCTGAACCGGGGTTGCGCCCACGGAATGGGCCAGAAGCCGGTACATGAGGAAGCCGTGTTCGGTGAAGACCACCTCGTCGCGCGGCCCGGCATAGGCCTGGGCCAGCATCTGCAGGACCTCGTCCGAGCCTACGCCGCAGATCACCCGGCCCGCATCCAGCCCATGCACCTGGGCAATCGCCGCCCGCAGGCTGGCATGGTCGGTCGTGGGGTAGCGGTGCAGGCTGTGGACCGCGCGCAGGAAGGCGTCCTTCACCTTGTCCGAGCTGCCGAACGGGTTTTCGTTCGACGACAGCTTCACCACATTCGACACGCCCGCCACATGCGCCTTGCCGCCTTCGTAAAGCGCGATATCAAGGATGCCCGGCTGGGGGCGGATGGCGTCTGACATGGGGGCCTCCTGCTGTCGTCAGGGTATTAGCGACAGGCCGGGGCCAAGGCCAGAGGCCGCAAGCGCCCCCGACCAGAATTTCGATGCACCTTGGGGGCGGCGCTACTTCTTGCTGCTGTAGGATTTCGCCTGCAGCCAATCCATCAGGGCCATCAGCACGCCCGAGATCACGAAGGTCAGATGGATGATCACCAGCCATTTCAGCTCGGTCTCGCCAAAGGCCTTGGCGCTGTCGATATCCGAGATCTCCATGAAGCGCTTCAGCAGATGGATCCCGGAAATCGCCACGATCGAGGCGATCAGCTTCATCTTCAGCCCGCCGAAATCGACCTTGCCCATCCAGCCCGGCCGGTCCTCGTGTTCGGCCAGATCGAATTTCGACACGAAATTCTCGTAGCCCGAGAACATCACGATCAGCACCAGATTGGCGGCCAGCGTCAGGTCGATCAGCGTCAGCGCGACCAGGATCACGTCTTCCGACTTCATGATCAGCAGCTTGGGCAGGTAATAGCCCAGATCGCGCATGAAGATGAAGACCAGCATGCCCAGGCCCGCGACCAGGCCCAGATACATCGGCGCCATCAGCCAGCGGCTGGCAAACAGCACACGCTCGAATTTCTGTTCCACGGTGGACGGGTTGCTCATCACGGGGGCCCCTGCTGCGCTTCGCCCTGCACATAGCCGCACCGCGGCGAAAGGCAAGAGCGAAGCGCGACGCCGGGGCGCCGGGGGCGGGATAACCCCCGCTTCACTCAGGCCGCGGCGGCCAGCGCCAGCGCATCGGCCCCGGCGGGGTAATGCAGCCGGTCGGTCGTGTCACGCGCCGCCTGCCAGACCGCTTCGGCCACATCGGCCTCGGTCGTGGTCAGCGGCGGATGGGCGAAGGCCGCGAAGATCGGCTGGGCGATATCGGCATAGGCTTCGGGGATCATCTGCGCGACCGGCACCGGCAGGTTCGACGAAAAGCGCGTGGTCGGCGCATAGCCGGGCTCGACCAGGCGGACATGGATGCCGAAGGGCGCAAGTTCATGCGCCAGAGAGCCGGTAAAGCCCTGGATCGCCTGTTTCGAGGCGGTATAGGCGGCCGCGAAGGGCATCGCTGCCAGCGTCACCGACGAGGTGACATTGACGATGGTGCCGGCGCGGCGGGCACGCATGCCGGGAATCGCCGCCTGAACCATGGCCAGGGTGCCGAAGGTGTTCACCTCGAAGATCTCGCGGATCTTCGCCATCGGCATCGCCTCATAGGCGCCGACCATGCCAAGGCCGGCATTGTTCACCAGAACGTCAATCGGCCCCGCCTCGGCCAAAGCGGCGGCGATGCTGTCGGACTGGGTCACATCCAGCGCCAGAAGACGCAGATTGGGGTGGTCGGGGAAAAGCCCGGCGCGCGGCTGGCGCATCGTGGCGATGACCGACCAGCCCCGGTCCAGAAACAGCCGCGCGGTGGCATGGCCGAAGCCGGAAGAGGCGCCGGTGATGAGGATGGTTTTCATGTGAGATCTCCTGCGTATGACGTTGACGCAAGACAGATAGCGCGGCAGAACAGGATTATCTGCGGGTGATCATCCGCTTTTCATGTGCGAAAGTCCTGTTTTGACCGACCCCCTGTCGCAGATCATCGGCCTTCTCCGCCCGCAGACCGTGATGGCCAAGGGCATCAGCGGCGCGGGACGCTGGGCCATCGCCTATGACGATTTCGGCAAGCCCAGCTTCTGCGCGGTGACGCAGGGCCGCTGTCGCCTGTCGGTCGATGGCGCGCCCGCGATCCCGCTTGAGACCGGAGATTTCGTTCTGCTGCCGGCCACGCCCAGCTTCACCCTGACCAGTCCCGAGCCGGGGCCCCTGCGCCGCCTGGTCAATGCCACGGCGGAACCGGCGCGCGACGGGCTGCGCCACGGGCGGCAGGACGGCCCGGCCGAGATGACCATGATCGGCGGGCATTTCGACTTCGTGTCGGCCGATCCGCGGCTTCTGGCGGCGCTTTTGCCGCAGACGATCCATATTCGCGGCGTCGACCGGCTGACCACGCTGGTGCGGATGATGGGGGACGAGGCGGCGCGCGCGCAGGACGGGGCCGATCTGGTGCTGGTGCGGCTGGTCGAGATCCTGCTGGTCGAGGCGCTGCGCGCCCTGCCCGCGCAGACTGCCGCGCCGGGCCTGTTGCGCGGCCTGGCCGATCCGCGCGTGGCGCCGGCCCTGCGGGCGCTGCATGGCGATGCGGCACAGGATTGGACGGTCATCGCCCTGGCGCAGGCCGCGGGCCTGTCGCGCTCGGCCTTCTTCCAGCGCTTCTGCAGCCGGGTCGGGCTGCCGCCGATGGAATATCTGCTGGCCTGGCGGATGACGCTGGCCAAGGACCTGCTGCGCCGCGGCGGGCTGGCGCTGGATCAGGTGGCGGGGCGGGTCGGCTATGGCTCGGCCGCCAGTTTCAGCGCGGCCTTCAGCCGCCATGTCGGCCAGCCGCCGGGCCGCTTTGCCCGCGGCACGGCCTGAGCCGGCAAAGCGAAAGGGCCGCACCCTGCGGCGCGGCCCCTCGGTTCCAGGCTCCAGCCCCCCGGGCCGGAACGGATCAGTTCTTGGCGTAATATTCGACGACCAGATTCGGTTCCATCTGCACCGGATAGGGCACATCGCCCAGGCCCGGGGTGCGGACGAATTTCGCCGTCATCTTATGGGTGTCGACTTCCAGGTAATCCGGCACGTCGCGCTCGGTCAGGGCCACGGCTTCCAGCACGATCGCCAGTTGCTTGGACTTCTGACGCACTTCAACCACGTCGCCTTCCTTCACACGGTAGGAGGCGATGTTCACGGCCTTGCCGTTCACGGTCACATGGCCGTGGTTCACGAACTGGCGGGCGGCGAAGATGGTCGGCACGAACTTGGCGCGATAGACCACGGCGTCCAGACGACGCTCCAGCAGACCCACCAGATTCTCGCCGGTGTCGCCGGTGACCCGGGCGGCTTCGGCATAGATCTTCTTGAACTGCTTTTCGGTCAGATCGCCGTAATAGCCCTTCAGCTTCTGCTTGGCGCGCAGCTGGGTGCCGAAGTCCGACAGCTTGTTCTTGCGGCGCTGGCCGTGCTGGCCGGGGCCGTATTCACGCTTGTTCACCGGGGACTTGGCACGGCCCCAGATGTTTTCGCCCATGCGGCGGTCGATCTTGTACTTGGCAGAGGTGCGTTTGGTCACCGCTGATCTCCTTGCTGTGCCCCGGACGGGGCGGATGCGAAGGGCGTTGTCCTTTCCGGGCGGACCCGGCGACAGGCTACCCCTTGCGGGGGCCACCAACACCAATGAAAAGCCCCGGAGGTGGCTCCGGGACAGGGCGCGGCTTATACGCCCGATTCCGGGGATGTCAACTGCGCGGCTGCCCTTGCGGCGCTGGACCCGCCGTCTTAGCCCGGCACCACCCCGGCCAGCCGCCCCCGCAGCGCCAGGATCGCCAGGCAGCCAAGCATCGCCAGCGCATTGGCCAGAAGCGCCGGCACCAGCCCGGCCGCCTGCACCAGCAGCCCCAGCCCCATCGTGCCCAGCGTGGCCAGCCCCCAGAACGCCGTCTGGTCGATGCCGATCAGCAGCCCCCGGTCGCGCGCCGGCGCCTCGCGCAGATAGGCGCCATAGACCAGCGCCTTGCCCAGCCCGTTCATCCCCAGAACCACCAGCGCCGCCAGATAGGCGCCGAAGCCCGGCATCAGCGGCAGGGCGGCGAACAGCGCCGCCATCCCGGCCCAGATCCAGAGCGCCAGCGCCCCCGGCCGGTGGATGCGATGCGACAGCCGCACCGCCACGGCCGAGGCGGCAATCGCCCCGATCCAACCCACCACACCGGTCAGGCCGATCAGCGACTCGGACCCGGGATACCATGTCCGCAGCATCAGCGGCTGGAAGACATAGAAGGCCGGGATCATGAACAGACCCAGGACGGCACTGGACAGAAGGATGTCGAAGCTTTGCGGATGGGCGCGGAAATGCGCGGCAAGCCGTCTGGGCGCCGAAGGGTCGGGCGCGACAGACCCGCGCGGTGGCGGGGCCGGCCGCGCCGCGCCCGGATGGCGCAACAGCAGCGCGGCACTTGCCGCCATCAGCGCGCCATTGGCCAGGAAGCCACCCAGCGCCGACAGGACCGGCAAAAGCAGCGTTGCCGCATTGCCGGCAAGTTTCGCCACATTATGCACCGTCGCCGCGATCAGCGCATTCCTTGTGGCCGGGGCCGGCGTGGCCTCGGGGATGAAGGTGTCGATCGCGGGATTGGCAAGCGCCGACAGCACGCCCGACAGCAGGCAGTAAAGGGCGAAAAGCGGGCCGTGAAAGCCGAAGGCCGGATCGCTTAGCCCGTAAAGCGCCAGACACAGCGCGAATAGCCCGGTGCTGGCGGCGAAACTTGTCCGCGCGCCGATCCGGTCGGTCAGGCTGCCGCCCAAGGCCGTCAGCAGCAGGAAGGGGATCAGTTGCAGCGCCTGGTAAAAGCCGATCTCGGCCGGAGAAAGCCGCGCGTGAAAGGCCATATACCACATGATCAGGATGGTCTGGAAACCCTCGCCGCAATGCCAAAGCCCATAGGCCGGGAAAAAGCTGCTGCGCATGCGACCCCCTTTTGATCAGGCGACAGTGCCATCCCCGCTTCGGCCCTGTCCAGCACGCTCCGGCAGGCGCTTCGCAGCCTGAGGGCAGCCTTGCGGCGCTTGACCGGCGCCCGGCGCGGCGCTACTGGCCCCGCGCATGAGCGACACTCCGCCCCCCAGCCCTCCCCCAAGCCCGCCCTCTGCGCCCCGGCGCAATTTCTATGGCCGGATCCATGGCAAGACCCTGCGCGCCAGCCAGAAGGATTACCTGGCCCAGGATCTTGAACCCCTGCGGCTGCAAGGCGTGACCGCGGCCGAGAACCCGTCCCGCGCCACGCCCGACCTGTCCTTCGCCGCGGGCAAGCCCCTGTGGCTGGAAATCGGCTTCGGCGGCGGCGAGCATCTGGTGCATATGGCCGCCCGCCACCCCGAGGTCGCGCTGATCGGGGCCGAGCCCTTCGTGAACGGCATCGCCATGCTGCTGGGCAAGATCCGCAATGCCGGCCTGTCGAACCTGCGGCTGCATCCGGGCGATGTGCGCGACCTGCTGGACGTGCTGCCGCCCGCAAGCCTGCAGAAGGTCTTCCTGAACTATCCCGACCCCTGGCCCAAGGCGCGCCATCACCGCCGCCGCTTCGTGACGCCCGAATATCTGCTGCCTCTGGCCCGCGTCACCGCCCCCGGCGCCGAATTCCGCGTGGCGACCGACATTCCCGATTACGTCCGCCAGACCCTGGAAGAAGTGCCGCCGGCCGGGTTCGACCTGGTCTTTCAGGGCGGCCCGGGCGAGGCTTGGGAAGACTGGCTGTCGACCCGCTACGAACAGAAGGCGCTGCGCGAAGGCCGCGCGCCCCATTACCTGACCTTCCGCCGCCTCTAGAAGCCCCGTCCCGCTTGCGCTATCAGGCCCCGGCACTTCAAGGGGAGAAGACGCATGTCCGGTCATGGTGAAGCCCAAGCAATGATCTCGGCCGCCTGCGGCCCGCTGACCGGCACCGCCGATGTGCCGGGCGACAAGTCGATCAGCCATCGCGCGCTGATCCTGGGCGCGATGGCCGTGGGCGAGACGCGGGTGACCGGGCTTCTGGAAGGCCAGGACGTGCTGGACACCGCCCGCGCGATGCAGGCCTTCGGCGCCACCGTGACCCGCCATGGCCAGGGCGAATGGTCGGTGCAGGGCGTGGGCGTTGGCGGGTTCTCGGAACCGTCGGACCTGATCGACTGCGGCAATTCCGGCACCGGGGTGCGGCTGATCATGGGCTCGATGGCGACGACGCCGATCACCGCGACCTTCACCGGCGATGCCAGCCTGCGCAAGCGGCCGATGGGCCGGGTGACCGACCCCCTGTCGCTGTTCGGCGCCCGCGCCTATGGCCGCCAGGGCGGCCGGCTGCCGATGACCGTGGTCGGCGCGGCCAACCCCGTGCCGGTGCGTTATGCGCTGCCGGTGCCCAGTGCGCAGGTGAAATCGGCGATCCTGCTGGCCGGTCTGAACGCGCCCGGCGAGACGGTGGTGATCGAACGCGAAGCGACGCGCGACCATTCCGAACGCATGCTGGCGGGCTTCGGCGCGCAGCTGCAGGTGGAAAAGACCGCCGAAGGCCATGTCATCACGCTGCTGGGCCGGCCCGAGCTGCGCCCGCAGACCGTGGCCGTGCCGCGCGACCCCTCCTCGGCCGCCTTCCCGGTCTGCGCGGCGCTGCTGGTGCCCGGATCCGACATTCTGGTGCCTGGCGTCAGCCAGAACCTGACCCGCAACGGGCTGTACCTGACCCTGGCCGAAATGGGCGCGCTGATCGAATTCCAGAACCCGCGCGAAGAGGGCGGCGAGCCGGTGGCCGACCTGCGCGTGCGCTTCTCGCCCGACATGAAGGGCATCGAAGTGCCGCCCGAGCGCGCGCCCTCGATGATCGACGAATATCCGGTCCTGTCGGTCGTGGCGGCCTTTGCCAGCGGCATCACCACGATGCGCGGCGTCAAGGAGTTGCGGGTGAAGGAAAGCGACCGGATCGACGCGATGGCGCGGGGTCTGGAGGCCTGCGGCGCGCGGATCGAGGAAGATCCCGATACGCTGATCGTCCATGGCATGGGACCGGGCGGTCTGCCCGGCGGCGCGACCTGCGCCACCCATCTGGACCACCGCATCGCCATGAGCTTCCTTGTCGCCGGCATGGCCGCCAAGCGCGAGATCGCGGTCGATGACGGCAGCCCGATCACCACCTCTTTCCCGATCTTCGAAGGGCTGATGAACGGGCTGGGGGCTGCGATCCGCCAGGGCTGACAGTGACCGCGGCGCGGCCAGGTTTGACGCGCTGCAGGCCAGGCCCTATTCAGGATTGCGACAGAAAGGGCCGGGCGCATGATCTTTACAGTGGCAATCGACGGGCCGGCCGCCGCGGGCAAGGGCACGATCAGCCTCGCCGTGGCCCGGCGTTTCGGCCTGGCGCATCTTGACACTGGGCTTCTGTACCGCGCCGTGGGCGTTCTGGGCGGCGATCCGGGCGCGGCGGCGCGCGGCCTGCGGCCCGAGGATCTGCAGCGCGACGACCTGCGCTCGCTGGAGGC
>NZ_JAICBZ010000116.1 GCF_020179405.1 Xinfangfangia pollutisoli | reverse complement strand
GAGATGGACACGGCCGAGGACGCGGGCGCGGTGATCCGCCTGGTGCTGGCGCCCGCGGATCAGGCCGCGTTCGCCGCCGCCGCGGCCCTGCCCGAACCGGCAGATTGGGCGCTGCCCGCCCCCGCCGCCCTGCCGCCGTCTTCTGCGCCGCGGGCCGAGGGGCCGATCGTTGTGGTGATCGACCCCGGCCATGGCGGGATCGACCCGGGCGCCGAACGCGACGGCCAGAAAGAGGCCGATCTGATGCTGTCCTTCGCGCGCGAGCTGAAGGAACTGCTGCTGCGCGATGGCCGTTTCAATGTGGTGATGACGCGCGAGGAAGATGTCTTCGTGCCGCTGGAAAGCCGCATCTCCATCGCCCGCGCGGCCGGCGGCCAGGTCTTCCTGTCGCTGCATGCCGATGCCATCGCCGAGGGCGAGGCCCAGGGCGCCACGATCTACACCCTGTCGGAAGAGGCCACCGATGCCGCCTCGGAAGCGCTGGCCGAACGGCATGACCGCGACGATCTGCTGGCCGGGGTGGATCTGAGCGAGCAGGACGATGTGGTGGCCAGCCTGTTGATGGACATGGCCCGCGCCGAGACCGAGCCGCGCACCGCGCGCCTGGCGCTGGCGCTGGAAGCCGCGATCAAGGCCGAGGGGCTGCGCATGCACCGCCATCCGCGCCAGGAGGCGGGTTTCTCGGTGCTGAAATCGCCCGATCTGCCCTCGGTGCTGCTGGAACTGGGCTTCCTGTCCTCGGCGCGCGACATGAAGCGGCTGAACGATGCCGAATGGCGGGCCAAGATGGCCCAGGCGCTGCGCCAGGCGCTGCTGGCCTGGGCGGATGAGGATCGGGCGCTGCGGGCGCTGCGCAAGAACTGACCCGCCGCGTTCTTCTGCGGCCTTCCTCTGCGCAAGACGATCCTGCGGGCGGCGCGCGCGCAAAGCCCCCCGGCTCAGGCCAGACCGCGCGCCCGCGGGAACCCGCGTGCCGCGATCACTTTTCCGGGCCAAGGTTTTGACGCGGTTTCGCGTCTGCTATAAGGCTGCGCAATCATCCCGGGGGGCAGATCGTGCTGCGATTCATCGGTTCCTTCTTCGGAGCCATCTTCACCACGGTCACGCTGGGCCTGCTGTTCGGGGCCCTGACGGTCGGGGCCATCTTCTGGATGTATTCCCGCGGCCTGCCCAGCCACGAGACGCTGGCGCAATATGCCCCGGCCACGATCAGCCGGATCTATACCGGCGAGGGCAAGATCCTGGACGAATTCGTCGACAATGGCGAACGCCGGCTGTTCGTGCCGGCCGAGGATATCCCCGATCTGGTGAAACAGGCCTTCATCTCGGCCGAAGACAAGAATTTCTACTCGCATCACGGCTATGATGCCGGCGGCATGATCGCGGCCTTCGTCGAGGCGGTGAAAAGCCGTGGCAAGGACATGCGCGGCGCCTCGACCATCACCCAGCAGGTGATGAAGAACATGCTTCTCGACGGCACCCGCCAGGGCACCAAGGGGATCGAGCGCAAGATCAAGGAAATCATCCTGGCCACGCGGCTGGAAGAGACGCTGTCGAAAGAGCGGATCCTTGAGATCTACCTGAACGAGATCTTCCTCGGCCAGAACTCCTATGGCGTCGCCGCCGCGGCGCAGACCTATTTCAACAAGACGCTGAACCAGCTGACCCCGGGCGAGGCGGCCTATCTGGCGGCGCTGCCGAAGAAGCCCACCGACCTGCATCCGGTGCGCCAATATGACGAGGCGGTCGACCGGCGCAACTATGTGCTGCGCCAGATGCAGGAAAACGGCTATATCGACCAGGCAACCTATGAGCGCGAACGCGCGCTGCCGCTGAAGACGGTGCAGAACGGCGATTTCGCCTCGTTCCGCGAAGGTCTGCCCTCGCGCACCTATTTCACCGAGGAAATCGCCCGCCAGCTGTCGAAGAACTTTGGCCGCGACGAGTTTTTCACCGGCGGGCTGACCATCCGGGCGACGATCGACCCCGACCTGCAGGAAGCGGCGGAAAAGGCGCTGCGCACCGCGCTTGAGAAATATGACCGCGGCCGCGGCCGTTGGCGTGGCACGGGCAAGACCATCTCCGAAGACAAGCTGGGCAAGGAAGCCGACTGGCGCGGCGCCCTGGCCGCGGTGGATGTGCCGCGCGACATCGAGGGCTGGTTCCCCGCCGTGGTGCTGGAGATCGCCGACAAGTCGATGAAGATCGGCGTCGAGGGCGTCCGCGAAACCGAGGCCGAGCCGCAGGTGGTGCCGCGCGCCGATATCGACTGGATGAAGGGCAGCTTCCGCGACAATTTCAAGCCGGGCGATGTGGTTCTGGTGCGCCGGATGATCAAGGATGCCGATGGCAGCTTCCTCCGCTGGACCCTGCGCCAGGTGCCCGAAGTGCAGGGCGCCTTCATGGCGATGGATGTGAACACCGGCCGGGTCCTGGCGATTCAGGGCGGCTTCTCGTACCAGTTCTCGGTCTTTAACCGCGCCACCCAGGCGACGCGGCAGCCCGGGTCGTCCTTCAAGCCCTTCGTCTATGCCGCGGCGCTGGATTCGGGCTTCTCGCCCGCGACGATCGTGGTCGATGCGCCGATCGAGGTGGACACGGCCCAGGGGCTGTGGACGCCCAAGAACGCCTCGGGCAAGTATTACGGCCCGACGCCCCTGCGCACCGGGATCGAACAGAGCCGCAACCTGATGACGGTGCGGATCGCGCAGGAAATCGGCATGGAGACGGTCGCGGCCTATGCCGAACGCTTCGGCGTCTATGACCGGATGTCGCCCTATCTGGCCAATGCGCTGGGGGCGCAGGAGACGACGCTGTACAAGATGGTGGCGGCCTATGCGATGTTCGCCAATGGCGGCGAGCGGGTGGAACCCACGCTGGTCGACCGGGTGCAGGACCGCTATGGCCGCACGATCTATCGCCACGACCAGCGCAATTGCGAGAATTGCGGCCTGCCCAGCCTGCCGCAGGGCGAGGGGCTGCGTGTCACCTCGAACCGCGAGCGGGTGATGGACGCGATTACCGCCTATCAGCTGACCTCGATGCTGGAAGGCGTGGTCCAGCGCGGCACCGCGCGCGGCATCAACCTGCCGGTGCCGATCGCCGGCAAGACCGGCACGACGAACGACGCCAAGGATGTCTGGTTCATCGGCTATTCGTCAAACATCGTGGCCGGCTGCTATATCGGCTATGACAACCCGGTCTCGCTGGGCAATGTCTCGGGCGGCGGGTTCTGCGGCCCGGTCTTCGAAAGCTTCATGAAGACCGCGATCCAGAAATATGGCGGCGCGAAGTTCAAGGTTCCGCGGGGGGGCTATTTCGTCAAGATCGACCGCTTCACCGGCGCGCGGTTGCCCGATGACGCTTCGGGCGACAATGTGGTGGCCGAGTATTTCCGCGAAGGCGAAGATCCGCTGTTCGGTCTGGGGACGATGGTGGATGGCGGCTTTGCCATGGGCCAGAACCTGCCTCTGTTCGCCTATGGCGAAACCGATGGCGACAGTGGCAGCACGGTGACGACGGCCACGGGCGGCACGGCAGTGATCCCCGGCAAGGCCGATTTCGGCACCGTCTCGGCCGGCGGGCTGTACTGAGCCCCACGGAAGCCGCGCTCTGCGCGCGCCCTTGCCCGGGCGCGGGCGAGGCGTTATCAGGCCGCGATCTAGACGCGATCAAGACGCGAGGGACGACAAGATGCGGGCCGAGACGCAACAGACCGTGGACGCGATCCGCAAGTCGCTGGCGCTTCTGGCGCAGCGGCTGGACTGGGAAACCGCGCCGCATCGGCTGGAAGAGTTCAATGCGCTGATCGAGCAGCCCGATCTGTGGAACGACCCGGCCCGGGCGCAGAAGCTGATGCGTGAACGCCAGACGCTGATGGATCAGGTCAACGGCTACAAGCTGATCGAATCCGGCCTGACCGACAATGTCGGGCTGATCGAGCTGGGCGAGGCCGAGGGCGAGGATGCGCTGGTGGCCGAGGCCGAGGCGGCGCTGAAGGCGCTGATGGAAACCGCCGCGCAGAAAGAGCTGGAAGCGCTGCTGAACGGCGAAGCCGATGCCAATGACACCTTCCTTGAAATCAACGCCGGCGCCGGCGGCACCGAAAGCCAGGACTGGGCCGAGATGCTGGCGCGGATGTATACCCGCTGGGCGGAACGGCGCGGCTTCACCGTCGAGATGCTGTCGGAAGAAGCCGGGCAAGAGGCCGGGTTGAAATCGGTCGCCTACAAGATCACCGGGCACAATGCCTATGGCTGGCTGAAGACCGAAAGCGGCGTGCATCGGCTGGTGCGGATCTCGCCCTTCGGCTCGGGCGACAAGCGGCAGACCTCGTTCGCGTCGGTCTGGGTCTATCCGGTCGTCGATGACAATATCGACATCGAAGTGCAGGACAAGGATATCCGCATCGACACGTTCCGGTCATCGGGCGCGGGCGGCCAGCACGTCAACAAGACCGACTCGGCGGTGCGGATCACCCACTTCCCGACCGGGATCGTGGTCACCAGCTCGTTGAAATCGCAGCACCAGAACCGGGAAATCGCGATGAACGCGCTGAAGGCGCGGCTGTATCAGATGGAACTGGACAAGCGCAGTGCCGCGATCAACGAGGCGCATGAATCCAAGGGTGATGCCGGCTGGGGCAACCAGATCCGGTCCTATGTGTTGCAGCCCTATCAGATGGTGAAGGATCTGCGCACCAATCACGAAACCTCGGACACCCAGGGCGTGCTGGACGGCGATCTGGATGGCTTCATGGCCGCGACGCTGGCGCTGGATGTGGCCGGCAAAAGCCGGGCCGAGGCCAACGCCGCCGACTGAGCGCGGCGGCCGGGCGGTTGACCGGCGCCCGATGGAAGGTCAGGACAAAGGGGCGGGACATGCAGCTTTCGCTTGCGCAGATGGCGGTCGAGGTGCTGACCACCGCCGATGGCCGCGCCAAGACCGCTCTTGGCCGCGCCCATGCTGCGCGCTGGTTTGCCGCCCGCGCCAAGGGCGATCCGCTGCCGGTCGGCCGGGCCGATCCGCCCCTGCGCCCGGCCCGGCCCGACCAGCCCCCGCTTCTGCCCCCGCGCGATGTGCCGCGGCGGCGCCCGGGCTCTCCGCTGGGGCGGATCGCGCTTCTGCATGCGGTCGCGCATATTGAATTGAACGCGGTGGATCTGCACTGGGACATCATCGCCCGGTTTGCCGATCAGCCGATGCCGCTGGGCTTCTATGACGACTGGGTCAAGGCCGCGGATGAAGAGGCCAAGCATTTCAACCTGATCAGCGACGTGCTGGAGGCGATGGGCAGCCATTACGGCGCGCTGCCCGCCCATGCCGGCATGTGGCGCGCGGCCGAAGATACGGTGGGCGATCTGAAGGGCCGGCTGGCCGTGGTGCCCATGGTGCTGGAGGCGCGCGGGCTGGACGTGACGCCGGGCATGATCGAGATCTTCCGCAAGGCGGGCGAGGTGCAGGCCATCGCGGCGCTGGAGGTGATCTATGCCGAAGAGGTCGGCCATGTCGCCTATGGGTCCAAATGGTTCAACTGGCTGTGCGGCCGCGATGGCGAAGACCCCAAAGAGGTGTTCCACGCCCTGGTCCGCCGCTATTTCCACGGCGCGCTGAAACCGCCTTTCAACGAAGAGAAACGCGCCGAGGCCGGCTTGCCACCGGATTTCTACTGGCCGCTGACCGAAGACCTGCCTGACGCGGGCTGAGCGGCGCGGATCGGCGAAATCTCGCCGATGATCGGCGATGATTCAGCGGCCGGCGGATGGCCTTGGGCAAAATCCTTGCGACAGGGGGGCTCGTTGGCTTATCAGAAACGGGCCCCGGGGGGCTGCGCGGGTCTGCACAGCTAAGGGTCTGTCTCAAAAGGCTGAATCGGAAAAGCGCTTGCTTGCACGTCTTGCATTCCGGATCAACACCCAGCTGGAACGGGTTTTTCCCGAACAGCGGCTGTTTCTGAAATCCGACTATGGAACCCATTTTCTGCGCCTGCGTCCCGCGACCCAGGCGCTGATTTCGGTGATCACCGGTCTGGGCCTGGCTTGGACCATCGTCGCCACCGCCATCCTGATGATGGAGACGATCGGCGCCGGATCGGCGCGCGATCAGTCGCTGCGGCAGAGCCAGGTCTTCGAGCGGCGGCTGGGCGAATTGTCGGCCGACCGCGATCTGCGCCTGCAGGAAGCGACCCAGGCGCAGGAACGGTTTTCCGAAGCGCTGGAACAGGTCTCGGAAATGCAGGAGATGCTGCTCGCTTCAGAGGACCGCCGGCGCGAGCTGGAAACCGGGATCGAGGTGATCCAGAACACCCTGCGCCGCACGATCAAGGAACGCGACGAGGCCCGGGCCGAGATTGCCCGCCTGACCCTGGCGCTGGATCAGCATGGCGAGGGCACGGCGACCGAGATGGGCCGCGTCCATGACACGGCGGCGACGCTGGAATTCCTGACCGGCGCCCTGGCCGATACGGCGCGCGAGCGCGATGCGGGGGCGGCGGAAACCGCGGCGGTGCGCGACGAGATGCTGGCGCTGCAGGATGCAATCCGCGCCGACAAGGCCCGCAATGATGCGATCTTCGCCAAGCTGGAAGAGGCGGTCACCGTCTCGATGGAACCCCTGGACAAGATGTTCCGCTCGGTCGGGCTGGACCCTGACGATCTGATCGCCTCGGTCCGCAAGGGCTATTCCGGGCAGGGCGGGCCGCTGTCGCCGATCACCGTCTCGACCTCGGGCGTGCCGCTGTCGGCCGAAGAACAGCGCGCCAATGCGATCCTGAAGGAACTGGACGAGATGAACCTGTACCGGATGGCCGCCTTCAAGGTGCCGCTGGGCATGCCGGTGAAATCGGCCGTCCGATTCACCAGCGGCTTTGGCGGCCGCAACGATCCCCTGGGCCGCGGCTATCGCCAGCATGAGGGCCAGGATCTGGCCGGCGATTACGGCACCGCGATCTATGCCACCGCCGATGGGGTCGTGACCTATGCCGGCTGGGAGAATGGCTATGGCCGCCTGATCAAGGTCAAGCATGCCTTCGGCATCGAAACACGCTACGCCCATCTGTCACAGATCCGTGTCGAGGTCGGCCAAAGGGTCTCGCGCGGGGACAAGATCGGTGATATGGGCAATTCAGGCCGGTCTACCGGAACCCATCTTCACTACGAGGTGCGACTTGGCGGTTCCGCCGTCAATCCGCTCAAGTTCATAAAGGCAGCCAGCAATGTTTTCTAAGAGCCGCATCAACGAGCCGGGTCCGAAGGCCGAGGCTGACAAACCCAAAAGCCCGGAGAGCCAAGTGTCGAAACCCGCGATGGAATTCACCCCTTCGGCGCCGAAGGGCAAGGCCGTGGCATCGGTCCTGTCCTCGGATCTGACGGTGGTGGGCAATCTGCGCACCACCGGCGATATCCAGGTCGAGGGCACTGTTGAAGGCGACATCCGCGCCCATCTGCTGACCGTGGGCGAAAGCGCCACGATCCGCGGCGAGATCGTGGCCGATGACATCGTGGTCAATGGCCGGGTGATCGGTCGGGTGCGCGGGCTGAAGGTGCGGCTGACCTCGACCGCGCGGGTCGAAGGCGACATCATCCACAAGACCATCGCGATTGAATCGGGCGCGCATTTCGAAGGCTCGGTGCAGCGCCAGGAAGACCCGCTGGCCGCCGGCCGCAGCGCGCCGCCCGCTTTGGGCAGCACGCGCCTTCCCGATGCGCCGGCCGCGGGCGAAGCGCCCTGAGGCCACCGGCCTTGATCTGAGGAACGCAGGGCGCCCGAGGGCGCCCTTTTGCATGGCGGGTCCTAGGCGATGGCGCGGCGGTACAGGTGCCAGCTGGCATGGCCAAAGACCGGCAGCACGACGAAAAGGCCCAGAAAGCCCGGCAGCATGGCCAGGAACAGGCAGGCACCGATCAGCGCGCCCCAGCCAAGCATGACGGTCGGATTCGCGCGCACCAGCGCCAGGCTGGTCAGCATGGCGGTGACAAAATCGACCTCGCGGTCCAGCAGCAGCGGCAGGCTGACCACCATCAGGCTGTAGAACAGCGTAGCGAAAGCCGCGCCCACCGCGCTGCCGAAGGCCAGCATCGCCATGCCCTCGGGCGTGAAGAAGATCGCCAGGCTGGAGCTGACATTGGTCATGGTCGAATAGCCCAGGAACAGCGCGAAGATCATATGCGCCAGGAAGTTCCAGAACAGGAAGAACACCACCGAGACCGCGGCGATCGAGGGGATCTGGCGGTCCTTCTGGCGGAAGATCACCCCCAGAATGTCGCCCCATCCGAAGGGCTGGCCGGTCTCGCGCCGGCGGGAGACTTCGTAAAAGCCACAGGCGATGAAGGGGCCCAGGATCGGAAAGCCCGCGGCGGCGGGCAGGGTCCACCACAATTGCCCGCGCGCGGTCAGCGCCCAAAGGACCAGCCAGCCGCCGATCACATAGACCAGCGCGAAGAACAGCCCATAGGCCGGGGCGGCGCGGAAATCGCGCCAGCCGGCGGCCAGGCTGTGACGCAGGTCGGTCCAATCCAGTTCATGGATTTCGGGCGTCGCGCCCGCGGCAGTGTCGGGCGCCGTGCCCGCGGCAGTGTTGGGCGTCGCGCCCGCGGCGGTTTCGGTCGTCATGCATCCTCCCCTCGTCCTCCGGGGGGAATCCTAGCCGAAGCCGGGCGGGCGCAAAGCGATTTTTCGACGAAAAATCGGGGCGCCGCGCTACAGCGCCTTCAGCGCCGCCAGAACCTCGGCCGCATGGCCGCGAGGCGACACGTCGGGCCAGACCCGCAGCACCATCCCGTCTCCGCCGATCAGCAGGGTCGAGCGGCGGATGCCCATATGGGTCTTGCCATACATCTTCTTCTCGGCCCAGACGCCATAGGCCTCGCAAGTGTCGCCGTCCTTGTCGGACAGAAGGGTGATCGTCAGGCCCTGACGCTGGCAGAAGCCCTCATGCGTCTTGGCGCTGTCCTTCGAGATTCCCAGGATCCGGCAGTCATGGGCGGCGAATTCGGCGGCGAGGGCCGAGAATTCCTGGGCCTCCAGTGTGCAGCCCGGGGTATTGTCGCGCGGGTAGAAATACAGGCAGACCCGGCCGGGGCGCAGGGCCGACAGGGTCAGGCTGCCGCCGCCGGTGGCGGGCAGGGTGAAATCGGGGGCGGTCTGGCCTTCGGCGATCATGGGCGGCTCCTTGCCTTGTGAGCGGCTTGCACTGGTCATCGGCTTGCCTTGCGGCAAGGATGAAGGCAAGGGGCCGAAGAGGAAAGGCCCCGAAGACGGATTGCGCGCGCAGGTGCTGCGCGGTGCAGCCAGGGGCAATGGGGCGGACGGGCTTGGCGGAAGGCGAGATCAGGGTCGGGCCGGAACAGGGGGGACCGGCGGGTCGGATCCCGCCCGGCGAAGCCCCGGCTGCGGCTGCGCCCCCGGGGGCTGCGGATGTGACGCCGCCCGCGTCGGCCCCGCCTTCGCCCCAACCGTCGTCACCGCCTTCGCGCCGCCGATGGCAATGACATGGTGATCACCCTGT
>NZ_JAICBZ010000115.1 GCF_020179405.1 Xinfangfangia pollutisoli | reverse complement strand
GCGGCCAACCCCGCGCTGGATGCCGCCCATGCCGCCCCCTATGCGCTGGCGCCCTGGGCCGAGGCGCGGGCGGCGATCCGCGCCGCGCTGGGCAAGCTGCCGGGCGATGCGGTGCTGCTGGTCGGCGCGCACGGGCTGGAGGCCGAGTGGTGTGCCGCGGGCCGGCTGGCGGGCTATCTGCCGGCCGAGCGGTATTTTGGGCATTCGGCCTGAGGGGCCGCCTTTCCTGCGCAATTACGCGCCCGAAATGAAAACGGCGGCCCCGGGGGCCGCCGTTTCGCATTCGAAAGACCGAGTGATCAGGCCGCGCGCGACAGGAGGACTTCGTCCACCTTCTTCTGCGCGCCGGCTTCGTCGGTGCCGGCCACGGCCGCGACTTCGCGGGTCAGCCGTTCCAGCGCCGCTTCGTACAGCTGACGCTCGGAATAGCTTTGCTCGCGCTGGTCATCGGTGCGGTGCAGGTCGCGGACCACTTCGGCAATCGCCATCAGGTCGCCCGAGTTGATCTTCTGTTCATATTCCTGGGCGCGGCGCGACCACATCGCCCGCTTGACCTTGGCCTTGCCCTTCAGCGTGTCCAGCGCCTTGGTCACCACATCGGGGGCCGACAGCGGGCGCATGCCCACTTCGGTGGCTTTGTGGGTCGGCACCCGCAGGGTCATCTTGTCCTTCTCGAAGGTGATGACGAACAGCTCCAGTTTGAAGCCGGCAATCTCCTGATCCTCGATCGAGATGATCTTGCCCACGCCATGGGCCGGATAGACGACGAATTCGTTGGGGCGGAATTCGGGCTTCTTCGACTTGGTCATACAGACGTTCCTCGGGTCAGACCCATTTCGCGACAACTACCGCCCCCGATGGCCAAGGCCTTCGGTGATGCGGCGGGATTGTCACGAAGATTTTCTGGCCCAGGCGAGCAGCACTGAGGCAGGGGTCAGGCTTCCATGTTTGTTTGTGAAAGGAACATAACACAGAATCAGCCCGATTCCAACTGTCGCGCAGGGGGCAGACAGGTCGGATTCGGGCTGGAAAGCCCGGAAATCGCTGCTTTGGCGGGCCGAATCACGCCGCCGCGACGGGGGGGTGACGAATCGTGAGCCGAAACCCCGGCGCGCGCGACTCAGTCGCCGGTGCCGGGGGCTTCCGAGAAATACTTCTCGCGCTTGCCGGTTTCGCCGTCGCGCTCTTCATAGCCGGGCAGGGGATCGCGCTTCTGGGTGATCACCGGCCAGGAGGCGGCATATTTGCGGTTGAACTCGACCCATTCCTCCATGTCCGGCTCGGTATCGGGCCGGATCGCATCGGCGGGGCATTCCGGCTCGCAGACGCCGCAATCGATGCATTCGTCGGGATGGATCACCAGCATGTTCTCGCCCTCGTAGAAACAATCCACGGGGCAGACCTCGACGCAGTCGGTGTATTTGCAGGCGATGCAGTTGTCGATGACGACATAGGTCATGAGTCTAACCGGCGTTTCTGGCGTTCGGCCTGCCTGTTACGCGCTTGGCGCGGATCATTCAAGCGGATCGGCTGCCGCAGGCGGGGCATCGAGGTCAAGGTAAAGCGTGGCGGCCTCGGGGGCGGGGCCGCGGCGCTGGCCCAGATCGACGACCCGGATCAGCCTTATGCGGTTGCCCTGCGGGAGGGTCAGCGTGTCGCCCGGGCCGATCTCGCGGCCCGGTTTCGAGATCGGCTGGCCGTTCACCCGGATATGGCCGGTCTCGACAAGCGCTGCGGCCAGGCCGCGCGATTTCACGAATCGCGCCTGCCATAGCCATTTGTCGATGCGAATCCGGCCGGGGGCGGCCAAGCGTCAGACCTTCCCCTTCAGCGCCAGCAGGGCTGCGAAGGGATTGTCGGGGTCGATCGGCTTTTCGCTGCGCGGCGGGCGGGCTTCGTATTTGCGTTCGCCCTTCGGACCGCCATCCTTGCGGTCATCGCGCTTGCCATGCGGCTTGCCGCCCTTGAACGGCTTGCCGCCTTCCCGCGGCGGACGGCCGCCATCCTGCGGCTGACCCGCGCCATCGCGGCGCCGCTCGCCCTGCGGACGCTCGCCGCGCGGGCGATCCCCCTGAGGGCGCTCGCCCTGCGGACGGTCGCCTTGCGGACGATCCCCTTGCCCACGGTCGCGGCGGCCCTGGCCTTCGGGGCGGGGGCCGCGTTCGGGGCGCTGGAAGCGCGGCTTCGGCGCCCAGGTGAAGGTGTAATAGGCCTCCATCTCGACCGCGGCAGCCTCGGCGGCGTCACCGCCTTCGCCTTCGGCCGGCGCCGCGTCGGCGGCAGGCTCGGCCGCCGGTTCGGGCAGGGGTTCCGGGGCAGGGGCCAGAAGCGAGACCTCTTCCGGGATCGGCTGACCCGCGGCAATCGCCGCCTCGATGGCGGCATCAACCTCGGCCGGCGCGGCGGCTGCGGCCTCGGCGGGCTTCGCCTTCGGACGCTCGGCCTTTTCGCCCTTGTAGCCCAGACCGGCCATCAGATCGGCGAACTGGTCCAGCGTCATGCCGGTGATCGACAGCATGTCGGCCGTGGCTTCAAAGCCGGCCCGGCTGTCCTTGGTGCGCAGGATATCGGCCAGGCGTTCCAGCATGTCGATGCGGATCGCGCGGCTGCCCGCCGGGTGATAGCCCGACAGCGTGTAATGCTGCTTCGGCACTTCGGCGATGTTCGGGATCGTCACCAGCCCCGGGGGCGGGCTTTCGGGGAATTCGCCCAGACCATTGGCCAAGGACCACAGGACCAGCCGCAGCCGGGTCGGCGCGGGCTTCAACAGCGCCGGCAGGAAGACGGTGAACTGGCCGAAGCGCACGCCATGCTTGCGCAGCGCGCCACGGGCGTCCTGATCCAGCTCTTTCACTTCCTGCGCCACGCCGTCGCGCGGCAGGACGCCCAGCGCTTCGGTCAGGCGGAAGGCGAAGCCGCGGGCCAGGCCCTGCAGCGCCTCGTCGCGGCCCATGGCCAGCAGCGGCTCGTACAGCGCCGCAACCTTGCGGTCGATGAAATGCTGCAGCCGGCGGCGGACCTTTTCCACCACCTCTTCGCCCGCTTCCTCATCGACGAACGGCTCGACCGAGGGCTTCAGCGCATCGGCGCCTTTCACCAGCTTGCCCACCGCGGACGAGCCCCACATCAGGCCCCCCTGTTCGGTGAAATCCATCTCGGTATCGGGCGCGTTGTAGAAACGGTCGGCCCGCAGGCTGAATTCCGGCCGCAGGGCCGAAATCGCTGCCTGACGCAGGGTCTTCGCCTCGTCGGGCGATCCGGTGGCGTCCTGCTGGAAGCGGAAGCCCTCCAGCCGTCCAGCGAACTGGCCTTCCACGGTCACTTCGCCCTTGTCACTCACCTCGGCCACGAGGTCCTCCTTCTGCTTCAACCGCCGCAACAGCACCGAAGTGCGGCGGTCGACAAATCTTTGCGTCAGTGCCGCGTGCAGCGCGTCCGACAGGCGGTCTTCTACAGCGCGCGTCTCGTCTCGCCAATGGGCTTCGTCATCGACCCAGTTCTTGCGCTGGGTCACGTAAGTCCATGTGCGGATATATGCCAGCCGGCGCGACAGCGCCTCGATCCCGCCATCGGTGCGGTCGATGCGCTGGATCGACTTGGCCAGCCAGTCCGAGGGGATTCGCCCCCCGCCCAGCCCCCGGCCGCAGAGGAATTCGTAGATCCGGGTCAGAAGATGCGCATGTTCCGATTCCGAGGCCGAGCGGAAATCGGGAATCCGGCAGACATCCCAAAGAAGCTGCACCCGCTTCGGCCCGGTCAGCCGCTCGATCACCTCGGGCAGGGCCGACAGGGTTTTCAGCGCCACCACATCGTCGGAATCCCGCGCCCGCGTCAGCCAGTCGTCGCGGGTCGGCGCTTCCAGACTGCGGATCAGCCGCTCGGCTGTGCCGAAATCCAAGTCGGAATTGCGCCACATCAGCTTTTTCACCGGCGGAAAGCGGTGCGACTCGATCGCTTCGACCAGATCCTCGTCGAAAGGCCGCGCCTCGCCCGTGACGCCAAAGGTGCCGTCTTCGGTGTGGCGCCCGGCCCGGCCGGCGATCTGGCCGATTTCCTGCGGGAACAGCGCGCGCATGCGATGGCCGTCGAATTTCGCCGTGGACGAGAAGGCGACATGCTTGATGTCGAGGTTCAGCCCCATGCCGATCGCATCGGTGGCGACCAGATAATCGACGTCGCCATTCTGATACAGCGCGACCTGCGCGTTGCGGGTGCGCGGCGACAGCGCGCCCATCACCACCGCGCAGCCGCCCTTCTGGCGCCGGATCAGCTCGGCGATCGCATAGACGTTCTCCACCGAAAACCCGACGATGGCAGAACGCGGCGGCATGCGGCTGATCTTTTTCGACCCCGCATAGGACAGGGTCGAGAAGCGGTCGCGCTTTACATAGGTGTGGTGCGGCACCAGCCCGGCAATCGCCCCGCGCATCGATTCGGCGCCCAGGAACAGGGTTTCCACCAGCCCGCGCGCCCGCAAGAGCCGGTCGGTGAAGACATGGCCTCGTTCAGGGTCGGCGCAAAGCTGGATCTCGTCCACGCAGACGAAATCGGCCCCGATCTCCAGCGGCATCGCCTCGGTCGTGCAGACCCAGTATTGGGTGCGGTCGGGGACGATGCGTTCCTCGCCCGTGACCAGCGCCACGATCGAGGGGCCGACCTTGGCCACGACACGGTCATAGACCTCGCGCGCCAGAAGCCGCAGCGGCAGGCCGATGACGCCGGTGCGATGCGTCAGCATGCGTTCGATGGCATGATGGGTCTTGCCGGTATTCGTCGGCCCAAGGACCGCCGAGACCCGCCGCGTGGCGTCCATTGGGCTTAAAGCTCCCGCCCCTCAAGGTCTGTCTGAAGACGCGTGATCGCATCGTTCACGGGCAGGATATAGGGATGAATCGCCTGGGCGGCCAGATAGGCCTGCAGGGCCTTTTTCGTATCGCCGGTTTCTTCCAGAATCTGCCCCAGCCCCGCCAGCACGTCGTAATGCCGCGGGTCCTGCGCCAGGACATGGCCCATATCCGACAGGGCGGGCCCGATCTCGCCCAGGCTGTACAGCGCGGTGGCGCGGGCGTCCCAGGCCAGCAGGAAGTCGGGCGCATGGTCGATCACGGCGGTATAATGTTCGACCGCGGCCAGGAAATTGCCGGCGGCCATGGCATCTTCGCCGCGCTGCATCAACAGATCCACCGTGGCCGATCCCGAGCGCGCCCATTCGATCTGGATCTCGGCCTCGATCCGTCCGGCCTGGCCAGGATCCTTTACCTCCTTGAGCCGGGAGAAAAGATCGTCCAGCTTGGTCTGGTCGACGGCAAAGGCCGGCAGCGCCGCGGGGCCGGCCACGAAGGCCAGCGCGAAAAGTGCCGCAACGGCACAATTGTGAAACCGGGGGCGGTTTTTCATAACGGAATGGTAGCCGATCGGCAGCAGATTGCCAGCGGCAATAGGGTCACGAAAGGGAGACTTGGAAGCGATGAGCGAAGTGGTGGATGCTGCGGTCGAGGCCTTGTCGAAAAAGCTTGCGGGCGGTTTCGACGGGATTGCGAAATTCGTGATCAAGGGGGAAGGCGCGATCATGCTGGATGGCAGCGGTGTGCGGGCCGGCGATGAAGAGGCGGATGTCACGCTGACCGCCAGCGCCGACACGTTCCGGGCGATTCTGGAAGGCGACATGAACCCGACCATGGCCTTCATGACCGGGAAACTGTCGGTCGATGGCAGCATGGGCATGGCGATGAAGCTGGGCTCGGCGCTGTCGTGACCATCGCAAGCGGCCCTTTCGAGGCGGCGCCCTTCGACGCCGCCCTGGCCGACGGACCGGCCGGGGGCCGCGCGGTCTGGCTGCAGACCGCCGATCAGGTGCGGATTCGCGCCGCGATCTGGAAGGGCGGCAGCCGCGGCTGGGTGCTGCTTCTGCCCGGCCGCACCGAATATGTCGAAAAATACGGCCGCGCCGCGGGTGACCTTGTGGCGCGCGGCTGGTCGGTCGTCTCGGTCGACTGGCGCGGCCAGGGTCTGGCCGACCGGATGCTGGCCGATCCGATGTCGGGCCATGTGCAGGATTTCGACGAATACCAGCGCGATCTGGACGCGGTTCTGGCCTTTGCCGCGGCCGAGGGCCTGGGCGGGCCACAGATGCTGCTGTCGCATTCGATGGGCGGCTGCATTGCGCTCCGCGCGCTGCACCGCAATCTGGGCTTCCGCGCCGCGGTGTTTTCGGCGCCGATGTGGGGGATTTCCATGGCCGCCTGGCTGCGCCCCGTCGCCCATGCGGTGACGCGGCTGGCCGGTCCCTTCGGCCAGGCGCATCGCTATGCGCCCGGAACCGGGGCGAAAAGCTATGTGCTGGAAGCCCCGTTCGAGGCCAATGTCCTGACCACCAACCGCGAGATGTGGGATTACATGCGCGCCCATGTGCGGGCGCATCCCAGGCTGGGCCTGGGCGGGCCCTCGCTGGCCTGGCTGAAGGCCGCGCTGCGCGAATGCGGGGCGCTGATGCGGATGCCGGCGCCCGACCTGCCGGTGGTGGTGGCGTTGGGCACGCAGGAGAAGGTGGTGGATGTGCCGCCGGTGCATCTGCGGCTGGCGGGCTGGGCGCGGGGCGAGCTGGACCTGTATCCGGGCTGCGAACATGAAATCCTGATGGAGGGCCCGGCCGCCCGCAAACGCTTTTTCGACCGCGCCGCCGCCCTGTTCGAGGCGCATCGCGACTAGGCTGCGATCACCCCGCTGCGCCCCGCGCCGCGCGCTAGTCGCGGCAGGACAGGCAGGTCTTGCCTTCGGGATCGGCGCTGAATTCCATCACCCGCCCGTCGGCCCCGATCAGGAACAGATGGCCCAGGGCCAGTTCGGCCCGCGTCATCGCCGCCAGCGCATGGAAATAGGCCTGTTCCACCGCCAGATCGCCGCAGGCCATCCGCGTGGACCCGATTCCCCCCAGCGCCAGCGCCGGAAGGGCGGCGCCATTGCTGGCAAACCAGCGGTTGCACGGCGCCTGGCCCGAGGCCTGAGTGCCATCCTCGGACAGGGTCAGGCTCAGCCGGGCAGGGGCGCGTGCGCCCTCCAGCCCGACCAGATGCCAGTCGGTGCCGGTGATCGCGTCGCCGCCCTGGGCCAGGCAGGCCGACAGGGCAAAGGCCGTGGTCGCAGAAGCGGAAAGCAGGGGAAGACGCATCGCAGGGCTCCTTTCGGGTTTCCCTTATGACGCGTCAGAAAGCCTCGGGCTTGGCCTCATGCGCCATATGGTCCAGGACGGCATTGACGAATTTAGGCTCTTTCCCATCCGGGAAGAAGGCCTTTGCCACATCGACATATTCGGTGATCGCCACTTTCGGCGGCGTGTCCATCCGGGTGATCTCGGCGCCCGCGGCGCGGAACAGCGCCCGCAGCACCGGGTCGATCCGGTCGATCGGCCATTTCGCCACCAGCGCCCGGTCGGTCAGCTGGTCGATGGCGGCCTGCCAGTTCACCGCCTGCTCCATCACGGCGCGGAAATGATCCACATCGCCTTCGTTGAACTCGCCTTCCTCATAGGTGGCGCCGAAGCGATGGGTGACGAATTCGCGCGTGACGGTGCCGACGGTCTGGCCCGAGGCCTCCATCTGGAACAGCGCCTGCACCGCGTAAAGCCGCGCGGCGGATTTCGCGATCTGCTTGGCCGTGGGCTGCCTCATGCGCGGAATCCGATGCCCTTGGTCTTGCCCTGCCAGCCACGGGCCAGCGCGATCAGATGCAAGGCCGCCGCGGCCGCGCCGCCGCCCTTGTCCTGACCGGCAGCCTCGGCGCGAACCACCGCCTGCTCGCGGTTTTCCACCGTCAGGATGCCATTGCCCACCGCCGCGCCCTGCAGGCCCAGCATGGTCAGCCCGCGCGACGAATCGTTGCAGACCGTGTCGTAATGCGTGGTCTCGCCGCGGATCACGCAGCCCAGCGCGACATAGCCGTCGTAATCGGCCAGCCGATGCGCCAGCGCGATGGCCGAGGGAATCTCCAGCGCGCCCGGAACTTCGATCAGATCGGTCTCGGCGCCGGCCTTGGCGGCCATGGCACGCGCGCCCGCCACCAGCTGGTCGGCAATGTCGCGATAATAGGGCGAGACCACGATCAGCAGTTTCACCGGCTTGTCGAAGTCCGGCAGCGGCAGGGTGTAATGGGTTTCGGCACTGGCCATCGGCTTACTCCGCAAATCCGCGGGTGCCCGCGATCGACAGGCCATAGGCCTCCAGCCCGATGAAGCGGGGCTGCGGCGAATTGGTCACCAGGATGATCTCGCTCAGCCCCAGGGCCGACAGGATCTGCGCCCCCAGCCCGTATTGCCGCAGCGTCTGCGGCGAATGCTCGCCCGCCTCGACCATCTTCGCCGTGGTGTCGCGCAGCAGGATCACCGCGCCGCGCCCCTCGGCCGCGATCAGCCGCATCGCGGCCGGCAGGCCGCCACCCTCGCCAATGCCCAGCACGTCTTCCAGCGGGTTCAGCGCATGCACGCGCACCAGAACCGGCTCGGGCGTGCTGAGATCGCCCTTGGTCAGCACGACATGGTCGTCGCGATGGGTCTCGTCGGTATAGATCCGCATCAGCCAGTCACCGCCATGCACCGAGGTGACAGCCTTGACCGAGGTCTCGTTGACCAGATTGTCATGGCGGCGGCGATAGGCGATCAGATCGCTGATCGTGCCGATCTTCAGCCCATGCTTCTGGGCGAAGGAAATCAGGTCGGGCAGCCGCGCCATGGTGCCGTCGTCGTTCATGATCTCGCAGATCACGCCCGAGGGGTTCAGCCCGGCCAGCCGCGACACGTCCACCGCCGCTTCGGTATGGCCGGCCCGCACCAGCACGCCGCCATCGCGGGCGCGCAGCGGGAAGATATGGCCCGGCGTGGCGATATCGGCCGCGCCCTTGGTCGGGTCGATCGCGACCGAGACGGTGCGCGCCCGGTCGGCCGCCGAGATCCCGGTCGTCACGCCTTCGCGCGCTTCGATCGACAGGGTGAAGGCGGTCTCGTGGCGCGAGGAATTCTTCGGGCTCATCAAAGGCAGGCCCAGCGCGTCGATCCGGCTGCCCGGCAGCGCCAGACAGATCAGCCCGCGGCCATGGGTCGCCATGAAGTTGATCGCCGAGGGCGTGCACATCTGTGCCGGGATCACAAGGTCACCCTCGTTCTCGCGATCTTCGTGATCGACGAGAATGAACATGCGCCCGTTACGGGCATCCTCGATGATTTCATCGGTCGAGGAGATGGCGTCGGAGTAATCGGTGCGGTCTGACATGCGGGCCTGCTGTTCGGCTGACGCGCCGGGCATAGCGGATGGCGCGCGGCTTGGCCAGAGGCGGTGCAGGCTTTTGCCCGTGGCTCAGGCGCACAGGGCCAGTGCGGCGGCGAAGGACAGCGCCTGTGTGGCGCCCAGAATGTCGCCGGTCTGGCCGCCGATCATCCGCCGGGCCGCGCGGCCCAGGCCCAGCGCGATCAACGTGCAGGCCAGGGCGGCGGCCAGCCCGGCGCCACCCGCCAGCAGCAGCGCCGCCAGCAGCGCAAGCGCCGCGGCCAGCGCCGCCGTGGCCGGGGAAGGGCGGCCCGAGGCGGCCGAAAGGCCGCCGGACCGGGCGGACGGCAGCCAGGCCATGACGCCCGCCATGGCGGCGCGCGACAGGGCGGCGGCCACCGGCAGGGCGGCCCAGTGGCGGCCCGCGGCCAGCGCCTCGGCCAGGGCCGACCAGGCGGCCAGCAGGGTCAGCACCAGCGCCAGCGCGCCGAAACTGCCGATCCGGCTGTCCTTCATGATCGCCAGCCGCCGCTCGGGGTCGCGCCCGCCCAGAAGCC
>NZ_JAICBZ010000114.1 GCF_020179405.1 Xinfangfangia pollutisoli | reverse complement strand
GGCCCAGGGCGCGGCCGCGCGCCCCGCGTTGGCCCTGTCGGGGGCCGGCGCCGATCCCCCACCCGACGAGGACCGACAAGGCAGCGCCCGCTCCCCCGAACGTCCACCCGGCGCGGATGCGCTGTACCGGCTGCGCATTCTGGCCACGACCGACATTCACGCCCAGCTTCTGTCCTACGACTATTTCACCAACCGCCCGCTGCGCGGCCTGGGCCTGGCCCGGACCGCCAGCCTGATCGCCCGCGCCCGGGCCGAACAGCCCGAGGCGATCCTGCTGGACAATGGCGATTTCCTGCAGGGCTCGGCGCTGGCCGATCTGGCCGCCACCGAACGCAACCGCCACCGGCCGCATCCCTCGATCCTGGCGCTGAACGCGCTGGGCTATGACGCGGTGGCGCTGGGCAATCATGAATTCGACTATGGGCTGGGCCTCTTGCGCCGGGCGCTGGGCGCGGCGCGCTTTCCCGCCCTGTCCGCCAATATCGCCCTGCGCCTGGGCCCGGCCCCGCTGCAGGACGAATTGCTGACCGCCCCCTTCGCGCTGATCCGCCGGGTCCTGACTGCAAGGAACGGCCAGGCGCGGCCGGTGACGGTGGGCGTGCTGGCCCTGACCCCGCCCGAGGTGCTGGACTGGGATCATACCAAGCTGGACGGCGCCCTGGCCGCGCGCCCCATGGTCGAGGCCGCCCGCGCCTGGCTGCCCGAACTGCGCCGGGCCGGGGCCGATCTGGTGGTCTGCCTGGCCCATACCGGGATCCGCGACCTGACATGCGAAGACCGCAGCGAAGGCCTGGCGGCGGAAATCGCCGAACTGCCGGGCGTCGATGCGGTGATCTCGGGCCACAGCCACGAGGTCTTTCCCAATACCGCCGCCTATGCCGATCCGCGCGTCGATGCGCCGAATGGCCGGCTTGCCGGCAAGCCCGCGGTGCAGCCGGGCCATTCCGGCTCGCATCTGGGGGTTCTGGATTTCGATCTCAGCCCCCGCCCCGGCCCCGGCGGCGGCTGGCGGATCGCCAGCGCCCGGACCGGCCTTCTCAGCGCCGCCGACCTGCCGCAGGGCCGCGCCGCGCCGGCGCTGCGCCAGGCCGCCGCCCCCCTGCGCAGCGCGCTGGCCCGCGACCACCGCGCCGCGCTGGCCTGGACGCGCCAGCCGCTTGGCCGCAGCGCCCTGCCCTTGACCAGCTATTTCGCGCTGGCCGCCGACAACCAGGCCCTGCGCCTGATCGCGGCCGCGAAGCTGACCTATGCCCGCCAGGCCCTGCGCGACCGGCCCGAGGCCGGCCTGCCGATCCTGGCCGCCACCACTCCGTTCCGCGCCGGGGGCCGCAGCGGGCCGCTCAACTATACCGACATCCCTGCCGGGCCACTGTCGGTGCGCCACATCTTCAACCTCTACCCCTTCCCCAACACCATCGTCCTCAGCCGGATCACCGGCGCCCAGCTGATCGCCAGGCTGGAGGCCTCGGCCCAGGTTTTCGCCCAGATCCGGCCCGGCCAGCCCGATCAGCCCCTGCTTGACCCCCACACCCCCTATTTCGTGTTCGAGGATTTCCCCGGACTGTCCTACCGGATCGACCTGTCGCGCCCGCGCGGCCGCCCGGGGCGGATCCGCGACCTGCGGCTTGAGGGCCGGGTGCTTGGCGCCCAGGATCCGCTGGTCCTGGTGTCCAGCAGCTTCCGTCTGGGCACGATGCCCGAATTGACCGGCGAGGTTTTACTGTCGCCCGGCCTGCCGTTGACCGACGTGATCGCCCGCCATATCCGCGATCAGGGCGAATTGCGCCCGATCACCGGCCCGGGCTGGTCGTTCCGGCCAATGCCCGGCACCAGCGTGATCTTCGACAGCGGCAGCGGCGCGCCGGCCCATCTGGCCGATGTGGCGCATCTTCGCCCCCAGGCGCTTGGCCTGACCGAGACGGGCTTTCACCGCTTTCGCCTGCACCTGTGATCGGCTAAGCCCCGGGGCGCAGGAACAGCGGACCGCCCCGGATGTATGACGCGCTTCTCTTCGATCTCGACGGCACGCTGATCGACACCGAATCCCTCGCGCTGCGCACGGGCCTGGCCGCCTTCGCCGAGGCCGGCCATCCCGTCGGGCCCGATCTCTTGCACCGGCTGGTCGGCCGGGACGAGCCCAGCTCGGTCGCCATCCTGCGCGCGGCCCTGCCCGCGACCGCCGACCTGCCCCGGATCCGCGACATCTGGAACCGCGGCTTTTCCGATGCCATCGCCCAGGGCCTGCCGCTGAAACCCGGCGTGACCGAGCTTCTGGCGGCAACCACCGGCCAGCGCCGCGCCATCGTCACCTCGACCCGCCGCGCCGGGGCGCATCAGAAGCTGCAGATCGCAGGCCTTGCGCCGCAATTCGAGCTGGTCATCTCGCTGGACGATGTGACCGCCGCCAAACCCGCCCCCGATCCCTATCTTCTGGCGGCCGAGCGGCTGGGCCTGTCGCCCGCGCGCTGCCTGGTCTTCGAAGACAGCGACACCGGCGCCGAATCGGCGCGCCGCGCCGGCTGCACCGTGGTGCAGATCCCCGATGTGGGCGAGATCAGCGGCCGCTTCGCCCATCATCTGGCCGATGACCTTCTGTCCGGCGCCCGGATGGCCGGGCTGCTGCGCTAGGCCCCGCCGGATCTGCCGGATCTGCCGGGGCATCGGCGGATTTCCTGACCATCCGGTCAAACTCGCCCCCCGCGCCGCTTGCCACCGCCCGGCCCCGCATGGCATCGTCGCGACATCGACCGGAGGGCGGGCCTTGACCACGATTTCTGCTGCAGACGCAAGAACCGGCACCGGCCTGGTGGCCAAGGCCGGGCACCCCCGCAATCCCGGCATGGCGCTGGATCTGGACTGGGTGGCCAGCGTGCAGGCCAATACCTCGGCGATCGAGCGGCGCTGCGCGACGCTTGGCGGGCGGCGCAGCGTCAAGAAGGAGTATCAGGCGGCCTGGCTTCTGAAGGCGATCTCGCTGATCGACCTGACCACGCTGTCGGGCGACGACACGCCCGCGCGCGTCCAACGGCTGTGTGCCAAGGCGCGCCAGCCGGTCCGGCCCGATATGCTGCAGGCGCTGGGCCTGCCCGGCCTGACCGTCGGCGCGGTCTGCGTCTATCATGACATGGTGGAAACCGCGGTCCGGGCGCTGGAAGGCTCGGGCATTCCGGTCGCCGCGGTCTCGACCGGCTTTCCGGCGGGCCTGTCGCCCTACAAGCTGCGCATCGCCGAAATCGGCGAATCGGTGCGGGCCGGCGCGCAGGAAATCGACATCGTGATCTCGCGCCGCCATGTGCTGACCGGCAACTGGCAGGCCCTGTATGACGAAATGGCCGAGATGCGCGCTGCATGCGGTGACGCCCATGTGAAGGCGATCCTGGCCACCGGCGAATTGCAGACCCTGCGCAACGTGGCCCGCGCCAGCCTGGTCTGCATGATGGCCGGCGCCGATTTCATCAAGACCTCGACCGGGAAAGAGGCGGTGAACGCCACCCTTCCCGTCAGCCTGACGATGATCCGCGCGATCCGCGATTATCAGGACCGCACCGGGTTCAAGGTCGGCTACAAGCCGGCGGGCGGGATTTCCAAGGCCAAGGACGCGCTTCTGTATCTGGCGCTGATGAAGGACGAACTGGGCCATGACTGGCTGCAGCCCGATCTGTTCCGCATCGGCGCCTCGTCGCTTTTGGGCGATATCGAACGGCAGCTGGAACATCACCTGACCGGGCACTATTCGGCCGGCTACCGCCATGCGCTGGGCTAGCCATGCCCGGCCCAGTCAGGGGCTCTGCCCCTCGCCCTTTCAGGGCTCACCCCGGGATATTTCCGGACAGATGAAAGCAGCCGCACCCGCGCCTTTCATCTGTCTGAAAATATCTCCGCCGGAGGCGCAGGTCCGCCAAGCGCGCTGCCGCCGACATTTTCGCGCCAAGGACAGATGACATGACCGTCAAGGACATCTTCGAAAGCATGGATTACGGCCCCGCCCCGGAAAGTGCCATGGAAGCGCTGGCCTGGATCAAGGCGCATGCGCCCTTCGGCGCCTATGTCGACGGCGCTTTCCTGGCGCCCGAGGCGCTGTTTCAGACCCGCAACCCCGCCACCGGCGCCGTGCTGGCCGAGGTTTCGCAAGGCTCCGAGGCCACGGTCGACCGTGCGGTGAAGGCTGCGGCCAAGGCCTTTCCGAAATGGGCCAAGACCCCGGGGCACGCGCGGGCGCGGGTGCTGTATGCGCTGGCGCGGCTGGTGCAGAAACATGCCCGGCTGTTTGCGGTTCTGGAAAGCCTCGACAATGGCAAGCCGATCCGCGAAAGCCGCGACATCGACATTCCGCTGGTGGCGCGGCATTTCTACTACCACGCCGGCCTCGCCCAGCTTTTGGAGACCGAGCGTCCCGGCACCGCGCCCTTGGGCGTCTGTGCGGCGATCACGCCCTGGAACTTCCCGCTTCTGATGCTGGCCTGGAAGGTCGCGCCCGCTTTGGCCGCCGGCAATACGGTGGTGCTGAAACCGGCCGAATTCACCCCTTTGACCGCGCTGCTTTTCGCCGCGATCAGCCGCGAGGCCGGGCTGCCCAAGGGCGTGTTGAACGTGGTCACCGGCGATGGCGAAACCGGCGCCGCGCTGGTCGCGCACCCGCAGGTGGCCAAGATCGCCTTCACCGGCTCGACCGAGGTCGGCCGCAAGATCCGCGCCGCCACCGCGGGCTCGGGCAAGGCTCTGACCTTGGAGCTGGGGGGCAAATCGCCCTATATCGTCTTTGACGATGCCGATCTCGACTCGGCCGTGGAAGGGCTGGTCGATGCGATCTGGTTCAACCAGGGTCAGGTCTGCTGCGCCGGCTCGCGCCTTCTGGTGCAGGAAGGCGTGGCCGACCGTTTCCACGCCAAGCTGAAGCGCCGGATGGACGGGCTGCGGCTGGGCGATCCCCTGGACAAGGCGATCGACATGGGCGCCATCGTCGATCCGGTGCAACTGGCCACGATCACCCGCCTGGTCGACAGCGCCGAAGGCCAGGTCTACCGCGCCGCCACGCCGCTGCCGGCCCAGGGCTGCTATTACCCGCCGACGCTGATCACCGGCCTCGGCTCGGCCTCGCCCCTGATGCAGGAGGAAATCTTCGGCCCCGTCCTGGTGTCGATGACATTCCGCACCCCGTCCGAGGCGGTGGAGCTGGCCAATAACAGCCGCTACGGGCTGGCGGCCTCGGTCTGGACCGAGAACGTGAACCTCGCGCTGGACATGGCGCCCAAGCTGCGCGCGGGCGTGGTCTGGGTCAATGCGACGAACCTGTTCGATGCGGCGGCGGGTTTCGGCGGGGTGAAGGAATCGGGCTTCGGCCGCGAAGGCGGGTGGGAGGGGCTGTCGGCCTATCTGCAACCCGCCGGGCCTGCGAAGCCGCTGAAACCCGTCCGCCCGGTCGCCGCGCCCGCCGATCCGGCGGTCGAGGGCATCGACCGCACGGCGAAACTGTATGTCGGCGGCAAGCAGGCCCGGCCGGATGGCGGCTATTCGGAACCCGTCTGGTCGGCCAGGGGGCGGCTTCTGGGCCATGTCGGGCTGGGCAACCGCAAGGATATCCGCAACGCGGTGGAAGCCGCCCATGCCGCCAAAGCCTGGGCGAAAACCACCGCCCATAATCGCGCGCAGGTGCTGTATTACATCGCCGAGAACCTGTCGGCCCGCGCCACGGAATTCGCCGCCCGCCTGCGCGACATGACCGGCATCCGCGGCGAGGACGAGGTCGAGGCCGCGATCCGCCGCCTGTTCACCTATGCCGCCTGGGCCGACAAATACGAAGGCGCGGCCAAGCCCGTGCCGATGCGCGGCCTGGCTTTGGCGCTGAACGAGCCCCTGGGCGTCGTCGGCGCGCTTTGCCCCGACGAGGCGCCGCTTCTGGGCCTGGTCTCGGTCATGGCGCCCTTGATCGCCATGGGCAATGCCTGCGTGCTGGTCCCGTCCGAGGCCTTCCCGCTGGCCGCCACCGACTTCTACCAGGTCCTCGACACCTCGGATCTGCCCGGCGGGGTGGTGAATATCGTCACCGGCAGCCATACCGACCTGGCCAAGCCGCTGGCCGGGCATATGGATGTGGACGCGGTCTGGTCCTTCTCTTCCGCCCCGGTCTCGGGGTTGATCGAGGCGGAAAGCGTGGCCAACCTGAAACGCACCTGGGTCAATCACGGGCTGGCCCGCGACTGGGCCAGGGCCGAAGGCCGCGATTTCCTGGCCCGCGCGACCGAGGTGAAGACCGTCTGGGTGCCCTACGGCGAATAGATCGAAGCGGGGCACGGCCCCGGCCGGGGCCACGCGGCCCTAGCGCCGCGCGGTCAGGAAGGGCGCGCCTTCGGTGATCGTGCCGATCCGCGCCGCCACGCTGTCGCCCGCCGCATGCAGCGCCGCCAGCAGCGCCTCGGCCCGGTCTTCGGGCACGCAGGCCAGAAGACCGCCACAGGTCTGCGGGTCGAACAGCAGATCGGCGCGCGGCCCGGGCGGCAGATCCACGGCCCAGCCCAAGGCGGCGCGGTTCGTGGGCGCCAGGCTGGACCCCTGGCCCTGCGCCGCCAGCGTCTCGGCCCCCGGCAGAAGCGGCACCTCGCCCAGATCGATCTCGGCCGCCACGCCCGAGGCGCGCAGGATCTCCATCAGATGGCCGGCCAGGCCAAAGCCGGTGACATCGGTCATCGCATGGGCCCAGGGCGCCAGGATCGCCGAGGCCGGGGCCAGTGGCCGGGCCATCTGCGCCAGACAGGCGGCATAGGCCTCGCCCAGGATCAGCCCGGGGGCGCCCGCCCGCGCCATTTCGGCGGCCAGCACCGTGCCGCTGCCCAGGGCCTTGGTCAGCAAGACCGCATCGCCCGGCCGCGCGCCGGCCTTGGTCACCACCCGGTCGCCAAGGCCGGTCAGGGAAAAGCCGATCACCAACTCGTCCCCTTGCGTCGTATGCCCGCCCACCAGATCCGCCCCGGCGGCGCGGATCACCTGGGACGCGCCGGCCATGATCTGGCCCAGCATGCGGGCCTGCAACGGCTCGGCCAGGCGGGGCAGCGTCACCTGGGCCAGCGCCGATTGCGGGGCAGCACCCATGGCCCAGATATCGCCCAGCGCATGCACCGCCGTCAGCCGCGCCATCAGATGCGCGTCGCCCGTGAAGCCGCGCAGATGGTCGGTCGTCAGCACCTGCAGCCCGCCGCCCGCCAGCCGCAGCACCGCCGCATCGTCGCCCGGCCCCGCGATCACCTCGGGCCGCTGCGGCGCGGGCAGGCCGGCCAGCGCCACCTGCAGCGCCTCGGCGCCCAGCTTGGCCCCGCAGCCGGCGCAAAGCGGCCGCGCCTGCAGCAGCGCCTCCAGCCCCTTTGCCGCCTCGGCCGGCACCACCGGTCGCGCCATCGCCGGATAATCCTCGAACTTCGCCATGAAGCGTCGGTCGATCCGGTCCTTCACCCGCCACAGCCAGCCGCCCCCGGCCCGCAGCCCGAACTTGTCGGCCACCGCGCCCCGGTCGCCGGTCGAGACCAGCTTCAGATAGTCGCGCTGCGGGTGATAGGGCCGCAGGGCCCGGCCCGAGGCCAGGGCGCGCAGATTGTGAAACAGCACCGGCGCCGCGCGCACCGCGAAGACCCCCGCCTTCGGCCGTGGCGCATGGGCCAGATGCGCGCAATCCCCGGCGGCAAAGACCGCAGGGTCCAGGGTCTGCAGCGTCGGCCCCACGGTCAGGAACCCGTCCTGCACTGCAAGGCCCGTCTCGGCCAGCCAGGCCTGCGGCCGGCCGCCCGCCACGCTCAGCGTGAAATCCGATGCCAGAACGCGGCCATCCGACAGGGTCACGCGATCGGCCGCGATCGCAGCCGGGGTCGCGTTGCACAGGATCGCGATCCCCGCCGCCTCGGCCTTGGCCAGCAGCCGCGCCCGCGCCTTGGCACCGATATGCGGCAGGGGCGCGGCCGCGCGCTCGATCAGGGTGATCTGCGGCCGCGCCCCCTGCCCGCGCAGCCGATGCGCCGAGGCCAAAGCCAGCTCCACCCCGCCCACGCCTGCGCCCACGATCACCAGTTGCGGCGCGGCCAGGCGGCGGGCCAGGAAGGCCTGCCAGGCCTCGGCATAGCGGCCCAGCGGCTTTGCCGCCACGGCATGATCGGCCATGCCCGGGATCTCGGGCAGGTCCGAGCCGATGCCGATATCGACCGAGGCGATGTCATAGGCAAAGGCCGGGCGGTCCGCGAACTGCACTTCGCGCCGGGCCGGGTCCAGCCCGACCGCACGGTCCAGGATCAGCGCCGCCCCGGCGAAACGGGCCAGGCGCACCAGATCGATCATGATCTCGTCGCGGCGGTAATGGCCGGCGATCAGCCCGGGCAACATGCCGGTATAGGGCGCAACCGGGCCGGGATTGATCAGCGTCAGCCGCGCGCCGGGCAAGGGGCGCATGCCCCACATGCGCAGGACCAGCGCATGGGCATGGCCGCCGCCGATCAGGACGATGTCCTGCACCTGGGGAAAGGACGCTCCGGCTTGCATGGACCAGACCTAGCCCCAAGCCCGCGCTTTGGCGAGAGGCCGGGGCCCCGCGCCCGATTTTTCGCAGAAAAATCGCCCCCCGCCCCGGCTCCAGCGCATTGCCCGGCCGGGCGCCGCCGCCTAGGCTGGCGGCAATGAAATCCCGCACCCGCATCACCATCGCGCAGACCCAGCGCCTGTCGCTGAACACCTCGCTCACCGCGGCGATCCGCATCCTGCGCGCCGATGCCGCCGGGCTGACCCAGTTCCTGGAAGACCAGGCCGCCGAGAATCCGGCCCTGGTCCTGGGCCCGCCGCCTGCGGGTGACTGGCTGCCGCGCTGGTCCTCGGCGCTGGCGCAGCTGCGCGGCCCCGCCATGGCCGGGGGCGGCGGGCTGGACGACGAAGACCGGATCGCCGCCGACGGGCCCAGCCTGGCCAGCCATGTCTCGGGCGCCATCGCGATGCTGCGCCTGCCGCCCCGCCTGCAGCGCCTGGCCGATCTGATGGCCGAGGCGCTGGAGCCCTCGGGCTGGCTGGGCCGGCCGCTGGCGCAGCTCGCCGCCGAGGCGGGCCTGCCCTATGACAAGGCCGAACAGCTGCTGCACAAGCTGCAGGGGCTGGAGCCGACCGGCATCTTCGCCCGCGACCTGGCCGAATGCCTGGCGCTGCAGGCCGCCGAGGCGGGCGAACTGGACCGGGTGATGGAGGGCGTTCTGGAACGCCTGCCGCTGGTCGCCGATGGCGCGGTTGACCGGCTGGCCGGGCTGATCGGCTGCCCGCCCGAGGCCGTCACCCAGGCGATCCGCCGGTTGCGCGGCTATGATCCGAAACCCGGCGCGCGGTTTCAGCGCGGTGCCGCCCCGCTGCGCGCCCCCGATCTGGTGGCGACGCGCGGGCCCTCGGGCTGGGAAGTGGCGCTGAACGGCTCGGCCCTGCCCAGCCTGCAGCTGGGCGACAGAAGCGGCCCCGAACGCGCCGCCGCCCAGGCGCTGATCCGCATGGTCGAGGGGCGCAATGCCACGCTTCTGAAGATCGCGCGCGAGATCCTGCGCCGCCAGGCGGCCGTGCTGGATCATGGCCTGTCGCATCTGGTGCCAATGACCATGGCCGATGTGGCCGGCGCCCTGGACCTGCATCAGTCCAGCATCAGCCGGGCGGTGGCGGGCACCGCCGTCGACACGCCGCAGGGCTGCTACTGGCTGCGTGCCATGTTCTCGCCCGCGGTGCGCAAGGACGGGCCGGCCGGCGCCGTGATGCGTGACGCGCTGGCGCGGATGGTTGCGGCCGAAGACCCGGCCGCCCCCCTCAGCGATGCCGCCCTGGCC
>NZ_JAICBZ010000113.1 GCF_020179405.1 Xinfangfangia pollutisoli | reverse complement strand
CCGCCGGCCCCGCCCCGGCGACCCAGGGCGCTGATCCCGCCGCGCTGTGCCTTCGCGCCGCCGCCGCGGCCGCGCGGGAAACCGGGGTGCCGCTGCGGGTTCTGCTGGCGATCTCGCTGGCGGAAACCGGGCGCAAATCGGCGGAGGGCCGCTTCACCCCCTGGCCCTGGGCGCTGAACCAGGGCGGCGACAGCCATTGGTTCGACACGTCAGATGCGGCGCTGGCCCATCTGCAGCAGGCGCTTGACCAGGGCGTCACCAATATCGACATCGGCTGTTTCCAGCTGAACTGGCGCTGGCACAACCAGGCCTTCGCCTCGCCCGAGGCGATGATCGCGCCCGAGGCCAATGCGCTTTACGCCGCACGCCTTCTGGCGCGGCTGTATCGCGACAGCGGCGACTGGACGCAGACCGCCGGGGCCTATCATTCGGCCACGCCCGAATATGCGCAACGCTACAGTGCCCGCTTCGCCACGATCTATGACCGGCTGGGCCCCGAACCGGGGGAAGAGATCACCCTGGCCCTGGCCGATCTGCCGCCCGAAACCGAAGAAGACCGCCGCACCAACGGCTTTCCGCTGCTGCAGGCGGGGGGGCCGGGGGCGATGGGCTCGCTTGTGCCGCAGGCGCCGGGCGGCCTTCCGCTGTTCGGGGGCTAGGCGATGAAGGGGCTGACGATCCGCGACATGATGCGCCCGACCGTCCTTTTGGCGCTGGCGCTGATGGCGGTGATCGGGATGATGATCCTGCCGGTTCCGGCCGCGCTTCTGGATGTGGGCCTGGCGCTGTCCTTCGCGCTGGCGATCCTGATGCTGACGGTCACGCTGTTCATCGAACGCCCGCTGGATTTCTCGGCCTTCCCGACCATCCTTCTGGCCAGCCTGCTTCTGCGCCTGGCGCTGAACGTGTCGTCGACCAAGCTGATCATCGGTCAGGGTCATACCGGCACCGACGCCGCGGGCCATGTGATCCAGGGCTTTGCCGAATTCATCATGGGCGGCAATCTGATCCTGGGCCTGGTGATCTTCGTCGTGCTGCTGATCGTCAATTTCATCGTCATCACCAAGGGCGCGGGCCGCATGGCCGAGGTGGGGGCGCGTTTCGCGCTGGATGGCATGCCGGGCCGGCAGCTGGCGATCGATGCCGACATGTCGGCCGGCGCCATCACCCATGACGAGGCGAAACGCCGGCGCGAAACCGAACTGGCCGAGACGACCTTCTTCGGCTCGCTGGACGGGGCGTCGAAATTCGTCAAGGGCGATGCGGTGGCGGGGCTGCTGATCACCGCGCTGAACCTGGTCGTCGGGCTGATCGTCGGCATCGTGATCCATGGCATGCCCGCCGCCCGCGCGTTTGAGACCTATTCGATCCTGACCGTCGGCGATGGGCTGGTCAGCCAGATCCCCGCCGTCGTGATCTCGGTCGCCGCGGCGCTTTTGCTGGCGCGGGGCGGGTCGAAGGGCGCGGCCGATGTGTCCTTCTTTGCCCAGCTTGGCCGCTATCCGGCGGCGCTGGCCACGGTGGCGGGGCTGATGGCGCTGTTCGCCGTGGTGCCGGGCATGCCTTTCCTGCCCTTCCTTGCCGCCGCCCTCGCGCTGGGGACGGCCGCCTGGTACGGCGCCAAACGCGCCCAGGCGCCGGCGGCCGACCCATCCGCCCCGGCGGCCCCGCCTCGCCGCCCGATCGGCGACGTGCTGGATTTCGACGAGATCCATATCGAATTCGCGCCGAATCTGGTCGGTATGGCGCTGGATCCGGCCACCGGCCTGGATGGGCGCATTGCCAATATGCGCAACCATATTGCCGCCAGCTACGGGCTGATCCTGCCCGAGATCCGGCTGACCGACGAGGCGGCCCTTCCCCCCGGCGCCTATCGCATCCGCATTCAGGGCGTCGAACGGGTGGCGAACCGCCTGCAGCCCGACCGGGCTTTGGTGCTTCTGTCCGAAGGCGTGCCCGCGCCCGAGGGGGAAGAGGTGAAAGAGCCGGTCTATGGCGCCCCCGCGCGCTGGATCCGCCCCGATCTGACCGAAGATGCGGTGCTGCAGGGCCTGACCGTCGTCTCGGCCGCCGAAGTTCTGGCCACCCATCTTCTGGAAGTGCTGAAGGCCAATCTCGCCCGGCTGCTGTCCTTGCGCGGGTTGCGGCGGCTTCTGGACGAATTCACCTCGCTGTCCGATCCGGCCCGGTCCGAGGCGAACCGCCGCCTGCTGGACGATCTGGTGCCCGACAAGGTGCCGCTTGACCTGCTGCATGCGGTGCTGCGGCTGTTGCTGGAGGAGCGGGTCTCGATCCGCAACCTGCCGCTGATCCTGGAATCGGTGGCCGAGGCGCGGGGCCTAGGCAGCCCCGAAGCGGTCTGCGAACATGTGCGCCAGCGCCTGGGCTTCCAGATCGTGGCCGAGTTCAAGCGGCCCGATGGCTCGATCCCGCTGATCCAGCTGGCGCCCGATTGGGAACGCGCCTTCCAGGCCCATCAGATGGACGGGCCGGGCCCGAACCGCGACGTGGCCCTGCCGCCCGATGTGTTCGCGAAACTGGCCAATGGCATTGCCGAGCGGCTGAACCATGCGGCCGAAAGCGGCGCCTTGCCGGCCCTGGTCACCTCGGCCGCGCGGCGGCGGTTCCTGCGCACGGTGGTGCAGGCCAAGGGGCTGCAGACGCCGGTCCTGTCCTATGAAGAGATCGGCATGGACCTGCGGCCGGCATTGCTGGGCCAGGTGGCGGCATGAATGACCTGGTGGCCCAGCTGGCGCAGCTGGCGGGAATGGCCGAACAGGGCCTGTGGCTGGCGGCGCTGGTCTTCCTGCGCGTCGGCGCGGCGGTGGCGCTGCTGCCGGCCCTGGGCGAACAGGCCGTGCCGCAGCGGGTGAAACTGACCGCAGCGCTGGCGCTGACGCTGATCGTCCTGCCCGCAGCGCCCGCGGCCGATTTCACCCTTGGCGCCGTTCTGGCCGAGGTGATCGCCGGTCTGGCCCTGGGCCTGGGCCTGCGGCTCTTGATCCTGGGCCTGCAGACCGCAGGCGTGCTGGCGGCGCAATCCATCTCGCTGTCGCAGATGTTCGGCGCCGTCGGGCCCGAGCCGCAGCCGATCGTCGCCAATCTGCTGACCCTGGCCGCGCTGGCGCTGTTCGTGCTGATGGGCGGGCTGCCCCGCGCGGCCGAGCTTCTGGTGATCAGCTACCAGATCCTGCCCACCGGCCAGTCGCCCGATCCGGGCATGCTGGCCGACTGGGGCCTGGCGCGGGTGATCCAGGTCTTCTCCCTGGCCTTTTCCCTGGCCGCGCCCTTCGTTCTGGCCGCACTTCTGTACAATCTGGCGCTGGGCGCGATCAACCGGGCGATGCCGGCGCTGATGGTCTCGTTCATCGGCGCCCCGGCGCTGACCCTGGGCGGGCTGGGGCTTCTGGCGCTGACGGCGCCGCTGCTGCTGGAGCTGTGGCGCCAGGCGATGCAGGCGGCGCTGGCCGCGCCCTATGGCGGCCTGCCCTGATGTCCCGCGATGAAGCCGACAGCGGCGAAAAGGAATTCGACCCCTCGCAGCGCCGCCTGGCCCAGGCCCGGGAAGAGGGCGACGTGATCCGCTCGGAAGACATCCAGACCGCGGTGGGGCTGGCGGCGCTGTTGCTGGCGGTGGCGGCGCTGGGGGGCTGGGCGCTGCAGATCGCGGGCACCGCCGGCATGGCGCTGCTGTCCGGCGCGGGCCGCCTGTCGGCCCGGCCCGAGGGCGGGGCGGGGCCGGAACTGGCCGGGGCGCTGGCGCGCATGGCGGGGCCTTGGCTGGTGCTTCTGCTGCTGCCCGGCATCGCGGTGATCCTGTGGCTGGTCGCCTCGCGCGGCTTCGTGCTGGCGCCGTCGAAACTGGCCTTCAAGGGCGCGCGCCTGTCGCCCCTGGCCAATGCCCGGCAGAAATTCGGGCGCGGCGGGCTGGTCGATTTCGCCAAGCGCGCGCTGAAGATGCTGGCCTATGGCGCGGCCCTGGCCTGGTATCTGCATCGCCAGGCGGGCACGCTGTTCCTGGCCGCCGGGATGCAGCCGGGGCAGATCGCCACGCTGATGCTGCGGCAGATGGCCGGGCTTCTGCTGCTGTTCCTGGCGCTGACGACGGGATTCGGCCTGGTCGACTATCTGTGGCAGCGCGCCGAGTTCCTGCGCCGCCACCGGATGAGCCGCAAGGAAATGACCGACGAGATGAAGGAAAGCGATGGCGATCCGCATCTGAAGGCCGACCGCCGCCGCCGCGGCGCCGAAATCGCGCTCAGCCGGATGCTGGTCGAAGTGCCGAAAGCCGATGTGGTGATCGTGAACCCCACCCATTACGCCGTGGCGCTGAAATGGGATCGTGGCCGCGGCCGGGCGCCGGTCTGCGTGGCCAAGGGGGTGGATGAGGTTGCCGCCCGGATCCGCGCCCTGGCCCAGGAAAGCGGCGTGCCGGTTCGCCGCGACCCGCCCACGGCGCGGGCCCTGCATGCAAGCCTTGAGATCGGCCAGGAGATCCGCCCCGAACATTACGCTGTCGTGGCCGCCGCGATCCGCTTTGCCGACGGGCTGCGCCGGCGCGCCCGCAAAAGCGTGCTGCGATGACCGACCGCGCCCGTCTGGACCGGCTGGCGCAGATCGCGGCCCTGCTGGAAGAGGCGGGCACGGCGAAACGGCGCGCGGCGGCGGCAGCCCGCGCGGCGGTCAAGGCGCAGATCGCGGCGCTGGAGGCGTCGCGCCCGCAACAGGCGCCGCAGACCGCCGCCGAGGCGCGGGTGGCCTTCGCCTATGAGCAATGGGCCAGCCGCCGCCACGCCGCGCTGAACATCCAGCTGGCCCGACATGAGGCCGACTGCCTGTCCGCACGGGATGCGGCGCGCCATGCTTTCGGCCGCGCAAGGGTGATTGACCGGCTTCTGGCCCAGCACAGGCCAAAACCCCCGGCCCCCTGAGCCGGCGCTCAGCTGTCCTGCCGGGCGATTTCGGTGATCAGCACATTGGTGCAGGTCGGCCCCAGAATGCTGACCGCCTTTTCCTTCAGCGCCTGGCGCAGCAGCACCAGGTTGGACCCGTCGGTGAAAGACCCGCGGAACCCGCCCGTATTGGCATGGTCGAACAGCACCTGCAGAAAGGCATCGCGGATCTTCGGCTCGCGCGCATAGACGTCTTCGCTATGCCCGGCCTGCATTTCCAGCGACAGCGACATCACCACCATCGAGGCGACCCGCCCGCCTTCCAGCACTGGCACCACGAACTGGTTGTTCAGCTTGACGTAATCGGGCTTGGTCTCGGGGTCTTCGGCGACATGTTCCTCTTCTGCCGGCTTTGCGCCCTCTTCCTCGGCCGGGCGCAGCGCCAGACCGGCGCCGATGCCGCCGCCCAGGCCCAGAAGCGCAAGCAGTATGGGAAGCAGCATGCGGATCATGATCAGAACGGCAGCACGATATCGGAAATCTGCTGGCCATAGGTCGGCTGCTGGAAATCCGAAATCTGGCCGCGCCCGCCATAGGCGACCCGCGCGCCGGCGATCTTGTCATAGGTGATCTCGTTCTGCCGGGTGATGTCGGCGGGGCGGACGAAGCCGGTCACGATCAGCTCGCGCAATTCGTAATTCACCCGCACTTCCTGCTGGCCCTCGATCTTCAGCACGCCGTTCGGCAATTCCTCGACCACCGTCGCCGCGACCCGCAGCGTCAGCTTTTCCGACCGTGCGACATTGCCGGCGCCCTTGAAGGTGGAATTGCTGTTGGTTTCGACGGCGGTCTCCATGCTGGCGCCCTCGGGCAGCTTCTCGTCGATGCGCTGCGGGATGCCGAAGAATTGCGGAATGCCCATGCTTTTCGACCCGGTCCGGTTGCGGTCGGTCGAGTTCTTGATCGCGGCGCTGTCATTGATTTCGATCACCACGGTCAGAATGTCGCCACGCCGCGCCGCCCGCCGGTCGCCCAGCAGGCTTTCGGTCGATCCGGTCCAAAGCGAGGCGGCATCGGTCGGCGCGTTCGGGTCGGCCGTTTCGGGCAGGCTGCCGGAATACAGCGCATATTGCTGGTTGCTGCCCTCGATCGGCGAAAACTCGGGCGCGCGGCCCACGGTGTTCAGATCGGTGCAGGCGGCCAGGATCAGGGCGGCCGCAGGGATCAGCAGGGTGGGGATCAGGAAGGCATTGGGGAACAGGCGGATCACGGCGGGCCTCCGACAAGGATCGTGCCATCGGGCGCGACAAGGCCCGTGACGGTGGTTTTCGAGGAAAGGTTCATCGCCCGGACCACCTCGCCCGCGGCGGCGCGCTGCAGGGCGCGGCCCTCGGCCCGGATCGTCAGCCCGGCCGAGCGGTAGACCAGCGCGACCCGCGCATTGCGTTCGACCAAAGCGGGCGGGCCGATATCGCCCAGGCGCACCGGCCGGCCCGGATAGATCGCCACCCGGGTTTCCAGCCCCAGCGCGGGTTCCACCGCCGACAGCGCGCCGGGGATCTCGGCCGAGACCAGCATCACATCTTCGGGCGCGATCACCGTTTGCGCCGGAATGGCCCGCGCCGCGACCAGGCTGTCGGCCGCGGCGAGGCCCGACATCAGGCCCGGCAGCAGACTGGGCATCAGCACAAGACCGATCGCCCGCCACATCAGCGCACCTGCGTGGTGGCGGCCAGCATCTGGTCGGCGGCGGTGATGACTTTCGCATTCAACTCATAGCCGCGCTGGGCCTTGATCAGCTCGGTCACCTCGCGCACCGGATCGACCGAACTGTCTTCCAGATAGCCCTGACGCAGCGTGCCGCGCCCGTCTTCGGCCGGCACGCCCACCGTGGGCGCGCCCGAGGCCGGGGTCTCCAGAAACAGGTTCGACCCGATCGCCTCCATCCCCTTTTCGTTGATGAAGGTGGCCAGGGTGAACTGGCCCAGCAGCTGCGGCTGCACCTGATTTTCGAAATAGGCATAGACCTCGCCCTGCGCGTTGATCGAGATGGAACGCGCATCGGCGGGAATGGTGATCCCGGGCATCACCGGGTAACCGTCCGAGGTGACGATCTCGCCATCGGGCGAGCGTTTCAGCGCCCCGTCGCGGGTATAGGCAGACACGCCCGAGGGCAGGGTGACCTCAAGATAGCCATTGCCGTCGATCGCCACGTCCAGATCGCCATTGGTCATCGACAGCGACCCCTGGGCCAGCACGACCGACACCGCCGCCGGACGCACCCCCAGCCCGATCTGCACGCCGGTGGGCAGAACCGTGCCATCGGTCGCCGAAACCGTGCCGGGGCGGGTGACCTGCTGGTAGTGCAGATCGGCGAAATCGGCGCGGCGGGCGTTGTAGCCTGTGGTCGACATGTTGGCGAGGTTGTTCGACACCACATCGACCTTCATCTGCTGGGCGGCCATGCCGGTCGCGGCGATGTAAAGCGCCTTCATCGCTACCTCCCCAGGGTCTGAATGACGGTGCGGGCGCGGGTATCCTCGGCATCCAGGAATTTCTGCCCCATCTCATAGGCGCGCTGCACCTCGATCATCCTTGCGACCTCGATCACCGGATTGACGTTGCTGTCTTCCAGATAGCCCTGCATCAGCGTGGCACCTTCGGCCGGCTGCAGCGCTCCGCCATCGAACAGCGTGCCGCCTTCGTGGCGCAGCTTCAGCGGATCGACCGGCGCCCAAAGCCCGATCTGCGCCACCGGCGTGCCATCGGCCGAGACCGTGCCATCGGCGCCCACCGCGATCTGCGCCCCGGGCGGCACGAAGACCGGCGCGCCGCCGCCATCCAGCAGGCGAAAGCCGTCGGGCGTCACCAATTCGCCATTCTCGTTCGGGGTGAAGCTGCCCGCCCGGGTCAGCCGGTTGCCCTGCGGGGTTTCCACCTGAAAGAACCCCTCGCCCTGGATGGCGAAGTCGAAGGCGCCGCCGGTCTGTTCCACCGCGCCCTGCGACAGGTCCACTGCCCGGCCGGTGGCAAAAGCCATGGAAAGCGACGGTTCGTGCTGCAGCCTTTCGATGAATTCGTCGAAGACCACCCCTTCGCGCCGGAAGCCCGCGGTCGAGACATTGGCGATGTTGTTCGCCACCACCTGCATCTCGCGCATCAGGCCCGACTGGCGCCCCAGCGCCACATATCCGGCGGCATCCATCGCTATCCTCCTGCAACCAGCGGGATCAGCTGGTCCTTGAAAAAGGCCACCAGGGTCGCGGTCATGAAACTCATCGAAACCCAGAACACCGCCATCATCGCCGCCACTTTCGGTACGAAGGTCAGCGTCATTTCCTGCACCGAGGTCAGGGCCTGAAACAGGCCGATCGCCACCCCCGCCACCAGCGCCACCAGCAGCACCGGGGCCGAGATCGTCACCGCGACCCAAAGCCCCTGGCGCAGCACGTCGAACAGCGCGGCCTCGGTCATATCGGCATCCTCAGGATTTCCTGATAGGCCTCGACCACGCGGTCGCGCACCGTGGCCACGGTTTCCACCGCCAGCTGCGACGAGGCCAGCGCCTCGACCAGCGCATGCGGGTCCGCGCCGCCGCTCATGGCGGCGCGGGCCGTTTCTTCGTGCCTGGCAAGCGTTTCGACGAAGTTTTCCGCCAGCTTGCCAAAGCCTGCCGCCCCGCTTTCCGGGGCCCCCCCGTTTCCCGAGGGTTTGGGCGCTGTGGCCGTTCTGGCCTGCGCATAGGTCAGTGCGGCAAATGAGGGTTTCACATCCATTCCGACGCCCCCCTTTACCGCCGCAACAGCTCGAACAGGCTTTGCGTCATCTGCCGCGCCTGGTCGAACAATCGAAGATTGGCCTCGTAACTGCGCTGGGCCTCGCGCGCATCGGCGATCTCGATCACCATGTCCACATTGGAGCCATCGTAATAGCCATTGGCATCGGCCAGCGGATGGCCCGGGTCATAGACCCGTATCAGGTCGCTGCGGTCCAGCTGCACCGGGCCTGCTTCGACCAGGCCCGTCTCCATCGCGGCATCGAAGCGGATGACCTTGCGGTGATAGCCGGGCGTGTCGGCATTGGCGATGTTTTCGGACACCAGCCGCAGCCGCATGGCTTGCGCCTCCATCCCCGAAGCGGCGAAAGACAGCGAAGTCGTCAGATCGTTCATCCCCGGCCCCCCTTACCGCCTGCTGCCCAGCGAGGCGCGGATCACATCCGAGGTGGCCCGGTAGATCGCCAGGGCCATTTCATGCTCTTGCCGGGTTTCCACCGACTTGACCATTTCCTGTTCCAGCGAAACCGAATTGCCGTTCGGCGATTCAGATCCGCCCGTGGCATAGGGGGCCAGATCGACCATCGCCACCGCGCCGCCCAGATGGCCCGGGCGGGTGGCCCGCATCTCAAGCCCCTGGGCATCGTAGACCGAGGCGAAATCGGGGATGTCCTGCGTCCTGTAGCCGGGCGTATCGGCATTGGCGACGTTTTGGGCGATCACCCCCAGCCGCGCCCCGGCATGGGCCGCCATGGATTGCGCCATTCTGGTCAGTTCCAGCTTCTCGAACATCGGGGCTTCTCCCTCGACCTGCTTCACCAAGGCTTAAGGGTGATTCCTTTAGAAACGGTAATTGGCGAACAAAGGGGGAAGGCGTGGCCGGAATCTTCGATGCGCTGCAGGCGGAAATCGGCACCATCGCCCCGTCGCGCGAGGTGGGAAGGGTGGCGGAATCGGCGCGGGGGACGTTTCTGGTCAGTGGCTTGCAGCAGGCGGCGCTGGGCGACCGGGTGCAGGCCGAAACCGGGGCCGGGCCGCTGGGCGGCGAAATCGTGCATCTGTCAGTCGCAGGCGCGCGGGTCCTGCCCGAGGATGATCCCGAAGGGCTGCGGATCGGCAGCCGGGTGGAACGGCTGGGCCCCGTCACCCTGGCCCCCGATCGCAGCTGGCTGGGCCGGATCGTCGACCCGTTCGGCAAGCCCCTGGACGGGCGGCCGCTTCTGCCCGGGCCCCTGCGCCGGGCGCTGACCGGCGCG
>NZ_JAICBZ010000112.1 GCF_020179405.1 Xinfangfangia pollutisoli | reverse complement strand
GAGCCGCGGGTCGCCGCGGGCCGGCCCGCGACCGTGCCAGGCAGCTGGTGCAAAGGGCCGCAGGCGCGCTGGCCCGCGCGCGGCGGCGGCACGGATTGTCGCCCGCCCGGATTGTCGCGGCCTTCGGTCTGGTCTGCCTGATCGGCCTTGCGGCCCTGCCGGCGCTGACCTAGCGCCGGTGTAACCCTGGTCTAACCCTGGCCTAACCCTGCGGCAGCGTCGCCTGCATAGCGGGGCGTTGCGCGAAACCCGCCTCCCATTCGGCCAGCCGCGGATGGCCCTTGCGCCAGTCGCGGGCGCCATGGCGGAACTCCAGATAGCCCAGCGCGCAGCCGACGGCGATCTGTCCCATGTCCAGCGGCCCCTGCAGATGCGCCATCCAGCGCGTCTCCAGCGCCGCCAGCGCGCGGGCGATCTTGGCCCACTGCCCCTCGACCCAGGGCGAGAAGCGCAGATCTTCGGGCCGGGTCCGCGCCTCGTAGACGATCAGCACCGCGGCATCCAGAATCCCGTCCGCCGTCGCCTCGACGACCAGCGTGTCCCACAGCCGGGGCGCCTCGGGGTAAAGCCCCGCCCCCGCCCGCGAATCAAGGTAGCGGCAGATCACCCGGCTGTCATAGAGGACCAGCCCCTCATCGGTGACCAGGGCCGGGATCTTGCCCAGGGGGTTCTGGTCGACCGGCATGCTGCCCGGATCGACCGGCGTGCCCATGGCCGCGATCTCATCGATCCCGGTCAGCCCGGCCTCGCGGATCACCACGGAAACCTTGCGCACATAGGGCGAGGCGGCCGAGCGGTACAGCTTCATTCCGCCGCCCCTTTTGCCATGCCTTCCGCCATGCCGTCGGGCCGCTGTTCCTTCAGCCGGACCCGCGCCATCAGCCCGGCATCCAGCTCCCAGATCCGGCCGCGAAAGCGGATCACCCGGCGCAGCCGCGCCCCGGCATTGGCCTGGCGATCCTCGGCCCGGTCGGCCGGGCGGTGAAAGGCCACGCCCTCGCCCAGATCATCCAGCGCATCTTCGGCGCGCTGGTCGGTGCGGCCGGGATGGCTGCGGCGCGCGACCCAGCGACCGGCGGCAAGACCGGCCACCGCCACCGCGCCAAGGCGCAATGCGATGGGCAGCAGGGGCGCAAGGGGAAGGGGCATGGCGACCTCCGTCAGGGTGACGGGAATGCTAGGCCCCGCTGCGCCGCCTGTAAATGCCGCGTGCTAGTCGGGCAGCGCCCGCATCAGAGCGGCAATCCCCCGCGCGCCGGCATCGCCGCGCTCAAGCGCGGCAACAACACCCGCCCGCAGCGCCGAAGCCTTGTTCTGGTTCAGCTTCCAGGTGCCCTCGACCGTCTCGACCCGCAGCCGGAACGGCAGGATCATCCGCATCAGCCGCTCGATCGCGCCCGGGGTCATCTTGGCGCTGGTCCAGGGCCGCTTGCCGGCGATCCGCGCCTCATGCTCGGCCGACAGCGCGTCGACATGGGCGCACAGCGCCTCGGGCGGCAGCGGGTCCAGCACGCCGCGCAGATGGACGGCGACATAGTTCCAGGTCGGCACCTGATCGGGCACCGCCTCGTGCGGCCCGTACCAGTCGGGCGAGATATAGGCATCGGCGCCCGAGACGGCGATCACCGCCGGCACGGGCTGCGCGATGCGGCAGATCGGATTGCCGCGCGACAGATGCAGATCGGCCACCGCGCCCGCCGCATCCAGCAGGAAAGGCACATGCGAGACCAAGGGCCCCGCGTCGCCATTCACCATCAACAGGCCGAAGCCGCGGCTTCGGGCCAGCGACAGGCTGTCGGCGGCCGGGGTCTGGCGGAAGGCGGGGTTCGGATGCATGGGCGGGCCCTGGACCAAGGAAAAGGCCGCCCGGGTTTCCCTGGGCGGCCCTAGAATCCGGCTTGCCGGAAGCGCATCAGCCCTGACGGGCCTTGTAGCGCTTCTGCGTCTTGTTGATCACGTAGACCCGGCCCTTGCGGCGCACGATCTGGCAATCGCGGTGACGCGTCTTCAGCGAGCGGAGCGAGTTCGCAACCTTCATGGTGGTTCCCCTTTCCTGTTCGCGGCGCATCACGCGCCAGATTGCATCATGCCCCGGGGCGGACCCCGAAAGCTGTGGAATGGTGGGCGGTACTGGGATCGAACCAGTGGCCACTACGATGTCAACGTAGTGCTCTACCGCTGAGCTAACCGCCCCCCTCATCCGCCACGATCTGCCCCCGGCATCCTTCCCAAAAGAAAAGGACGCGGGACAAGCCGCGTCGGCGTGGGCGGGTCTATACTCAGAGTCGCAGGGGGCCGCAAGGGGTTTTGGGCTTTCATTCTCACCCGCTTGCGGCTTTAAAATGGTCAGGCCGTCGCGAAGCCTTGCTGCGGCACAGGTTGCCGTCCCGAGGTTCGCGTGCCGATCGTGCCGAATGTCCCTGTCTATCGCATCCTGCGCCCGCTGCGTCAAAGCGTGGCGGCGGTCTTCGCATCGCCGCATTCCGGGTCAGACTATCCGGCGCATTTCCTGGCCCGCTCGGCGCTGGACCGCCACATGATCCGGTCTTCGGAAGATGCCTTCGTCGACCGGCTGTTCGACATGGCGCCCGATTTCGGCGCGCCCTTCCTGGCCGCCCGCATGCCGCGCGCCTATATCGACCTGAATCGCGCCGCGGACGAGCTGGATCCCGGCGTGATCGACGGGGTGATGCGGGCGCCGCACAATCCCCGGGTGTCCTCGGGGCTGGGGGTCATTCCGCGCGTCGTGGCCGGCGGCCGGGCGATCTATTCCGGCAAACTGTCGCTGGACGAGGCGCAGGCCCGCATCCGCCAGGTCTGGCACCCCTATCACGAGGCGCTGCGCGGCCTGCTGGACCAGACCCGCGCCGAATTTGGCGAAGTGCTGCTGCTGGATTGCCATTCCATGCCGCATGAGGCGATCGACGCCCATATGCGCCCCGGCCAGCCGCGACCCGACGTGGTTCTGGGCGACCGCTTCGGCGCGGCGGCGCGGCGCGATCTGGTGGACCGGGTCGAGGCCGCCTTCACCTCGGCCGGGCTGCGGGTGGTGCGCAATGCGCCCTTTGCCGGGGCACATATCACCCAGGCCTATGGCCGGCCCTCGCGCGGGATGCATGCGATCCAGATCGAGATCGACCGCGCCTTGTACATGGACGAGGCCCGGATCGAACCCCGACCGGATTTCGCCGCCTTCCGCAGCCTGATGGCCGGGGTGGTGGCCGAAATCACCGGCGCCCTGCGCCACAGCCTGCCCTTGGCCGCGGAATAGCCGCGGGCGGCGCATCTGCTGCTTGACAGACCGGCCGCCACAGGCCGAGCCTGCCGCATCGCCAAAGCGGAGATGCCGATGCGCGCGCTTGCCCTGCTGCCCCTGTGCCATGGCCTGTTCCTGCTGGCAGGCCCCGCCGTTGCCGAAGACCGCTGGATGCAGATCCCGCCCCCGCCCGCCATGCCCGCGCCGGCAGAATCGGGCATGGCGGCGGTGAACGGCATCGAGATGTATTATGCCACCTATGGCGCCGGCGATCCGGTCCTGCTGATCCATGGCGGGCTGGGCCATGCCGACATCTGGGCCAATCAGGTCCGCGACCTGATGGCGGACCATCTGGTGATCGTGGCCGACAGCCGCGGCCATGGCCGCTCGACCCGGACCGAGGCGCCCTTCGGCTATGACCTGATGGCCAGCGACTATCTGGCGCTGCTGGATCACCTGAAGATCGACAAGGTCGATCTGGTGGGCTGGTCGGATGGCGGGATCATCGGGCTGGACATCGCGATGACCCATCCCGAACGGCTGGACCATCTGTTCGCCCAGGCCGCCAACATCACCACCGACGGGGTCAATCCGGCAGTGGCGACCGATGCGGTCTTCGGCAGCTATATCGGCGGGATGGCCACCGATTACGCCCGCCTCTCGCCGACGCCCGACCAGTTCGAAAGCTTCGTGGCGCAAATCTCGGAAATGTGGGCCAGCCAGCCGAACTGGACCGATGCCCAGGTGGCGGCGATCACCGTGCCGACCGCCATCGTCGTGGGCGATCATGACGAGGCGATCCTGCCCGCCCACAGCCAGAAGATCGCCGCGCTGATCCCGGGCGCCAAGCTGGTGATCCTGCCCGATGCCAGCCATTTCGCGATGCTGCAGGCCCCCGAAGACTATACCGCCGCGGTACGGGCCTTCATCGACGGCTGATGCCACCGGCCGATCCTAGCGCAGCGACCGGCCCTTTATGATCGCATCCTGGCCGAAGCGGGCGCGAATCGCGTCGGTGGCGCGTTCGGCCTCTTCGCGCTTCTTCGCGCCCGGGTCCAGCAGGTCGGCGGTCTGGTCGGCCCTGTCGCCGGGGCAGAGATCGGCGATGCCGACCCCGATCAGCCGAAATGGCCCCCGCGCCCCGGCCTGGTCCAGCATCGCCCGGGCGGCGCGATAGATCCGGTCGGCCAGCTGTGTGGGGCCCGGCAGCGCCTGGCGGCGGGTGATCTGCTGGAAATCGCCGCGTTTCAGCTTCAACGCCACCGTGCGCCCGGCCAGATCCTTGGCCTTGGCCCGGTCCGAAACCTGTTCGGCCAGACGCCACAGATGGCCGTCCAGCAGATCGGCATCCGATGTATCCTCGAAAAACGTCGTCTCCTTGGAGATCGACTTCGGCATCTCGTCGCGCATCACCCGCCGGCGGTCCTCGCCCCGCGCCAGATGCCACAGCCTTTCGCCCATCTGGCCAAAGCGCGCCAGCAGATCCTCGCGCGGCCAGCGCAAGAGATCGGCGATGGTCCTGATCCCCGCCGCCTCCAGCGCGGCCTGCGTGGCCGTGCCCACACCCCAGATGATCCGCACTGGCTTTGGCGCCAGGAAGGCCTGGGTCTCGGCCCGGCCGATCACCGAAAAGCCGCGCGGCTTGTCCAGATCCGAGGCGATCTTGGCCAGGAACTTGTTATGCGACAGGCCGATGCTGCCCGACAGGCCCAGCTCCTCCTCCATCCGCTTGACCAGCCGCGCCAGCACCACGGCCGGGGGCGCGCCATGCAGACGCTCGGTTCCGGTCAGGTCCAGAAAGGCCTCGTCCAGGCTCAGGGGTTCGATCGCGGGCGTCAGCCCCTCCATCATCGCCCGAATGGCGCGGCTTGCCTCGACATAGGCGGCCATGCGCGGCTTCACCACCACCGCCTCGGGGCACAGTTTCAGCGCCTGGAACATCGGCATGGCCGAGCGCACGCCCTTGATCCGCGCCAGGTAGCAGCAGGTCGACACCACGCCCCGCGTGCCGCCGCCGACGATCACCGGCTGGTCGCGCAGATCGGGATTGTCGCGCTTTTCGACGCTGGCATAGAAGGCGTCGCAATCCATATGCGCGATCGACAGCCCGTCCAGTTCCGCATGCGCCAGCACCCGCGGCGAGCGGCAGGCCGGGCAGCGCCGCAGACCAGTCGGGCCGCCGGCAAAACGGGTCAGACAGTCTCGGCACAGGGCTTGGCCCGGGGCTTGGGACGGGGCTTGGCTCGGGGGGGCGGGCATGATGCGCCCATCCTAGCGCCGCGCCGGTCAGAATTCCACGTCCAGCTCGGCAATCTCTTCCGGTTCGGTCCGCGCGCCCTCGGTCCATTCGGCCATCAGGGGCCAGGCGCGGATATGGTCGACATAGGCCTGCAATTCGGCCGGCAGCGCCACCGAATAGGTGGCAAAGCGGGTGCAGACCGGCGCATAGAAAGCATCGGCCACCGTGGGCGCCGCGCCGAACAGGAAGGGCCCGCCATAGGCCGACAGGCATTCGGTCCAGATCTGCTTCACCCGCTCGATATCCGGCTTCGCGCCCGAGAAGACCTTGAAGCGGTCGTGATGCGCCTTCAGGTTCATCGGCAAGGCCGAGCGCAGATTGGCAAAGCCCGAATGCATCTCGCCCGAGATCGCCCGGCATTGCGCCCGCGCCACCGGATCGGCGGGGTAAAGCCCGGCTTCGGGATGGGTCTCGTGCAGGTATTCCGCCATGGCCAGCGTGTCCCAGACCGCCACCTTGCCATGGCTCAGCCGCGGCACCCGCACCGTGGGCGACAGCAGCAGCAGCTCCTGCCGGTTGTCGGCATCGTCGGGGTCCACCTTCGACTCGGCAAAGTCGATCCCGGCGATCTTGCACAGAAGCCAGCCGCGCAGCGACCAGGACGAGTAGTTTTTCGATGAAATCGTAAGCACTGCCTGCGGCATTTCCCCTGCGCCCCCTGCTTCCGTCGCCCCCGTCTCAGTCTGTGGTCGCATGGGCCCCGGGGACTGGCTAGCCTTTTTCCCAAAGATGGAGGCATACCCCCCGTGCTTTATGCTGCTTATCAAGGCACTGATGATTTTTTCGCCCCTTTGCGCGCCGCCGCGATCCTGGGCCTGTCCTATCTGCCGCGCGGCGCGGGGGGCTTTGCGCCGCTGCTGGCCCGCCAGGCCGCGCTGATGGAACTGGTCTCGCGCTTTCAGCTGACGCATGAACGGCCGCCCTTCGGCATCGGCCAGATCCGGGTCGAGAACCGCGACGTGCCGGTCTTTGAAGAGGTGGCGCTGGATCTGCCCTTCGGCCGGCTTTTGCATTTCCGCCGCGACATCGACACGGTGCAGCCGCGGGTTCTGGTCGTGGCGCCCCTGTCGGGCCATTTCGCCACGCTTCTGGCCGGCACGGTGCGCACGCTGCTGCGCGATCACGACGTCTATATCACCGACTGGAAGAATGCCCGCGACGTGCCACGATCCGAAGGCGATTTCGGGGTCGAGGATTACATGGCCTATCTGATCCGCTTTCTGGAACAGATCGGACCGGGCGCGCATGTTCTGGCGGTGTGCCAGCCCTGCGTGCAGACCCTGGCCGCGGTGGCGGTGATGTCGGAAGACCGCAACCCCGCGACGCCCCTGTCGATGACGCTGATGGCAGGCCCGGTGGATGTGCGCGAAAGCCCGACCGCGGTGAACGATCTGGCCCGGGACAAGCCCCTGGACTGGTTCAAGCGCAATGTGATCTCGGCCGTGCCCCTGCGCCATGCCGGCAGCGGCCGCCGGGTCTATCCGGGCTTTCTGCAGCTGACCGCCTTCCTGATGATGAACATGGACCGCCATGTCGCGCAGCACCGGCGGCTTTACGAGCATCTGGCGGCGGGCGAGGGGGCCGAGGCGCAGAAGATCCGGCAGTTCTATGACGAATACTTCGCCGTGCTGGATCTGACGGCGGAATTCTACATCGAGACGATCGAGCGGGTCTTCCAGCAGGCCCAGCTGGCGACGGGCGAATTCACCTATCGCGGCCGCCGGGTCGACCCCTCGGCCATCCGCCGCACAGCGCTGCTGACGGTGGAAGGCGGGCGCGACGACATTTGCGGGCTGGGCCAGACCGCGGCGGCGCATGACCTGTGTTCATCGCTGCGGCCGCATCTGAAACGGCACCATCTGCAGGCCAATGTCGGCCATTACGGCGTGTTCAACGGCCGGAAATGGGAGAAAGAGATCTATCCCGTGGTCCGCAACATGATTCTGGCGATGGAATGACCCGCCGCCAGCCCGGCCGCGCCCGGCTCAGGGCTTGGGCGGCACGCGCGGGCTGGGCAGTTCATGCGATTCCAGCGCCTCTTCCTCGGCGGGGGCGGCATAGCTTGTCTGCGATCCCAGCTGGCCATTGGCGGCAAAGCGGCGCTTGGTGGGGCGGCGCGTCGCCTTTTCGCTGAGGAACTCGGCCAGATTGAACGGCGGCTTCGAGGTGTTGTATCCCATGGGAGGGCCCTTTCCAGGCTATAGAATGGCAGGTGGCGGGCCGGGCCCCGATCCCCGGAAGGGGGCACGGTGCGGCTTTGGGCGCCAGCTGCAGGAAGACTGTGTCGGAAGGCTGCCGGCATCCGCGGCGGCCAGGCGCCTGCAGGCGCCGGTCTGGCCGTTCTCGGCTGGCGGGTCTTGGCTGGCAGATCTCGGTCGGTGCCCATGGCGGGCACATCGCCCCGCGCGGAAGATCCCGGCGGATCCTTTGGGCATGGGCCATTCCGCCCTCTGGGTCAATCACCAAGTTCCGCAAACCGCCCCGCTGCGCGGCCCCCTGCCCCGGTCCTGCCCCGTCCCTGCCCCGGCCCCGCCCCGGCCCCGCCCCGCCAATGGGCCGCCGCAGCCCCTGTACAGGCCGGGCAAAACCGTGTAGGCCCCGGCGGATGGCCTGAGGATTCCCGGTGCCGCGCCCTGTGGGAGAGGTGCGGCGGGGGCGATGAGGCCGCAATGTGGCTTCATACAGGGGGCGGATGGCCCCCGGACAGGATTCAAAGATGAACGATCTGGCATTGGCCGGGCCGCTGCAAGCGGCTTTGGCGGAAAAGGGCTATGACAGCCTGACCCCGGTGCAACATGCGGTGATCACCGAAGAAGCGGCGGGGCGCGACCTTCTGGTCTCGGCCCAGACCGGCTCGGGCAAGACGGTGGCCTTCGGGCTGGCCATCGCGCCCGAAGTGCTGGGCGGGGTGGACCGGCTGATGCCGGCCGACAAGCCGCTCGCTCTGGTCGTGGCGCCGACGCGCGAACTGGCCCAGCAGGTCGGACGCGAATTCGAATGGCTTTACGGCCCGGCCGGGGTGCAGCTGGCCTCTTGCGTGGGCGGCATGGATTATCGCACCGAACGCCGGGCGCTGGACCGCGGCGCCCATGTCGTCGTGGGCACGCCGGGCCGGCTGCGCGACCATATCGAGCGTGGCTCGCTGGATCTGTCGGAAGCCCGCGCCGTGGTGCTGGACGAGGCGGACGAGATGCTGGATCTGGGCTTTGCCGAGGATCTGGAATTCATCCTGGGCGCGGCGCCCGAAACCCGCCGCACGCTGATGTTCTCGGCCACCGTGCCGAAAGAGATTGAAAAGCTGGCCGGCACCTTCCAGCGCGATGCGCTGCGGCTGGTCGTGCAGGGCGAGGCGCGGCAGCACGCCGACATCGCCTATCGCGCCCTGAACGTGCAGGCCCGCGACAAGGAACACGCGATCTTCAACGTCCTGCGCTTCTACGAGGCGCAGACTGCCATCGTCTTCGCCAAGACCCGCGCCAATGTGAACCATCTGTTCGCCCGGATGATCAATCGCGGCTTCCAGGCCGTGGCACTGTCGGGCGAGCTGTCGCAGACCGAACGGATGCATGCGCTGCAGGCGCTGCGCGACGGCCGGGCCCGCGTCTGCATCGCCACCGACGTGGCGGCCCGCGGCATCGACCTGCCGGGGCTGGAACTGGTGATCCATGCCGATCTGCCGACCAATCCCGAAACCCTGCTGCACCGCTCGGGCCGCACCGGCCGGGCCGGGCGCAAGGGCACGTCGGTGCTGATCGTGCCGCCGGCCGAATTCCGCAAGGCCGGCCGCATCCTGCAGGGCGCCAAGGTCACTGCCGAGTGGGGCAAGGCCCCGGGCGCCGACGAGGTGCAGGCCCGCGAAGACGAGCGGCTGCTGGACCACCCCGCCCTGGCCGAAGCCCCGGGCGAGGAAGCCGGCATGGCCGGCGCGCTTCTGGAACGCTGGGGCCCCGATGCGGTGGCCTCGGCCTTCGTGCGGCTGTGGCGCGAGGGCCGCTCGGCCCCCGAGGAACTGTCGGATGCGCCGACCCAGGCCGCCCCGCTGCCGGCGCGCGAACGCGGCAGCTTCGGCCCCGCGGTCTGGTTCCGCCTGTCGGTCGGCCATACCGGCCGGGCCGAGGCACGCTGGCTGCTGCCGAAGATCTGTGACGCGGGCGGCATCGCCAAGGACGGGATCGGCGCGATCCGCGTCCAGCAGGACGAAACCTATGTGCAGATCGCCGAACCGCTGGTCGACCGCTATGGCGCCAGCCTGGAAATCGAACCGGGCCTGGTGATGGAACGGGTCGAGGGCGAGCCGGATCTGGGCCGCTTCGTGCCGCGCCTGGGCGCCGCGCCGGAAGGCCGCCGTCCCGAACGCGCGCCCGAACGCAAGACCGAAAAGCCCGCCTACCGCCCGAAACCCTCGCGCTTTGTCGAGGAAGACGGCACCGCCGCCGAGACGCCCCACGCGGCGGAAGCCGCCGAAGATCGCCCGGCGCGCAAGCCCTATGCCCGCCCGGCCGAGCGTGAGGCGCGCAAGCCCTATGCGCCGCGCGAAGATGCCCCGCGCAAACCCTATGCTCCGCGCGACGACGCGCCGCGCAAGCCCTGGGCCGAGCGGGGCGAAGGCGATGCGCCGCGCAAGCCC
>NZ_JAICBZ010000111.1 GCF_020179405.1 Xinfangfangia pollutisoli | reverse complement strand
GCGCGCCGGGCCTGATCACCACATGGGCGATCAGGCGATCGGCGGAAGGCGGCGCGGCCAGGCCCGACACTGCCGCGGCGATCACCTCGGGCAGGCCGCACAGCGCCGCCTCGACCGCGGGCAAGCGCCGGGCGACCGGGCCGCAGGCACCGACCGCCACCGCAGCCGCGGTGATCCGATCGGCCGTTGTTTCCAGCCGGACCGCGACCATGGCAATGGAGATCACCAGATAGGCCCGCGCGCCCAGTTTTTCGAAGGCTGACCGACCGGACAGCGCCGCTTGCGGCAGGTGAATTGCGGTCAGTATCTCGCCCTGTTGCAGCACCACGCGGCGCGGGGCCAGCAGGAAATCCGCCAGGGCCAACCGGCGCAGCCCCTGCGGCCCGGCGATTTCGACCTGCGCCTCCAGCACCAGCAGCGGCGGCACGCCATCGGCCGCGGGCGAGGCGTTGCACAGATTGCCGCCGATCGTGCCGGCATTCTGGATCTGCCGCCCACCCACCTTCCGCGCCGCCTGTTGCAGCGCCGCGCAGGCAGGGGGCAGATCGGCCTCGGCGATCTGGGTCCAGGGGGTGCAGGCGCCGATCCACAGCCCCTGCGACCGGGTGATGCCGCGCAGATCGGACAGGCCGGCGATATCGACGACCGGCCCTGTCAGACGCGCGCCGGTGCCGGGATAGAGATCGGTGCCGCCGGCCAGGATCCGGGCGCCCTGCCCTGCAAGCGCCAGCGCGTGATCGAGCGTCTGAGCTTGGTGAAATCCCATCCCTGGCTCCGCGGATCGTTCGTGTGCAAACAAGCTGCTTCCGAACAGGCCCAGCTGTCAACGTTCCGTTGCAGCCCGGCCCGGCCCGCCGGGCCCAGGGCGCGGCCAAGATCCTTCGGGCGCCCGATCTTTCCGCATGCGGGCCCGGGCCCGCCGCCCCGCCCGGCATTTCGCCGCGGATGCGCCCGCTTCACCGGACAAATCCGACATCATCGGTCGCATCCGGCCCGGCCCGGACCCGATCCGCCGCTAATCTTGCCCGGCAACCCGAAAGAAGGCCGCCGTATGTCTGCCCAAAGCTCTGCCCAAAGCCCTGCCCTGTCGAACGATCCGCTTCTGCAGCCCTATCGCCTGGGCCCGCTGACCCTGCGCAACCGGATCATGACCACCAGCCATGAGCCGGCCTATACCGAAGACGGCATGCCGAAGGACCGCTACCGGCTGTATCATCTGGAGCGCGCCAAGGGCGGGGTCGCGATGGTGATGACGGCGGGCTCGGCCAGCGTCAGCCGCGACAGCCCGCCCGCTTTCGGCAATGTGCTGGTCTGGAAGGACGAGGTGGTGCCGTGGATGAAGCGGCTGGCCGATGACTGCCACGAGGCGGGCGCGGCAGTGATGATCCAGATCACCCATCTGGGCCGGCGCACCCGCTGGGACAAGGGCGATTGGCTGCCGGTTCTGGGCGCGGGCCCGTCGCGCGAACCGGCGCATCGCGCCTTTCCGAAAGTGGCCGAGGATTGGGACATCGACCGGGTCATCGCCGATTACGCCGATGCGGCGGAACGGATGAAGGCGGCCGGGCTCGATGGGGTGGAATTCGAATGCTACGGCCATCTGATGGACAATTTCATCAGCCCTTTGACCAATGCCATGCCCGAAGGGCCCTATGACGCCTCCAGCCTCGACAACCGGCTGCGCTTTGCCTTCGACGTGCTGCAGGCCTGCCGCAAGCGGGTGGGTCCGGGCTTCCTGCTGGGCATGCGCTATGTCGCGGATGAGGACGAAGCCGGCGGCATTCCGGCCGCGGATGGGCTGGAAATGGCGCGGCGGTTCAAGGCATCTGGCCTGGTCGATTTCGTCAACATCATCAAGGGCCGCATCCATACCGACGCGGCGCTGACCGATGTGATCCCGGTGCAGGGCATGCGCAGCGCGCCCCATCTGGACCTGGCCGGACGGATCCGCGCCGAGGTGGGCCTGCCCACCTTCCATGCCGCCCGCATCCCCGATGTGGCCACGGCGCGGCATGCCGTGGCCGCGGGGCTGCTGGACATGGTCGGCATGACCCGCGCCCATATCGCGGATCCGCATATCGTGCGGAAACTGGCCGAGGGGCGCGAGCATGAGATTCGCCCCTGCGTCGGCGCCACCTATTGCCTGGACCGGATCTATCAGGGCGGCATGGCTTTGTGCATCCACAATGCCGCCACCGGCCGGGAAGAGACGATGCCGCATGACATCGCGCCCGCCGCGCAGGCCAAGACCGTGGTCGTCGTGGGCGCGGGCCCCGCGGGGCTGGAGGCCGCGCGGGTCGCCGCGGCGCGCGGGCATCGGGTGACGGTGTTTGAGGTCGCCGACCGGCCGGGCGGCCAGGTCCGGCTGACCGCGCAGTCAAAGCGCCGGGCCGAGATGATCGGCATCATCGACTGGCGCATGGCGCAATGTGAGGCGGCGGGGGTGCAGTTCCGCTTCAACACCTGGGCCGAGGCTGCCGATGTGCTGGCCGAAACCCCCGATGTGGTGATCGTGGCCACCGGCGGCCTGCCGCAATTGCCCGACCTGACCGAAGGCGCCGATCTGGTCGTCTCCGCCTGGGACATCCTGTCGGGCGATGTGAAGCCCGGGCAGAATGTGCTGCTTTACGACGATGCGGGCGATCATGCCGCGCTGCAGGCGGCCGAGGTTCTGGCCGCGGCCGGGGCGACGGTCGAGGTGATGACGCCCGACCGCAGCTTCGCGCCCGAGGTGATGGGGATGAACCTTGTCCCCTATCTGCGCAATCTGCAATTCGGCAAGACCCGCTTCACCGTGACCTATCGGCTTGGCGCCGTGCGGCGCGCGGGCAACCAACTGACGGCCGTTGTCGGCTCGGATTACCTGCGCGACCGCAGCGAGACGCGGGACTTCGACCAGGTCGTGGTCAACCATGGCACGGCGCCGAATGCCGATCTGTATTTCGAGTTGAAGCCGCAATCGGAAAACCTGGGCGCGGTCGATTACACCGCGCTGATCGAGGGGCGGCCGCAGCCCGAGGGCCGCGGGCCCAAGGGGTTCCGGCTGTACCGGATCGGCGATGCGGTGGAATCGCGCAACACCCATGCCGCGATCTATGACGCGTTGCGGCTGGTGAAAGAGATCTAAGCGCGGCGGCGGCGGTCAGCTCGGGCGCAGCAGTGGCAGCAGCAGCGCGAACAGCTCGGCCTGGCTGCTGACGCCGCAGCGCTGGTACAGCTGCCGGCGGAACACCTTCACCGTCTGCGGGCTAAGCCCCAGAACCAGGCCGATCGCGCCGGTGGAATGGCCCTGCAGGATCATCAGCGCCACTTCCGCCTGGCGCGGGGTCAGTGCCAGACCGCGCGCCGACAGCGCCTCGTGCCAGGCCGGTGCGGCGGCGCCTGTACCGGCCGGGGCAAGCCCCGCCCAATGCCGTTCGACCAGCGCCAGGATCACCGGCGCCAGCCGGCGGCAGGCCTGGGTCTCGGCGGGGCTGAAGGCCCGGCCCGAGGCGCCATCGCGACCAAGGCAAAGGGTCAGCGACAGGCCGGGCGCCGGATAGGCGAGATAGGCCAATTCGTCGATCAGCCCGGTCTGGCGGTAATATTCGGTGAAATACCGGCTGCGCGGAAAGGCGTCGGGGGCCACGTCATGCAGGCGGTATAGGCCCGCAGGCGCCCGGCGCTGGGCCAGCGCGTGATAGGGATCCAGCAGATAAGCCCCCGACATATAGTCGCTTTCCAGCCGGCCAAACACTTGCGGCCCCGCGCTTTGGCGAAACAGCACCGCGGGCGGGCCGGCCGGCGGAAAGGCCAGAACGATCAGATTGTCGGGCGCGACCATATGCGCGAACAGCGCCGCCAGCGCCGGCTCGAACCCAGGGCGCTGCAGCAGCCGGATCGCCTGGACCAGCGCCGCTTCGGTTGGATCGGCGGGATCGGGCATCATACCTCTTCGGGGGTATATACCCCCAGCATGGTCTGGATTAGCCTTGGTGGCACATTTGCAGGGGTATCGCCAGAGCTGGCCGCCCCCTTCGCTGACACAAGGCTGATCCGATGCGCGCGCCCGCCCATGACCTGCTGTTCACCCCGCTGCAGATCGGCCCGAAGACCGCGAAGAACCGTTTCTATCAGGTGCCGCATTGCAATGGCGGCGGCTATCGCGACCCTTCCGCCGTGGTCGAGATGCGCCGCACCAAGGCCGAGGGCGGCTGGGGGGTGATCTTCACCGAGCAGACCGAGATCCACCCGACCTCGGAAATCACCCCCTTCATCGAGCAACACCTTTGGGACGACCGCGACATTCCGGCGCTGGCCCGCATGGCCGAGGCGATGAAAAGCCATGGCGCGCTGGCGGGGATTCAACTGGCCTATTCCGGCATCAACGGGCCGAACCTTTATTCGCGCGAAGTGCCGCTGGCGGTGACCGGCGGGCCGATCCTGACCTTCACTTCGGACCCGGTGCAGGCGCGGACCATGGATCTTGACGATATCAGGAACCTGCGCCGCTGGTTCCGCAACGCCTTTCGCCGCAGCCAGCGGGCCGGCTTCGATCTGGTCTGCCTTTATGGCGCGCATGGCTTCGGCATCCTGCAGCATTTCCTGTCGCGCGCCACAAATCACCGCACCGATGCCTATGGCGGCAGCCTGGAAAATCGCGCGCGTTTCCTGCGCGAGGTGGTGGAAGACTTCCGCGAGGAAACCAGGGGCGAGATGGCGCTGACCCTGCGCCTGTCGCTGCATGAAGCCGGCGCCCTGGGCTTTTCCAACGCGGAATTGCGCGATTTCATCGCCATGCATGCCGATTTGCCCGATCTGTGGGATCTGGCCCAGGGCACCTGGGAAGACTGTTCCGGCACCTCGCGCTTCACCCCCGAGGCGGCGCAGGAAGACCTGGTGCGCGGCATCAAGGCGCTGACCTCAAAGCCGGTGGTGGGCGTCGGCCGCTTCACCTCGCCCGATGAAATGGTGCGCCAGATCCGCTCGGGCGTCCTGGATTTCATCGGCGCCGCCCGGCCTTCGATCGCCGACCCGTTCCTGCCCGTGAAGGTGCAGGAGGGCCGCTATGAAGACATCCGCGAATGCATCGGCTGCAATATCTGCGTCTCGGGCGACATGACCCAGGGGATCAGCCGCTGCACCCAGAACACCGCCTTCATGGAGGAATGGCGCAAGGGCTGGCATCCGGAACGCGCGCGCATAAAGGGCGCGGCCGAGCATGTGTTGGTGGTGGGCGCCGGGCCCGCCGGGCTGGAAGCGGCGCTGCAGGCGGCGAAACGCGGCTATCGCGTGACGCTGGCCGAGGCGGGCGCGACCCTGGGCGGCCGGGTCAGCCGCGAACGCGCTCTGCCCGGCCTGTCGGCCTGGGGCCGCGTCGCCGATTACCGGATCGGCCAGTTGCAGCCGATGGCCCATGTGCAGATCTATCGCGACTCGGCGCTGACCGCCGAAGACCTGCTGACGCTCGACGCCCAGCATATTGCCATCGCCACCGGCGCGCGCTGGCGCCCCGATGCGGTGGCGCGGCTGCATCTGGCGCCGATCCCCACCGATCCGGCCATGCCGGTCTATACGCCCGATGATCTGATGGCGGGCAGCGGGCCAAGCGGCCAGCGCGTCGCGCTGTATGATGACGATCACTTCTACATGGGCTCGGTCCTGGCCGAGCTTCTGGTCGCCCGGGGCTGCAGCGTCGATTTCATCACCCCGGCCGCCAAGGTGGCGGAATGGGCCGAGAACACGCTGGAACAGGCCCGGATCATGCGCCGGCTGCTGGAGATCGGCGTGACAATCCACATGTCCAAGGCACCGGAAGCCGTGGGCGCGCGGGAAATCACCCTCGGCTGTTGCTGGACCGGCCAGACCTCGACCCTTCCCGCCGAGGCGCTGGTCTATGTCACCGCGCGCCGGCCGACAGATGCGCTGTACCATGCGGCGGCGGCGCTGGACTGGCAGGGCGCCGGGATCCGCAGCCTGCAAAGGATCGGCGATTGCGCGGCCCCCGGCCCGATCGCCTGGGCCACCTATGCCGGCCGCGCCTGGGCCGAGGGGCTGGATGCGCCGGATACCGGCCTGCCCGGCGACGTGCTGCCGTTCCGCCGCGAAATCGCCGCCCTGCTGGACGCCCCGCGCCTGACACCCTGATCCGGCCGGTCGCACCCGGCCCTGGCGTGGGCGTCAGATCGCGCGGCCGTCATTTCTTGCGGCAATACAGTTCCAGCCGGTGGTGGACGATCTCATAGCCCATCTCGGCCGCGATCTGGCGCTGCAGTTCCTCGATCCGCTCATTGTGGAATTCGATGATCTCTCCACTGTCAACATCGACGATATGATCGTGATGCGACGGATCGGCCACTTCGAAGCGCGCGCCGCCGGTTTCGAAAGAATGCCGATGCACCACGCCTTCGCGTTCCAGCACCGTCAGCGTGCGATAGACCGTGGCCAGCGACAGGCTGTCATCCACCGCCTGCGCCCGGCGATGCAGTTCGGCCGCATCCGGGTGATCGCCCGCCTCGCTGAGGACGCGCAGCAGCGCCTCGCGCTGGCGGGTCACGCGCACGCCATTCTCGCGCAGCGCATGGGTCATTCTTTCGGTCTTGTCGGCAGGCTTTCTCATCCCCGCAGCCTATCATGCAGCTTCGCAACAGGGAACCCGCAGATGAGAAAGCGCGGAAAGGGCGGGTTTCACAACCTCTCTACTTGCAAATGCTTCTCAACTGCATCTATCCTGCCCTTGTATCCTTACGGAAAGCCAGACCATGCCCCGCATCTCACTTGCCGCCGCCGTTCTGCTTCTTGCGCCACTGCCCGCCCATGCCCAGGATCCGCTGCAGGTTCTGGCGACGGTGGGCATGATCGGCGACATCGCCGCCCAGGTGGGCGGCGATTGCGTTCAGGTCAGCACCCTGATGGGCCCCGGGACGGACCCGCATCTCTTCACCCCCGCGCCGTCGGATCTGCGCGCCCTGCAGGGGGCGGATCTGATCCTTTATGGCGGGCTGCATCTGGAAGGCCAGCTGGGCGAGGTTCTGGCCAAGCTGGGCCAAAGCCGCCCGGTCGTCGCCGTTTCGGAAGGCGCCGTGCCCGAAGACCAGCGTCTGACGGCGAAGGACCTGCCCGACCCGCATGTCTGGATGGATCCCGGCCTTTGGAAAGGCACGGTGCCGGTGATCGCCGCCAGCTTCGCCGAGGCCCGGCCCGATTGCGCCGCGCAGATCGCCCAGAATGCCGCGTCGATCGAGGCGCAGATCGCGGCGCTGGACCAATGGGCGCGGATCTCGCTGGAGACCATCCCCGAGGCGCAGCGCACCCTGGTGACCGCGCATGACGCCTTCGCCTATTTCGGCCGCGCCTATGGGCTGCATGTGGCGGCGATCCAGGGGATCTCGACCACCTCGGAAGCCGCCATCGCCGATATCGACGCGGTGGCCGGAACGGTCGTCGCGGCCAAGGTTCCGGCGGTCTTCGTCGAAAGCACGGTCAACCCGCGCACGATTCAGGCGCTGTTGCAGGCGGTCTCGGCCCGGGGCGGCACGGTACAGATCGGCGGGCAGCTGTATTCCGATTCGATGGGCGCCGCCGACAGCCCGGACGGCACTTACATCGGCATGATCCGGCACAATGTGTCGACGATCACCACCGCCCTGGGCGGAACCCTTGCCCCCTGGCCGGAGGGCTGACCGTGACCACCCCCGATTCCCCTCTGCACGAGCCGCAGCTTGCCCTGCATGTCGAGGATCTGACCGTGGGCTATGGCGGCGCGCCGGTGCTGCTGGATGCCGATATCGACATTCCGCCCGGCGTGATGGCGGCGATTGTCGGCCCGAACGGCTCGGGCAAAAGCACGCTGATCAAATCCTGCCTTGGCCTTGTGCGCCCCGCCGCCGGCCATGTGCGCTTCTTCGGCCAGCGGCTTGCCCAGGCCCGCGCCAGGGTTGGCTATGTGCCGCAACGGTCTTCGGTCGATTGGGATTTCCCGACCACCGTGATCGACGTCGTCACCATGGGGCTTTACGGCCGCTTGGGCCTGTTCCGCCGCCCCGGCAAGGCCGAGCGCGAAAAGGCGCTTCAGGCGCTGTCGGATCTGGGCATGCTGGATTATGCCGACCGGCAGATCGGCCAGCTTTCGGGCGGCCAGCAGCAGCGGGTCTTCATCGCCCGCGCCCTGGTGCAGGAGGCCGATCTGTATTTCCTGGACGAGCCGATGGCGGGCGTCGATGCCACGACCGAGGCCACGATCATCGCCCTGCTGCAAAGGCTGCGCGACCAGGGCAAGACGGTGATCGTGGTTCACCATGATCTTTCCACTGTAAAGCGCTGGTTCGACTGGCTGGTGATGCTGAACAAGCGGGTCGTGGCGCAGGGGCCGGTGGAAACCACCTATACGCGCGACAATCTGCGCGCGGCCTATGGCGGGCAGCTGGCCGTTCTGGACCCCGCCGATCACGGGCTTGCGCCATGAGCCCGCTTCTGACCGTGGCCCTGGGCACCGCCCTTCTGGGCGGGCTGGCCGGGGCGCTGGGGCCCTTTGCCGTATTGCGCCGGCAAAGCCTGATGGGCGATGTGCTGTCGCATGCCGCCCTGCCCGGGATCTGCATCGGCTTTCTGGTGGCACAGGAACGCAGCCTGCCCGCCCTTCTGGCCGGCGCGCTGATTGCGGGGCTGCTGGCGGCAGGGCTGATCCAGGCGATCCAGCGCTTCACCAAGGTTAAGCCCGATGCCGCGATGGGGATCGTGCTGTCGACCTTCTTCGCGCTGGGCGTGGTGCTGCTCAGCTATATCCAGCATGCCGGCGGCGCCGGTCAGGCCGGGCTGTCGAGCTTTCTGTTCGGGCAGGCGGCGGCGATGCTGTCCTCGGATGTGGCGCTGCTCAGCGTGCTGGCGCTGATGACCCTGGCGCTGCTGGCGATCTTCTGGCGCGACATGAAGCTTGTGGCCTTCGACCGCGATTATGCCCGCGCGCTGGGCCGGCCGGTCGACGCGATCGAGGCACTGCTGGCCGCGATCACCGCCGTTGCCATCGTGGCCGGGCTGCAGGTCGTGGGCGTGGTGCTGATGGTGGCGCTGCTGATCGCGCCTGCGGTCGCGGCGCGGCAATGGGTGGACAGTATTTTGCCGATGGTGCTGCTGTCGGCCGCACTGGGGGCGGGCGCGGGCGTCGCCGGCGCCTTCCTGTCGGCCTCGGCCCGCGGTCTGGCCACCGGCCCGGTCATCGTGCTGGTCGCGGCGGGGCTTGTGCTGCTGTCGCTGGTCCTGTCGCCGCGCCGCGGCTTGCTGAGGGGGCGGAAATGAGCGCGTTTTTCGCCAATCCCGATGCGATGATCCTGTTGACCGGGCTGCTGGTCGCGCTGGCCGCCGCCCTGCCCGGCTGCTTTCTGGTGCTGCGCGGATCGGCCCTGATGACCGATGCGATCAGCCATGCGATCGTCTTCGGCATCGCGCTGACCTGGCTGGTCACCGGCCAGATCTCGGGCCCGGTGCAGATCGCCGGCGCCGCCGCGGCGGGGCTGCTGACCGTGCTGCTGATCGAGGCGCTGACCCGCACGCGCCGGCTGCACAATGATGCCGCCATGGGCCTGGTCTTCCCGACGCTGTTTGCCGCAGGTGTACTGATCATCAACCTTTATGCGCGCGAGATACATCTGGACACCGATACGGTCCTGCTGGGCGAGATCGGTTTCGTCTGGCTGGATACGCTGCCGGTTGCCGGGCTTGAGATCCCGCAGGCGGTGGTGAACCTGTCGGTCTTCGCCGCGCTGAACCTGGCCTATGTGCTGCTGTTCTGGAAGCCGCTGAAGCTGGCGGTCTTCGACCCCGATTTCGCGGCGCTGCAGGGGCTGCGGCCCGGCGCGGTGCTGGGGGGGCTGTTCGCGCTGACCTCGGCCACCGCGGTTGCGGCTTTCGATGCGGTGGGGGCGATCCTGTTCGTGGCCTTCGTGATCGTGCCGGCCGCGACCGCCTATCTGCTGACCCACAGCCTGGCGCTGATGGTGGCGCTGGCCGCCGGGATCGGCATGGCCTCGGCCTTCACGGGCCAGGTGGCGGCGGTGGCGTTGGATGTGTCGATCGGCGGGATGATGGCGCTGATGACGGGGGTGTTCTTCGCGCTGGCGCTGGTGGCAGCACCCCGCCAGGGGGTGATCGCCACGCTGGCGCGCCGCCGGGCCGAGCGGCTGGATTTCGCCTGCCGCACGCTGATGACCCATCTTCTCGCCCATGCCGACGGCCCGCGCGTGACCGAGGAAAACGCCGTCAGCGCGCTGGAGACCCATCTGCGCTGGAAGCGGCCCGAGGTGCGGCGCGTCGTTCTGCATGCGCTGGACCGCGGGCTGGCGCGGCGCGAGGGCGAGATGCTGGTGGCCACCGAACTGGGCGGCGCGATGGGCCGCGATGTGGTCGCATCCGTCGCGCCGCTGATCCCGAAGCGGGGACAGGATGGGCCCGCGGTCTGAGCGCCGGCCTTGACAGGGCCGGCATCGCGGGCGCAGGCAGGCCGGGGTCTTGGCGGAAGGGGGCAAGGGGTGCAGGCTTGGCGCAGGCAGCAGATGGCGGCGGATCGCGCCTTCCGCCCGGCCGCGCCG
>NZ_JAICBZ010000110.1 GCF_020179405.1 Xinfangfangia pollutisoli | reverse complement strand
GACACCGGCAAGGCCCGGCCCAGCCCCGCCGCCAGCGCCTGACCTGCGAAGATCAGGCTGGCGCGGGCGAAGGCGCGGGGGGCGAAGGGCGGGTTCTGCTGGCCCTCGACCCAGATCGCGGGGCGGCCAGAGGCGGGGGGCTTTTCGGCTGGCATGGGCGGGGCCTGTCAAACGGGGGAACGCCCTCAGCCTTGCCCCGGCCCGAAGGCCCCCGCGCGGCAGGACCGTGGCGCCGCCGCGGCATTGGCCGCGATTTCCGTCCATCGGCCAAGGCGCGACCGGCCCCAGACGCAAAAGGGCGGCCCGAAGGCCGCCCTTTCCCTTCCGCCGATCCGGGGATCAGCAGGAATAGTACATCTGATATTCCACCGGATGCGGGGTGTGTTCGAAGGCGTAAACCTCTTCCCACTTCAGCGCCATATAGGCTTCCAGCATCGGCTTGGTGAAGACATCGCCGGCCAGCAGGAAGTCCATGTCCTTTTCCAGCTCTTCCAGCGCCTCGCGCAAGCTGCCGCAGACGGTCGGGATGGCGGCCAGTTCTTCCGGCGGCAGATCGTACAGGTCCTTGTCCGAAGCCGGGCCCGGGTCGATCTTGTTCTTGATCCCATCGAGGCCCGCCATCATCAGGGCCGCGAAGGCCAGATAGGGGTTGGCCGCCGGATCGGGGAAGCGGGCTTCCACACGCTTGGCCTTGGGCGATTCGGTCCACGGGATCCGCACGCAGCCCGAGCGGTTGCGGGCCGAGAAGGCGCGCAGCACCGGGGCTTCGAAGCCCGGGATCAGCCGCTTGTAGCTGTTGGTGGACGGGTTGGTGATCGCGTTCAGCGCCTTGGCATGCTTCAGGATGCCGCCGATGAAATACAGCGCCTCTTGGCTGAGGTCAGCGTATTTGTCGCCCGCGAACAAGGGCTTGCCGCCCTTCCAGATCGACATGTTCACGTGCATGCCACTGCCGTTGTCGCCCTTGATGGGCTTGGGCATGAAGGTCACGGTCTTGCCATAGGCGGCCGCGACGTTGTGGATGACGTATTTGTACTTCTGGATGTTGTCGGCCTGTTCGACCAGTCCGCCGAAGATCATCCCCAGCTCATGCTGCGCGGTGGCAACCTCGTGGTGGTGCTTGTCCACCTTCATGCCCATGCGCTTCATGGTCGACAGCATTTCCGAGCGCAGATCCTGCGCCGCATCGACCGGGTTCACCGGGAAATAGCCGCCCTTATAGCCGGCGCGATGCGCCAGGTTGCCGCCCTCGAAGGCCGCATCGGTGTTCCAGGCCGCATCTTCGGCGTCCAGCTGATAGCTGACCTTGTTCGGCGACACGATGTAGCGCACGTCGTCGAAGATGAAGAATTCGGCTTCGGGGCCGAAATAGGCGGTGTCGCCGACGCCCGAGGCTTTCAGATAGGACTCGGCCTTCTTGGCGATCTGGCGCGGGCAGCGGTCATAGGCCTCGTTCGTGTCGGGCTCGACCACGTCGCAATGCACGCACAGGGTCTTTTCGGCATAGAACGGGTCGATATAGACCGAGGTCGCGTCCGGGATCAGCTTCATGTCGGACTGGTCGATCGACTTCCAGCCGGCGATCGACGAGCCGTCGAACATGAAGCCTTCTTCGAAGAAGTCGGCGTCGATCAGATCGACGATCAGCGTGACGTGCTGAAGCTTGCCCTTGGGGTCGGTGAAGCGGACGTCGACATATTCGACCTCCTCGTCCTTGATCAGTTTCAGAGCCTTATCAACGGCGCTCATCTGACTGCCTTTCGCTGGGGGTTAGTGTTGCCGGGCGCTGCCGCCCGAGAGAGTGGGGGTCCGGCCCGAAGGCCCGGACCGGAAGCGTCACACCGCGTCGTCGCCGGTTTCGCCGGTGCGGATGCGGATCGCCTGTTCGATGGGCGAGACGAAGATCTTGCCGTCACCGATCTTGTCGGTGCGGGCGGCGCCGGTGATCGCGGCGATGGCGGGTTCCACCATGTCGTCGGTCAGGACGACCTCGATCTTCACCTTGGGCAGGAAGTCGACGACATATTCGGCGCCGCGATACAGTTCCGTATGGCCCTTCTGGCGGCCGAAGCCCTTGACCTCGGTGACCGAAAGCCCCTGAATCCCGGCTTCCTGAAGCGCTTCCTTCACCTCGTCGAGCTTGAAGGGTTTGATGATCGCTTCGATTTTCTTCATGGGCCGACTCCCCCGTTCCTTGGGCTAGGTCACAGCACTTCCCCAGAGCGGGGACAATGTGTCAAGGAATTTGCCGGGCGGGGCGGTTGCGGGAATTCTGTGCGTCTGGTGAAAATTTGATCGATGCGGTGAAATTTTGGGCGGAAGTGAATCGGGAAGGGGCGGGGCATGGTCGAGCTGCTGACAGCGGCGCAGATGCGGGCGGTGGAGGCGGCGGCGATCGCCTCGGGCGCGGTCACGGGGCTGGAGCTGATGGAGCGCGCAGGCCGGGGCGTGGTCGAGGCGATCTTCGCGGAATGGCCGGATCTGGCCCCGCCCCCCGGGGCGCTGCCCCGGACCCCGGGATATTTGGAGACAGATGAAAAGGCAGGCGAGCGAGAGCGCTGCCATCGGGCGGTGGTGCTGTGCGGGCCGGGCAACAATGGCGGCGACGGGTTCGTCGTGGCGCGGCTGTTGAAGGGCTGGGGCTGGGAGGTGGAGGTGTTCCTGTATGGGGATGCCGAGCGGCTGCCGCCGGATGCGCGGGTGAATTACGAGCGGTGGCGGGCGATGGGGGAGGTGCGGGCTTGGCCTCGGTCAGATGATGAGACTCGCATGCCCTACGATCCTTGGGCTTCCAGCCTCATTGTGGACGCGGTGTTTGGCACTGGCCTGACGCGACCCATCCCATTCAATGAGGCAAACATCGGAAGCATGTTGCCTGAATGGGATCTGCGCGAAGAGCCGGGTCGCCCGAGAATAGTCGCCGTCGATGTGCCGAGCGGATTGTGCGCCGACAGTGGGCGGACGCTTGCGGACAGCGATGCGCTTTGGGCTGATCTGACAGTTACTTTCCATTCGGCAAAGCTTGGCCATTTTCTTGGTGAAGGCGAAGCACAGTCTGGGAAGATCAAAGTTGCTTCTATCGGGCTTGAGCCGCAACGCAGTCCTATGCGTGTGGAGCGTCTGCGTCGGCTAGCGGATAAGAACGTGCGGCCAGTTCAGTTGGTCGATGCGCCGTCTGCTGGGGGGCTCGACAAGGGCGACGGTTTCAGCCGCCAAACACACAAATATTCCCATGGTCACGCCCTCATCCTGTCCGGCCCCCCTGGCCGGGGCGGGGCGGCGCGGCTTGCCGCGCGGGGGGCGCTGCGGATCGGGGCGGGGCTGGTGACGGTCGGGTGTGCGCCCGAGGCGATGGCGGAACATGCGGCGCGGCTGGATGCGGTGATGCTGCGGGGCGTGGCGGATGGGGCGGCGCTGGCTGAGGTCTTGGAGGACCGGCGGATCAATGCGCTGTGCCTGGGGCCCGGGATGGGGACCGGCGCGCGCGAGGCGGGGCTGGTAGCGGTGGCTTTGGGGGTCTTTGCCACGGACGGTTCGCCGGATGGCCCCCCACCCCCATCCCCTCCCCACGCGGGGGAGGGGGGCCGCGATGGTCGGCCGTACCGCGCTGAGGGGACCGATCACGCGCTTCCCCTCCCCCCTGTGGGGAGGGGAGAGGGGCGGGGGGCGCCGTCTCGGGAAAGGCGTTCTGTCGTCCTCGATGCCGATGCGCTGACCATCCTGTCACGCCGCCCCGACCTGTTCGCCGCCCTGCATGACGGCTGTGTGCTGACGCCGCATGCCGGCGAATTTGCCCGGCTTTTTCCCGATATTGCGGAAAAGCTGGCGGCGCCCGCCACCAAGGGCCCGGCCTATTCCAAGGTCGATGCCGCGCGCGAGGCGGCAGCGCGGGCGGGCTGTGTGGTGCTGTTCAAGGGGCCGGATACGGTGATTGCCGCGCCGGACGGGTGCTGCGCGGTGAACTCGGCGGCTTATGAGCGGGCGGCGCCTTGGTTGGCGACGGCGGGGTCGGGCGATGTGCTGGCGGGGTTCATTGCCGGGCTTTTGGCGCGGGGCTTCGGGCCCTTCGATGCGGCCTGCACGGCGGCCTGGCTGCATGTCGAATGTGCGCGCAGCTTCGGGCCGGGGCTGATCGCCGAGGATCTGCCCGAGGAATTGCTCAAGGTGTTCCGGGCGCTGGGGCTGTGAGGGGGGCCAGATCCTTTGACGGATCTGGCAGATTTCTTCAAGGAAATCCGGCTCAGGCGGTCGCGGCCGCCGGCGCGCAGGTCAGTTCCAGCCCGCCGGCATAGATCACTTCCTCGGCCGGGAAGCGCAGCAGGAACAGCCGGACTTCAGCCACGGTTTCCGTCCGGATGTAATCGCCATCGACCAGCCGCCGCGCCGCGACCTGGGCGCTGTCGCAGCCATACAGCGCCCGGGCGCGCCAGTCGCGCAGCAGGACCGGCTGATCGGGCGCCAGATGCAGATCGCCCTCGGGCCGGTCATGGCCCAGCGCCGAGGCCGAGATCCGCACCATCTGGGCCGCCCGCAGCAGTACGACCTCGACCGCCAGCAGCGGCCGGACGCCCGAGCGGGTGATCACCCGGTCGCCGGGGGCAAGGAACTGCACCGGCAGCGCGCCGTCCAGCGTCAGCACCTGCGTGCCCGCCGACAGGCCCTGGGCAGGCGCCGTGGTCAGGATCGTCTCGGCCGCGGAGGCGGGCAGCGTCAGGGGGCCCATCGCAGTCTCCATCTCGGGTTGGCAGTGTTGCGTTGCAGGCGCGGTCTTCGGGGCAGGGCATTGGGGCGCCGGGTGGCGGAAAGACGCCGCCCGAGGCCCCAGGCCAGTTCGCCACAGGGTTGTGGCGAAAATGCGGCAAGATTTTCCGACTCGCATCCGCTTGCGGCCTGTACTAGAAGGGCGCGGAAATTCCGGGACCGGCGGCGGCCCCTCCTGTCGCAGGGGGCGGGGCGCCGTTGCGCGTATCGGGACAGGCGGGTGTGGCGGAATTGGCAGACGCACCGGATTTAGGTTCCGGCGCCGCAGGGCGTGGGGGTTCAAGTCCCTTCACCCGCACCAAAGGTTGGTTGGGAAGGAAGAGAAACGAATGCAGGTCACCGAGACCCTGAAAGACGGCCTGAAGCGTGGCTACACCATCACGGTGACGGCGGCCGAGCTGGAAGCGAAAGTCCAGGAAAAGCTGATCGAGGCGCAGCCCGAGGTCGAGATCAAGGGCTTCCGCAAGGGCAAGGTGCCGCTCGCCATCCTGAAGAAACAATTCGGCCAGCGGATCCTGGGCGATGCGATGCAGGACGCGGTCGACAGCGCGATGAAGGACCATTTCGAGGCCACCGGCGACCGTCCGGCGCTGCAGCCCGATGTGAAGATGGTCGATGGCGAGACCTGGAAAGAGGGCTCGGATGTCGTCGTCGAGATGTCCTATGAAACCCTGCCCGAGATCCCGGATTTCGACGCCGGCGCGATCACGCTGGAAAAGCTGACCGTCAAGGCCGATGACGCGGCCGTCGACGAGGCGCTGAAGAATCTGGCCGATGGCGCCAAGGCCTATGACGATCGCAAGAAGGGCGCCAAGTCCAAGGACGGCGACCAGGTCACGATCGACTTCAAGGGCTCGGTCGATGGCGAGCTGTTCGAAGGCGGCTCGGCGGAAGACTATCCGCTGGTCCTGGGCTCGGGCTCGTTCATCCCGGGCTTTGAAGAGCAGCTGGTGGGCGCCAAGGTCGGCGACGAGGTCGAGGTCAAGGTGACCTTCCCGGAAAACTACGGCGCCAAGCATCTGGCCGGCAAGGAAGCGACCTTCGCCTGCACGATCAAGGCGGTGAAGGAACCGAAAGCGGCCGAGATCGACGACGAGCTGGCGAAGAAGTTCGGCGCCGAGGATCTGGCCGCGCTGAAGGCGCAGGTCTCGTCGCGGCTGGAAGCCGAATATGCCGGCGCGGCGCGGGCGGTCTTGAAGCGGGCGCTGTTGGATCAGCTGGACGGGCTGGTGAAGTTCGACCTGCCCTCGAAGCTGGTCGAGGCCGAAGCGGCGCAGATCGCGCATCAGCTGTGGCATGAAGAGCATCCCGACGATCACGGCCATCACCATGGCAATATCGAGCCGACGGAAGAGCATCTGAAGCTGGCCGAGCGCCGGGTCCGTCTGGGCCTGCTGCTGGCCGAAATCGGCCGCAAGGCCGAGGTGACGGTGAGCGATGCCGAGATGACCCAGGCGGTCCTGTCGGCGGCGCGGCAATATCCGGGCCAGGAACGCGCCTATTTCGAATTCGTGCAGAAGAACGCGCAAGTGCAGCAGCAGCTGCGCGCGCCGATCTTCGAAGACAAGGTGGTCGATCATATCGTCGCCGGCGCGAAAGTGACCGACAAGGAGATCTCGAAAGACGATCTTCAGAAGGCGGTCGAGGCGCTGGACGAGCTGTAAGCGAGACCGATCCTTCGTCGAAGGATCGCAAGGCCGCGCCCCTGGGGGCGCGGCCTTTTGCGTGGCGCCTGGGCGTCGGGCGGCGGCGGGCCTCAGGCGGCTTCGGGCGGCGGGACGGGGCGGGCAGGCCGGGCCGCCGGCGCGGGCTGGCGGATGATGTAAAGCCCCGCGGCAATGATCACCGCGATGCCGCACCAGGCCAGCGCATCGGGCATGTCGCCCCAGAAGATCCAGCCCCACAGCACGCCCCAGAACATGAAACTGTATTCGAAGGGCGCGACGGCGGCGGAAGGGGCGATGCGATAGGCATGGGTCAGCAGCGTCAGCCCGGCCGCGGCGATCACCCCGCACGAGGCCATCAGCGCCAGGTCGCGGGCCGTGGGGGTGATCCAGCCGCGGGTCAGGAAGCCCAGCGCGGGATGCGAGGTCTGGGCCAGGTCTCCGGCGCCGAAGACCAGCGACAGGGCCAGCGCGCAGATCAGGAAACAGGCATTGCCCCAGAAAGCCATGGCGGCCGCAGTTTCCCGCCGCCCCATCGGCCGCGCCACCACCATGGATATCGCATAGCCCAGCGCCCCCAGAACCGGCAGCAGCGCCGCCAGATCGAAGCCCGCCGCCCCCGGCCGCAGGATCAGCAGCATGCCGGCAAAGCCCAGCCCCACTGCCAGCGCCGAGGCGAAGGGCACCCGCTCGCGCAGGATCAGCGCGGCCGACAGGGTGATGAACAGGGGTGCGGTGAACCACAGCGCCACGGTGGTGGGCATGGGCAGCGTCGCAAGGCCCAGGTAATAGGCGGTATAGGCGCAGAAGTTCAGCAGGCCCCGCAGGCTCATCTGCCACCAGCCGCGGCTGGCGATGGTGGCCAGCGTGCCGTCAAAGACCCGCACGATCGCGATCAGAAAGGGCAGGGCGGTCAGGCTGCGCAGCACCATGGCCTGATGCAGCGGATAATCGCCCGACAGGCCCTTCAGGATCAGGTCCTGCACGGAAAACACCGCGATGCCTGCGATCAGGCAGAGGATGCCGAAGCCTGAGGAAGAGATCTGCCGCATGATGGGCCGAGGCTAGGCCCGGCGCTGCGGCTTTCTGCGCCGTTCCCGACAGCCGCTGGTCAGGGCGCGGCATGGCGCGCGGCGGCGGCGTAGGGCAAGGGCCCCAAAGCAAAACCGCGCGCCCCGGGGGGACGCGCGGTTCCAGTGACACCCGGAAAGGGGTGTCGCTTATTCGTCGTTGCCAGCGGCGCCGATATCGTCGAACAGCTCGGCGATTTCGAATTCCGCCGCGGCTTCGGCTTCGGCCGCCAGATCCTGGATCGACTTGCCCGAAGCTTGCAGCTCGGCCTCTTCGACCGAACGGGCGACGTTCAGGCTGACCGTGGCCACCACTTCCGGGTGCAGCACGACGCTGACCGGATGCAGGCCCAGATCCTTGATCGGCTTGCCCATCTCGATCTGGCTGCGGGCGACGGTGAAGCCGGCGGCGGTGGCCGCATCGGACGCATCGCGCGCCGTGACCGAACCGTAAAGCGCACCGGCTTCCGAGGCCGAGCGGATCACCACGAAGACCTGGCCATCCAGCTTGGAGGCCACGGATTCGGCCTCTTTCTTGGATTCCAGGTTGGTGGCTTCCAGCTGGGCCTTGCGGGCCTCGAAGCTTTTGATGTTGGCCTCATTGGCGCGCAGCGCCTTGCCCTGCGGCAAAAGGAAGTTGCGGGCATAGCCGTCCTTGACGTTGACGACTTCACCCATCTGGCCAAGCTTGGCCACGCGTTGCAGAAGGATCACTTGCATCGGATCATCCCCCTCACTTCACGGCATAGGGCAGCAGGGCCAGGAAGCGGGCGCGCTTGATGGCCGTGGCCAGTTCGCGCTGCTTCTTGGCCGAGACGGCGGTGATACGGGACGGAACGATCTTGCCGCGCTCGGAGATGTAGCGCTGCAGCAGACGGGTGTCCTTGTAGTCGATGGCCGGAGCATTGTCCCCCGAGAAGGGGCAAACCTTGCGGCGGCGGAAAAACGGCTTGTTCGCCATGGGTCAGAACCTTTCCTGTGCCTGAATGATCAACGACGCTCGCGACGGTCGAAGCCGCCACGATCACCCCGGTCGCCGCGGTCGCCACGATCGCCGCGGTCCCCCCGGTCGCCGTCACGGTCGCCACGCTCGCGCTCGTCGCGCTTCTGCATCTGCGCCGACGGGCCTTCGGCATGCGTATCGACCTTGATGGTCAGCACGCGCATCACGTCGTCATGCAGGCGCATCAGGCGTTCCATTTCCTGAACGGCCGCCGCGGGGGCGTTCGACTTCAGGAGCGCGTAATGGCCCTTGCGGTTCTTGTTGATCTTGTAGGCCATCGTCTTGACGCCCCAATACTCATGTTCAACGACGTCGCCGCCATTGTCCTTGAGCACGGTGGAGAAATGTTCGATGAGGCCTTCGGCCTGCGCGTTGGACAGGTCCTGACGCGCGATGAAGACATGCTCGTACAGCGGCATGCGGTCTTCCTTCGTCTCGGGGCGGCTTCAAAGGACGGGCAAAACACCTTTCCGGGCCCGTCCACGAGAGGCATCGCCGGTTCATGGAAATCGGAAAGGATGCGGCCTTATACGGGTTTTCGCCCGCGGCGCAAGGGCCCGCGGCCAGGCCGCATTGGCGGCGGCACGCGGGGTTCAGCGCGCCGAGGCGGGCAGGCCGAAGACCCGGTCGAAGGCCCAGGTGAAGCCCAGGGCGTAAAGCCCGAAGAAGACGATCAGCGCGGCATCGTAGAGAAAGGCCTCGACCAGGCCGATGCCCATCCACCAGGCCAGAAACGGCACCAGGGCCAGCATCAGCCCGCCTTCGAACAGCGCGCCATGGGCCAGGCGGCGGCGCAGGCTGCGGCCGCGGACCGGCTGGCGGCTTTCCCAGGCCTCGAATCCCCAGTTGAACAGGTAGTTGTAGACCAGCGCCAGCAGCATCGCGCCGAAGGCGGCCCCGCCCGCCGTGGCGGTGTCGCTGCCGGCAAAGGCCCGAAGCGCAAGGGTGGTGACCACAAGGCCGATGCTTTCGAACAGCAGCGCATAGGTCACCCGGCGGGGGATGGGGGAAAGGGCGGCAGTCATGGCGCGACCTTAGGCCGGGCCGGGGGCGACGTCCAGCGACCGGGGGGCGACTGGGGGCGCGGCAGGTGGGCGGCCCGGGGGGCGGGGGCGGGCGATCACGCGCGCCCTTGCAGGAAAGTGATGTTCGCTGCCGCGCAGACCCTGTTCGGCGCTGCCGGATTGCCGCGCTGCAGCGAAGCCCGCACCCTGCCGCGCATCCTTGCAACCCATTCCGGAGATTGACCGAATGATCCGTTTCGCCGCCCCCGTGCTGGCCCTGTCGCTGGCCGCGGCTCCGGCCCTTGCCGCGCCCGAAGCCTATGTTCTGGACCCGAGCCATGCCCAGATCGTCTTCAGCTACAACCATCTTGGCTATTCGACCGGCTATGGCATGTTCGGCGGCATCACCGGCGAGATCCAGTTCGACCAGCAGGATCCGGCGGCCTCGTCGGTGACGGTGGCTTTCCCGGTCAAGTCGATGCTGACCGGCTGGGAAGCCCGCTTCGACCATTTCATGTCGCCCGATTTCTTCGATGCGGCCGATGACGAGATGGTCAGCTTCACCTCGACCGGCATCGAAGTGACGGGCGAGAAGACCGCGAAGATCACCGGCGATCTGACCCTGAACGGGGTGACGAAATCGGTGGTGCTGGATGCGGTGCTGAACCAGGTGGGCGAACACCCGATGGAGAAGAAGCCCTGGGCGGGCTTCTCGGCCACCACCACGCTGATCCGCAGCGATTACGGCCTGGGCGCCTTCGCCCCCTTCGTCAGCGACGAAGTGGCGGTGGAAATCTCGATCGAGGCGATGAAGGCCGAGTAAGCGGCCCCAGAGCAGGAAAGAGAAAGGCCGCCGGAGCGATCCGGCGGCCTTTTTCGTACGCTATCCTGGGGCCGGCAGGGTCAGCGGGTGGCGGTCAGCGCCACGCTGACCGTCACCGCGAATCCGACCGAGCTTTCGTCCTTGTAGCTGGCGCCCATGCCGAAATCGCGGCGGTCCAGCGTGACCTCGCCCTTCATCTGCGCCGTGTCGCCGTCGATCTGCAGGGTGAAGGGCAGGGTCAGCGGCCGGTCGGTGCCGCGCAGGGTCAGCGTGCCGGTGGCGGCATGGCCCTGGGCCGTGGGCGCGATCTCGGCGGTGAAGCTGGCGCTGGGGAAGGCCGCCACGTCGAAGAATTCGGGCGCCTTGGCCTGATCGGTCACCGCGCCCAGGACCAACGATGTGGTGTCGATGGCCACCGTCACGCGGCCCAGGCCGGTGGCCGGATCGAAGGTGATCGCGGCGGTCCAGGCGGGGAAGCTGCCCTCGACCTCTTGGCCCATCTGCTTCAGACGGAAGGTCAGCCGGCCCTCGGTCACCTGCCAGGTGCCGGGGGCGGTGGCGGGGGTGGACGCGGCAGGTTCGGGCGCGGCGGGGGATGCGGCGGGCGAAGGGGCGGGCAGCGCCAGCAGCAC
>NZ_JAICBZ010000011.1 GCF_020179405.1 Xinfangfangia pollutisoli | reverse complement strand
GCCGGGCGCTGACCGGCGCGCCGCCGCCGCCGGCAGAGCGGCGCGCCCTGGGCGAGCGTCTGGCCACCGGGGTGGCGGTGTTCGACACGCTTCTGCCTTTGGTGCGCGGGCAAAGGATCGGGCTTTTCGCGGGGTCGGGGGTGGGGAAATCCTCGCTTCTGGCGAAATTCGCCCGGGGCGTTGCGGCCGATATCGCGGTGATCGCGCTGGTGGGCGAACGCGGGCGCGAGCTGCGCGATTTCACCGAGCGGGTGCTGGGCCCGGCCGGCATGGCGCGCTCGGTGGTGATGACCGCCACCTCCGACCAATCGCCGCTGATGCGTCGGCGCTGTGCCCTGTCGGCCATGGCCGTGGCCGAGCATTTCCGCGATCAGGGCCTGCATGTGCTGCTGCTGGTCGATTCCGTCACCCGCTTTGCCGAGGCGCATCGCGAAGTGGCGCTGGCCTCGGGCGAGCAGGCCAGTCTGCGCGGCTATCCGCCCTCGACCGCGCATGCGATCATGGGTCTGGCCGAACGCGCCGGGCCGGGGGCGGGCGATCAGGGCGATATCACCGCGGTGCTTTCGGTGCTGGTCGCCGGCTCTGACATGGAAGAGCCGGTGGCCGACATCATCCGCGGCACGCTGGACGGGCATGTGGTGCTGGACCGCAAGATCGCCGAGCGCGGGCGCTATCCGGCGATCGACCTGCTGCGTTCGGTGTCACGCGCGTTGCCCGAGGCTGCAAGCGGGCCGGAAAACGCGCTGATCGCCGATGCGCGCCGGGTGCTGGGCGCCTATGACCGGGCCGAGATGATGGTGCAGGCCGGGCTGTATGTGCCGGGCAGCGACCCGCTGATCGACCGGGCGATCCGGCTGTTTCCGATGCTGGACGGGTTTCTGGCCGAAGACGCGCCCGCAGGCGGCCCGCCGACCAGTTTTGCGCGGCTGAAGGCCTGTCTGGGGCCGTGAGGCACCTTGCCCGGCCCGGGGGGCTTTGCGCCCCCCAGACCCCCCGCAGGATATTTATCGACAGATGAAAGGGCGAAAGCAGGCTGTGGGGTCGGTTACAGCCACAGCGCGCGGTCGCCCTGATCGTCGCGGATGCGGCTGGGCAGGCCGATCTCGTTCAAGAGGTTGATGAAGGGCGCGGGGTCAAGCTCTTCGACATTGGCCATTTTGCCCAGATCCCAGTCGCCGCGGGCGATCAGGATGGCGGCCGCCACCGGGGGCACGCCCGCAGTGTAGGAAATGCCCTGGGCGCCGACCTCCTGATAGGCGTCCTTGTGATCGGCAATGTTGTACAGGAACAGTTCGGCCGGCTTGCCGTCCTTTTCGCCCTTCACCAGATCGCCGATGCAGGTCTTGCCGGTGTAATCCGGCGCCAGGCTTGCCGGGTCGGGCAGCACCGCCTTGACCAGTTTCAGCGGAACAACCTCTTGCCCCTCGGCCGTCTTCACCGGCTTTTCGCTGAGCAGGCCCAGATTGTTCAGCACCGTGAAGACATTGATGTAATGGTCGCCAAAGCCCATCCAGAACCGCACATCGGCCTGCGGATAGCGCGCCGACAGCGAATGCACCTCGTCATGGCCGGTCAGATAGGCCTTCTGCTTGCCGACGACCGGAAGGTCCCATTCGCGGCCCACTTCGAACATCTTGTTCGCCTGCCAGGCGCCGCCCTGCCAGGAATAGACCGTTCCGGTGAATTCGCGGAAATTGATCTCGGGGTCGAAATTCGTCGCGAACCAGCGGCCATGGCTGCCGGCATTGATGTCGACGATGTCGATCGAGTCGATCCGGTCCAGCAGGCCCTCGGCCACCCGCGCCCAGGCATTCACCACGCCCGGATCGAAGCCCACGCCCAGCACCGCCGTCACCCCGGCCTCGGCGCAGGCCGCGCGCCGCTTCCATTCGTAATTGCCGTACCAGGGCGGCGTTTCGCAGACCTTCTTGGGGTCTTCATGAATCGCCGTGTCCATATAGGCCGCGCCGGTCTGGATGCAGGCCTCCAGCACCGTCATGTTCACGAAGGCCGAGCCGACATTGATCACGATCTGCGCCCCGGTCTGGCGGATCAGCGCCGCCACCGCCGCGCTGTCCATCGCATCGACCGCATGGGCCTGGAACAGGCCCGGCACTTTCATCGCCGCCTTTTCCTGAACGCTGGCGATGATCGCCTCGCATTTGGCCTTGGTCCGGCTGGCGATATGCAGATCGCCCAGCACGTCATTGTGCTGCGCCGCCTTGTGCGCCACGACCTGGGCGACGCCACCCGCGCCGATGATCAGGACATTGCGTTTCATGAGGGCACCTCCTCGGGGTTGCGGGGAAGGGGGTCAGCCAAGGCTGTCCCGGTAGTCGTCATAGGTGAATTCCCGAACGATCGTTTCGGAACCATCCAGTTCCTTGATCACGATCGAGGGCATCTTCACCCCGTTGAACCAGTTCTTCTTGACCATCGTATAGCCGGCCGCGTCGGCGATGCTCAGCCGGTCGCCCACCGACAGCGGCTTTTCGAACGAGAATTCGCCAAACACGTCGCCGGCCAGGCAGGACTTGCCACAGATCATGTAGGGATGCGGGCCGCGGGTTTCCATCTTCGCCGGCTGGCGATAGATCAGCAGGTCCAGCATATGCGCCTCGACCGAGCTGTCGACAACGGCCAGGTCCTTGCCATTGTTCAGAATATCCAGAACCGTGACTTCAAGGCTGGCCGATCCGGTGATCGCCGCCTCGCCCGGCTCCAGATAGACCTGCACGCCGAAGCGGTCCTGGAAGGCGCGCAGCCGCGCGGCCAGTTTCGCGACCGGATAGCCTTCGCCGGTGAAATGGATGCCGCCGCCCAGGCTGACCCAGGACAGGCGTTTCAGCAGGCTGCCGAATTCCTGTTCGATCCGGTCCAGCTGGCGGTCCAGCAGGTCGAAATCGGCATTCTCGCAATTGTAATGGATCATGAAGCCCGAGATCCGGTCCATCACCGTCTCGATCTTGGTCTGGTCCCATTCACCCAGTCGGCTGAAGGGCCGGGCCGGATCGGCCAGGTCGAACCCGCTGGTGGAAAAGCGCGGGTTCAGCCGCAGCCCGCGCGCGATGCCGGCCGACTGGTTGTCGAACCGTTGCAGCTGGCTGATCGAGTTGAAGATGATCTTGTCGGCGTAACCCACCGCCTCGGCGATCTCGTGATCGGCCCAGCCCACCGAATAGGCATGGGTTTCGCCGCCGAATTTCTCGCGCCCCAGCCGCAGCTCGTACAGGCTGGACGAGGTCGTGCCGTCCATGTGCTGGCGCATCTGGTCGAAGACGCCCCAGGTCGCAAAGCATTTCAGCGCCAGCAAAACCTTGGCGCCCGAGGCGGCGCGCAATTCGTCCATCACCGCCATGTTGCGCGCCAGTTTCGCGCGGTCGATCAGGTAATAGGGCGTCTGGATCATCGTCTCCCCCGGGCCAGGCAAGATAAGCGCGGGTATCTATGCCCGACGCCCCTCTGGTGCAAGCGGGAATGCCGCGACGCGGTAACAGGGCGATGACGAAAGCGGCCGGCGCCAGGGTCGAAGCCGGGGCCGAACCCGGGGCGGCGCGCGCCCTGTTCACCCCGCCGGCGCCGGCCAAAGGGGAAGACGAAAGGAAGACGAAAGGAAGACGCGGGGAAGACCGGAAAAATCCGGGAAATCCGGCCGGTTAACCCCGATTCGGGTCAGATCATCCGGATCGCGTCTTTATCCACCGCCAGCACATAGCCGCGCCTTGCGATGGTCTTGACCAGCAACTCGCTGACCAGCTGATTGCCCAGCGTGTCGCGCAGCCGTTTGACCCGGGTGGCGCCTGCCGCCTCGTCGCAATCGGCCTCGTTCCGGCCCGAGATCACCGCCTCGATCTGCGCGCCGGTCAGCACGTCGTCATCCATCCGCGCCTCGGCCAGCACGGCCATGGTCTCCAGCGCCGCCTCGGTCAGCTGGAACTCCAGATCGTTGATATAGACCGCCCGCGCCTCGCGGCTGATCATCAGGCTGGCCACCTGAATGCCGGTCCGCTGGATCGCGCCGATCCGGCGGTTCAGGGCGATGATCATCACCAGAAACACCAGCGCCGCCACCAGAAGCGCGGTGGAAAACACCAGCAGCACGAAGATGACCGAGCGATAGCTGGCCAGCACCTCGGAAAAGGACGTGCCGGATTGTGCCAGGATTTCCAGCAGCTTGATCTCGCCCGCCGTGCGCAGGTCGTCGTTTTCCACGAACAGCCGTTCGACGCGCGCATTGAAGGCATTGGCGTCGGGCAGGTTCAGGAACAGAAACAGCGCCGCGCCGAACAGGATCAGCACGATGGCGGCAATTCCAAAGCCGACGACGCGGTTGCCCGTCTTCAGGCTGTCAGTAACGGAGGAAATACTCTCCGGCACTTGCTTTCCTTTCCGCCAGTCCTTCGGGGCCGAATGTGGAGACAACGTTCAGAAGTGTCCAGCCCGCCGCCGCCAGCCGGGGCGCCAGTTCGGCCTGGGCCGCCTTTTTCGAACAGGCCCCGTCCGAGACCTGCGCCACCCCGTATTGCAGCTGCAAGGGGTTGTCTTTCTTGGCCTTGTAATCGGCATAGCATTCGGCGCCGGCCTGTCCCGTCAGGGTCAGCAACAGCGTCATGGCCAGGATCGTGTTTTTCATCTCCGGCTCCGTTGGGGAGGGGACCGCTCGTTCGAGTCACCTTGGCGTGACGGCCCGCGATATTCAATATCGGCGGTCCTTCGCCGGATGGCTATCGTCTAGCAGGCCCTTTGTCGCCGGATGTTATCGCCTGACAGGGGCCTGTTATTGCCTGTCCTTCCGGCCCGGTCGCAGTCTGGCGGCACAGCGTCGGCCCGGCATCGGCTGCGACGCATCCCCCCCGGCCCGCAGACAGGGCCCCCGTCCAGATGAAGGAGCTTGCCATGACCGAGACCAGGCTGATCCCCGCCGCCCGGATCGCACGCCAAAGCGCACGGGCCGAACCCTCGCCGCGCGGCTTCACCCGCATGTTCACCGCCGGCGCGGCGGTGGTGGCGCTGGTTCTGTCGACCACGCTTCCGGCACGGGCGGCCCCGGATGGCGAGGATTATCTGAAGACGATCATTGGCTTGGCCATCATCGGGGCCATTGCCAAATCGGCGAATGACAAGAAGAAGGACCGCGACGACGATCATTACGTCCCGGCGCCGAAGCCCGGCAAGGACAAGGGCCGCCGCATTCCCGCCAGCTGCGCGATCGAGATCGCCGGCAAGAAGCGCGACGCGGTGGTCTATCCCGAAAGCTGCCTGCGCGAGGCCGGGGTGACCCGCAACCTGCCGCGGAACTGCAGCAACGAAGCCAAGATCTTTGGCGAATGGGACCGGATCTATTCGGCCGAATGCCTGCGCAGCGCGGGCTTCCGGGTGGGCATCAGCCCGAACGACTGATCCGGTCGCGCCCTGTCGCGGGGCGCAGACCCGCGTTGCCGGGGCGGCTTGGGGCCCCGGGTGGGGGCCGCGGCCAAACCTGGCGCGGCGCCCCGATGGGGCAGGGGAGAGCAGCCCCTGCCCCGTTCGGCCGAAGCGGTGTCAGCCCAGCGTTGCGCCGTCGTCGCGCCAGACCGCGACGATCGACGACCGCGGCTTGCCGGCGCCATCGGGCCAGCTGCCGCCCGGATGCTGGATGCCGACGAAGGCCACCTTGCGGTCGGCCGACCAGCACAGGCCGGTGACCTCGGCGCCGTTCGGGGCGGTCAGGAAGCGGGCGATCTCGCCCGTGTCGGGATTGCCGATCAGCATCTGGTTGTTGCCCTGGCCGGCGAAGTCGCCCTCGTTGGTGTCTTCGCCATCGGTCTGGATCCACAGCATGCCGGTCGAATCGAAGGCCATGCCATCGGGCGAGTTGAACATGTTGCCTTCGGTGACATTGGCGGAACCGGCATAGGCATCCTTATGCACCGCCGGATTGCCGGCCATGACATACAGATCCCAGGTGAAGGTGTCGGCGCCATGATCGCCGCCCTCGGGCCGCCATCGCACGATCTGGCCGTATTCATTGGCCTCGCGCGGGTTTGCGGCGTTCACCGGCTGGCCGTCGCCGCCGCGCTTCGAGTTGTTGGTCAGCGCGCAATAGGCCTCGGCGCGCGAGGGATGCGCGGCGATCCATTCGGGGCGGTCCATCGTCGTGGCCCCCACCTTGGTTCCGGCCAGACGGGCAAAGGTCAGCATCTGTGCCAGATCCATCCCGGTGCTTTCCGGCGTCAGCGCCAGCCATTCGCCGGTCAGGTCGTCGTTGAAGCGGGCCACGTAAAGCGTGCCTTCCGACAGCAGCGTGCCGCCCTTCTGCCCCTCGGCCCAGGTCCCGTTCGAGACGTAGCGATAGATGAACTCGCCCCGCTCGTCATCGCCCATGTAAACCACCACGCGGCCATCGGCGGCCTGCACCATCTCGGCATTCTCATGCTTGAAGCGGCCCAGGGCCGTGTGCTTGACCGGGGTCGAGGCCGGATCGGCCGGGTCGATCTCGACCACCCAGCCGAAGCGGTGCGGCTCGTTCGGATTGGCGATCAGATCGAAGCGGGCATCAAACTTTTCATACAGATAGTTGCTTTCGCCCTTCAACCCGTAGCGCTTTTCCTCAGGCGTCTGGTCGCGTTCGGTGACCATGCCGAAATAGCCGTTGAAGTTTTCCTCGCAGGTCAGATAGGTGCCCCACAGCGTGCGGCCCGAGCCGCAATTGTTCAGCGTGCCAAGGGGCGACATGCCGGCCGGATCGGCCGCGGTCTTGACCAGATCGGTGCCGGCTACCGGCCCGTCCATCGTCATCGGCGTGTCATTGGTGATCCGCCGGTTGAAGGCCGATCCGACGACCACCTGATAGCCCTGGCCCTGATCGGCCACTTCCAGGATCGTGACGCCCTGCAGGTTCTTCAGCAGCTGCACCTCTTCGGCCGATTGCGGCTTGCCTTCGGATGCGGCGGGCAGGTTGATCTTGGGGTTCACATATTCCGAATTGACCGCGATCACTTCCTTGCCGTCGATCTGGAACAGTTCCATCCCGTCGGTATTCTCGCCGAAAACCTGGGTCGACAGGTCCAGCGCCACGCCGGTTTCGCCCGAGAAGGCGCCTTCGGCGGCCTGGGTCAGCGCATCGCCCCAGCGGACGAGCGTCTTCCAGGAATGGCCCTCGGGCACTTGCAGCGAGAAATCGGTGCCGATGCCGATCGGCGTGAAGGGAAAGCTGGCCGCCCGCGCCGGGGTGGCGCGAAGAAGCGCCGCGCCAAAGACCGAAGCGCCCGAGCCGATGGCCAGCGCGCCGCCCAGAAAGCCGCGGCGCGAAATGGCGCGGTCGACCACCTCGTCAAAGCCTTGGCGCGAGGGGCGGGGATCGCGCTGCTCGTCGAATGCATCCCAGGACAGGTCGTCGTGGCTTTGGGTCGGTTGGGTCATGGCGGGCCTCTGGCTGACGGAATGGCTTCGGTGGCCCTGTCGGACCGCCGCAGCCCCGCTGTGTCAGCCAAAGATCACAGCCGCGCGTCGCTTTTCCGATGGTTTTGCGAAGATCCCGCGGCCCGGCGGCAAGCCCGCGCCGGCCGGGGGGCGGGCTCTGGACTATTTAAATTCAATATCGCATATATCAAATTCTGCGCATAGATCTGGCGGCCAGACCCTGGCCCCGTCCCGCACCGGAGACCCAATGGATACCACATTCACACCGCTGCTTTCGCTGGCGGGCGGGGGGCTGATCGGGCTTGCCGCGGTTCTGCTGATGCTTGGCCTCGGGCGGATCATGGGCGCCACCGGCCTTGTCGCGGGGCTGCTGGCGCCGGCCTCGGGCCGCGACTGGGCCTGGCGGGCGGCGCTGGTTCTGGGCATGGCGACCGGCCCGCTGGTCTGGCTGGCGGCCACCGGCACCTGGCCGCAGGTCAGCGTGGCGGCCGGCCCGGTCCAGCTGGTGCTGGGCGGGCTTGCGGTCGGCATCGGCGTGACCTTCGGCGGCGGCTGCACCTCGGGCCACGGCATCTGCGGCCTGGCCCGGTTGTCGCCACGCTCGCTGGTCGCGACGCTGACCTTCATGGCCAGCGCCGCGCTGACCGTCTATGTGATCCGCCATGTGATCGGAGCCTGACCCATGCGCCTTGCCCTTCCCTATCTGATCGGGCTGATCTTCGGCCTGGGCATCACGCTGGCCGGCATGATCAACCCGGCCAAAGTGCTGAACTTCTTCGACATTGCCGGGAACTGGGACCCAAGCCTTGCCTTCGTCATGGCCGGGGCCCTGGCCGTCACCTTCCTGGGCTACCGTCTGGTCCTGCGCCGCCCCGCGCCCCTGTTCGAGCCGCAGTTCCACCTGCCGACCAGCCGGGCCATCGACGCGCGGCTTCTGGGCGGGTCGGCGCTGTTCGGCCTCGGCTGGGGCATGACCGGCTTCTGCCCCGGCGGCGCCCTGCCGGCGCTGGGCACGTTCGAGCCGGCGGTCTGGCTGTTCCTGTCCGCCATGCTGTCGGGAATGATGATCGCGCGGATGCTGGCGGCCCGGCTGGACGGCGGCGGCCCCCAGCCCTTCAGCGCCTAGGATGCGGATGCGACCGGCGTTGCGCACCGCCATTGCCGCCCGCCTGCCGATCCTGACCTGGGCCCGGCGCTATTCCCGGGCCGAGCTTTCGGCCGACCTGATCGCCGCGGTGATCGTGACGATCATGCTGATCCCGCAGTCGCTGGCCTATGCCCTGCTGGCGGGTCTGCCGCCCGAGGCCGGGATCTATGCCTCGATCCTGCCGATCCTGCTGTATGCGCTGTTCGGCACGTCGCGCGCGCTGGCGGTGGGGCCGGTGGCCGTGGTCTCGCTGATGACGGCGGCGGCGATCGGGGGCGTGGCCGAACAGGGGGCGGCGGGCTATGCGGTGGCGGCGCTGACGCTGGCCTTCCTGTCGGGGCTGATGCTGGTGGCGATGGGGATCTTCCGCCTGGGTTTCATCGCGAATTTCCTGTCGCATACCGTGGTGTCGGGCTTCATCACCGCTTCGGGCATCCTGATCGCGGCCAGCCAGCTGAAATCCATTCTGGGCATCAGGGCCGAGGGCGATACGCTGCCCTCCCTGCTGCCGGCGCTGGTCGCCCATCTGCCGGCGTCCAGCCTGCCCACCCTGCTGATCGGCGCGCTGGCCCTGGCCTTCCTGTTCTGGGTGCGCCGTGGCGGGCTGAAACGGGCGCTGGTCGCGCGCGGCCTGGCGCCGGGCCTGGCCGATGTGGCGGGCAAGGCGGGGCCGGTGGCGGCGGTGGTGGGAACCACGCTGGCCACCTGGGCGCTGGGCCTGGCCGATCGCGGCGTGGCGGTGGTGGGCCATGTGCCGCAAAGCCTGCCGCCCTTCACCCTGCCGGGCCTGTCGCCGGCGCTGTTGCGCGATCTGTTCCTGCCCGCGCTGCTGATCTCGATCATCGGCTTCGTCGAGTCGATCTCGGTCGCCCAGACCCTGGCCGCAAAGCGGCGCCAGCGCATCGACCCGGATCAGGAACTGCTGGGCCTGGGCGCCGCCAATCTGGGCGCGGCCTTCACCGGCGGCTATCCGGTGACGGGCGGCTTCGCCCGATCAGTGGTGAATTTCGATGCCGGCGCCGCCACCCCGGCCGCCGGCGCCTTCACCGCGCTGGGCCTGGCCTTCGCCGCCCTGGCCCTGACACCGCTGATCTTCTTCCTGCCCAAGGCCACGCTGGCCGCGACGATCATCGTCGCCGTGCTGGGCCTGGTCGATCTTTCCGTGCTGAAGCGCAGCTGGGCCTATTCGCGCGGCGATTTCGCCGCCGTCCTGGCCACGATCCTGGCGACCCTGGGCCTGGGCGTCGAGGCCGGGGTGTCGACCGGCGTTCTGGTCTCGCTGCTGCTGTTTCTCTGGCACACCTCGCGCCCGCATGTGGCCGAGGTGGGGCTGGTGCCGGGGACCGAACATTTCCGCAATATCCGCCGCCATACCGTGCTGACCGACCCCAGCCTGGTGACGCTGCGGGTCGATGAAAGCCTGTATTTCGCCAATGCCCGGCGGCTGGAAGATCTGCTGCTGAACCGCGTCGCCCCCGATTGCCCGGTGAAACATGTCGTCCTGATGTGTACCGCGGTGAACGAGATCGACCTTTCGGCGCTTGAGGCGCTTGAGGCGATCAACGCCCGGTTCCGCGACATGGGCGTGGGCTTTCATCTGTCCGAGGTGAAAGGCCCGGTGATGGACCGGCTGAAGCGCACCGATTTCCTGCAGCACCTGAACGGCCAGGTCTTCCTGACCCAGTATCAGGCCTGGCAGGCGCTCAGGCCCGCACCAGCGCCTCTGCCTGGGGCAGCGTGAAACCGGCCAGATCGGGCAGGATTCGCAGGGCCTGCGACAGATCCTCGCCCGCCGAATACAGCGAGGGCGTGGCCAGAACCGCCAGCCCCGCGCCCCGCGCCGCCAGCACGCCGTTGCGGCTGTCTTCCAGCGCCAGGCAGGCTTGGGCCGGCAGGCCCAGCCGCTGCAGGGCCAGCAGATAGACATCCGGCGCGGGCTTCTTTGCTGCCACCTCGTCGCCCGCGGCGATCACGTCGAAAACCTGCGCGGCCGGCCGGTTCCACAGGCAGCGGCACAGCGCCTCGACATTGCCCGGGCTGGTCGTGGTGGCAATCGCCAGCGCCAGCCCGCGCGCCCGGGCCGCGTCCACCAGGGCCAGAACGCCCGGCCGCGCCGCCACCCCGCCCTGGGCCAGACGCTGGGCGAAAAGCGCCGTCTTCTCGGCATGCAGCGCGGCGATCTGCGCATCCGACGGGCCGGCCCCCAGAGCCGCGCGATGCGCCGCCATGCGTTCCTTGCCGCCGGTCACCCGCAACAGCCGGCGATAGTCTTCGACCGTCCAGTGCCAGCCCAGCCCATGCGCCGCGAAGACCGCGTTGAAGGCGGCACGATGCGCTTCTTCGGTCTCGGCCAGCGTGCCGTCGACATCGAAGATCAGCGCGCGCAGGCTCATCCGACCAGGCCGGGCAGCTGCGCGAAATCGGCGAAGGCGGCGCGATGGGGCAGGGCCTCGACCGGCGATTTGCGATAGCCTTCGGTAAACAGAAGGAAGGGCAGGCCGGCCGCTACGGCGGTGGCGGCATCGACCTCGCTGTCGCCGACATAGGTGATCTCGCCCGCCGCCGCGCCCAGTTCCTGCGCGCAAAGCCACAAAGGCGCCGGGTCGGGCTTGGTCACCGCCAGCCGGTCGCCGCCCACCACTGCGGCGAAATGCCCGGCCAGGCCCAGATCGGCCAGAATGGCCCGGGCCGGCGCCTCGGGCTTGTTGGTGCAGACGCCCAGCACATGGCCCCGTGCCGCCAGCGCCTGCAGCGCCGCCACAACCCCCGGATAGGGCCGGGTCTGTGCGCTGGACTCGCGGTTGTAATGGTCCAGCACCACGGCGGTCAGCGCCTTGTGCCGGGCCGGATCCAGCCCCGTGGCGGCGATCACCCGCTCGACCAGCTTGGGCAGTCCGTTGCCGACGAACGAGGTCACGGTCGCCAGATCCAGCGCCGGCTTGCCCTCGGCCGCCAGCATCAGATTGACCGCGGCCTGAATGTCGGGCGCGCTGTCAACCAGCGTGCCGTCCAGATCGAAGATCACCGCCGCCATGCGCGCCTAGCCCCGTCCCGGCAGCGCGGCATCCGCCGCCGCCCGGATCGCCCGGATATTCGCGCCATAGACGCCCGGATTGTCGACCGAGCCGCCGCGGAACACCGCCGAGCCCGCCACCAGCACATCGGCCCCCGCCGCCACCATGGCCGGCGCCGTCACCGGATCCATTCCGCCGTCGATCTCGATATGCACCGGCCGGTCGCCGATCATCGCGCGCAACTTGCGCACCTTCGCCGTCATGTCGATGTATTTCTGCCCGCCGAAGCCCGGGTTCACCGTCATCACGCAGATCAGATCGGTCAGATCCAGCAGATCGGTCACCGCTTCGGCCGAAGTGCCGGGGTTCAACGCCACGCCCGCCTTCATCCCGGCGCCGCGAATAGCCTGCAGGGTGCGGTGGATATGCGGCCCCGCCTCGACATGCGCGGTCAGGACATCGGCGCCCGCCTTGGCGAAAGCGTCGATATAGGGGTCGACCGGCGCGATCATCAGATGCACGTCCATGACCGTCTTCACATGCTTGCGGAACGCCGCGACAGCCGGAGGTCCGAAGGTCAGGTTCGGCACGAAATGCCCGTCCATCACATCGACATGCACCCAATCGGCGCCCTCGGATTCAATCGCCTGAATCTCGCGGCCGAAATCGGCGAAATCGGCGGACAGGATCGACGGCGCGATCTTGATCTTGCGGGAAAAATTCATGCGCTCGGTCACTCTGCGGCCTTCCTCTCATGCGCCAGCCCGCCCTGAAAGACCCGGCTCGCGCGGATATCCTCTGCTTCGATTGTCGATAACGCCTCGGCGTCGACAGGGCCAGAGGCAGAAAACAGCCGGTTCGCCTGCCGCAGCCGCGCCCGGTCCAGCGCATTGCGGATCGACCGCGCATTGGCGAAATGCGGCTGCACGCTGCGCGCGGCGATATACGCGGCCATCGCCGCCTTGGCGGCCGGCGTGAAGCGGTAATTCTGCGCTTCCAGCATCCCCTCGGCGATCCGCCCCAGCTCGTCGTCCGTATAATCGGGAAACTCGATGTGATGCGCGATGCGCGAGCGGAAGCCGGGGTTCGAGCGGAAGAAATCCTCCATCCGGCCAGCATAGCCCGCCAGGATCACCACCAGATCGTCGCGATTGTTTTCCATCACCTGCAACAGGATCTCGATCGCCTCGGCGCCGTAATCGCGTTCATTGTCAGGCTTGTACAGGTAATAGGCCTCGTCGATGAACAGCACACCCCCCATCGCCTTCTTCAGCACCTCGCGGGTCTTCGGCGCGGTATGGCCGATATATTGCCCGACCAGATCGTCGCGGGTGACCGAGACCAGATGCCCCTTGCGCACATAGCCCAGCCGGTGCAGCAGCCCCGCCATCTTCAAGGCGACCGTGGTCTTGCCCGTGCCCGGATTGCCGGTGAAACTCATGTGCAGGGTCGGCGTCTCGACCGCCAGGCCCAGCGCCTTGCGCGCCCGGTCCACCAGAAGAAGCGCCGCCGTCTCGCGGATCCGCGCCTTCACCGGCGCCAGCCCCACCATCTCGGCATCCAGCTCCTCCAGAACGGCGCGAACACCGCTTTCCTTGAACTCGGCGCGCAGATCGACCGTCTCGCTCATGGCCTTCCTCTCTGCAAAAATATCCTCGGGGGGGCCGGGGGGGCAGAAAGCCCCCCCGGGGTTTCCATCAGCGCACCACCTCATGGGTGTAGCGAATGGACCGCCCATCCCCCTCAGTCCGGGTCATGCGGATCGACGGTTCCACCTTCGGGCGATGCACGATGAAGCTCATCGTCACCGTCTCGAAGCCGCGGGTGTTGTCGAAGGCGTTGAAGCGGATATAGGCCTCGGGGTTGGCCTTGCGGCAGGCGTCAAGCTCCATCATCACGCCCTTGGCATCCTTCAGGTCGAACATCGGATTTCCGAACATCTCCCAATAGGTGTTGCGCGGATGCGGGTCATGGGTCCATTCCACCCCGATCGCCCAGCCCTTCTCCAGGCAATGGTCCACCTGGGTGGTGATCTCTTCATCCGTCAGGTCGGGCAGGAAGGAAAAGCAGCCTTGAGTGATACGCATCGTCTCGCTCCTTACATGGCGGCCGAAACTTGCGGCACGAAGTCCGAAGTGTCGGTCGAGGTGTAGTTGAAGGAAATGTTGCCCCAGGTATCCAAGGCGGCTTCCAGAGGTTTGCACCACTTGGCCGCGGCGCGCAGGATTTCCGGCCCTTCCGACTTGATGTCGCGCCCGGCATTGCGGGCGAAGGTCATCGCCTCCAGCGCCACCCGGTTCGCCGTGGCGCCGGCCTGGATGCCCATCGGATGCCCGATCGTGCCGCCGCCGAACTGCAGCACCACATCATCGCCGAACAGATCCAGCAACTGGTGCATCTGCCCGGCATGGATCCCGCCACTGGCGACCGGCATCACCTTCTTGATGTCGGCCCAGTCCTGCTCGAAATAGATGCCGCGCGGCAGGTCCACCGGATTGTACAGCTCGCGGCAGACATTGTAATAGCCCTGCACCGTCAGCGGATCGCCTTCCAGCTTGCCCACGGCGGTGCCGGTGTGCAGATGGTCGACCCCCGCCAGCCGCAGCCATTTCGCGATCACCCGGAAGCTGATCCCGTGGCTTTTCTGCCGCGTATAGGTGCCATGGCCCGCGCGGTGCATGTGCAGGATCATGTCATTCTGCCGGCACCATTCGCTGATCGACTGGATCGCCGTCCAGCCGATGATCAGATCGACCATCACGATGCAGGAGCCCAGCTGTTTGGCGAATTCGCCGCGCCGGTACATCTCTTCCATCGTGCCGGCGGTGATGTTCAGGTAATGGCCCTTCACCTCGCCGGTCTCGGCCGTGGCCTTGTTCACCGCCTCCATGCAATACAGGAAGCGGTCGCGCCAATGCATGAAGGGCTGCGAGTTGATGTTCTCGTCATCCTTCATGAAGTCCAGCCCGCCCCGCAGCCCCTCATAGACCACGCGGCCGTAATTCTTGCCCGACAGGCCCAGCTTCGGCTTGGTCGTGGCGCCCAGAAGCGCCCGCCCGAACTTGTCCAGCCGTTCGCGTTCGACGACCAGCCCGGTGGGCGGGCCCTTGAAGGTTTTCACATAGGCCACCGGCAGACGCATGTCTTCCAGCCGCGCCGCCTTCAGGGGCTTGAAGGAAAACACATTGCCGATGATCGAGGCGGTCAGGTTGGCGATACTGCCTTCCTCGAACAGGATCAGGTCATAGGCCACATAGCAGAAATACTGGCCCGGGTTGTTCGGCACCGGCTCGACCTTGTAGGCCTTGGCGCGATACTGGTCGCAGGCGGTCAGCCGGTCGGTCCAGACCACGGTCCAGGTCGCGGTGCTGCTTTCGCCTGCCACAGCCGCCGCCGCCTCGATCGGGTCCACGCCCTCTTGCGGGGTGATGCGGAACAGCGCCAGCAGATCGGTGTCCTTGGGAACGTAATCGCCGTCCCAATAGCCCATCTGCGCATATTTCAGCACGCCCGCCGCATAGCGCTTTTTCGTGTCGGTGATCTCGGTCTTGGTTCCGTCAGCCATCTTCAGATCCTCCCTCAGGCCGCCGCGGCGGTCGTGGTTGCAGGGGTCAGCGCGCCGCTTGCATAGCGTTTCGCCATTTCGTCCAGACCGATCACCCGGATGCGCCCGGCCTGCCCGGCGGTGCCGAAGGCCTCGAACCGCTCGCGCACCAGGGCCTCCATCTCCTTCATCGCCGGGATCAGGAACTTGCGCGGGTCGAATTCCGCCGGGCTTGCCTTGGCGACCTTGCGGAACTGCCCGGTGATCGCCATCCGGCAATCGGTGTCGATATTCACCTTGCGCACCCCATGGCGGATGCCGCGGACGATTTCCTCCAACGGCACGCCATAGGTCTGCGGCATCTTCCCGCCGCTTTCGTTGATCAGATCCTGCAGATGCTGCGGCACCGAGGAAGAGCCGTGCATCACCAGATGGGTGTTCGGGATCTTGGCATGGATCGCCTCGATCACCCGCATCGCCAGAATGTCGCCATCCGGCTTGCGGCTGAACTTGTAGGCGCCATGGCTGGTGCCACAGGCAATCGCCAGCGCATCCACCCCGGTCCGCGCCACGAAATCCTTGGCCTGGTCGGGATCGGTCAAAAGCTGGCTTTCATCCAGCTTGCCTTCTGCGCCCGAGCCATCCTCGGCCTCGGCCTCGCCGGTCTCAAGGCTGCCCAGAACCCCCAGCTCGCCCTCGACGCTGGCCCCCACCCAATGCGCTGCATCCGCCACCTTGGCCGTGATTGCGACATTGTAGTCGTAAGAGGCCGGCGTCTTCATGTCGGCCAGCAGGCTGCCATCCATCATGACGCTGGTGAAGCCATGCCGGATCGCCGACAGACAGGTCGCCTCGTTGTTGCCGTGGTCCTGATGCAGGCAGATCGGAATCCCCGGATGCATCTCTGCCAGCGCCTCGACCATATGCCGCAGCATGATGTCGCCGGCATAAGACCGCGCGCCCCGGCTGGCCTGCAGGATGACCGGAGCATCGCAGGCCTCGGCCGCCTTCAGGATCGCCAGCCCCTGCTCCATATTGTTGATATTGAAGGCCGGCACGCCATAGCCACGCTCCGCCGCGTGATCCAGCAATTGCCGCAAGGTGATCAGTGCCATCTCTCTCCCCTCTTCATCTGTCCAGAAATATCCCGGGGTCCGGGGCAGAGCCCCGGGGCCTCCCCGGAAGCGCTCAGATCAACCGCCCCATCGCCACGGCCGTATCCGCCATGCGGTTGGAGAAGCCCCATTCATTGTCGTACCAGCTCAGGACGCTGCACATCGTGCCGTCCATCACCTTGGTCTGGTCCATGTGGAACACGCTGGAATGCGGGTCGTGGTTGAAATCCGAACTGACGTTCGGTCTGACCGTGAAACCCAGGATCCCCTTCAGCGGCCCCTCGGCCGCCGCCTTGATCGCGGTGTTGATCTCGTCGACCGAAGTTGCCCGTTTGGCGATGAACTTCAGATCGACGACGCTTACATTCGGCGTCGGCACGCGGATCGCGAACCCATCGAGCTTGCCCTTCAACTCGGGCAGCACCAGCCCCACCGCCTTGGCCGCCCCGGTCGAGGTCGGGATCATGCTCAGCGCCGCCGCCCGGGCGCGATACAGATCCTTGTGCATCGTATCCAGCGTCGGCTGGTCGCCGGTATAGGAGTGAATGGTTGTCATCATCCCCTTCTCGATCCCGATCGCATCGTTCAGCGCCTTGGCGACCGGGCTCAGGCAATTCGTGGTGCAAGAGGCGTTGGACACCACCAGGTCGTCCTTGGTCAGCACGTCATGGTTCACCCCAAAGACGATCGTCTTGTCCGCCCCCTCGCCGGGCGCCGAGATCAGCACCCGTTTCGCGCCATTCGCCAGATGCGTCGCCGCCTTGTCGCGGGCGGTGAAGATGCCGGTGCATTCCAGCGCCACATCCACCCCGTCCCAGGGCAGCTCGGCCGGGTTGCGCAGGGCGGTGACCTTGATCCGGCCGCGGCCCACGTCGATCCAGTCTTCGCCCGTGGTCACCTCGCCCGGGAACCTTCCATGGACCGAATCGAAGCGCATCAGATGGGCGTTGGTCTCGACCGGGCCCAGATCGTTGATCGCCACGACCTCAATGTCCTTGCGGCCCGATTCCACCACGGCGCGCAGCACGTTCCTTCCAATACGGCCAAAGCCGTTTATGGCAACTTTCACAGTCATTTCAGATCCTTGTCAGTCCTGGATACGGTCTTTTGCGGCCTTGGCCACAGCGTCGGGCGTGATGCCGAAATGGGCGTAAAGCGCCGGTGCCGGTGCCGAGGCGCCAAAGCCGGTCATGCCCACGAACCCGTCTTCGGGGCGCAAAAGCGCGTCCCAGCCCTGCCGGATCGCGGCCTCAACCCCCACCCGCGGTGCATGGCCCAACACGCCTTCGCGATAGCCTGCGGGCTGTTCGGCGAAATATTCGAACGAGGGTGCGGAAACCACCGCGACCCGGATCCCCTCGGCCGCCAGAAGATCGGCCGCCTTCAGCGCGATCTCGATTTCCGAGCCCGTCGCGATCAGCGTCACCTGCCGGTTTTCCACGTCGCGCAGCAGATAGGCGCCCTTGGCGACCATGTTCTGATCGGCCATCTTCCGCACCAGCGGCAGGTTCTGCCGCGACAGCGCCAGCAGCACCGGCGTCTTGCGCGACCCCATCGCCAGTTCCCAGGCCTCGGCGGTTTCCACCGCATCGCAGGGCCGGATCACCGCCAGATTGGGCATGGCGCGCAGGCTGGCCAGTGTTTCCACCGGCTGGTGGGTCGGCCCGTCCTCGCCCAGTCCGATCGAGTCATGCGTCATCACATAGGTCACCGGCACGCCCATCAGCGCCGCCAGCCGGATCGAGGGCCGGCAGTAATCGGCAAAGGCCAGGAAGGTACCGCCATAGGCGCGGAACCCGCCATGCAGCGCGATGCCGTTCATCGCCGCCGCCATGCCATGCTCGCGGATGCCATAGTGAACATAGCTTCCCGAATAGTCGTTCGGTTTGACCGAAGCCTGCCCCTTGGCCCGCGTCAGGTTCGACCCAGTCAGGTCGGCCGAGCCGCCGATGACGAAGGGCAGGGCATCGGCCACCACCTGCAGCGCCATTTCGGATGCCTTGCGGGTGGCGACTTTCGGCGCCTCGGCCAGAAGCTTGGCCTTGTGCGCCATCATCGGCGCCGCCAGGGCGCCAACGTCCGCCGCCTGCGCCGACCGGAAAGCTGCGCGGTCGGGAGATGCCGCAAGCCTGTGTTCCCAGTCGGCGCGGGCAGCGGCCCCCCGCGCGGCCACTTTGGCCCATGCCGCGCGGATGGGTTCGGGGATCACGAAAGGCGCATGCGGCCAGTCCAGCGCCTGGCGCGCCGCAGCGATTTCCTCGGCGCCCAGGGGGGCGCCATGCACGTCATGGCCGCCCTGTTTGGTCGGCGCGCCATAGCCGATGATCGACCGGCAGGCGATCAGGCTGGGCCGCGGATCGGCCAGCGCCGCCGCAATCGCCGCCGCAATCGACTCCGGGTCATGCGCATCGCAGGCGCCGACATGCCAGCCGGCCGCGGCAAAGCGCGCCTTCTGGTCCATCGAGGTGGACAGATCGGTATCGCCATCAATGGTGATGCGGTTGTCATCCCACAGCACCGTCAGCCGCCCAAGGCCAAGATGTCCCGCCAGATCAAGCGCTTCGTGGCTGATCCCTTCCATCAGGCAACCATCGCCCGCGATCACCCAGGTGCGGTGGTCGACCAGACCCGGAAACCGCGCCGCCGCCATCCGTTCAGCCAGCGCCATGCCAACCGCAGTGGCGATGCCCTGGCCCAGGGGCCCGGTGGTGACCTCGACCCCCTGGGCATGGCCATATTCCGGGTGACCCGCCGTGCGCGCGCCCAGCTGGCGGAACTTCTCCAACTGGCCGATCGGCATATCGGCATAGCCCAGCAGATGGTTCACCGCATACAGCAGCATCGAGCCATGGCCGGCCGACAGCACGAAACGGTCACGGTCGGGCCAGGCCGGATCGGCCGGGTCCAGCGTGAGGAAACGGTTGAACAGAACCGCGGTCACATCGGCCATACCCATGGGCATGCCGGGATGGCCGGACTTGGCCTTTTCCACCGCATCCACTGCCAGGAAACGGATCGCATTGGCCATCTGACGCTCGGTCACGCTGCCGGTCTGGATTTGCGAATTGACGTTCATGTTTCCCTCCCTCAGGCGCGCTTGGCGTCGCGGACCAGCCGCTCGATCAGCGGCGTCAGGATCAGCTGCATCGCCAGATCCTGCTTGTTGCCCGGAATGACGATGGAATTCGCCCGGCTCATCCAGGACCCGTGGATCATCGAGACCAGATAGGGGAAGTCGATCCCGCGCGGGTTCTTGAAGCGGATGACGACCAGGCTTTCATCCGGTGTCGGAATCCAGCGGGCGATGAACGGGTTTGACGTATCCACCACCGGCACGCGCTGGAAGTTGATGTCGGTCTCGGTGAATTGCGGCGTGATGCAATGCACATAGGCATGCATGCGGCGCAGGATCGTGTCGGTGACCGCTTCGGTCGAATAGCCGCGATGGGCGCGGTCGCGATGGATCTTCTGGATCCATTCCAGGTTGATGACCGGCACGACCCCAACCTTCAGATCGGCCAGCGCCGCCAGGTTCACCCGGTCATTCACCACCGCGCCATGCAGGCCTTCGTAGAACAGCAGGTCCGTCCCTTCGGCAAAGGGCGCCCAGGCAGTGAAATTCCCCGGCGCCACGCCGGTCTTCGCGGCCTCGGCCTCGTCATGCACATAGGTGCGGGTGCGGCCGGTGCCGGTTTCGCCATAGTCGCGGAAGACCCGCTCCAGCTCTTCCAGCTCATTCGCCTCGTAGCTGAAATGCGAGAAGGTCATGTCGCCTTCGGCGCTGCGCCGGGCCAGTTCGGCCTTCATGTCGGCGCGGTTGTAGCGGTGGAAAGCGTCGCCCTCGATCGAGACGGCGGTAAAGCCTTCGCGCCGGAAGATGTTGTCGAAGGTGGTCTTGACCGTCGAGGTGCCGGCGCCGGAGGATCCGGTGACCGAGATGATCGGGTGTTTCTTGCTCATGGTCTTTCAGCTCCGGAACAGGCCGCGCTTGCCGAAAAGGGCGCTCTCGGCTTCGGGCATGTCGTGATAGGCGGCGATGCGGGCGGTCTTCGACAGGCTGCCGAAGACGAAGGGCACGCGCTGGTGCAGGGTGGTGGCGCGCATCGACAGGATCGGATCGGTGCCGTCGGTGGCACCGCCGCCGGCCTGCTGGCACAGGAAGGCGATCGGCGCGCATTCATAGACCAGCCGCAGCCTTCCGCGGTCATAGCCCTTGCGGGCATCGGCCGGGTACAGGAACACCCCGCCGCGGGCAAAGATCCGATGCGCCTCGGCCACCAGGCTGGCGATCCAGCGCATGTTGAAATTCTTCGCGCGCGGCCCCTCGGCCCCGGCGACGCAATCGTCGACATAGGCGCGGATCGGGGTGGTCCAGTGCCGGTAATTCGAGGCGTTGACGGCGAATTCGTTCGAGTCCGGCGGGATCGCGACCTGGGCCTCGACCAGCATGAAGCACTGGCTGTCGGGATCCAGAACATAGCGCTGCACGCCGCGGCCAAAGGTCAGCAGCAGGGCGACTTGCGGGCCGTAGATTACATAGCCGGCGCCGGCCTGGTCGGAAACCGGGCGCAGGAAGCTGGCCTCGGGCGTGGCGGCGGCGGGGTAGATCGAGAAGATCGTGCCGACCGAGACATTGGTGTCGATGTTCGACGACCCGTCCAGCGGGTCGATCGCCAGCGCCCAACCCCCGCCTTGCGTGCCTTCGCCCTGCGTGCCTTCCGCCAGGTCCAGCGCCTCTTCCTGTTCCTCGCTGGCAAAATGGCGCAGGCCGGCGCGGCGGCAGGCGGCCAGGAACAGATCATCGGCGATCACGTCCAGCGCCTTCTGGGTGTCGCCGTCGGAATTGGTGCCGCGGGCGGCGCCCAGCGCATGGCCAAGCCCGTTGCGGGCGATGATCCCGGCCAGGGCGATGGACGCCTCGGCCAGGGCTTCGGCCAGGGGCGCAAGCGCCGCCGGCACATGGGTTTTCGGTAGTCTCTCGCTGCCGCTGGTCATGGCCTCCCCCCAATCGCAACCGGTTGGGGGTCTTTGTGACTTGCGCCGGCTTGCGAGAAAATTTAATTCTTTTGTGCCTTCATTCAGGAAAATCGAATGGCCGCCGAAGATGCCCTGACGCTTCGTCAATTGCGCGCCCTGGCCGCCGTGGCGCGACTGGGCACCATGGCCGCGGCCGGGCGGGATCTGGGCCTGACGACCCCGGCAATTCACAGTCAGATCAAAGGGTTGGAAGATCTGTTCGGTCTGCCGCTGATCCATCGCCCCGGCGAAAGCGCAGGTCAGGGCGCCACGCCGGCCGGCGCGGTTCTGCTGGAGGCCATCCAAAAGATGGATGTCGCTTTGTCGCAGGCGGGCGCGCGGATTGCCGCGCTGAAGGCCGGGCATGCCGGCCGCGTGGTGCTGGGCGTCGTGTCGACGGCCAAGTATTTCGCGCCGCGGCTGGTGAAGATCCTGCGCAGCCGCCACCCGGGAATCGAAGTGGCGCTGCAGGTCGGCAATCGCGAAGAGATTCTGGCCGATCTGGAGCGGATGCGGCTGGATCTGATCATCATGGGCCGCCCGCCGCGCCTGCCGCCGGTCGAGGCCAGGCCGCTTGCGCCGCATCCGCATGCGCTGGTGGCGGCGCCCGACCATCCCTTGGCCGGGCAGGCCGCGCTGTCGGCGGCCGATCTGGCGGCCGAAACCTTTCTGACCCGCGAGCCGGGATCCGGCACGCGCATCCTGATGACGCGCTGGCTGGACCGGATCGGCGACGGCGCGCCCTTCACCCAGGTCGAGATGGGCTCGAACGAGACGATCAAGCAGGCGGTGATGGCGGGGCTGGGCATCGCGCTTCTGTCGCTGCATACGGTGGCCGATGAATTGCGCCATGGCAGTCTGGTGACGCTGCAGGTGCCCGGCCTGCCGATCGAGCGGCACTGGTTTCTGGTGCGGCGGCTTGACCAGCCCCAGGTGCCTGCGGCACAGGCCCTGGCCGAAACCATTCTGGCCCTTCAGGGCAGCTTCCTTCCTCAACTGCCGGTGATGCCGTGAAGACCCCACCCGATTTCAGCTTTGAACTGGCCGCCCTGGCGCGTGGCTGCACCACGGTTGCCGGGGTGGATGAGGTGGGGCGCGGGCCCCTGGCCGGGCCGGTCACGGCGGCGGCCGTGATCCTGGACCCGGCCCGCATTCCGCCGGGGCTGAATGACAGCAAGAAGCTGACCGCCGCGGCGCGGGACCGGCTGTATGAGGCGATCCTGCGCGACGCGCGCGTGGCCGTGGCCCATGCCAGCGTGGACGAGATCGACGCGATGAACATTCTGAATGCCAGCCATCTGGCCATGGCCCGCGCGCTGGCCGAGCTGGCGCCCGATCACGCGCTGATCGACGGCAACCGGCTGCCGAAAGATCTGGCCTGTTCGGCCGAAGCGCTGGTGAAAGGCGATGCCCGCAGCCTGTCGATCGCCGCGGCCTCGATCGTGGCCAAAGTGACACGCGATCGCCTCATGGTGGATTTGGCGCAACAATACCCCGGCTACGGCTGGGAAGGGAACGCGGGCTACCCGGTTCCGGCCCATTTGCAGGCGCTTCTAGATTTGGGGGTCACCCCCGTGCATAGGCGTTCTTTCGCGCCCGTCCACAAGATATTGTGCCAAGCAAAATCTGTAACCTCTTGATTCAAAAAAGAATTTGACGGCGAATCGCCTGTGACTCATGCTTTGGCCCAAGATCGGCACATCAAGATGCCGTGGGACAGAGGCAGATATGGCGACCAGGAAGACCGCGGCGGGGGCAGACCTTCCGCTGAATCAGATTCTTGCGGGCGATTGTATCGAGGTGATGGAAAGCCTGCCGGCCGGCAGCGTGGACCTGATCTTCGCGGACCCGCCTTACAACCTTCAGCTGAAGGGCGAATTGCATCGCCCTGACAATTCCCGTGTCGATGCGGTGGATGATCACTGGGACCAGTTCTCGTCCTTTGCCGCCTATGACGATTTCACCCGCCGCTGGCTGGCGGCCGCCAAGCGGCTTTTGAAGCCGAACGGGGCGATCTGGGTGATCGGATCCTATCACAACGTCTTCCGTCTGGGGGCCGAGCTGCAGAACCAGGGCTTCTGGCTGCTGAACGACGTGATCTGGCGCAAGTCGAACCCGATGCCGAATTTCAAGGGCAAGCGGCTGACCAATGCGCATGAGACGCTGATCTGGGCCTCGCGCGGGGAAGGGTCGAAATACACCTTCAATTACGAAGCGCTGAAATCCTTGAACGAAGGCATCCAGATGCGCAGCGACTGGGTGCTGCCGATCTGCACCGGGCATGAGCGGCTGAAGGATGAAAACGGCGACAAGGCGCATCCGACGCAGAAGCCGGAAAGCCTGCTGCACCGGGTGCTGGTCGCCACGACCAATCCGGGCGATGTGGTGCTGGACCCGTTCTTCGGCACCGGCACGACCGGCGCCGTGGCCAAGATGCTGGGCCGCGACTTCATCGGGATCGAGCGCGAGGAAAGCTATCGCCGCGCCGCCGAGGCCCGGATTTCCCGCGTGCGCCGCTTTGATGCCTCGGCGCTGGAGGTCAGCACCTCGAAACGCGCCGAGCCGCGGGTGCCCTTCGGCCAGGTGGTCGAACGCGGCATGCTGCGCCCGGGGGAAGAGCTGTTCTCGATCGGCAACCGCTACAAGGCCAAGGTGCGCGCCGATGGCACGCTGACCGGGCCCGAGATGACCGGCTCGATCCACCAGGTCGGCGCCGCCTATGAACGGGCGCCGTCCTGCAATGGCTGGACCTACTGGCATTTCAAGCGCGACGGCAAGCTGATCCCGATCGACATCCTTCGCCAACAAATCCGGGCCGAGATGGAAGCAGAGGCCTCTCGCCCGAACTGACCCTGCCTGCGGGACGGGTCTTTTCTACGCCTGCATTCCGGTCCGCCTGGAATGCCACTGCCCCGCCATGCTGGTCATGGCGGGGTCTTTTGCCGAACCGCCGCGGCAACGCCGCCGGTCAGGGCGCGCCCTTCGGCATCGGATTGCGCGCCCTGGTATAGGGCTGCCAATCGGTGATCTCGGGGTAAAAACGCTTGCGCCAGGCCCGGACCTTGGGGTTCATCACCCGCCGCCACAGGGGCGGGATCATCGCCGACAGCGCCATCACCGGATAGCCATAGGGCAGCTGCGGCGCCTCGTCCTCGGGATAGGTCTGCAGCAGGGGAAAGCGCCGGTCGGGCTTGTAATGATGGTCGGAATGGCGCTGCAGATTGATCAGCAGCCAGTTGGTGGCCCGATGCGAGGCGTTCCAGCTGTGCCGGGGCAGCACATGTTCATAGCGCCCCTCGCCCAGATATTTCCGCGTCAGCCCGTAATGTTCGACGTAATTCACCAGTTCCAGCTGCCAGATCGCCACCCCGGCCTGGATCAGGAACAGGCCCAGCCCTTCCCAGCCGCCCAGAAGCCCCGCGATCCACAGCATCGCGCTTTGCAGCGCCCAATAGCGCCAGAACGGGTTGCGCCGGTTCCAGACCGACAAGCCGCGCCGCGCCAGCAGCGCCTTCTCGGCCGCCCAGGCCGAGCGCAGGCTTTCGCGCAGCACACGCGGATAGAAGCGGTGGAAGCCTTCGTTGTAGCGCGCCGTCACCGCATCGCGCGGGGTGCCGACATACAGGTGATGCACCCGCAGATGTTCGCTGCGGAAATGCGAATACAGCACGGTTGCCAGCAGCAGATCACCCAGCCAGCGTTCCAGCCTGGATTTCTGATGCATCAGCTCATGCGCGTAATTGATGCCGATCGTGCCGCCCATCACCCCCATGCCGAACATCATGCCGAATTTCTCAAGCCCGCTCAGATGCTCGGCCCGCGGCAGATACCACAGCGCCAGGCACAGCAGGCTGAATTGCAGCGGGAACCAGATCAGCGTGACCAGCCGGTACAGGACCAGATCCTTCTCGGGGGTCTGAGGATCGGCATTGCCGTCATTCAGCCCGGTCAGCAGGTCAAGAAGGGTGAACAGCCCCCAGGAATACAGCGGCAGCAGCAGCACGGTCAGCCCGCCATAGCGCATGCCGATCAGCGCCAGCGGCACCGTGCCCAGTGACAGAAAGAACGGCAGGGCATTCAGCGGTCGCGCGACCACATCGGCAGGGATCAGCGGCATGGGCGGTCCTCCTTGGCGGCGAAGTCTACGCCTTTGCGCATCAGGCTCAACGCGGCGAAAGCGCACTTTGCGCAAGGGAAAGCGCCTTGCGCATCACCGTGGGCAGGCTGTCGAGGCGGAAATCGCGAAAGGGCACGATCTCGCCGCGGGCCAGCGGGCCGGGCGCGGCCTCGGCGGCCAGGACCTGCAGGATCAGATGAAAATGGGTGAAGGTATGGCGAACCTCGCCCAGGCGCTGCCAGGGGGCCTCGGCCGGGGCGGGGCCGCCCGTGCCGTCCCAAGCGTCGCCCGGCAGGCCCAGCATGCCCCCCAGAAGCCCGCGCTCGGGCCGGCGCTCCAGCACCCAGCCCTCGGGCTGGCGCAGCGCCCAGACCACGCCCTGCCGCACCGGCTTCGCAGGCTTGGCCAGCTTGCGCGGCAAGTCGGCGGCGATGCCCTGGGCGCGGGCCTGGCACAGATCGACCAGGGGGCAGATCCCGCAGGCCGGAGATTTCGGCGTACAGATCGTGGCGCCCAGATCCATCATCGCCTGGGCATGATCGCCGGGCCGGTCCTGGGGCGTCAGCGCCTCGGCCAGGGCGACCAGCTGCGGCTTGGCGGCGGGCAGCGGGGTTTCCACCGCGAACAGCCGCGACACCACCCGTTCCACATTGCCGTCGACCACCGCCGCCGGCTCGTCCCAGGCGATCGAGGCGACGGCGGCGGCGGTATAGGGGCCGATCCCGGGCAATTCCAGCAACCCGTCGCGCGTGCCGGGAAAGCCGCCCCGCTCGGCCACCGCGCGGGCGCATTTCAGCAGGTTGCGGGCGCGGGCGTAATAGCCAAGCCCGGCCCATTCGGCCATGACCTCGGCATCCTGCGCCGCGGCCAGCGCCGCCACATCGGGCCAGCGCACGGTGAAGCGGTGGAAATAGTCGCGCACCGCCGCCACGGTCGTTTGTTGCAGCATGACTTCCGACAGCCAGACCCGGTAGGGATCGGGCCGCACGCCCGCCGCCCGTTCGGCCGGGCCCACCCGCCAGGGCATTGCCCTTGCATGCCGGTCATACCAGGCCAGAAGCCGCGCCCCCAGGTCGGCGGCCAGATCGGCGTCCGGCTTTCCGGCAATCGTTTCGGCCGCGTCACGCAATCTTTATGCCCCCATGTCTTCCACGGCGCTGGCAGGGCCGGGGTCTTGCGCTAAGATAGACCCGACACAAGGCCCGGAACCAGATGGCAAAGACGCCGACCGCCCCTTCCCCATCGGCCGATCACCGCCGCCGCGGCTTCGAACCCGCATTCTCGCTGATGTCGGGCCAGCTGCGCGCCGCGGGCGAGGCGCGGGGCTTTGCCGTGGCGCGGCTGGTCACCCATTGGGCCGAGGTGGTGGGCGAGGATCTGGCCCGCGTCACCCGTCCGGTCAAGGTCAGCTATGGGCGCGAGGGGGGCCTGGGCGCCACGCTGACCCTGCTGGTCCAGGGCGCCCATGCGCCGCTGATCGACATGCAGAAGGAAAAGCTGCGCCAGAAGGTGAATGCCGTCTATGGCTACAACGCCATCTCGCGCATCCATCTGACCCAGACCGCCGCTTCGGGCTTTGCCGAAGGCCAGGCCCAGTTCACCGCTGCCCCGAAAGCCCCGCCGCCGCCCGATCCGGCGCTGGTGGCGCAGGCCGCAGAAACCGCTTCGGCCGTTGGCGATCCCGGGCTTCGGGCCGCGCTTGAACGGCTGGCGCAAAATGTCTTAAGTCGCCGCAAGGCTGAAAGAGGGTAGAAATGACGATGATCAACCGACGGGCCCTGATGGCCCTGGCCGCCGCCATGGCCGCGATGCCCGCCTGGGCGCAGGATGCGACCGCGCCCGCCGCCGCGGCGCCCGAGATCAAGGATTTCTCGATCGGCAGCCCCGATGCGCCGATCAAGATGGTGGAATATGCCAGCTTCACCTGCCCGCATTGCGCGCATTTCCATGAAACCGTCTTTGGCCAGCTGAAGACGAATTACATCGACACCGGCAAGGTCCACTTCACCCTGAAGGAAGTCTATTTCGACCGCTACGGCCTTTGGGCCGCGCTGGTGGCGCGCTGCGGTGGCGATCTGCGCTATTTCGGCATCCAGGACATGCTGTTCTCGACCCAGGGCGAATGGGCTGCGTCGGAAGATCCGAATGTGGTGGTGCAGAACCTGCGCAAGATCGGCCTGACCGCCGGGCTGACCAATGAGGCGCTGGATGCCTGCATGGCCGACAGCGCCATGGTCGAGGCGATGGTCGCGCATTTCGAAGCCAATATGGCCGCCGACAAGATCGAAGGCACGCCGACGCTGATCATCGACGGCGAGAAGCATTCGAACATGTCCTACGAGGATCTGAAGGCGATCCTCGACAAGAAGCTTGCAGGCTAAGCCATGCAAGGCGCACCGCTGGAAGGGATTCGCGTCATCGAACTGGCGCGGATCCTTGCCGGTCCCTGGGCCGGCCAGCTTCTGGCCGATCTTGGCGCCGAGGTGATCAAGGTCGAGGCGCCCGAGGGCGACGACACCCGCCGCTGGGGCCCGCCCTTTATCGAACGCGAAGGCGACCGTTCGGCCGCTTATTTCCATTCCTGCAACCGCGGCAAGAAAAGCGTGACGGTCGATTTCCGCACGCCCGAGGGCCAGGAAACCGTGCGCCGTCTGGTGGCCGATGCCGATGTGGTGATCGAGAATTTCAAGGTCGGGGGCCTGGCGAAATACGGGCTCGACTGGCCTTCGCTGCAAAAGGTCAACCCGCGTCTGGTCTATTGCTCAATCACCGGCTTCGGCCAGACCGGGCCCTATGCCCATCGGGCCGGCTATGATTTCATCATCCAGGGCATGGCCGGGCTGATGAGCGTGACCGGCGAACCCGAGGGCCAGCCGCAGAAGGTGGGTGTGGCGGTGACCGATGTGTTCACCGGCATCTATGCGGCCAATGCGGTGATGGCGGCGCTGATTCAGCGCGGGCGGACCGGGCAGGGCCAGCAGATCGACATGGCGCTGATGGATGTGGCGACCGCGATCATGGCCAATCAGGCGATGAACTATCTGGCCACCGGCGTGGCGCCCCGGAAGATGGGCAATGCCCATCCGAACTTGGCGCCCTATGCGGTCTTCGACTGCGCCGATGGTTGGGTGATCCTGGCCACCGGCAATGATGCGCAATATCGCCGGCTTTGCGGGATCCTGGGCTTGTCCGACATGGCCGAGGCGCCCGAGTTCCTGACCAATGCCGACCGTGTCGCCCATCGCGATGCGATGACCGCGCGGCTGACTGCGGCGACCAGAACCTGGTCGATGGCCGATATTCTGGCCGCCTGCGAGGCCGAGGGCGTGCCCGCGGGTCCGATCAACGACATGGGTCAGGTCTTTGCCGATCCGCAGGTTGTGGCGCGGGGGATGCAGATCGCGCCAGGCGGCGTGCCGGGCGTGCGCAGCCCGATCGGCTTTTCCGCGGCCCGCCTGCAGCTGGACCGGCCGGCGCCGCGGCTGGGCGAACATCAGGACGAGGTGCTGGGCGGGCTGTAGCCCCTCAGCCCCCGCGCAGCCCGTCCATCGCCTTGACCAGCGCCTCGCTGATCGCAGGCTCGCTCAGCGCGTGGCCCGACAGGCCCACCAGCTGCAGCTGCGCCCGGTTCCAGCCCTGTGCCAGCCGCCAGGCCGAGATCGGCGGGCAGACCATGTCATAGCGGCCCTGCACGATGGTGGCGCCCGTCGCTTCGATCCGGCCGCGATTCTTCACGATCCAGTCGTCCTCGGCCAGAAAGCCCTTGTTGATGAAATAATGGTTCTCAAGCCGCGAGAAGGCCCGGGCGTAATCGGCCGGGCTTTCGCCATACATCCCCTCTTGATGGATCGAGGCCAGCGCGTTTTCCCATTGCGCCCAGGCCCGGCCATAGCGGGTTTCCTCGGCCAGATTGCCCGAGAACAGCCGGCGGTGATAGGCGGCGATCAGGTCGGCGCGGTCCTCTTCGGGGATGGGGGCGACGAAGCGCTGCCAGAGATCGGGGAAGAAGGCGCCGGCCCCGCCACCATAGAACCAGTCCAGCTCGGCCTGGGTCATCAGGAAGACGCCGCGCAGAACCAGATGGCGCACCGCCTGCGGATGGGTGATCGCATGCACCAGCGCCAGCGTGGCGCCCCAGCTGCCGCCGAATGCGATGAAGGGCCCGATCCCCAGCGCCGCCCGGATCCGTTCGACATCGGCGACCAGATCCCAGGTCGTATTGGCCTGCACCGTCGCATGCGGCCGCGACCGCCCGCAGCCGCGCTGGTCGAACAGCACGACGCGGTAATGATCCGGGTCGAAATAGCGCCGCATCGCCGGGCTGCAGCCGCCCCCCGGCCCGCCATGAAACACGATCACCGGCACGCCATCGGGCTTGCCGCATTGTTCCACATAGATGCGGTGGCCATCCCCCATGTCGAGGATGCGCTGGTCGAACGGGTCGACCGGCGGGTAAAGATATTCGACTGCGCGCTTTTGGCCTGATCTGTGGTCCATTCCCGCAGTATATACCGGCCGGGAACGGAGTCGAATGCGAAGAGGAACCGCAATGGAAGCCGCAACCACGGTCGATCCTGCCGAAGTGGCGAAATTCCAGGCCATGGCCGAGGAATGGTGGGACCCTTCTGGCAAGTTCAAGCCGCTGCACCAGATGAACCCGGTGCGGCTGGACTATATCACCCGGCAGATCGCCGCCGAGTTTGGCCGCGACCTGACCGCGCAGCGCCCGTTCGAAGGGCTGCGGCTTCTGGATATCGGCTGTGGCGGCGGGCTGCTGTGCGAACCCATGGCGCGGCTGGGCGCCACGGTGATCGGCGCCGATGCGGCCGAGCGCAACATTCCGGTGGCGCGGCTGCATGCCGAACAGTCGGGCCTGCAGATCGACTATCGCCATACCACGGCCGAGGCGCTGGCCGCGGCGGGCGAGCGGTTCGATGTGGTCCTGAACATGGAAGTGGTCGAGCATGTCGCCGATCCCCTGGCCTATCTGACCGCCTGCCATGACCTTCTGAAACCCGGCGGGCTGATGGTCTGCTCGACCCTGAACCGCAATGCGAAAAGCTTTGCCCTGGCCATCGTCGGCGCCGAATGGGTGATGCGCTGGCTGCCCAAGGGCACGCATGACTGGCAGAAATTCATCACGCCCGACGAGCTGTACGAGCTTATCCGCCGCGCCGGCCTGACGCCGGTTGACCGCAAGGGCATGGTGTTCAACCCGGTCTCGTGGCGGTGGAGCCTGTCGGACCGCGATCTGTCGGTGAATTACGTTACCGCCTCGACCCGGGCGGGTTAGGCAGATGGCGCAACCGCACGGCGGCGCGGATCGCCGCCGTCGCGGGAAATCTGCCCTCGGGCGATTGCGCCCGGGCGCCGGGTCTGAAACTCTGGCGCCATGATCCTGGTGGCACGGCATTTCTGGCGATTCCTGGTCGCCGTCTGGACGCGGGTCGGCGACGGCCATTTCGGCCTGATCGCCGCCGGCGTGGCCTTCTATGCGATGTTCGCGGTGTTTCCCGGCATAGCGGCGGTGGTGGCAATCTGGGGCATGGTGTCGGACCCGCAGGTCATCGCCGGATACCTGGTCATGGCCGAACGCTTCCTGCCGACCGAGGCGGCCGAACTGGTGCATGATCAGGTCATGGGGCTTTTGAACGCGCCGCGCAGCACGCTGGGCTGGGCCACGTTCTTCTCGGTTGCCGTGGCGCTTTATTCGGCCCGGGCCGGGGTTTCGGCGCTGATCCAGGGGCTGGACGTGGTGCATCGGGCCGAGCGGCGCGGCATTCTTTGGGGATGGGCGGTCGATTTCATGCTGACCGGCGCGCTGATCGGCGCGCTGATCATGGCGCTGGCGACCTCGGTCGTGGTGCCGGTGCTGCTGGCCTATCTGCCCGACGGCAGTTTCGACGCCTGGCTGACCCGGGTGCTGCCCTGGACGGTGATGTTCCTGTTCGTGCTGACCTGCCTGTCGATCCTGTACCGCTTCGGCCCGAACGTGCCCGGGCGGCAAAGGTCGGGCTGGTTCACTGTGGGCGTGCTGTTCGCCTCGGCCGCTTGGGCGGGGGTGTCGATCGGCTTTTCGGTCTATCTGTCGAATTTCAACAGCTACAACCGGATCTATGGCTCGATCGGGGCGGTTATCATCCTGATGACCTGGCTGTATCTGTCGGTCTGGGCGATCCTGGTCGGCGGCGCGATCAATGCCGAATTGGAGGCGCGGGCCAAGCTGTTCCGGCTGATGGGGCGGCGTTAGGCCGGGCGAAGCCGGGGGGCCAGCCCCCCGGACCCCCCGGGATACTTTTGCAGAGAGGAAGGCAGCAGGGCAGAAGACCGCCCTTGCCTTCCCTTGCGCGGCCCGGTCAGACGAAGCGGTTCCACAGGTTTTCCAGCCGCTCCTGCCGGCCGGATTTCGGCTGCGGCTCCAGCCCTTCGGCGGTGACACGCGCGGCCGCCTCGGCAAGCCCGCCCTTCAGCATCGCCTGGGCGGCCGGGGTGTCCCAGCCGGCATAGCGGGCCTGGCGCGCGGCTTCCAGATCGCCCGCTTCCCACAGCGCGGCGGCAGCTTTCATCGCCCGCGCGCAGGTGTCCATGCCGCCGACATGGGCCAGAACCAGATCTTCCGGGTCCAGCGACTGGCGGCGGATCTTGGCGTCGAAATTCGTGCCGCCGGTGGTGAAGCCGCCGGCGCGGATCACCTCGTAATAGGCCAGCGCCATTTCGGGGTGATTGTGCGGGAACTGGTCGGTGTCCCAGCCGGACTGGTAATCGTTCCGGTTCATGTCGATCGAACCGAAAATGCCCAGCGATGCCGCCAGCGCCAGTTCATGTTCGAAGGAATGGCCGGCCAGGATCGCATGGCCCTGTTCGATATTGGTCTTCACCTCGGCTTCCAGACCGAATTCCTTCAGGAAGCCGTAAACCGTGGCCACGTCGTAATCATATTGATGCTTCGAGGGTTCCTGCGGCTTCGGCTCGATCAGGATCGTGCCCTTGAAGCCGATCTTGTACTTGTACTCGACCACCTGTTGCAGGAAGCGGCCGGCATGCTGGCGTTCGGCCCTGAGATCGGTGTTCAGAAGCGTCTCATAGCCTTCGCGCCCGCCCCAAAGCACGTAATTCTGTCCGCCCAGCTTGGCGGTCGCGTCCATCATCGCCTTCACATTGGCGGCGGCATAGGCATAGACATCGGGATCGGGATTGGTGGCCGCGCCCGACATCCAGCGCCGATGGCTGAACATGTTCGCGGTGCCCCACAGAAGCTGCGTCTTGTGGCTGGCCTGTTTCTGGCCGAAGTAATCGACCATCTCTTCCAGATTGCGCAGGCTTTCGGCGAAGCTGGCGCCTTCGGGGCGCACATCGGCATCGTGGAAGCAGTAGAAGGGCGCGCCCAGAAGATCGAACAGCTCAAAGGCGACATCGGCCTTCTGCTTGGCCAGCGCCATCGTGTCGCCGAACCACGGCCGGTCAAGGGTCTGGCCGCCGAACGGGTCGCCGCCCGGCCAGGCAAAGCTGTGCCAATAGGCCACCGCAAAGCGCAGATGGTCTTCCATCCGCTTGCCCAGCACCACCTCGTCGGGGTTGTAATGGCGGAAGGCGAACTCGCTTGAGGCCTCGGGGCCCTGATAGGTGATCCGGGGGATGTCCTTGAAGAAGTCGGTCATTTCAGGTCCTTGATCGCAGATTGCGCGGCGCGGAAACGGGCATGGCCCGCATCGAAAGCCGCAAGAAGGGCGGGGTCCGGCTCGATCAGCCGGGCGATTTTCGGCAGGGTCGCGATCTCGGCCCCGGCGCCGGTTGCCGCCATCAGCGCCAGCCGCGCGGCCCCGAAGGCGCCGCCGAAATCGCCGGCCACCGGCAGGGCCACCGGCGCATTCAGCGCCGATGCGATCAGCTGCAGCCAGTAGTCCGACCGCGAACCGCCGCCGACGGCCAGAAGCGTGCCGATCTTGGTTCCGGTCGCGGCCAGCGCATCGCGGCAGTCGCGGATCGCGAAGGTCACGCCTTCTAGCACGGCGCGGGTCGCGGCCTGCCGGTCGGTTGCATGTTCCAGCCCGGTAAAGGCGCCCCGGATCGCGGCCGAGTTCAGGGGCGTGCGCTCGCCGCCCAGATAGGGCAGGAACAGCGTCTTGCCCGGGGCCTGCAGCGCGCCCAGTTCCCCCGTCAGCTTCGCCGCATCGGTGCCGACCAGCCGCGCATACCAGTTCAGCGCATCGGTGGCGGCCAGGATCACCCCCATCTGATGCCAGGTGCCGGGCAGCGCATGGCAGAAGGTATGAACGGCCGTGGCCGGATCGGGCTGGTAGCCGTCATTCGCCGCGAACAGCACGCCCGAGGTGCCCAGCGACACGAAAGCCTCACCCGCGCGCACCACGCCCACGCCCACGCCCGAAGCGGCATTGTCGCCGCCGCCGCCCGCGACGATCACATCCTTGGGCAGGCCCCAGCGCGCCGCCAGCGCCGCGCGCAATTGGCCCGAAACCTCGGAGCCTTCAACCAACGCCGGCATATGTGCCCGCGTCAGGCCAGTTGCCTGCAGCAGCGCGTCCGACCAGGCGCGCTTGCCGGTGTCCAGCCAGGCCGTTCCGGCCGCGTCGGACATTTCCGCCACATGGCCGCCGGTCAGCCAGAGCCGCAGGTAATCCTTCGGCAGCAAGACCTTCGCCACCCGGTCCCAGATCCGAGGTTCGTGCCGGCGCACCCAGATCAGCTTTGGCGCGGTGAAACCGGGGAAGACGATATTGCCGGTCAGCCGGCGGAACATCGGGTCGCCGTCCAGTTCGGCGGCCTCTTCGAAACTGCGGGTGTCGTTCCACAGGATGCAGGGCCGCAGCACCTCGTCCGAGGCATCCAGCAGCGTCGCGCCATGCATCTGGCCCGACAGCCCGATCCCCTTCACCTGGCCCAGCCCATGCGCGGCCAGCGCGTCCAGCACCGCCTCGGCCGCGGCGATCCAGTCGGCCGGGCGCTGTTCCGACCAGCCCTCGGCCGGGCGCTGCACCGTCAGGGGCGCGGTGGCTTCGGCCAGCACCTGCTGGTCGGCACCGATCAGCACGCCCTTCAGCCCCGATGTGCCCAGATCCAGCCCGATATACATCAGGCGGCCAGATGCGCGGGCTTCTTGCCCAGGATGATCATGCCCAGAATGTCGTCATCGGTGACCTCGTCGACATTGACCGTGCCCACGAGCTGGCCGTTCTTCATCACGCTGGCCCGATCGCAGAGCTTCATCACATTGTGGATGTCATGCTCGATCAGGAAGATGCCCAGGCCCTGCGCCTTCAACTCCTGGATCAGTTCGGCCACCATCTGGGTCTCATGCGGGCCAAGGGCGGCGGTCGGTTCGTCCATGATCAGGATCTTGGCGTTGAAATAGACCGCCCGCGCGATGGCGACCGACTGGCGCTGCCCGCCCGACAGGGCCGAGACCGGCTCTTTGAACTTGCGGAAATTCGGGTTCAGCCGGCCCATGATCTTGCGCGTTTCCGCTTCCATGGCGGAATCGTCGACCAGCCCGGTCGCCGTCACCAGCTCGCGGCCCAGAAACAGGTTCGAGGCCGCATCCAGATTGTCGGCCAGCGCCAGCGTCTGGTAGATCGTCTCGATGTTATAGGCCCTTGCATCGCGCGGGTTGCGGATCTGGACCGGCTGGCCTTCGATCAGGATCTCGCCCGCATCGGCCTGATAGGCGCCCGACAGGCATTTGATCAGCGTCGATTTCCCGGCGCCGTTATGGCCCAGAAGGCCCACGACCTCGCCGGGATACAGATCGACCGAGACGTGGTCGACCGCCTTGATCCCGCCGAATGAGATCGAGATGTCGCGCATCTCGACCAAGGGCGTTCCCTCACGATTGGGCGCGATTCCGGCCATCAGCGGATCCCCTTGCGCTTGCGATATTGAATGTCGATCCAGACGGCCAGCGCCAGGACGATGCCCACGACGATGTTCTGGAACGGGCTGTCGACGCCCACCATCGCCATGCCGGATTGCAGCGATTGCATGATCAGCGCGCCCAGGATCGCGCCATGGATGGTGCCGATCCCGCCCGCCAGGGCCGTGCCGCCGATGACGGCCGCGGCGATGACGCGCAATTCGTCCAGCGTGCCGATGTCATTGGTGTGATTCTGCAGCCGGGCCTGGGCGATGATCGCCGACAGCCCGCACAGAAAGCCCATCAACGCAAAGACCTTGACGGTCAACAGCCGGGTGTTGATGCCCGACAGTTCCGCCGCATCGGGGTTGCCGCCGGTGGCAAAGATGTAGCGGCCAAAGCGCGTGCGCTTGGCGACCACCGTCATCGCAATCGCGACCAGCGCCAGGATCAGCACCGAGAAGGGCAGGCCGAAGCCGGTCGTATAGCCATCGGGCATCGCCTCGCCCCGGGCCTCGAACAGGCGCTTCAGCTTGCCGGCCGGAATTTCATAGGCATTCAGCAGCGCGATCAGCCCCAGGATCGCCGCACAGGCGATGCCGGCCAGCACGCCTTCGGCCCAAAGCGGCTTGACCGGAAAGCCGTGGCGTTCCTTGGCCTTGCGCGCCTGCATCAGGCCCAGGACGGCCAGTGCCGAGGCGATCAGCCCGACGACCCAGCTCCAGATCGGGCCCAGCGTGCCCTCGGCGCCGCCGAACAGGATGAAGGTCGAATCCAGCGGGCCCTGGGTCTGGCCCGAGGTCATGTACCAGCCCAGATTGCGCCAGATCAGCAGCCCGCCCAGGGTGACGATGAAGGCCGGGATGCCCTGATAGCCGACCAGCCAGCCGGTAAAGGCGCCGACGGCCGTGCCCAGCGCCAGCCCCGCCAGCATGGCCAGGGGCGCGATGGCCGGATGGCCGATGCCAAGGCCCAGCGTCTTGGGCAGGATGGTGACCTGCAAGATCCCCATCAGCGCCGAACACAGGCACAGCATCGCGCCGACCGACAGGTCGATGTTGCGGGTGACGATGACGAAGACCATCCCCGTCGCCATGATCGCGACCGAAACCATCTGGATGGTGATGTTGAACACGTTCTGCGGAATCAGGAACCGGCCGTTCGCCAGCCAGGCGAAGGGGTTCAGGGTGAACTCCGCCATGGCGCGGATGCCGGTCCAGCCCTGGAAGGCGATGCAGATCACCAGGAAGGCGCCGATCATGCCCAGAAGCCGCGTGTCGATTTCAAGTGTCTGAAGAAGGCCGCGGCGCGCCACGCGGGGCGCTGCGTCCTGGGCCGGTTTGGTCATGCTTCACCCGAAAGGCGCAGGAACGGAAATAGGGGGGAAGGCCCCGGACAAAGGATGCCCGGGGCCGCTTGTCAGCTTAGTTGCAGGGGGCGGGGCCTGCGCTCACGCCCTGGCAAAGCTCGTCCTTGGTGATCCAGCCGGCATCGACGACGACCGACAGATTGTCCTTGGTGACCGGCACCGGCACCAGGAAGACCGAGTTCATCTCATTGCCGCCCGGGGTGGTGAACTTGATCGCATTCGGCACTTCTTCGGGCTTGGTGCCGCCGGCCAGCGCCACGGCGATTTCCGCCGCGGCCTTGCCCAGCTCGCGCGCATCCTTCCAGACCGAGACGGTCTGCGTGCCCAGCGCGATGCGGTTCAGCGCTGCCTTGTCGCCGTCCTGGCCCGAAACAGGAATGCCCTGCATCCCGACCGCGGTCAGCGCCGCCACCGCGCCGCCCGCCGTGCCGTCATTCGACGCCACGACCGCGTCGACCTTGTTGTCGTTCTCGGTCAGGATCTGTTCCATGTTCTTCTGGGCGTTGGCCGGCAGCCAGCCATCGGTATAGGCCTCGCCCACGATCTTGATGTCGCCCGCGTCGATCGCCGCCTGCAGCACTTCCTGCTGGCCGCCGCGCAGGAAATCGGCGTTCGGATCGGTGGGCGAGCCCTTGATCATCACGTAATTGCCCTTGGGCGCGGCTTCCAGCACGGCGCGGGCCTGCATCCGGCCAACCTCGACATTGTCGAAGGTCAGGTAGAAGGCGCGCGGGTCTTCGATCAGCCGGTCATAGGCGACGACCGGAATCCCGGCATCCGCCGCGGCCTGAATCGCCGGCACCACCGCCGCCGTGTCCTGGCCCAGGATGATCAGCGCATCCACGCCCTGCGCCATCAGCGCCTCGATATCCGAAAGCTGCTTGGCCGAGGACGATTGCGCATCGGCCGAAACATATTTGTCGCCCGAGGCTTCCAGCGCCGCCTTGATCGCGCCCTCGTCGGTCTTCCAGCGCTCTTCCTGGAAGTTCGACCAGCTGACGCCGACGGTCAGGCCTTCGGCCAGGGCTGCCGACGAAAAACCGGCCGCCGCCACGATGGCGGCGAGAAAGACTTTCCGCATTGATTCCTCCCGTTCGATACGGCCCTCCACGGCCGGTCCGGCAGATTCGCCGATACGGGAAAAATCCTGCCGCTAATAATTTCAGTTGTCAAAATAAAAACGCTGGTCAAATCTGGGTCTGCTGACTCCGGCTACGAAAATTCGCTGCGATGCGGCAATTTTCAAGCGGTTCGGCAAGGGTTCGGGCATGTGATGCCCCTGTTTAGTTCGGAGGTCGAATAAATATGCCGCGACTGCCAAAAGGACAGGGGCCGGGGGGGCGGGTCGGGGTCGGCCCGCTGATTCCGCCCCTGACCGAAGGCCAGCGCCCGCTGCGCCAGCAGGTGTTCGAGCGGGTGCGCGCGGCGGGGCTGATCCCGCGTGTCACCCTGGCGCGGCAACTGAACGTCTCGCCCGCGACGGTGACGACCATCACGCAGGAACTGATCGAGGCCGGGCTGATCGAGGAAGTCGCCCCGCCGCGCGATGCCGAAAGCCCCGGTCGCGGCCGACCGGCCGTGGCGCTGGGCGTGCGCGCGCCGGCGCATCACGTTGCGGGCATGAAGCTGTCGGACCGCGAACATACCGCCGTGGTGGTGGATTTCGCCGGCAATCTGGTGGCCGATGACGTGATCCCGCGCCGGCCCGGGCCGATGACGCTGGCCGAATTGCTGGATGCGGTCGAGACGCTGCTGGCGCGGGTCTGTGCCAAGGCGGGGCTTGACCGGGCGCAGCTGTCGGCGGTGGGGATCGGGGTTCCGGGCTTTGTCGATGTGGCCGAGGGGATGGTGTTCTGGTCCTCGGTCCTGACCGAACGCGCCGTGCCGCTGGCCGCCGCCGCGGGGGCGCGGCTGGGTCTGCCGGTCGCGATCGACAATGACGCCAATCTGGTGGCCCTGGCCGAACTGTGGTTCGGCGCCGGCCGCAGCCTGTCGGATTTCGCCGTGGTCACGATCGAACACGGGCTGGGCATGGGCTTTGTGATGAACCACCGCATCTATCGCGGTGCCCAGCGCTTGGGGATGGAACTTGGCCATACCAAGGTGCAGCTGGACGGGGCGCTGTGCCGCTGCGGGCAGCGTGGTTGCCTTGAGGCCTATGTCGCCGATTACGCCCTGGCGCGCGAGGCCAGCACGGCGCTGAACTGGGGCCACAAGGACGGCCAGCCGATCAACATCCTGCTGGAAAGCCTGTACGATCATGCCAAGGCCGGCAATGCCACGGCCAAGTCGATCTTCCGCCGTGCCGGGCGCTATCTGGCGGTGGGCCTGTCGAATGTGATCAATCTCTTCGACCCCGAGCTGATCATCCTGTCGGGCGAACGGATGCGCTACGACTATCTCTATGCCGCCGAGACCCTGGCCGAGATGGACAATCTGGTGATCGACACCGGCCGCCCCCGCCCGCCGATCGAGATCCATGCCTGGGGCGATCTTCTCTGGGCGCATGGCGCGGCGGCGCTGGCCCTGTCAGCGGTGACCGAAGGCATCCTGGCCCCCGCCAGCCGCGAAATGGCAGCGCAGTAAAACCTGCCTAGCCTTCCTTCCGGCAAAGCAGCCTTCCTCTCTGCAAAAATATCCTCGGGGGGTCCGGGGGGCGAAGCGCCCCCGGGGCATCAGTCCGGGGCACCTTCGGCAGCCAGGATCGCCGCAAGGCCGGCGCGGTAATCGGGATAGAGCAGCTCCACCCCCAGCTCGCGTTTGATCCGGTCGTTCCGCACCCGCTTCGATTCCATGTAGAAGCTGCGGGCCATCGGCGTCATCTCGGCCACCACCTGCTCGAAGGCCACTTCGGGCGGCTCGGGCAGGCCCAGCAGGGCCGCGGCATGCGACAGCACATCTTCGGCCGGGGCGGGCAGGTCATCGGTCACATTGTAGATCGCGCCGGGGTTCGGATGGCGGATCGAGGCCTCCAGCACCCGGGCGATATCGTCCACGTGGATGCGGCCGAAGACCTGGCCGGGCTTGATGATCCGCCGCGCCGTGCCGGCCTTGACCTTCTGGAACGGGCCGCGCCCGGGGCCATAGATGCCCGACAGGCGGAAGACATGCACCGGCAGGCCGGTCGCCAGCCATTCCGTCTCGGCCATGACCCGCGCATCGCCGCGGCCCTTGGCGGGGTGCAGGGGCGTGGTCTCGTCGACCCAGCCGCCGCCATGATCGCCATAGACCGAGGTGGTGGACAGATAGCCGACCCATTCGGGACGCGCCTCGCGCAGCGCAGGGTAGGCCGTCAGGAACGGATCGCCCCCAGGCCCGGGCCCGGCCGAGACCAGGATATGGCTGGCCGCCTGCAGCGCCGGGCCCAGATCGCCGGGCCAGAGCAGCGGCTCGACCCCCTGTGCGGTCAGGTCTGCCGCGCGGTCGGCGCTACGGGTGGTGCCGATCACCCGCCAGCCCTGCGGAAGCAGAAGCCGGGCCAGGGCGGCGGCGGAATAGCCATGGCCAAGACTGAGAAGCGTTTTCATGCCCGCGATCCTTGCAGGCTTGCTGCGCTGCCGCAAGACCGTCATCCAGCCTTCACTTGCGCCGCGGCCCCGCATAGGCCATACCTGCGGCGATCAACCCCTTAGGGACGATCATGCCTGAAGACAGCGCCTTTCTGCTTCCCGAACCCGTCGCGGCCGAGGATTTCCTGGATGCCGAGGCCGCGGTCACCCGTCTGGAACAGCTTTACAGCCAATCCGTCGCCCATCTGACGCAGGCCTTCAATGCCGCGCTGACCACAGGCCGGCCCGCCCGGCGCATCCGGGCCTTCTACCCCGAAGTGCGGCTGACGGTCACCAGTTTCGGCGCCATCGATTCCCGCCTGTCCTTCGGACATGTCAGCCATCCCGGCACCTATTCGACCACGATCACCCGGCCCGATCTGTTCCGGCAATATCTGGTCCAGCAGCTGGGTCTGTTGATCCAGAATCACGGCGTTCCGGTGCGGGTCGGCACCTCGACCACGCCGATGCCGGTGCATTTCGCCGTGGCCGGCAACACCGATCTGTCCATTCCGCAGGAAGGCGTGCTGGATTTTCCGCTGCGCGACGTGTTCGACGTGCCGGATCTTGCCACCACCAATGACGACATCGTCAATGGCATGCTGTCGGTCTTCGCCGATGGCTCGGCGCCGCTGGCGCCCTTCACCGCGCAGCGGGTGGACTATTCGCTGGCGCGGCTGGCGCATTACACCGCCACCGACCCGGCGCATTTCCAGAACCACGTGCTGTTCACCAACTACCAGTTCTATGTGGACGAGTTCGAAGCCTATGCCCGCCAGGCGCTGGGCCGGCCGGACTCGGGCTATACGGCCTTCGTCGCCACCGGCAATCAGCAGATCACCACGCCCGACGGGCTGATCACGCTGCCGGCCCGCCTGCCGCAGATGCCGACCTACCACCTGAAACGCGCCGACGGGCAGGGGATCACCCTGGTGAATATCGGCGTCGGCCCCTCGAACGCCAAGACCGCCACCGACCATATCGCCGTGTTGCGCCCGCATGCCTGGCTGATGGTCGGCCATTGCGCCGGGCTGCGCAACACCCAGGCTTTGGGCGATTTCGTGCTGGCCCATGCCTATCTGCGCGAAGACCACGTGCTGGACGATGACCTGCCGGTCTGGGTGCCGATCCCGGCTTTGGCCGAGATCCAGATCGCGCTGGAAGACGCGGTGGAAGAGGTCACCCAGCTGGAAGGGTACGAGCTGAAGCGGATCATGCGCACCGGCACCGTGGCCACGATCGACAACCGCAATTGGGAATTGCGCGACCAGTCGGGCCCGGTGCGCCGCCTGTCGCAATCCCGCGCTGTGGCGCTGGATATGGAATCCGCCACCATCGCGGCCAACGGGTTCCGCTTCCGGGTGCCCTATGGCACCTTGCTGTGCGTCTCGGACAAGCCGCTGCATGGCGAGCTGAAGCTGCCCGGCATGGCCTCGGCCTTCTACCGCACCCAGGTCAGCCGGCATCTGTTGATCGGCGTCCGGGCGATGGAGCTGTTGCGCGAACAGCCGCTGTCGCGCATCCACAGCCGCAAGTTGCGCAGTTTCGAGGAAACCGCATTCCTTTGAACGCGCGAAAATCGCGGGAAAAGCCGCCGATTGCGCGTTCCGGTCTTGATTTCGGCCCCGAAACTGGGCTTGTGGACGCAGACCCCGGCTGGCCGGGGGGCCCGCGGGAAGGCGGGCCGGCAACGGAACAACAAAGGGATGAAAAAATGTCCAAGCCGATGACCAAGACCCAACTCGTCGCTGCCGTGGCCGAGGCCATGGGGTCCGACAAGAAGACCGCCGGTGCTGCGCTGGATGCGATCGCCGCCGTCGTGTCGAAAGAGGTTTCCGCCGGTGGCGCCGTGACGCTGCCCGGTCTGGGCAAGGTCGTCTGCAAGGCCCGGCCCGAGCGTCAGGTCCGCAACCCCGCCACGGGCGAGACCATGACCAAGCCGGCCGACAAGCAGGTGAAATTCGCCATCGCCAAGGCGCTGAAAGATGTCGTGAACGGCTGATCCAGCCAGGTCTCTGACTGGTTCGGGCCGCCGTCTGGCGGCCCTTTTTCATGGCACGGCAAGGGAAGGCGACACGCGTGGATCTGCGCTCTGTCCTGGTGGGGCTGGTCTTCATCTGCTTCTGGTCTTCGGCCTTCGCCACGGCGCGGATCATCGTGGCCGACATGGCGCCGCTGGCCGCCTTGGCGCTGCGCTTTCTGATCTCGGGGCTGATCGCGTTGGGCCTTGCCGCGGCGCTGGGCCAGACGCTGCGCCTGTCGCGGCGCCAGCTGGTGCCGGTGATGGTGTTCGGCCTGTGCCAGAACGCCCTGTATCTGGGGCTGAATTTCATCGCACTGCAGCAGGTGGAGGCCTCGGTCGCGGTGATCATCGCCGCCACGATGCCACTTCTGGTTGCGGGCCTGGCCTGGGCCCTGCGCGGCGAGCGGCTGCCGCCCCTGGGCACCGCGGGGTTGCTGGCGGGGTTTGCCGGCGTCGCGCTGATCATGGCGCACCGGCTGCAGGGCGGCGCCGATCCGGCCGGGGTTCTGCTGTGCATCGGCGGGGCGCTGGCCCTGGCCGTGGCCACGCTGACCCTGCGCGGTGCTGCGGCCGGGGGCAGCAACCTTCTGGCGATCGTCGGCTATCAGATGCTGGTCGGCTCGGTCGCGCTGGCGCTGGCCGCCTGGCTGTTCGAGCCCTTCCGCCTGGTGCCCTCGCTGCCGCTGGTGCTGGCTTTCCTCTGGCAGGTGGCGGGTCCGGGGATCACCGCCACGCTGCTGTGGTTCTGGCTGGTCGGAAGGATCGGCGCCACCCGGGCCGCGACCTTCCATTTCCTGAACCCGTTCTTCGGCGTCCTGGCCGCGGCGCTGCTGCTGGGCGAGCGGATCTCGGCCTGGGATCTGGCCGGGGTGGCGGTGACCATGGCCGGGATCCTGGCCGTGCAGCTGGCGCGGCGGCCGCAGCCCTAGCCGCGCCCGCCTGACCCGGCGCCTTACGCGGCCATCCGGGTCTCCTCCTCAGCCAGCACCTTCAGCCGGGCCGGCCGCGCCATGCAGCGCGCGACCCAGTCCTGGATCAGCGGATCGTCCGGCGTGCGGTCGCCGAACCAGGCATAGGGCGAATGCACCAGAATATCGGCGGCCGAGAACGTCTCGCCCATCAGCCAGGGCCCGCGCTCCAGCGCCTTGCGCAGCCGCTGTACCGCAGTCGGGTGGTCGCGGAACGTGGCCTGCAGCACGGGATGGCTGAGCCCGGCGAAATCATGGATCATCACCGGCTCCAGCACGCCCTGATACCAGGCCATCCAGCCCAGGAACGCGCCCCAATCGGGGGTAAAGGGCTTGGGCGACAGGCCGCTGTCGGGAAACAGCCCGCACAGATGCGCCATGATCGCGCCGCGTTCGGTGATCAGCCGCCCGTCATGATCCAGCGCCGGCACCTTGCCTTCGGGATGCGGATTGGCCGGATCGCGCGCGCCGCTGCCATCAAGCCGCGGGATCGTCACCAGTTTCAGCGTGATCTGGTCGGCAATGCCCATTTCCTCGATCAGCGTCAGCACCGCGGTCGAGCGGCTGTTCGGGCTGTGAAAGAACGTCAGCATCAAGGGTCTCCTTTTTCCTTGCGATGCACCTGTCCTAACGCCAGTCTGCTGACAGATTACGTCAGGAAGCCACATGTCCCGCGCCGATCGCCTGTTTCGCCTTCTGGCCGCGTTGCGCAGCCTGCCGCAGCCGGTCACCGCCGCGCGGCTGGCCGAGGAAACCGGCGTCTCGTCGCGCCAATTGTACCGCGATATCGAGGCGTTGCGGGCTGGTGGCGCGCTGATCGACGGGGCGGCGGGCTTTGGCTACACGCTGACCGAAGACCCCGCCCTGCCGCCGCAGATGCTGACCCGGCTTGAGGTCGAGGCGCTGGCGCTGGGCCTGGCCGAAGTGCGACTGGCGGGCGATCCGGCGCTGGCCCGGGCGGCGGATTCGGCTCTGGCCAAGATCGTTGCCACCCTGCCCGACCGGGTTCAGGCCCAGGCCGTGCATACCGCCCACCAGCTGCATCGCTACGAGACCCGCCCCCCGCCGCCGCCGCATCTGGCGCTGCTGCGCGAGGCGATCTGGGAGGAACGCGCGCTGGACCTGACCTATACCGACCGGGCGGGCGAGGTGACGCGGCGGCGGATCTGGCCCCTGTCGGTGGTGTTTCTGGACCGCGCGCTTCTGTGTCTGGCGCAGTGCCGGCTGCGGATGGATTTCCGCCGCTTCCACCTGTCTTCCATGTCGGACGTGACCCTGGCCGAGGAACATTTCCGCCCCCGCCGCGTGCCCCTGCTGCGCGCCTTCCTGGCCGAGATCCGCAGCCGCCCCGCCCATCGCCCCGGCCCCTGACCGGGTCATATCGGGCGTCTAGGCCGGCCGCAGCGCGATATCCTCGGCCGGCAGCGGGTCGGCGCGGTCGCAGCGGCTGGCAATGCTGCGCGGGGCGCCGCTGGACGCGGCCTCGCCCAGGGCCTCGATCACCTCAAGCACATGCAGCGCCTGCGTCAGCCCCGCCCGCGGCGGGCGGCCCGCGGTCAAAGCCTGGGCCATCTCGGCCAGTCCAAGGCCGCGATAATCGGTCCACTTGCCCTCGGGCCCGCCGAAGACCGCGCCTTCACTGCCAATTTCATCCCAGCCCGCGCCCTGGTTCAGCCGCAGCGCGCCGCCGAACTGGTCGGGATCGGCCAGGCGCAATGTGCCGGCACTGCCATACAGTTCGACATGCGGCAGGCTATGCGCCATCACATCCCAGCTGATCCCCAAAAGGATCTGCGCGCCCGAGGCAAAGCCCAGCAGCGCCGACAGGCTGGTCGGCACCTCGACCGCGATCTCTTGCCCCTGCATCGGGCCCGGCGCCGTCACCCTGCGCGTGGTTCGCGGCGTGGCGGCCATGGCCATGACCCGCGCGACCGGGCCCAGCAGATTGACCAGCAGCGTCAGGGAATAGGGCGCCATGTCCAGCATCGGCCCGCCGCCGCGGCGGAAGAAGAAGCCGGGATTGGGATGCCAGGCTTCCATGCCGGCCGACAGGAAAAACGCCGTGCCGCCGCTGACCGTGCCGATCGCGCCCGTATCCAGCAGCCGCCGCGCCGCCTGATGCGCGGCCCCAAGGAAGGTGTCGGGCGCCACGCCGAGGGTCAGGCCGCGGGCCCTGGCCAGGGCGGCCAGATCCTGTGCTTCGGCCAGGGTCACTCCCAGCGGCTTTTCCGAGTAGACATGCTTGCCCGCCACCAGCGCTGCCTTCGTTACCCCGGCATGGGCAAGCGGCGGGGTCAGGTTCAGCACGATGTCGATATCCTCGCGCGCCAGCAGCGCCTCGGGCGTCAGGGCCGGCAGTCCGAAATCCGCACCCCGCTGCGCGGCAAGCCCCAGGTCCAGATCGGCCAGGGCCCGCAGCTGGATCGCCGCAAAGCGCTGAAGGTTGCGCAGGTAATGCGGCGCGATATTGCCGCAGCCGATGACGCCCACACCCAAAGCCATCCTGCATTCCCTTCCTTCCCGAAGATCAAGAGTCTGCTGCCGGCCAGTCGCCGGCCTGTCACGGGCCCGGCGCGGCCAGGAGTTCGGCCTCGTCGATCTCGATCACCTCATTGCCCTTCGGCGGGCCGGCCAGCGCCGCCTGCAGCGCCGCACGGCTGCCGATGCGGCTGTGCTGCCAGCCGAAGCCCGCGGCGATCGCGGCGAAATCCGGGGTGAAGATGTCGACGCCCAGCGGCGGGATGCCGGCCTGCTGCATGTAGCGCTTGATTTCCAGATAGCCGGAATTGTTCCACAGGATCAGGCGGATGGCGCAGCCCACCTCGACCGCGGATCCCAGTTCCGCCAGGGTGAACTGCAGCCCGCCATCGCCGATCAGCCCGAAGACCGGGCGGTCGGGGCAGGCGATGGCCGCGCCGATGGCGGCGGGCAGCGCATAGCCCAGCGTGCCATAGCCGGTGGCCGAGCAGAACCAGCCGCCGGGGGCCAGCCCGCCGAAGGCCGTACAGCCGGCATAGACCGGCTGGCAGGAATCGCCGGCCAGGATCGCCTCGGGCCAGGCCCGTGCCAGATCCTCCAGCACCGCAAGCCCCGCCGCCAGAACCGGCGGCATCGCCGCCCGCGCGCCGGCACGGATCTGCGCCGCCCGTTCCGTGCCCCAGCCCGGCACGGCATCCGGCCCCGGCAGGGCGGCCCGCAGCGCCTGAACGACCAGCCCCGCATCGGCCAGCAGCGCCAGATCGGGCAACCACCCGCGCATCAGCCCCTCAGGGTCCAGATCGACGCGGATCAGCTTCGCCGCCACCTCGGCCCGGCCCGGCAGGCAATCGGCGAAATCGGTCGGGCCCAGTTCCGTGCCCAGGGCCAGGATCGCATCTGCCTCGCGGATCAACGCCGGGATGCCGGGGAAATCGCCGGTCACCGGCAGGGCCAGCGGGTCATCGGCGGGCAGAAGCCCGCGGCCGTTCACCGTCATATGCACCGGCGCCCCCAGCCGATGCGCCAGCGCCTGCAAGCCCGCCGCCTGCCGCGCCCCACCGCCCGCGATGATCAGCGGCCGCCGGGCTGCGCCCAGGATCGCCGCGGCTTCGGCAATCGCCTCGGGCCGGGGCGCGGGGGGCTGGGGCAGGGCAAAGGGCCGCGGCGGCGGCAGGGCGCCGCAATCGGCCCGCAGCAGCGCAACCGGAATTTCCACATGCACCGGCCGCGGCCGGGCCGAGGCGAAAACCGCGAAGGCCCGCGCCAGAACCGGCTCCAGCTCGGCCGGATCCAGGATCGTATGGCTGAAGGCGCTGACCGTCGCCGCCATGGCGCGCTGGTCGCGCATCTCGTGCAGATGGCCGCGGCCCGAGCCGATCTGCCCGGCGGAATTCACCGTGGAAATCACCAGCATCGGAATGGAATCGCCATAGGCCTGGCCCATGGCCGTGGCGATATTGGTCATGCCCGGGCCGGTGATCACGAAACAGACCCCGGGCTTGCCACTGGCGCGGGCATAGCCATCGGCCATGAAGCCCGCCCCCTGTTCATGCCGCGGCGTGACATGGCGGATCGGCGCACCGTCCAGGGCCCGGTACAGTTCGACCGTATGCACCCCCGGAATGCCGAACACCACCTGAACCCCGTTCGCGGCCAGGATCTCGACCAGCCGTTGCGCCAGATTTGCCATCACGTTCCCCGGTTGCAGCCCTTGCCCCGTCTTCGCCGCGGATGCCGGTCCGGGCCAGTCCGGGCCAGCGCGCGCTTTGCAATTCGACGCGTCGCGCACCGCGGGCCCGATCGCGCTGCCGCATTTTTCACCAGACCGCGCGATTCCGATCCGAAGCGATAAACCGATTTACTAAACCGTTTAACGCCCACGCCGAATCGGCTCAGACCGGGTCCGTCAGACGAGGCGGAGCAGGATTTTGGTCAGGCGCGACACAGGCGATCACGGCGGCGGCCCGGGCTGCGGGGGGCGGGCATGACCCTGCCGCCGCGCCGTCTGGCCCCCTCGACGATCCGCGATGTGGCCGAAGCCGCCCAGGTTTCCACCGCGGCCGTTTCGCGCCATTTTAACCGCCGCATCACCCTGCCCGCGGAAACCGCCGCCCGGATTGAAAAGGCGGCGGCCGATCTGGGCTATCGGCCCAATGTCGCGGCGCGGCGCCTGTCGACCGGCACCAGTGAATCCCTGGGCGTGGTGATTTCGGACGTGGCCTATCCGTTCTTCGCCGCCGTCGCCAGCGCGGCCGAGGCAGAATGCGCCCGCCAGGGCTACAGCCTGCTGATCTTCAACAGCCGCAACCTGGCCGAAAACGAGATCGGTTTCCTGCATCGCATCAGCGAGGCGCAGGTCGACGGCGTTCTGCTGATGACCAATCACATGGGGCAGGCCGGGCTGGCCGAGATGATCAACCGCGTCGGCAATGTGGTTCTGGCCGATGAAGACGTGCCGGGCGCGCAGGCGCCGCGGCTGTTTGCCCGCAACCACGAGGGCGGGCTTCTGGTGACGCAGCATCTGCTGGCCCACGGCCATCGCCGCATCGCCTATGTCGGCGGGGCGCCCGAACTGCTCTCGACCCGCGAAAGGCTGGCCGGCTATCGCGCCGCGCTGGCCGGGGCCGGCATTGCGCCCGACCCGGCGCTGGAACTGTTCACCGGCTATGATGCGGCCAGCGGGGCCGCGGCCTTCGCGCAGCTGGATGCGCTGGATGCGCCGCCGACGGCGATCTTCGCGGCGGCTGATATCATCGCGACCGGCCTGCTGCGGGTGATGCGTCGGCACGGGCTGCATGTGCCCGAGGCGGCCTCGCTGGTGGGGTTCGACGATTCCGATCTGGCCGATGTGCTGGACCCGCCGCTGACCACCGTGCGCCAGTCGCCCGAGGCCTTCGGCACCCGCGGCATCCGCATGCTGCTGGAAACGATTGCCGGCCGGTTGCCGGCGCGGGTGACCGAATATGTCGATGTCGAACTGATCGCGCGCAATTCGGTGGGCCCGCCGCGGCGGCCCCGGCATTGGCGCGACACGGCGCTTCAAACCATTCCGGGCTGAGACCCGGAAGGCAACAAGAACCACCACAACAGGGAAACACGCAATGCATAGGGACTTTTCGAAAGACGCGGCCGAAATTCTTGCCGAAAAGCTGCGCGCGGGCCTGATCGACCGCCGCGGCTTCCTGACGGCGCTGGGGGCGATGGGGCTGGCGGTGGTGCTGCGGCCCGGCATGGCACAGGCGGCCGAAGGCGAGGTGGTGCTGTGCAACTGGGGCGGGGCCGCGGTCGATGCCTTCCAGCAGGCCTTCGGCGCCCCCTTCACCGCCCAGACCGGGATGAAGCTGGTGATCGACGGCGCCGGCCCCTCGACCGGGGCGATCCGCGCCATGGTCGACAGCGGCAATGTGATCTGGGATGTCACCGATGGCGGGCTGATCGACGGCATGACGCTGGGCGCGGCCGGCTTTGCCGAGCCGATCGACTATGCCATCGTCGACAAGACCAAGGTGCGGGACGGCCTGGCCCAGGAATTCGGCGTGGGCAATTACACCTTCGCCACGGTGATCGCCTATCAGGCCTCGAAATTCCCGACCGCGCCCCTGTCGGCCGTCGATTTCTTCGACTTCGACAAGTTCCCCGGCAAGCGCACCATGTGCAAATGGGTGCAGGGCCAGCTGGAGCTGGCGCTTCTGGCCGATGGCGTGGCGGTGGCCGATCTGTATCCGCTGGATGTGGACCGCGCCTTCAAGAAGCTGGAGCCCTATCTGAAGGACATCATCTTCTGGGAAGGCGGCGCCGGCAGCCAGCAGCTGTTCCGCGATGGCGAAGTGGCGATGGGCTTCATCTGGCACACCCGCGCCAAGCTGCTGCGCGACGAGAACCCGGATTTCACCTGGACCTGGACCAACAACATGCTGTCGACCTCGGCCTGGTCGGTGCCCAAGGGCAATCCGGCCGGCAAGAAGGTGTTCGACTTCATCAATTCCGCGCTGGACCCGGAAGGTCAGCTGACCCTGCTGCGGCTGATGGGCAATGGCCCGACCAACCCCAAGGCGCTGGCGCTGATGACCGATGCCGACAAGGCGATCGACCCGACCGCCCCGGGCAATACCGAGGGCCAGGTCACGATCAGCCAGGATTATTACGCCGCGAACGAAGCCGAGCTGCAGAACCAGTATCTCGATTTCATCGCCGCCTGACCGCCGCGCCCCGCCGCCGCCCTGCCCGTTTGGGTGGCGGCCCCGGCCGGCCCCGCACGGGCCGGTCTGACCTGACGCTGTCCGGAATGCCCCGCCATGTCTTCCCGATTCGAGCGATACGCGCTTCTTCTGACCCTGCCTGCCGGGATCATGGTGCTGGCGCTTTACGCCCTGCCGATCCTGCAGGTGCTGAGCCTGAGCCTGACCGAGGGCAAGGGCGCCTGGGCGAATTACAGCCAGCTGTTCACCAGCCGCGCCGTGGCCAAGGTGGTGGGCACGACGCTGAACGTCTCGCTTCTGACCACGGCGATCACTCTGGTCGTCGCCTATGTCATCGCCTTCGGCATGATCCACATGACCGCGCGCAGCCGGCGCATCGCGCTGCTGATGGTGTCGATCCCGTTCTGGATCTCGGTCCTGGTGCGGGCCTTTGCCTGGATCACCATCCTGCGCAGCCAGGGCGTGCTGAACGGCGCGCTGATGGGGCTGGGGGTGATCAGCCAGCCCCTGGAGCTGGTCTATAACCGCCTGGGCGTCACCATCGGCATGGTGCATTACATGGTGCCCTTCGCGGTGCTGCTGCTTTACGCCAACCTCACCGATATCGACCGCCGCATCGTGCAGGCCGCCCGGTCGCTGGGCGCCCGCCCGCTGACCGTGTTCCTGAAGGTCTGGCTGCCGCTCAGCGCGCCGGGCCTGGGCGTGGCTGCGCTGTTCGTGCTGGTCTTCTCGCTGGGCTTTCTGGTCACGCCGGCGCTGCTGGGCGGCGGCAAGACCTTGATGATCGCCGAATATATCTCGGTGCAGATTTCCACGACCCGGCGCTGGGATCTGGCGACGGCCCTGTCGACCGCGCTGCTGATCGTGGTGGGACTGCTGATCGCGCTTGCGCTGCGCAGCCCGACCATGCGCGCCGCTTTCGGTGGAGGCCGCAGATGAGCCGCCGCTTTCGGACCCGCCTGCTGACCGCGCTGGTCTGGGCCTGCCTGCTGTTCCTGGTCCTGCCGGTTCTGGTGGTGATCCCCGTCTCGCTGACCGACAAGACCTATCTCTCGCTGCCCTCGGATGGGCTTTCGCTGCAGCATTACCGCGGGCTTGCGGCGCCCGAAACCGGATGGAGCGCGGCGATGGGCAAGTCGTTGCTGCTGGCCGTCTGCGCGGCGCTGATCTCCACCGCGCTTGCCGCATCCTTTGCCATCGGCGCCTGGGTGCGGGCGGGCTGGTGGCCCTCGACCATCCGCGTTTTGATGCTGGCGCCGATGATCGTGCCGCCGATCATCTATGCCGTGGGCATGGTGCGCGTCCTGTCGGCGATGAAGCTGATCGACAGTTTCCCCGGCGTGCTGGCGGTGCATGTGGTGTTGGGCCTGCCCATGGCGCTGCTGGCCGTGGTCGCCTCGCTGTCGAATTTCGACAATCGCGTGGTGATGGCTGCCCGCAGCCTGGGCGCCGGCCCCTTCACCATCTTCGGCAAAGTGATCCTGCCGAACATCCTGCCCGGCCTGTCGGCCGCGGCCTTCCTGGCCTTCATCACCTCCTGGGATGAAATCACCGTCACCCTGTTCATCACCGCCCGCCGCTTCGCCACCCTGCCGCGGCGGATCTACACCTCGATCGCGGATTCCATCGACCCCGCACTTGCGGCCATCGCCACGCTTCTGCTGCTGGCGACAACCGCCGTGCTGGCGGCGCGGCTTTTCCTGGCCGGCAGGCCGGATGACCCCGCGGCCCGCTAACCCCAAGACATCATCGCAGAAAGGACCCGAGATGAGCCACGGACACGCCATGAGCCCCTTCGAATACAAGGAGAGCCAGTTCTTCCAGACCTTCGCCTCGGTGCCCGAACCGGCCTTCGACTCGGCCGATGAGCAAACCCGGATCTGGGGCCGGCAATGGGGCTGCACCAATGATGTGGGCCGCCTGCGCGCCGTGCTGATGCACCGCCCGGGCGACGAGCTGAACATCGTCGACCCGACCAAGAAGATGCCCGAGGTCGGCGGCTATGGCGACCCGGAGCAGGGCTGGTACTGGATCGGCGACACGCTGCCCGATCTGGCGGCGATGCAGACGGCACATGACCAGCTGACCGCGATCCTCAAGGCCAATGGCGTTGACGTGATCCTGATCGACAAGGCCGCGCCGGGTGCGATGAAACAGATTTTCACCCGCGACAGCTGCATCTCGGTCCGCGGCGGCGCCATCGTCACCCGGCTGGCCCGCAAGGTGCGCCGGGGCGAGGAACTGCCGGTTACCCAGGCCCTGGCCAAGGCCGGCTGCCCGATCCTGGGCACGATCACCGGCACTGGCGTCTTTGAAGGCGGCGGCTTCGCGCTGATCGACGAAAAGACCGCGGTCTGCGCCGTGTCCATCGCCTGCAACGCGGAAGGCGTGCGCCAGCTGGAGGGCATTCTGAACCACCTTGGCATCGAGCTGATCAAGCTGCCGATGCCCGGCTACCGCATCCATATCGACGGCGCCTTCAACATGATCGACGTCGACAAGGCGATCGTGAACACCAATGAGCTGCCCTATTTCTTCATCGACTATCTGAAGAAGCGCGGCATCCAGCTGATCGAACTGCCGCCCGAAGACAGCCCCTTCTCGCTGAACAGCCTGGCCATCGCGCCGGGCAAGCTGATCATGCACGGCTCGCGCACCAAGCGGCTGGAAGACCGGCTGGATGCGGCCGGGATCGAGCTGATCACCTGCGATTACGAGCCGGTGGAACATGGCGGCGGCGGCATCCACTGCTCGACCTCGCCGCTGGCGCGGGACGCGATCTGAGATGGGCTTTCTCGTCATCGACCAGCTGACAATGACTTACGGCCAGGTCACGGCGCTTGATGACGTGTCGCTGACGGTCAAGGAGGGAGAGTTCATCACCCTTCTCGGCCCGTCGGGCTCGGGCAAGACCACGCTGCTGATGTCGATCGCCGGCTTCAATCGCCCGACGGCGGGCGAGATCGTCTTTGACGGGCGGCAGATCACCGGGCTGGAACCGGAAGACCGCGATTTCGGGCTGGTGTTCCAGGGCTATGCGCTGTTCCCGCATCTGTCGGTGGCCGACAATGTGGCCTTCCCGCTGCGGGTGCGGAAATGGGACAAGGCGCGGATCAGGGCAAGGGTGGCCGAGATGCTGGATCTGGTCGGGCTTGCCCATCTGGCCGGCCGCAAGCCGCGCCAGCTGTCGGGTGGGCAGCAGCAGCGGGTGGCTCTGGCCCGCGCGCTGGCCTTCGGGCCGAGGGTGCTGCTGCTGGACGAACCCTTGTCGGCGCTGGACCGGATGCTGCGCGAAACGATGCAGCAGGAACTGCGCCGCCTGCATCGGGAAACCGGGGTGACCTTCCTTTATGTCACGCATGACCAGCAGGAAGCGCTGACCCTGTCGGACCGGATCGCCGTTTTCAACAAGGGCCGCATCGTCGAATGCGACACGGCGCAGCGGCTGTTCCGCGCCCCGAAGACCCGGTTCGTCGCGGAATTTCTGGGCGAGAACAACTTTGTCACCGGCACAAGGCAGGGCGGGCGGTGGACGGGCCTCGGCACCGGCTTTGTCCTGCCGCCCGACCGCGATCTTCCCGAAGACCGCAGCGCCGCCACGCTTTGGCTGCGGCCCGGCGATATCGCGCTGGGGCCGGCGGGTGCTGGTGAAATTGGTTTTCAGGCGGTGGTCGAAGATGTCATCTTCGCCGGCACAAGCAGCGGCCTGCATCTGCGCCTGCCCACGGGCGAGCCGCTGGTCGCCTCGGTCGCCGCTGAGATTTCCGCGGCCGAGATTACCGGCAAGACCCTGGCCTTCCACGCCCGCCCGGGCGCGGTCGGCGTGATCCCCGAAGGGGCATGACCACAGACGGGGCGGCGATCGTCCGGCCCGCGACGGGCCCCCAAGGGGGCCGCAAACCGAAAGGAAGAAGGACCGAGCCATGCCGGGACAAGCCCGATTGAAGCCGATCACCCTGCCGGATTACGGCATTCCGCGATTCATGCCGCAGATCGCGCCGTCGGTCTATCAGGCCCGATACGCGCGCCTGCAGGACCGGATGGCCGCCGCGGCGCTGGATCTGCTGGTCGTTTATGGTGACCGCGAACATGCCGCCAATATCGCCTATCTCACCGGCTTTGATCCGCGCTTCGAAGAGGCGCTGCTGATCGCCCCCCGCAGCGGCGCGCCGGTCATCCTGACCGGGCCGGAAAACCTGGGCCTGGCAGCGATCTGCCCCCTGGGTGCGCAGGCCAGCCTCTGGCCCGGCTTCGGTCTGATGGGGCAAGACCGCAGCCGCGCCCGGCCGCTGGCCGACCTGCTGGCCGAGGCGGGCCTTTCCGCCGGCCAGAGCATCGGCCTTGTCGGCTGGAAATACTTCCTGGCCAACGAACTGGCCGAAGGCGCGGCCGCAATCGACCTGCCGGCCTATCTGGTCAGCGCCATTGCCGGCTTCGGCCCGGTCTGCAACGCGACCGCACTGATGATGGACCCGGCCACCGGCCTGCGCGCCGAGATCGAGGTGGATGAACTGGCCCGGTTCGAATTCCTGGCCAGCCATGGCTCGGATTCGATCCGCCGGGTGATCACCGGCCTTGCGCCCGGCATGACCGAATTCGAAGCGGCCAGCCTGATGGCGCCGCTGGGCTATCCGCTGTGCTGCCACCCGATGCTGTCGACCGGCCGCCGCGCCTATTTCGGCCTGCCCAGCCCCTCGGACCGGATCATGGAACGCGGCGACCCGATCACCATGTGCCTGGGCTATCAGGGGTCGTTGACCGCGCGGGCGGGCTATCTGGTCGAAGGGCCCGACGACCTGCCCGAAGCGGCGCGCGACTATGTCGAGGCTTTCGTCGCCCCCTATTTCGAGGCCGCGGCGGAATGGTACGAAACCATCGGCCTGGGCGTGACCGGGGGCGAGATCGACCGCAAGATGCGGGCAAGGCTGGACACGCCCTTCCACAGGCTGGCGCTGAATCCGGGCCATCTGCTGCATATCGACGAATGGATGCATTCGCCGGTGCAGTCGGGCAGCGAAGTGGCCTTCCGCTCGGGCCAGGCGGTGCAGATCGACATGATCCCCGCGCCGGGCAATGCCTATTTCACCACCAATATCGAAGACGGGATCGCGCTTCTGGATGCCACGGGCCGCGCCCGGCTGGCCGAGGCCTGGCCCGAGACCTGGGGCCGGATCCAGGCGCGGCGGGCCTTCATGGCCGATGTCCTGGGCATCCGGCTGAAACCCGAAGTGCTGCCGCTGTCGAATCTGGCGGGCTGGCTGACCCCCTATATGTTAAGCCCCGGTCTGGCGATGACCCGGCTCTGACGGCCTTTCTCTGCCCCGATGCCCGGGGCGGGGGCGATAAGCGAGGACGCGATGACAGGACGCCTGGCCCAGGTCTTTCCCGCAGCGAAGCCCATCCTGGGCATGCTGCATCTTGCCGGAACCAGCCCCGAAGACCGGCTGGCGCGGGCCTTGCGCGAGATGGATCTGATGATCCGCGGCGGGGTGGACGGGCTGGTGGTCGAGAACTATTTCGGCACGCCCGACGACGTGCGCCGGCTGCTGGATGCTTTCGCCGCCCGCTCGCCGGCCGCGGTGGTCGGGCTGAACCTGCTGCGCGATTTCCGTCTGGGGTTCGACCTGCTGCGCGATTACGGGCTTGCCTTCCTGCAGATCGATTCCGTCGCGGGCCATCTGCCGCCCGATCAGGATGCCGATTATGCCGCCGAACTGGCTGAACGCCGCGCCGGTCTGCCCGGGGCGCTGCTGCTGGGCGGGGTGCGGTTCAAGTATCAGCCCGTCGCCTCGGGCCGCAGCGAGGAAGAAGATCTGCGTCTGGGCCGGGCGCGGGCCGATGCGATCGTGGTCACCGGCGCCGGCACCGGGCAGGCCACCGATGATGACAAGATTGCCCGCTTTCGCCGGGTGCTGGGCGCGGATTATCCGCTGATCATCGGTGCCGGGATGACGGCGGAAAGCGCCGCGCGGCAGCTGGCGCTGGCCGATGGCGCCATTGTCGGCAGCTATTTCAAGGACAGTCATCGCGACACGGGCGAGGTGGACCTGGCCCATGTGCAGGCGCTGATGGGCCAGGTTCGGGCGCTGCGGCAGGGGTGCGGGCGATGATCCGCCGGGGCCATGATCTGGGCGGGCGCGATCTGCCCGCAGGCCAGCCATGAGCGCGACCTATTTCCTGGGCGATGTCTCGCTGGATGAATATTTCCTGGCGCCGCGCTGGCCAGGCCCGGCCGAGAAGGATTTCGTCACGGCCCTGGGCGATTACGTTGGCGGCTCGGTCGCCAACGCGGCCAGCGTGCATGCAGCACTGGGCGGCGCGACGGAATTCGTCTCGCTTCTGAACACCGGCCCGATCTCGGACCGGCTCTGTGGCGAATTGCAGGTCCGCGGCGTTTCGGTGCGGCACATGCTGCGGCAAGACGGCATCGCCGATTCGCGCAACCTGATCTTCCTGACCGGCGCGGGGCAAAGCCGCGAACATGTGGTGCTGACGGTCGACATGGGCTTTCAGCCGATGGAGCTGGGGGCGCCGCTGATGGCCGGCATGCGCAGGCCGGGCCTGCTGTACACCACGCTGTACCGCGCCCGCCGGTTGCGTCATGGCGCTCTGGCCGGGGCCGGGCTGCTGGCCGATCTGCGCGGCCATGGCCGCCGCGCGGTCTTCGATCTGGATGTGGGCGGCTTCGCGCCCGAGGATCTGCCCTTTCTGCAGGGCGCAGCCGTGGTGCTGCTGAACCGCAAAGGGTATGACCGCGCCTTCGGCGCCGCGCCGATCCGGACACTGGGGCCATGGCTGGCAGATCATGGCATCGGCTGCGTGATCCGCACCCTTGCCGCCGACGGGGCCGAGGCCTTTGACGGCCAGACCCATCATCGCATCCCGGGCCTGACGGTCGATGTCGCCGATGTGACCGGCGCAGGCGACACGTTCGGCGGCGCGCTGGTTCATGCGCTGGGGCAGGGCCAGCCGCTGGAGGCGGCGCTGGATCTGGCGGTTGTGGCCTCGGCCCGGGCGGTCACGCTGCAGGGCCCGGCCAGCGGCATGGCCAGCGCCACGGAAATCGCGGCCTTCGCCCGGGCGCATCGGCGCTGAACCGGGGCGACGGGGGCCCAAATGCCGGTTTGACGGGCAAAATCCGCCGGTTGTCGCGCCGATCGGCCCGCTTGCGTTGCATCGCGGCGTGGATCGGCCCATGATCGACGCATGTATGCATCACATGGATTCCTCCGATCCGATATCGGGGACGTGGATGTCGTCTATCATGACGGGCTGTTCCACCTGTTCCATCTGGTTCTGCCGAACCATGATTTCATCGCCCATGCGGTCAGCGACGATGGCATGACCTGGCGCCGGGTGCGCAATGCGCTGTTCGTGGGCGATCCCGGCAGTTGGGACGATGACATGCTTTGGACGATGCATGTCAGCCCCGACCCCGACCGGCCCGGCGCCTGGCGGATGTTCTATACCGGCCTGACCCGGTCGGAATTCGGTCGCGTCCAGCGCGTGGGCCTTGCCCGGTCGGATGACCTGTATCACTGGACCCGCTGCGACAGCGGCGCCTACCCGATCGAGATCGACGGCCGCCATTACGAATCCCGCACCGATGAGGGGCGCAAATGGGTCAGCTTCCGCGACCCGTTCTTCTTCATTGATCCAAGCAGCGGCGAAAGGCTGTTGCTGGCGGCCGCGCGGATCAAGACCGGCCCCGTGGTGCGGCGCGGCTGCGTGGGCCTGGCGCGCGAAGTGGCGCCAGACCGGTTCGAATTCGGCCCACCGCTGCACCGCCCCGGGGTCTATGACGATGTCGAGGTGCCGAACCTGTTCTGCCTGGACGGGACCTATTACCTTCTCGGCTCGATCCGCGAGGATACCAAGGTGCATTACTGGTATTCCGACCGGTTGGGCGGGCCTTACGAGAACTTCTCGGACAATGTGCTGCTGCCGCGCGGCAATTACGCGGCCCGGATCTGTCAGGTCGGCGACCGGGTGCTGCTGTTCAACTTCTTCGCCCGGACCGAGGTGCTTTACGGCCGCGAAACCGTGGCGCGGCTGCTGCCGCCGCCGAAGGAACTGGTCAAAAGCCCCGGCGGGCGGCTGATCGTGCGGTCGTCTTCGGAATTCGACCGGCTGGCCCGCGATGGCTTTGCCGTCACCCGCCCGACCGAGGTGCAGACGCTGTTCGGCAATCCGCTGGCCCGGCTGTCCGCCGATGAGGCGGGGCTGCATGTCGGCTGCTCCAGCGGCTACGAAGCCTTCCTTCTGCCCGGCACGCATGAGGATTTCCGCCTGCGCGCCCGGCTGCTGGTCGAGGGCAACGGCAAATGCGGCCTGGTCCTGCGCATCTCGGACGAGGCCGACGGCTATTATCTTTCGCTGGATCTGGTGAAGGGCCGGGCCGAGTTCCGCCACTGGGGCGCCAGCGCCAATCCCGATTTCGAACATGCCTTCCGCTATCAGTCGCTGCAGGCGGGCCAGTTCCGGATAGACCGCACCCGCCCCGACTGGGAGATCGAGATCGTCGCCCATGGCATGTACATGGAATTGTCGATCAACGGACAGGTGACGCTAAGCCTGGTAGATGACGGTTTTCAGAAGGGGCGGGTCGGCTTTTACACCGAATCCGCGCGCCTTCTGCTGGGCGATGTGCGCATCGAACGGCTGGAACGGCAGCAGGCGGAAGAGGCCGTCTATACCTCGACCCGACCGGATCAGGCGCCCGCGCCCCAGCAGCAGCCGGGGCTGTGACAGGGCAAGCCGAATACGGCGCGCGGCCCTGGCTTCTGGTCAGCGATATCGACGACACCCTGACCGGCAGCCCCGACGCGATGGAGCGGCTGGGCGCGGCGCTGGGCCGCGAAAGGAAGCGGATCTGGTTCGCGGTGAATTCCAGCCGGCCCGCCGCCAGCGTTGCCCGCACCCTGCGCGAGGATTTTCCCGAAAACCTGGCGCCCGAGGCGGTGATCACCGCCCTGGGCACCGAGATCGCGCTGGACGGCGCGCCGGTGGCGGCCTGGGCCGCGCGCTTTGCCGACTGGCCGCGCGGCCAGATTTTCGACTGTCTGGCGGCGCTGGGCCACCGGCCGCATGATCCGGAATTCCAATCCGCGGCCAAGGTCAGTTTCGCCGTGCCGGCCGCGGCGCAGCCCAAGGCCACGCAGGCGCTGGCCGATGCCGGCCTGCCCTGCCGCATCATCGCCTCGGGGCGCGATGATTTCGACGTCATCCCCGAAACCGCCGGCAAGGATGCCGCCGCGCTGTTCCTGGCCCGGACGCTGGGCGTGCCGCAGCCCCGGCTGATCGTCGCGGGCGACAGCGGCAATGATCTGGCGATGTTCCGCATCGCCGGCCATGCCATCGCCGTGGCCAATGCAAGGCGGGAACTGCTGGCCGCCATGCCCGTTGACACAAGTTATCACGCAACGCGCCCGCATGCCGCGGGTGTTTTGGAGGGTCTTTTGCGGATCGGCGCGCTGACGGCTGCGTAACGGCCGCGCAGGGCGGCGCCGATCCGGACAAGAAATCAAAAAAGGAGAAACGGACAATGGCGGACAGATCGCTTGGCGCGCTGATGATGATTTCGCTGCACGGCTATGTCGCGGGGTCGCCCGAGCTGGGCAAACCCGATACCGGCGGCCAGGTGGTCTTCGTGATGGAACTGGCCAAGCGCTTTGCGCGGCTTGGCTATACGGTCGATGTGCTGACCCGGCGCTTCGAGGACCAGCCGGCCGAGGACCGGATCAACGAAAACCTTCGCGTCTGGCGCATTCCCTTTGGCGGCAAGGACTTCATCCGCAAGGAAGACATGCACGACTGGTACGGCGATTTCGTCACCAATGTTCTGGCCGCGGTGCGCAAGCACGGGCTGCATTATGACGTGGTCAGCAGCCATTACTGGGATGCGGGCGTGGCCGGGCAGAAGATCGCGGAAGAATTACAGATCCCCCATGTCCACACGCCGCATTCGCTGGGCGCGTGGAAGGCCAGCGACATGCAAAGCCTGGGCGAGGGGGCGGCGGCGAATTACCGGTTCGAGGAACGGATCGAGAAGGAATTCGTCCTCTATCGCAGCTGCGACCACATCATCGCCACCAGCGAGCAGCAGGTTCAGCTGATTCAGGATGAATACGAATTGCCGGTCGAACATATCACCATGATTCCGCCCGGCATCGACGAGCAGCGCTTTACCGCGGTGACGCCGGGGCGGCTGGCCGCGATCCGGCGGCGGCTGGGGATCGGCAAGCAGGATGTCTATGTCGTCGGCCGCGCCGCGACCAACAAGGGTTATGACCTGATCATCGACGCGCTGCCGCATCTTCTGAAGATGCAGCCCAAGGCCCGGCTGGTGCTGGCGGCCGGCGCGAATTCGGCCGACGACCGCAAGCTGGTACGGCGCTGGCAGGCGCAGGCCCGGGCGCAGGGCCTGACCGAGGCGATCGACTGGCGCGGCTATGTCGCCGATGAGGATCTGGCCGATCACTATCGCGCCGCCGGGGTCTTTGCGCTGCCGTCGCGCTATGAACCCTTCGGCATGACCGCGGTCGAGGCCATGGCCTGCGGCACGCCGACGGTGCTGACCACACGGGGCGGGCTGCATCCGCAGATCGAATTCGGGCGGCATGCGCTGGTCGCCGATCCGACCCGGCCGATGGAATTTGCCGCCGCGCTGAACATGCCGTTGCAGCATGGCTGGCTGCGCGACCGGCTGACGGTGGAAGGCGCCCGCTTCGCGCGCCGGGCCTTTGGCTGGACGGGCATCGCCCGCCGCACGGTCGAGGTGTTCGAGCGGTTCCGGGGCCGCTATGCCCAGCCAGATCTGGCCGGCTGATCGGCCCCTCCTTGGCGAATCGCCGCGTCGGCGGCGATTCCGGGCCGGTTCAGCCCTGCAGCAGCCGCTTCAGAAGTTGCAGGTCATCGGCCAGCTGGCTGTCGATGGCCTTCAGCTCTTCGATCTTGCGCACGCCATGCATGATCGTCGTGTGATCGCGCCCGCCGAAGCGCCGGCCGATTTCCGGCAGGCTGCGGCTGGTCAGCTGTTTGGCCAGATACATCGCCACCTGCCGCGGCCGGGCGATGGTGCGCAGCCGCTTCGGCCCGATCATGTCGGACAGGCGGACATTGTAATGCTCCGCCACCTTGCGCTGGATCTCCTCGATCGTCAGCTTGCGGTCCGAAGCGCGCAGGATATCGGCCAGGCATTCCTGGGCCAGATCCAGCGTGATCTCGCGCCCGACCAGCGAGGCGAAGGCGTAAAGCCGGGTCAGCGCGCCTTCCAGCACGCGGACATTGGTGGTGATCCGATGCGCCAGGAATTCCATCACCAGGGGCGAGATCGCCAGACCCTTGTACTGGCTGCGGTAGAAATCGGCCTTCTGCTGCAGGATGCCCAGCCGCAATTCGTAATCGGTCGGATGCAGGTCGACGACCAGCCCGCATTGCAGGCGCGACTTGATCCGCTCCTCCAGATCCTTGATCTCGCCCGGCGCGCGGTCGGCCGAGATGACGATCTGCTTGTTCTGATCCACCAGCGCGTTGAACGTGTGGAAGAATTCCTCCTGGGTCGAATCCTTGCCGGCGATGAACTGCACGTCATCGACCATCAGCACATCGACAGACCGGAACAGCGACTTGAAATCCATCACCTGCTTTTCGCGCAGGGCCTGGATGAAGCGGTACATGAACTGCTCGGCCGACAGGTACAGAACCCGCAATTCGGGGCGGCGCTGCTGCAGCTCATGCGCGATCGCATGCATGAGGTGGGTCTTGCCCAAGCCCACGCCACCATACAGGAACAGCGGGTTGAAGGTCACCGGCCCGCCCTCGGCCACACGGCGCGCGGCGGCATGGGCCAGTTCGTTGGGCTTGCCGACGACAAAGCTGTCGAAGGTGAAGCGCTGATCCAGCGGGGCGCCAGGGGTCTCGTCCTCGGCGGCCGGACGGGCCGGGCGCGCGGCCGGCGCGGTCCGGCGGTGGTGCGGCGGCCTGGGAGGCGCCCTGCGCTGCGCCCGGGCGGCACCCTCCTTGGGCTTGAGCGCGGGGTCTAGCTGGGCGGCTCG
>NZ_JAICBZ010000109.1 GCF_020179405.1 Xinfangfangia pollutisoli | reverse complement strand
GGGTGGCCGTGCCGGCCGGGCGGGTGCTGCCCCTGCCCGAGACCATGCCCTTCCCGATCGCCGCGGGCTTTCAGATTGCCTATGGCAGCTCGCATCTTGCACTGGGCCATGTGGCCGCGCTGCGCCCCGGCGAGACGCTGTTCGTCACCGGCGCCGCGGGCGGGGTCGGGCTGACCGCGGTCGAGATCGGCCGGCTGATGGGCGCGCGGGTGATCGCCTCGGTCCGGGGGGCGGAGAAGGCGGAAATCGCCCGCGCGGCCGGCGCCGACCTGGTGATCGACAGCACGGTGCCCGGCCTGCCCGGCCTAAAGGAACAGCTGCGCGACCTGGGCGGGATCGACGTCACCTATGATACGGTGGGCGGCCCGGGCTTTGACGCCGCGATGCGCGCCACGCGGCCGGGCGGGCGGATGCTGGCCATCGGCTTTGCCGGGGGCGAGGTGCCGCAGGTGCCGCTGAACCAGCTTCTGGTGCGCAACATCACCGTCGCGGGCTTCTGGTGGGGCGGCTATGCCGATTTCGCGCCCGATCTGCTGACCGGCAGCCTGGCCACGCTGACGCGCTGGTGGCAGGAGGGGCGGCTTGCCCCCCATGTCTCGCAGATCCTGCCCTTCGACGCCCTGCCCCAGGGGCTGGAGGCGCTGCGCAACCGCAGTGCCACGGGCAAGCTGGTGCTGCAGGTCGCCGATCTTCAGGCGCCGTAGGCGCAGCGCAGTTCGGACAGCAGCAGCTCCATCACCTCATCCTTGCGCCGCGGGCTGCGGTAGAGCGCGATCTTCATCTCGCCCAGCCGCGGCAGGCTGTTGTCGCCGCCGATCTGCGCCGTGCCCTCGGGGATGCTGCCCTGCATCCGCACCGATACGGCCAGATCGGCCGCCACCGTCGCCTCGACCGCCTGTTCGCTTTCGCCGCCCGTCGCCATTTCCCAGGGAATGCCCGCCGCATCCAGCGCCGCCTGCGCCTGGGGGCGGAAGATGCAGCTGTCCTTGAAGCCCAGCCGCAGCGGCCGCCGTTGCCAGGCGGTGCCGTCGGGCGCCCCGACCCAGACCAGCCCGCGCCCGCCCAGCACCTCGGCCGCGGGATCGGGGTTGTTCTCGGTGGTGATGATCACGTCAAACGCGCCCTGCGCGAATTCCTGACGCATCAGCAGCGTGAAGGACGAGACCAGATTGATCCGCACCCGCGGATAGGCCTGGGCCAGCCGCTTCAGAATGCCCGGGATCGCCGGATAGACGATGTCATGCGGCACGCCCAGCCGGATCTCGCCCTCGCAGGCGCCGGCGGCGAACCGCGACAGGACCTCGTCATTCAGCGCGATCAGCCGGCGGCCATAGCTGAGCAACTGCTCGCCCTCGGGCGACAAGGCCAGCTTCTTGGCCGCGCGCAGGAACAGCGTCTGACCCAGGCTTTCCTCAAGCCGCTTGATCTGCATCGACACGGCAGATTGCGTCAGGTTCAGAAAGCCCGCCGCCCGCGTCACCCCGCCCACATCGGCCACGGTGACGAAAGAGCGGATCGAGGCCAGGTCTAGGTTGCGCGCCATATCACGATTCCTGATTCACGCCGTCACAATCATTCGTTTCCCTCATGCACCAACTCCGGGATATGGATCAACAGAAATGATGCACCGGGTGGCACAGATCACACCCACTGATGATGGAGCGACCGCCATGGCCCTGGCTTTTTCCCTTCTTTCCCGGATCTTCTCGGCCCTGCCCCGGGCCGCGGCGCGGCGGCGGCAAAGGCAGGCGCTGTTGCGGCTGGACGCGCGTCTGCTGGCGGATATCGGCATCAGCCGCGCCCAGGCCCTGGCCGAGGCCGCCCTGCCGGCCTGGAACGCGCCCGGCCATTGGAAGACGCCGGTCGCGCCGATCACGCAAACCTGCGAAATTCCTGTCGGAAATTCTTGAAATGCGCGTCGCCAACCCCGATATTTCCGCCTAGCGGTACCGCCGGCCAAATCGGCGTTGCCCTTAGGGACAACATCGGAGGCAGATGATGGCACAATTTGACACCGTACGCAGCGTCGGCGTCGGCGCGCGTGCGCAGATTGACGAAGGGCTCAAGGCCCATATGAACAAGGTCTACGGGCTGATGTCCGTGGCAATGCTGGTGACCGGCGGCGCCGCCTGGGCGATTTCCGGCCTGTCGACCACCACCAATCCGGCCGACGCGGTTCTGCAACTGCCGAACGGCACGCTGATCAACAGCTTCGGCTCGGCGATCTATGCCAGCCCGCTGAAATGGGTGATCATGCTGGCCCCGCTGGCGATGGTCTTCCTGTTCGGCGCGGTGATCAACCGTCTGTCGGCCGCTGCGGCGCAGCTGTATTTCTACGCCTATGCGGCGCTGATGGGCCTGTCGCTGTCGTCGATCTTCCTGGTCTTCACCGGGGCCTCGATCGCGCAGACCTTCCTGATCACCGCAATCGCCTTCGCCTCGCTGTCGCTCTACGGCTATCTGACCAAGCGCGATCTTGCGCCGATGGGCGCCTTCCTGATGATGGGCCTGATCGGGCTGATCGTCGCGATGATCGTCAACTGGTTCCTGCAATCGGACGGCCTGGCCTTCGCGATCTCGGCGATCGGCGTGCTGATCTTCGCCGGCCTGACCGCCTGGGACACCCAGAACATCAAGAACACCTATATCCAACATGCCGCGTCGATGGATCAGGAGTGGCTGGGCAAGGCCGCGATCATGGGCGCGCTGAACCTGTACCTGGACTTCATCAACCTGTTCATGTTCCTGCTGCAATTCCTGGGCAACCGCGAATAAGCGCAGGGTCGGAAAGACCGAAGGGCCGGGGGAAACCCCGGCCCTTTTCATTTGGCGCCGGCCTGTGCCGGCCAATCCGCCAGAAAGCGCCGGATCTCGGCCCGGCTGCGCAGATGCACGATGCGCTTGCCCGCCGGGGCCGAGGCCACCAGCCGGCGAATGCCCTCGCGCGCGCTGCGCCGGGTGCGCCAGATGAAGCGCCAGAAGGCCAGGCTTTCGCGATGCAGCCCCTCGGGGCAGCCTTCGGGCAGGTCGGGGCGGTTGCGCCCGTGCCAGACCGCCGTGCGCTTGGCCACCCGCCACAGCCGCAGCCCGACCGGCAGGTCCAGCCAGATCAGCATCTCGGCCCGCGCCAGCCGGTTGGCCCAGGTCTCGGAATGGCCGCCCTCGAAGATCCAGCGCTCCTGCGCCTCGACCGCATGACACAGACGGGTCTTCTCGGCCCGCGGCCGTTCGATCCAGCCGGGCTGCCAATGGATATGGTCGATATGCACGACCGGCAGGCCGGTGCGCCGCCCCAGTTCCCGCGCCAGCGTCGACTTGCCCGAGCCGGGCTGACCCACAATCATGATGCGCTGCATGACAGCCCTCCGCGAAGGGATGAAAAGCAAAAGGCCGCACCCTGCGGCGCGGCCCCTGGTCCTGCAGGATCGGCAGATCTTACTTGATCTTGCCTTCCTTGTATTCGACATGCTCCCGCTTCACGGGATCGTACTTCTTCACAACCATCTTCTCGGTCATGGTGCGGGCGTTCTTCTTGGTCACATAGAAGTGCCCGGTGCCCGCCGTCGAGTTCAGACGGATCTTGATCGTCGTCGGCTTCGCCATTGTCGTATCTCCTGAGCCAGGAAAGCACCGCTTTCCCGCGAAATCCTTGAAGCCCGCCTTTTAGTCACGGCAGGGCCAGAGTCAACAGCCAAACCGCAGCTTTCGGCGCGATTTGCTGCGGTTTCAGCGGTCGCCCGCGCGCAGCGTCAGCTGGGTCTGGGTGACGATCGCCGCGACCTTGCCATCGCCGCGGTACAGCGTGGTCTGCCAGATCTGGGTCTTGCGCCCGATATGCAGCGGCACAGCCACCGCGCGCAACAGATCGCCCGCGGGCACGGCGCGCAGGAAATTGGTCTTCGATTCGACCGTGGTCGTGCCCTCGCCCTCGGCCAGGTTCATGAAGGCGCCCGTGCCGCCCACATTGTCGGCGATCCCCATGATCGCGCCGCCATGCAGAACTCCGTTGCGGTTGATCAGTTCGGGCACGACAGGCATTTCCGCCTCGACCCGGTCGGGATGGGCCGACAACAGCCGCAGGCCCAGGAACTGCGCGAAGGGCGGCTGGTTGCGCGCCACCGGATGGATCCCGCCATCGCCCTGCCCCTGATCTGCCATCGCCGTCTCCTGTGTTCGTGCCGCGCCAGCTAAGCCTGCTGCGGCTGCGAAGGCCAGAGGCCGCAGGGGAATTTTGCGGAAAATCCCCGCCGGGCGGCGGGCCGGGATTTGCGCGGATGGCCTGTAAGCCGGATTCTGTCCAGGCGGCGAACCGCCCTGGATGACCATTCCTCTCGCCCCGCCGTTACCGGCGGGGTCCAGCTGCCAACCCGGGCCTCTCGGGCTGAAGCATCCCTGCGGCGGTATCCTTTCGGACACAGACCCGCGCGAGGCCCCTATTCGGCATTGCTCCGGGTGGGGCTTGCCGTGCCGGTCCGGTTGCCCGTCCCGCGGTGGGCTTTTACCCCACCGTTTCACCTTGGCCCTACAGGTAGGGCTGTCTGTTCTCTGTGGCGCTTTCCCTGGGGTTGCCCCCGCCGGGCGTTACCCGGCACCCTTGCTTCATGGAGTCCGGACTTTCCTCGAAGGTTGCCCCTCGCGGTCATCCAGCCATCCGCGCGGGCCAGCGCTTAGACGCCCGGCCCGCCGCCGTCAACGGTCAAGCGTGCCACCTGGGCCACAAGGCACAGATCGGTGGCGTCGACCGGGCCCGAGGCCCAGGGCCGGAAGCGCAGCCGGAAGGCCTGCAGCAGCAGATCCTCGGGCAGATCCGGGTCATAGCCCGCCTGCCCCGCCAGATCGCGGAACGCCAGACCCGGCAGCGGCGCCCCCGGTCCGAGATCGGGCACGGCGTCAGGCCAGATCGCCAGCCCCTGCCGCGCAAGCCGCTGCCAGTCGAAGCGCGGGCCCGGATCGGATTTGCGCCCCGGCGCCATGTCGGAATGGCCGATCACCCCGGCAGGCCGGATCTGCCAGCGCGCCAGGATGTCGCGCAGAAGCTGCTCCAGCGCCGCCATCTGCGGCTCGGGGAAGGGATGGGTGCCGCGATTGGCCAGTTCGATCCCGATCGAGCGGCTGTTCACATCGCCCCGCCCCGCCCATTGGCCCGCGCCGGCATGCCAGGCCCGCGCCGTCTCGGGCACCAGCGCCTCGACCTGGCCGGTCTCGGAAATCAGCCAATGCGCCGAAACCTCGGCGGCGGGATCGCACAGCCGCTCGCGCGCCGCGGCGCAGCTTTCCATCGCGGTGTAATGGATCACCACCAGCGAGGGCCGCAGCCCGCCCCGCCTTTCGCCATGGTTCGGCGAAGGGTAGGCCGGGGCGGATGCCGTCACTGCAGGGCTTTGCGGAAGGGGCGCGGATCCCAGTCACAGGCGAAGCCGTCGCCATCGGGATCCAGGTTAAGCCGGTCCTTGTCGGGGCCGCCCTTGGCCAGGAAGGCCTGCTGGGCCAGATCGGGCGAGGCGTATTTGGCGCAGGCATTGGCCGAGCCGCGCCCGCTGCCCGAGCGGTGATACAGCGGCGTGCCGGGATTGTTGGTGGTCTTCAGCGCGAAATCGGCAATGTTCGGGCCGGTATCGCCCGGACGCACCGGCAGGTCCTTCGGCTGGACAACCACATATTGCGCCCGGTTCTGCTCGATCCGTTCCTTGTCCGAGGCGATGGTTTCCCGCGACGCGACGGCGTTGAAATCCTGCTCGTCCGAGATCGACGGATTGACATGCGCCATCTCGCCGGATTCTTCCTTGATCCCGGCCGGGGCGCCGCCCCGCGGGCGGGTGCCCGAGGCCGCGGCGGGGGGCGCATAGGTCGGCGTGGCGGCAGCCGGCGCGCCCGTGCCTTCGGCGCGGTCGATCGCGGCCGAGGCAGCGGCCGGGTCAAAGCCCGCGCCGGTCGCCGTGCCCGAACCCGAAGACGGCAGCGCCGGATCGAAGCCGGCCGGCGGCGCCGAGGTGTTGCGGATATAGCTGTTGTAATCCTGGAAGCCCACGCCCGCGCCGGAATCCGGCACGCTTTGGGTACAGGCGGCGACCGAGGTCAGAACAAGCAGAACGGCGGTACGGCGGATCATCATAACTGCCTCAAAGAGGTGGTTTTCGCCAGGCGGCGGCGCGATTTCGCGCCCCTTACCACCATTTTTCCGCTTTGGCCACAAAGCCCGCGGCACGCTCCAGCACATAGGCGTGATTGAGAAGCCCCGCCTCGTCCCAGGGTTTGCCGATCAGCTGCAGCCCCAGGGGCAGGCCCTTGCCATCCAGCCCCACGGGAACCGAGATGCCCGGCAGGCCGGCCAGGTTGACCGTCACGGTGAAGACGTCGTTCAGATACATCTCGACCGGCGTTGCATTGGCCATCTCGCCCAGGCCAAAGGCCGCGCTGGGGGTGGCCGGGGTCAGGATCGCATCGACGCCCTCGGCGAAGACCGTCTCGAAATCGCGCTTGATCAGCGCGCGAACCCGGCGGGCGCGGTTGTAATAGGCGTCGTAGAAACCGGCCGACAGCACATAGGTGCCGATCATCACCCGGCGCTGCACTTCCTTGCCGAAGCCTTCGGCGCGGGTCTTTTCATACAGCTCGGTGATGCCGTCGCCCTGCCCCAGCTTGGCGCGGTGGCCATAGCGCACCCCGTCATAGCGCGCGAGGTTCGACGAGGCTTCGGCCGGCGCGATGACGTAATAGGCCGGCAGCGCGTATTTGGTATGCGGCAGGCTGATGTCGCGGATTTCAGCCCCGGCATCGCGCATCATCGCGATGCCCTGCTGCCACAGCGCCTCGATCTCGGCCGGCATGCCGTCCATGCGGTATTCGCGCGGAATGCCGATCACCTTGCCCTTGATGTCGCCGGTCAGCGCCGCTTCGAAATCCGGCACCGGAATGTCGGCGCTGGTCGAATCCTTCGGGTCATGCCCGGCCATCGCCTGCAACAGGATCGCCGCATCGCGCACGGTCTTGGCCATCGGCCCGGCCTGATCCAAGGACGAGGCGAAGGCCACGATACCCCAGCGCGACACGCGGCCATAGGTCGGCTTGATCCCGGTGATGCCGGTGAAGGCGGCGGGCTGGCGGATCGAGCCGCCCGTGTCGGTGCCGGTGGCGCCCAGGCACAGATCGGCCGCCACGGCGGCAGCCGAGCCGCCCGAAGACCCGCCCGGGGTCAAAAGCGCATTCGACCCGGCCGCGCGCCAGGGATTCACCGCATTGCCGTAGCACGAGCTTTCATTCGAGCTGCCCATGGCGAATTCGTCCATGTTCAGCTTGCCCAGCATCACGCTGCCCGCCTCGAACAGTTTCGAGGTGACGGTGGATTCGTATTCGGGCTTGAAGCCTTTCAGGATGTTCGAGGCGGCCTGGGTCGGCACGCCGCGGGTCGCGAACAGATCCTTGATCCCCAAGGGAATGCCGCACAGATCCGGCGCCGCGCCCGCCTGCAGCCGCGCATCGGCGGCGCGGGCCTGATCCAGCGCGATCTCGGGCGTCTTGTGGACGAAGGCATTCAGCCCCTCGGCCGCGTCGATCGCGGTCAGGCAGGCCATGGTCAGGTCGGTTGCGGTCAGATCGCCCTTGCGCAGCGCGTCGCGCGCCTCGGCGATGGTCAGGCTGTTCGCGGTCATTCCACCACCTTCGGCACGGCAAAGAACCCCTCGCGCGCTTCCGGCGCATTTTTCAGCACCTGATCCTGGATGCCGCCCTCGGTCACCACATCGGCGCGGCGCTTCAGCCGCATCGGCGTGACGCTGACCATCGGTTCGATGCCCGAGACATCCACCTCGTTCAGCTGCTCCATGAAGGTCAGAATGCCGGAAAGCTGGTCCGCAAGCGCCGGAAGGTCGGCTTCCTCGACACGGATGCGCGCCAGTTTCGCGACCTTCCGCGCCGTATCGGTGTCGATCGACATTGGGGTCTCCGCTGGGGGGCTCTGGCCCCTGTTTCGACCCGTTTAGCCGCCACCGCCCCGGGCTGCAAGCGCATGGCGCGCCAACACCGACAAGAGCCGCACCAGCGCCGCGGTCGAAAGCAGGATGTACAGGAAATGCGTGCCCCAGGGCCAGACCGCGCAAAGCGGCGAATCCAGCCCGCGCAGCACGATCGCCACGCTCAGCCCCAGGGCCGCGACAAACACTTCGCGCGCCAGCGCCGCATGCTGGCTGCGCAGCACGGCGGCAATGCCCAGCATCAGTATCGGAAAGGGCGCCAGCGCCAGATTGGCCTCGACCGCGGCGCTCAGCGTCAGAAGCGGCATGGCGGCCACGGTGAAGGGCAGGAAGATCAGCGTGCCCACCGCCGCCGGCAGCGGCGCCAGACCGCTGAGATCGCGCAGCATGCGGTAGAACAGCGCCAGCGCAAACAGCCCCATCGCCGACAGGACCAGCGCCGTGGTCAGCCCGTTGATCCGGGCATGCACCACGATCGAGGCCAGACCCACGACGGCCAGCAGCAGCGCCAGCAGCTGATAGGGCCTGTTGCCCGCCAGCCGCCGCCACAGGTGCAGCGCCGCCACCGTCATCACGGTCGCGGCGATCAGGCTGAGCGGTTCTTCCCAAAGCCCGGGGCCTTGCCGTTCGCAATAGGCCTTTATCGGTTCGAATATCATGGATCGAGGTCCCGAAAAACGGCGCCCGGCGTCAGTGAAAGAATTGTGCCGGACCTGCAAGTAATGAATAAGACACAGGTTAACGTCGCATCGCCGTCATCCGGCGCTGCGACAACAGCCAGGGCCCAACCGCTGGGCATGGCGTGATCCGGCAAAGGCAGGGGCGGTCGGACAAGCGCAGTGCCGACCCCGCACCGCCTGCGGAACCCGGACCGAAATCAGGCATTTGCGCCGATAATGCAAGAAGAGGAGCGTGAGATGAACATCACCTGGCTTGGCCATTCCGGCTTTCGGATCGAGATCGAAGAGGCGGTGCTGCTGGTCGACCCCTGGCTGACCGGCAATCCGTCCTTCCCCGCCGATCGCCGGGACGAAGCGCTTGCGGGCGCGACGCATCTTCTGCTCTCCCATGCCCATGGCGATCATGCCGGCGACGCCGCCGCCATCGCCGCCGAAAAGGACATTCCGGTCTGCTGCATCCATGAAGTCGCCACCTGGCTTGACGCGCAGGGCGGCTGCAAGACCACGGGCTTTGGCAAGGGCGGCACGCTGAGCCTGGGCGGGGCAAAGGTCACGATGGTGAACGCGACCCATTCCGCCTCGATCGACTTCACCGGAAAGGGGCTGCTGCCGGCCGGATCGCCCGCGGGCTTCATGATCTCGGGCGAGGGCCACACGATTTATGTCTCGGGCGATACCGACATCATGGCCGACATGGGCTGGATGGGGGAACTCCACAAACCCGATATCGGCATTCTGTGCTGCGGCGGCCATTACACGATGGATATGGAACGCGCGGCCTGGGCGGCGCGGAAATATTTCAACTTCCGCTGGGTGATTCCCTGCCATTACAAGACCTTCCCCCTGCTTGCGCAGGATGCCTCGGCGTTGCGGGCGGGCCTGCCCTCGGGCGTCGAGGTGATCGAACATGCGGTGATGGACCCGATCCGTTTCTGACAGAACCACTCTGCCAGACCCGTTCTGGCAGGCCCCGCACGGCGGCGTCAGGGGGAGCAGAGCCGGGCTTTTCCCCGCCGGCCGCGCGGCCTAACCTGACCGCGGCAGAACAGGAGACGCAGATGGCCGGCACGGGAATTGCGATCATGGGCGCGGGGGCGGTCGGCTGCTCTTACGGCGCCGAACTGGCCCTGGCGGGCGAGACGGTCACGCTGATCGGCCGCCCCTCTCTGGCCCAGGCGGTGGCCGAGCGCGGGCTGATCCTGGAAAAAGCCGGCCAGAAGGTCTCGGTCCCGCTGCAGGCCAGCGCCGATCCGGCGGCGGTGGCCGGGGCCGAGATCGTGATCGTGGCGGTGAAATCCGGCGACAGCGCCGAAGCCGCCCGGCAGATCGCCCCGCATCTGGCGCCCGGGGCGACCGTCCTGTCGTTCCAGAACGGCATTTCCAATGCCGAGATCCTGTCCGACATCCTGCACCGCCAGGTCATTCCCGCCGTGGTCTATGTGGCCACCGACATGGCCGGCCCCGGCCATGTCCGCCATCACGGCCGGGGCGAGTTGATCTTCGGCCCCGGCCCCGGTGCGACGGAAGCCGCCGCGCGCCTGCGCAAGGCGGGGCTGAGCGTCGAGGTCTCGGATCAGGCCGAAGTGGCGCAATGGGTGAAATTCACCATCAACTGCTGCTTCAACGCGCTGTCGGCGCTGACCCGCCAGCCCTATGGCCCGGTCGCCGCCCAGCCCGGCGCCTATGCGGTGATGCGCGACGTGATGGAGGAATGCCGGGCCGTGGCCGCGGCCTCGGGCGTGGTGCTGCCGGCCGATCTGATGCAGATGGCCGAAGGCATCGCCACGCAGATGCAGGCGCAATATTCCTCGACCGCGCAGGACATGATGCGCGGCCGCAAGACCGAGATCGACCATCTGAACGGCGAAATCCTGCGCCGGGCCGAGCGCTTCGGCATTCCGGTGCCGGTGAACCGCGCGCTTTGGGTGATGGTGAAACTGGCCGAACAGGCTCAGCCCGCCTGATCCCCGCGCCGCCCGGCGAAGAAGGTCTTCAGCAGCCCCTCGGCCTCGGCCGCGGCCAACCCGTCATAGATTTCGGGCACATGGTGGCATTGCGGATGGGCATAGACCCGCGCCCCCTGCGCCACGCCCCCGGATTTCGGATCCGCGGCGCCGTAATACAGCCGTGCCACCCGGGCGAAGGAAATCGCCGCGGCGCACATCGGGCAAGGTTCCAGCGTCACGTAAAGATCATGGCCCGGCAGCCGCTCGGACCCTGCCGCCGCACAGGCCGCGCGCAGGGCCAGCACCTCGGCATGCGCGGTCGGATCGGCCAGTTCCCGCGTCCGGTTCCCGGCCCGCGCCACCACCTGC
>NZ_JAICBZ010000108.1 GCF_020179405.1 Xinfangfangia pollutisoli | reverse complement strand
GGCGCGCGGCGCTGGCGCGGCTTCTGGCGCTGGGCGTGCCGCGCCGGGTGCTGGAAGCGGCGCTGGACGGCTTTGGCCAGCCCTTGCCCGATCTGCCCGAACCGGCTGCCGAACCGGCGATGCGCGCCATGAGCGAGGCCGAGGTGCTGCGGCGCTGGCTGGGGGCGCTGGCCAATGAAGGCTTCCGGCTTTTGGAGGCGAGGGTGGCGCGGCGGCCCTCGGATATCGACCATGCGCTGATCGCCGGCTGGTCCTTCCCGCGCTGGCGCGGCGGGCCGATGCATCAGGCCGCAGGGCGCGGCTTGATGGTGCTGCGCGCCGATCTGCAGGCCTGGGCGGCCGAGGATGCGCTTTGGGCGCCGGCGCCGCTGTTGGATCGGATGCTGGCCGAGGGCCGGCGTCTGGCCGATCTGGACCGGCTTTAGGCGGCGGGCTTGGCCCGGGCGTGCGTCCCGGGCCTCAGCCCAGGAAAATGCCCAGAACGACCAGCATCAACCCCAGCGCCGACACGGCCAGCGCGCCCATGTTGATCACCACGACGCGCTGCAATTCGTCGCGCATCACCTCGTCCGGCAGGCCGGCCCGGCGCGCGCGCAGCGCCCGCATCACGCAATAGAACAGACCCGCGACACCGATCAGCGAGACAAGGGCCCCGCCCCAGACCAGGCTTTGCATCCCGAGTTTCCTTCCATCCGCGGCTTCCCGCCTCTGGCTAACGGCTGAGCGGGCATCGCGCAAGCGCAGATCTGGGGGGCGCAGGCGCGGGCGAAGATCGGCGGGTGGCGCGAATGGGGGGTTGAAGGGCGCGCGCGCCCCGACTATCCCGGTCGCCCGGAACTGATGCCAACACCGATGCCAACAGGGAGCCTTGCCATGGCCGACGCCTCTGACGCCTACGGAATTGCGGCCGATGAGCTGCGCCAGTTCATCGAGCGCTTCGAGCAGCTGGAAGCCGAGAAGAAGGACATTGCCGAGCAGCAGAAAGAGCTGATGGCCGAGGCCAAGGGCCGGGGCTATGACACCAAGGCGATGCGCAAGATCGTGGCTTTGCGCAAGAAAAAGCCCGACGACATCGCCGAGGAAGAGGCGGTGCTGGAAATGTACAAGACCGCGCTGGGCATGGCCTGAGGCGGCGCCGGGCTTTGCTGCCTCCTGCGCCGCGCGCGGCTGGTGGCGTGTCCTGGCTTTCTGGGGGCAGGGCAGGGTGAAACTGTCGCATGTCAGCCTGACCGCCCGCGATGGCGCGGCGCTTTCGAACTTCTATCGCCGGGTGTTCGGCGTCGTCGATCTGCGCCCGCCCCGGCAGCTGTCCCCATCGGTGGCCGGGCGTGGGAACGGTCTGGCCGGGGTCGATATCCGGTCGGTCTGGCTGGGCCTTCCCGACGATCCGGGGCCGTTTCTGGAAATCTTGGAATATGCCACCGGGCCGGATCAAGGCATGCCGGCCGTCAATGCCCCCGGCTTCGGGCATCTTGCCTTCGAGGTTCCGGATCTGGAGGCGGCCTGCCGGAGCGTCTTGGAGGCGGGCGGCAGGATGCAGGGCGAGGTGGTCGATTTCGGCCCACCCGGGGCGCCCTGCCTGATCGTCTATGTCCGAGATCCCGAGGGCAATGTTCTGGAACTGGAACAGCCCTTCCGGCCAGACCCGCCGGCGCCCTGATCGGCGCGCAGATCAGACGGCGCGCTTCAGGTCGTGACGCGGTTCTTCCGGGCGTGTCGACAGGGGGCGACCCGATATCCCCCTCGGTCCGGGCAGGACGTCTGCCTGCCAGCCCCCCTCACGCCCCGATAAAACTTACCCCGTCCATCTGGCGGATCAGCGCCACGTCTTCGGCATAGCGGGCGGTCATTTCGGCGACCATCGCGTCGGTCCAGCCGGGCAGCGAGAATTCCATCTCGATCCGGTCGGTCACGGCGAATTTGTCAAGAAAGGCCGACACGATGCGCCGGCGCTGCTGCACCGAGCCGGGCGGATGGGTGGCAATGTAATTGCGCATCCGGGCGAAACCGTCGGGCGACATGATCTGCGACAGCAGCTCGTCCGTATCCTCAAGCTCGGTCGCATCGTCATGGCCCGAGACCGCCTGCAGCACTTCGGGCCAGATCAGCGGCGTATCTTCATCGCACCAGATCACCAGTGGAACGCCCGGGTTCATCCGCAGGATCTGCGCCACGACCGAGGACCAGCGCAGCGCCTGCACATCCATCCCCTCGATGAACTCTTCGTAGCTTTTGCCCTTCTGCTTTTCATACAGCGCCGGCAGGAAGGTGGCCGGATTGCGGATCGCCAGATGGAACTCGGCCTCGATCCGCGGGAAGATCTGGGTGAAGGCGCGGATGCGTTCGCCCGCCATGGCATATAGCCCGTCGCGCAGCACCCATTGCGGGAAGGACAGGAAGGAATCCCAGGACAGGACCAGCCGGTCGGCCACGTCCTCGTCCATGATCTCTTCCAGGACCAGCGCCTGGGTCTCGATCGAGGCGGCCTGGCCCTTCAGCGCGACGGCGGTGCTGCGCAGCAGCTTGCGGTAGCGGGTGGGCGAGGGCACGACGATGCCCTGTTCGGCCAGCCGGCTGCGGTTCTTCAAGAGGCAGCGCACCAGGCGTTCCTCGTCGGTGCAATGGGCGCCCAGGTGGTAGACGATGCGCATTCGGTAAGTCAGCTTAGCCCTTCGGGCCATCGCGGAGGTTCCGGCGGCCAATCCCGGTAAGTATACGAGGTTTTCTTTACAGATAAACCGCTTTCCTGTAACCGGGCCGGCGATGACCGAGCAAATCACTCAACTTCCCGGCGGGGCCCCGCCGCGGGCCGGGCTTCGCCGGCGCTGGCCGCTGCCCGGCCTGTGGACGCTGGGCGCGCTGGCGATTGCCGCGCTGGTGCTGGCGCCGGTGGTGTCGGTGCTGTGGATCGCCTTCCATCCGACCGAGAACATCTGGCCGCATCTGGCCCAGTCGGTGCTGCCGCGCTATCTGCGCACGACGCTGCTGCTGATGGCGACGGTGGCGGTGCTGACCTCGGCCGTGGGGGTGGGGGCGGCGTGGCTGGTCAGCATGTATGACTTTCCCGGCCGGCGCTGGCTGGACCATGCGCTGCTGTTTCCGCTGGCGATCCCGGCCTATGTCGGCGCCTTCGCTTTGGTCGATGTGCTGGACTATGGCGGCATCGTGCAGGTCTGGCTGCGAGCGGCGATGGGCTGGACCTCGGCGCGCGACTATTGGTTCCCCGAGACGCGGTCCTTGTGGATGGCGGGGCTGGTCCTGTCGGCGGCGCTGTATCCTTACGTCTATCTGCTGACCCGCGCGGCCTTTCGCGAACAGTCGGGCTGCACCTATGAGGTGGCGCGCGCCCTGGGCCAGGGGCCCTGGGGGCTGTTCTGGCGGGTGGGCCTGCCGATGGCGCGGCCGGCCCTGGCGGCGGGCGTGGCGCTGGCGATGATGGAGACGGTGGCCGATTACGGCACGATCCAGCATTTCGGCGTGCAGACCCTGACGGCGGGGATCTTCTCGACCTGGCTGGACGGCGGCAATGCCGGGGGCGCGGCGCAGATTGCCTGCGTGCTGCTGGGGCTGATCGTGACGCTGGTTCTGGTCGAGCGGCTGTCGCGCCGCAATGCGCGCTATCACCGGCTGGGCCGGTCGCAACGGCCAATCGCGCGGCTGCCGCTGCGGGGCGGGCGGGGCTGGATCGCCACGGCGCTGTGCCTGCTGCCCTTTGCCGCGGGCTTCCTGCTGCCGGTGGGGGTGATGCTGTATCATGGCAGCCAGGCGCCGGGGCAATGGATGGCGCCGGGCCTTCTGAAGGCGCTGAGCAATACGCTGGTCGTGGGCGGCATCGCCTCGCTGGCCACGGTGATCGCAGCCCTGCTGGCGGTCTACGGCCTGCGCCTGTCGGGCAGTCCGGCGGGGCGCTGGATCCTGCCGCTGACGACGCTGGGCTATGCGACGCCCGGCGCGGTTCTGGCGGTGGGGCTGCTGATCCCGCTGGCGGCGCTGGATCACCGGTTGGCCGATGCGATCCTGGCGCTGACCGGCACCGATCCGGGGCTGATGATCACCGGCACCGCTTTCGCGCTGGGGCTGGCCTATCTGGTGCGCTTCTTCGGCGTGGCCCAGGGCGCGGTGGAAAGCGCCTTCGGCCGGGTCTCGCCCAATCTGCCGATGGCCGCGCGATCCTTGGGCCGCGGGCCGGGCGGCGCGCTGCGCGAGGTCTATCTGCCGATGATGCGCGGCTCGGTGCTGACGGCGCTGCTGGTCGTGTTCGTCGATTGCGTGAAGGAACTGCCGGCGACGCTGCTGCTGCGGCCGTTCAACTTCAACACGCTGTCGACGCGGGTCTTCGAGTTGGCCTCGCTGGAGAAACTGTCCGAAGCCGCGCCGGCCGCGCTTTTGGTGATGGGCATCGGCCTGGCCGCCGTGGCGGTTCTGGCCCGCGCCAACCGCGCCTGACCCGCTTGCGCGCTGCCCCCCGGGCAGGGTATGGGAAGGCAGTGCCCTTATAGCTCAGCTGGTAGAGCATCTGATTTGTAATCAGAGGGTCGGGGGTTCAAGTCCCTCTGGGGGCACCACTTTCCGCTGCATGCCGTCCCGCGCCGCGGCGAGGGTCTCCCTCGCCGCGTGAAGGCAGTTCCGATCCTCTGCCGTCGCCAGCGGGTTCTTTCCGTGCTTAAATCCTGTGCGACCTGCTGCCGGTTTGGCGCGACTCGGGGCGCTGTGGAAAGGCGCGGCGGCGTAGGGGCGGGTTTGCGCTGGCGGCCGCGCCGCGAGATGACAGAAGCAAGGATATGAGCCTGCACAGCCTGCTGACCTCGGATCCGACCCGCCGTTCCGCGCCGCCGCGGCTGGAACGGTCGGTCGGGCTTGCGCGGGTGACGCTGGCGGGGCCCACGCCGCACCAAGGCCAGGGTCAGGGCGCCCGGCTGGAGCGGCTTTATCAAAGCGGCTCGGCCAAGGCGGTGCCGCTGTTCACGCCCCAAGGGGCCGAGATCGCCTTTCTGAACACCTCGGGCGGGCTGTGCGGCGGCGACCGGCTGGCCTATGCGCTGGATCTTGCCCCTGGCGCCCGCGCCACCGCCACCACCCAGACCGCCGAACGCGCCTATCGCGCCGACCGGCCGGCCGAGGTCTCGGTCGAGATGACGGTGGGCGCGGGCGGTTGGCTGGACTGGCTGCCGCAGGAGACGATCCTGTTCGACGGCGCGCAGGTGGTGCGGCGAACCGAGGTGGCCCTGGGCGCGGGCGCCGGCTGTCTGCTGGCGGAAAGCGTCATCCTGGGCCGGATCGCGATGGGCGAGACCGTCTCGGCGCTGGATTTCCGCGACACGCGGGCGGTGCGGCAGGCGGGGCGGCTGCTGTGGCTGGAGCCGCTGCATCTATGCCCCGCGGCGTTTGACGGGCTGGCCACGCTGCGCGGCGCGCGGGCGCTGGCCTCGGTGGCGCTGATCCGGCCGGGGGCGGGCGACCTGCTGGCCCCCCTGCGGGCGGTTCTGACCGAAAGCGGCGTCGCGGCGGCGGCTTCGGCCTTGCCCGATCGGCTGATGCTGCGGATGATGGCGGCAGATGGCTGGCCCTTGCGGCGTCAGCTGGTGCGGGCACTTGCGGTGCTGCGGCAGGGCGCGCCGCTGCCGCGGGTCTGGCAGATGTAAGGAGAGACGGCCAAGATGAACCTGACCCCGCGTGAGAAGGACAAGCTGCTGGTCAGCCTGGCGGCCATGGTGGCGCGCGGCCGCCTGGCGCGCGGCGTCAAGCTGAACCATCCCGAAGCGGTGGCGCTGATCACCGATTTCGTCGTGGAAGGCGCGCGCGACGGCCGGCCGGTGGCCGAGCTGATGGAGGCGGGCGCCCATGTCATCACCGCCGCGCAATGCATGGCGGGCGTGCCCGAGATGATCCACTCGGTCCAGGTCGAGGCAACCTTTCCAGACGGCACCAAGCTGGTCACCGTCCACCATCCGATCCGCTAGGCCGGGTGCATGATACGCATCCGGTTTCCCGTTCCGATCCCCGGCCCGATCCGGGCCCCATGCGAGGCTGCAGATGATCCCCGGTGAGCTTTTCCCCGCCGCAGGCGAAATCACCCTGAACGAAGGCGCCGAGGTCACGGTGCTGATGGTCGCGAATACCGGCGACCGGCCGGTGCAGGTGGGCAGCCATTACCATTTCGCCGAGACCAATCCGGGCCTGGACTTCGACCGCGCGGCCGCGCGCGGCAAAAGGCTGGACATCGCCGCCGGGACGGCCGTGCGCTTCGAGCCGGGGCAAAGCCGCGAAGTGCGGCTGGTGCCGCTGTCGGGCGGGCGCAAAGTCTATGGCTTCAATCAGAAGGTCATGGGAGAGTTGTAGCGCGGCCATCGGCCCGCCCCCGTCTTTTCACCCGCGCCGCGGCGCCGCTTGAGGGAGAGAACTGCCATGTGTGACGCCTGCCTGATCGAATCCGTCAAATCGCATATGCTGTCGCGCCGCGCGCTGTTTTCCGGGGCCGCGGCCACCACGGCCGCCGTCGCCGGTCTGGGCCTGACCAGCGCCCGCCCGGCACTGGCGCAATCCTCGGGCCGGGTGGTCGATCTGACCCATGCCTGGGATGACACCTTCCCCACCTTCGACGGCAAGCCCGGCATCCTGTACGAACCCGCGGTGAAATTCGCCGAGTCGGGCTATCAGCTGTGGAAGCTGACGATTTGGGAACATTCCGGCACCCATATCGACGCGCCCTTGCATTTTTCGGAAGCGGGCACCTCGGTCGATGCGCTGCCGCCGGAAAAGCTGGTCTGCCCGCTGTGCATCGTCGACATCACGGCCAAGGCCAAGGATGACGCCAATGCCATGGTCGAGCCCGAGGATATCGAGGCCTTCGTCAGCGCGCATGGCGCGATCCCGGCCGGGTCTTGCGTGGCGTTCAATTCCGGCTGGGCGGCCAAGGTCGCCACGCCCGAGTTCCGCAACACCCCCGATGGCGCGCTGGCTTTCCCGGGTTTCTCGAAAGCTGCGACCGACATGCTGGCCGGGCTGGACGTGGCCTGTATCGGCGTTGACACCATGTCGCTGGATCCCGGCAATTCGGCCGATTTCGCGGTGCATTTCTCGTGGTTGCCCGGCGGGCGCTTCGGGATCGAGAACCTGGCCAATCTTGACCAGCTGCCCGCGACCGGCGCCACGATCTTCATCGGCGCGCCCAAGCACAAGGGCGGCACGGGCGGGCCGGCGCGCGTCATGGCGGTGCTGTGATGGCGGTGTTGCCGGCTTTGAGCGACGAGGCCGCCTCGGCCGAGGCCCGCGCGGTCTTCGACGAGATCCGCGAAACGCGGCAGACCGATTACGTCAACAACTTCTGGCGCGTGCTGGCGCATGATCCGGCGCAGCTGAAATCGGTCTGGGACAGGGTCGGCAGCGTCATGGGCCCCGGCGCGCTGGACCCGGTGGTCAAAGAGATGATATACATCGCCGTATCGGCCGCCAACGGCTGCGGCTATTGCGTCCATTCCCACACTGCCAGCGCCCGCGCCAAGGGCATGAGCCCTGCCATGCATGCAGAGCTTCTGGCGGTGATTGCCATGGCATCCCAGACGAATGCGCTTGCCACGGCCCTTCAGGTGCCGGTGGATGAGCGGTTCCTCGCATAGAAAGCAACCCGGATCATGTATCCTTTCAACCCGTTCTCGACCCCGACCGAGATGATGAAACTTGCGGTGCGCAGCGCCATGACCCTGGCCGAGGCGCAGGCGGTGATCGCCATGCGCCTGGCGGGCATGATGGGCCTGTGGCGGGTGACGCCGCAGGAAAACGACCGCATGCTCAGCGAAAAGCTGGCCGCGGTGCGCGAAAGCAGCCTTGCCGCCGCGCGCGCCACGATGGCGGGCAAATCGCCCGCCGCCGTGGCCGACCAGGCGCTGAAACCCTATCGCCGCCGCACCCGCGCCAATGCCCAGCGTCTGACCAAGCGCGGCCCCGGCACGCCCGACTGATCGAAACCCGACCCTTCACAGGCTGACAGGACCGCCCATGGCCACCACACTTTCTCGCGCCGCCTATGCCGACATGTATGGCCCCACGCGGGGCGACCGTCTGCGCCTTGGGGATACGGAACTGATCATCGAGGTCGAGCGCGATCTGATCGCCGAGCGCAGCGCGGGCCAGGCCAATGCGCTGCGCTATGGCGAAGAGGTGAAGTTCGGCGGCGGCAAGGTCATTCGCGACGGGATGGGCCAAAGCCAGATTACCCGGGCCGAAGGCGCCATGGATACGGTGATCACCAATGCGCTGATCCTCGACTATACCGGCATCTACAAGGCAGATATCGGATTGCGCGACGGGCGGATCGCCAGGATCGGCAAGGCGGGCAACCCCGATACGCAGCCGGGCGTCGATGTGATCGTGGGCCCGGGGACCGAGATCATCGCGGGCGAGGGCCGCATCCTGACCGCGGGGGGCATGGATGCGCATATCCATTTCATCGCGCCGCAGCAGATCGACGACGCGCTGCATTCGGGCGTGACCACCATGCTGGGCGGCGGCACCGGCCCCGCGCATGGCACTTTGGCCACCACCTGCACCCCCGGGCCCTGGCATCTGATGCGGATGATGCAGGCGGCGGATGGGTTCGCGATGAACCTGGCCTTCGCGGGCAAGGGCAATGCCAGCCTGCCCGCGGGGCTTGAGGAACAGGTCCGCGCCGGCGCCTCGTGCCTGAAGCTGCATGAAGACTGGGGCACCACCCCCGGCGCCATCGACTGCTGCCTGACGGTGGCCGATGCGATGGACGTGCAGGTGATGATCCACACCGATACGCTGAACGAAAGCGGCTTCGTGGAAAACACTCTGGCCGCGATCCGGGGCCGCACCATCCACGCCTTCCACACCGAAGGGGCCGGCGGCGGGCATGCGCCCGACATCATCAAGGTTGTGGGAAGCCAGAACGTTCTGCCCTCATCCACCAACCCGACCATGCCCTATACGGTGAACACGATCGAGGAACATCTCGACATGCTGATGGTCTGCCATCACCTGTCGCGCAAGGTGCCCGAGGACGTGGCCTTCGCCGAAAGCCGGATCCGGCGCGAGACCATTGCCGCCGAAGACATCCTGCACGACATGGGCGCCTTCTCGGTGATCTCGTCGGACAGCCAGGCCATGGGACGGGTGGGCGAGGTGATCACCCGCACCTGGCAGACCGCGCACAAGATGAAGGTCCAGCGCGGCCGGCTGCCGGAAGAAACCGGCGAGAACGACAATTTCCGCGTCAAGCGCTATGTGGCGAAATACACGATCAACCCGGCCATCGCGCATGGCATGTCACAGCACATCGGCTCGATCGAGGAAGGCAAGCGCGCCGATCTGGTGCTGTGGTCGCCCGCCTTCTTCGGCGCCAAGCCGGAAATGGTTCTGCTGGGCGGGGTGATCGTGGTGGCGCAGATGGGCGACCCCAACGCCTCGATCCCGACGCCGCAGCCGGTCTATACCCGCCCGATGTTCGGCGCCTTCGGCGGCTCGCTGGTCAGGAATGCCGTGACCTGGGTCTCGCAGGCGGCGCTGCAGGCCGATGTGAAGGGCAGCTACGGGCTGGCGCGCGAGGTGCTGGCGGTGGAACACACCCGCGACATCGGCAAGCGCGACATGAAGCTGAACGACACGACGCCGCAGATCGAGGTCGATCCCGAAAGCTATGAGGTGCGGGCCGATGGGGTGCTGCTGACCTGCGAACCCGCGACCGAACTGCCGCTGGCGCAACGCTATTTCCTGTACTGACCCAACCGGGGGCAAGCGCCGGGGCAGGCCCGGCAAAGGCGGCAAGATGACGACAAGACATGACCAGGATGCAAGCCGGCTATACGCCACCCAGGCTTGCCGAGCATGCTGCAATGCAGCATCAAGGGGGCAGGGAGGGGAACAACCTGACAAGGGGGTTTCCCATGACGTCGAAACTGAACTCGGCCCGCAAGACCACGTTCTGGGGTCGTCTGATCGCGATGGCCGAAGCGCGGCCCGAAATGCGCGCGCTCAGCCGGCTGAACGCCATGTCGGACGAAGACCTGGCCGCCCGCGGCCTGACCCGCATGGGCGAATTGCACCGCATCATGGGCCCGCGCTTCTACATCTGACCGCAGGCCCTGCCGCCAAGGGGCGCGGGGAAGGGGGCCGCCATGGCTGACCTTCCGCCCGCCCGCAGCGTGCTGACCACGGCGCCCGAGCGCTGCTATGATCTGGTCGTCCTGGGCTATGACGAGCGGCTTTTGCGCCGCAGGCGGCTGGTGACGGTGCATGACGAGGGGTTCCTCGTCGATCTGCCCATGGTCACCAATATGGACGATCACTGGGGCTTTCTGCTGGAAGACGGCCGCGCGGTGCAGGTTGTCGCGGCCGAGGAAAGCCTGGTGCAGATCACCGGCCCGGATCTGCTGCGCTATGCCTGGCATATCGGCAACCGCCACACGCCTTGCCAGATCGAGCCTGACCGCCTGCTGATCCGCGCCGATCATGTGCTGGAAGCCATGCTGGCCGGTCTGGGTGCCACGCTTGCCCCGGTGACCGAGCCCTTCACGCCGGAAGGCGGCGCCTATGGCCATGGCCGCACCATGGGGCACAGCCACGGGCCCGAGGGTCACAGCCCGGACGGGCATGGCCATGATCACGGGCCCGAAACCTTCGGCTGGCACGATCACGGCGACGGGCATGTGCATTTCCATGCCCCCGCTGCTGCGGCCCCGTCCTTGCCCTTCGGCCATAAGAAGGCGACGTGAGCGGGCTTCTGGCGCTGGTGCAATACCTGTCTCCGGCCTTTCCGACCGGCGGCTTCGCCTATTCGCATGGGCTGGAGCAGGTGATCGCCGAGGGCACGGTTCGCGATGCGGCGGCGCTTGAGGCCTGGTTGTCCGACGTGCTGCGTCATGGCGCGGGCTGGCAGGATGCGGTGCTGCTGGCGCTGACCCTGCGCGAGGGCGCCGATCCGGCGGCGCTGGCCGATCTGGCCCGTGCGCTGGCGCCGTCGTCCGAACGCCTGCGCGAGACCGAGGAACAGGGC
>NZ_JAICBZ010000107.1 GCF_020179405.1 Xinfangfangia pollutisoli | reverse complement strand
CTGGCGATCTACCAGACCATGGCCTTTGGCGGCGTGGCGCTGGGGGCCTGGGTCGTCTTCGGCGCGGCGCTGGATCTGTGGTCGCGCACCGGCCGGGGCAAGAACCGGCTGGGCCGGCTGGCCCGGCTGCCGCGGGCCGATTGGGGCAAGGCCAGCGCCCATGCGGGCCTGGGGGTGATGATCTTCGCCGTGGCCGCGATGCATGCCTGGAAGGTCGAGACGATCCGCGTGGCGCAGCTGGGCGAAACCTTCGATCTGGGCCCCTATGCGATCACCCTGAAAGACGTGCATGACGAGCCGGGGCCGAATTACCGCACCACCAAGGCCGAAATGCTGGTGACCCGCGGCGGCGCCGATGTGGCGGTGATGTTCCCCGAAAAGCGCTTCTATCCGGTTCAGGCCATGCCCACGACCGAGGCGGCGATCCACCAGACCTTGCTGCGCGACCTGTATCTGGTGATCGGCGATCCGCAACAGGGCGGCGGCTGGGCGGTCCGCGCCTATATCGAGCCCTTCGCCTCGTGGCTGTGGATCGGGGCGGGGCTGATGGCGCTGGGCGGGCTTCTCAGCCTGACCGACCGGCGCTATCGCGTCGCGGCCGGTGCCCGGCGCGCGGCCCCGCAAGGGGTGCCCGCGGAATGACCGGATTTGCGCGCGCAACGGGCGGTGCGGCCGCCTATGTGCTGGCCCTGGTGCTGCTGGCCGCCGCCCCCGCGCTGGCGGTGCAGCCCGACGAGATCCTGGCCGATCCGGCGCTGGAGGCACGGGCGCGGGCGATCTCGCGCGATATCCGCTGCCCGGTCTGCCAGGGCGAGACGATCGACGACAGCAATGCCGCGATCAGCCGCGATCTGCGGCTGATCATCCGCGAAAGGCTGATGGCGGGCGACAGCGATGCCGAAGTGGTGGATTTCATCGTCGACCGCTACGGCGAATTCGTGCTGTTCAACCCGCGCGCCTCGGGCTCGAACCTGATCCTCTGGCTGGCCGGGCCCGCCATGCTGCTTGTCGGCGGCGGCATCGCCCTTGCCGCCCTGCGCCGCCGCCCCGGGCCCGCCGACCCCGGGCTTTCGGCCGCCGAAGAGGCGCGGTTGAAGGAATTGCTGAAGGACTGACGCAGCGTCTGCGCTGTGCGGCCCTGTGCGGCTTGCTAGGCTTGCCGCAAAGGGAGGCTGCCATGGCATATGAGACGATTGCGCTGCAGGAACAGGGGGGGATCGCCACACTGGCGATGAACCGGCCGCAGGTGATGAATGCGCTGTCCTCGCAGATGCGGCACGAGCTGATCGCGGCCTTCGATGCCGTGGCGGGGCGGGCGCGGGTGATCGTGCTGACGGGCACGGGCCGCGCCTTCTGCTCGGGCCAGGATCTGCAGGATGCGCAGGATATCGGCGCTGTGGATTTCGAGCGGGTCCTGAACGAGGAATATGTGCCGCTTCTGCGCCGGATCACCGATTGCCCGGTGCCGGTGATTGCCGCGGTGAACGGGGCGGCGGCCGGGGCAGGGGCCAATCTGGCGCTGGCCTGCGATGTGGTGATCGCGGCCGAAAGCGCCAGCTTCATCCAGGCCTTCACCCGCATCGGCCTGATCCCCGATGCCGGCGGCACGCATTGGCTGCCGCGGCAGATCGGGCTGGCCCGCGCCATGGGGGCCGCCCTTTTCGCCGAGAAGATCAGCGCCCGCCAGGCCGCGGACTGGGGGATGATCTGGGAAGCCGTGCCGGATGAGGGCTTTGAGGCCCAGATCGCCGCGCGGGCGGACCATCTGGCCAAGGGTCCGACGCAGGCCTATGGCGCCTTGAAACAGGCGCTGCGCGGCAGTTTCGACCTTGATCTGCCCGGTGCGCTGGCGCTGGAGGCGCGGCTGCAGGGCCAATGCGGCGCCAGCGCCGATTTCCGCGAAGGCGTGGCGGCCTTTCTGGAAAAGCGCCCGCCCCGCTTCACCGGCGCCTGATCGCATTGCATAATGCCCCCCGGAAATTTCGACGGGGAACAGGGGCATGGCCGAACAGCACCGCGACGATGTGGTGCGCGCCTATTACCGGACGCGCAAGATGCTGGGCTGGCTGGGGATCGCGCTGCCGCTGATCCTGATCCTGGGCGGCTGGGCCAGCCAGGGCGCGGTCGAGCCGTCGATCAGCGACTATTACCATACGCTGATGCGCGATGCTTTCGTGGGGGTGCTGACGGCGATCGGGCTGTTCCTGATCACCTATCCGGGCCATTCTCCCGCGCAAGGCGAACATGTCTCGGACGATCTGATCACCACCCTGGCCGGAATCGCGGCCTTCGGCGTGGCCTATTTCCCGAACGAGACGCGGATGAATGCCAATCTTCTGGGCTCGATCACCCAGCAGGCGCTGGGTTACAAGCTGGCGGCCTTCGCGCATTACTTCTGCGCCATCACCTTCCTGTCGGCCCTGGCGGCGATGTGCCTGCGCAAATTCGCCCGCACGGCCAAGCCGCTGCGCCGTCGCATCTACCGCGCCTGCGGCTGGGTGATCGTGGCCATGACCGTCCTGGTGATCGTGGCCTCGTGGTTCAAGATCCGCGGGCCAGAGGGGCCGCAGGCGGTGGTGAACCAGGGCATGCTGGTCCTGTGGTTCGAGGCGATCGCGATCTGGGCCTTCGCGGTCGCCTGGCTGGTCAAGGGCCGGGTCGAGGAACGGCTGAGCCGGCGGCGTTAGGGCGTCCGGCGCCGGATCCCGCCGCCCTCAGGCGCCGCGCGACAGGGCGGCGATGCCAGTGCGGGCGATTTCCTTCAGACCCAGCGGGCGCAGCAATTCGGCGAAGGCATCCACCTTCTCGGGCGCGCCGGTGATTTCGAAGACAAAGCTTTCCAGCGTCGAATCCACCACATTGGCGCGGAAGATCTCGGCCAGGCGCAGCGCCTCGATCCGCGCGTCGCCCTTGCCCGCCACTTTGAACAGCGCCAGTTCGCGCTGCACGCTCGGGCCCTCGGCGGTCAGGTCATGCACCTCATGCACCGGCACCATGCGCGACAGCTGCGCCTCGATCTGGTCGATCACGGCGGGCGTGCCGCGGGTGACCACGGTGATGCGCGAGCGGTGGCCGGTATGGTCCACCTCGGCCACGGTCAGGCTGTCGATATTGTAGCCCCGGCCCGAAAACAGCCCGATCACGCGCGCCAGAACGCCCGGCTCATTCTCGACGATCACCGCCAGCGTATGGCTTTCCTCGACCTCGGAATGACTGTCGCGTAGGTCATAGGCCGAATGGCTGGTCGCACCCTTCTTGATGTTCAAGGCGGACATGTGCCTTCCTCTCTGTATAAATATCCTGCGGGGGTCCGGGGGTGCAAAACCCCCGGTCCGACACATCACACCAGAACCGCGCCCGATTTGAACGCGTTGGCATCGGCCGACAGCAGCATCTCGTTATGCGGCTTTCCGCTCGGGATCATCGGGAAGCAGTTCTCGTGCTTCTCGACCAGGCAATCGAAGATCACCGGCCCGTCATAGCGGATCATTTCCAGGATCGCGTCGTCGAGATCCTTGGGGTCCGAGACCTTGATGCCCTTGCAGCCGAAAGCCTCGGCCAGTTTCACGAAATCGGGCAGGCTTTCGCTCCAGGATTGCGAATAGCGCTCGCCATGCAGCAATTCCTGCCACTGGCGCACCATGCCCAGCCGTTCATTGTTCAGGATGAACTGCTTCACCGGGGCGCGGAACTGCATCGCCGTGCCCATTTCCTGCATGTTCATCAGCCAGGACGCCTCGCCCGCCACGTTGATGACCAGCGCCTCGGGATGGGCGATCTGCACGCCGATACTGGCGGGCAGGCCATAGCCCATCGTCCCCAGCCCGCCGCTTGTCATCCAGCGGTTCGGCTCGTCAAAGCCCAGGAACTGCGCGGCCCACATCTGGTGCTGGCCCACTTCGGTGGTGATGTAGCGGTCCATGCCCTTGGTCAGGGCTTCCAGCCGCTGCAGCGCATATTGCGGCTTGATCACCTTTTCCGAACCCTCATAGGCCAGGCAATCGACGCGCTTCCATTCATTGATCTGCGCCCACCATTTGGCCAGACCGTCCTTGTTGACCTTGCGGCCGCGCGATTTCCAGATCCGCAGCAGGTCTTCCAGCACATGGCCGACATCGCCCAGGATCGGGATGTCGACATGGATGACCTTGTTGATCGACGAGGGGTCGATGTCGATATGGGCCTTGACCGAACGGGGCGAGAAATCCTTGACGCGGCCGGTGATCCGGTCGTCGAAGCGCGCGCCGATATTGATCATCAGGTCGCAGCCATGCATGGCCAGATTGGCCTCGTACAGACCATGCATGCCCAGCATGCCCAGCCAGTTCTTGCCCGAGGCCGGATAGGCGCCCAGACCCATCAGCGTCGAGGTGACCGGAATGCCCGAGGCATCAATCAGCTCGCACAGCAACTGGCTGGCCGCACGGCCCGAGTTGATCACGCCGCCGCCGGTATAGAAGATCGGCCGCTCGGCCTGTTCCATCAGCTCGACCAGCCGGGTGATCGCCTCGACATCGCCCTTCACCCTGGGCTGGTAATGGCTGGGCTTCAGCTTTTCGGGCGGCGTATAGGTCGCGGTGGCGAATTGCACATCCTTCGGAATGTCGATCAGCACCGGGCCCGGGCGGCCCGCCGTGGCGACATGGAAGGCCTGATGGATGGTTTCCGAAAGTTTCGCCGTATCCTTCACCAGCCAGTTCATCTTGGTGCAGGGGCGGGTGATGCCGACGGTATCGGCTTCCTGGAAGCCATCGGTGCCGATCATGAAGGTCGGGACCTGGCCGGTCAGCACGATGATCGGGATCGAATCCATCAAGGCATCGGTCAGGCCGGTCACCGCATTGGTGGCGCCGGGACCCGAGGTCACCAGCGCGACGCCCGGCTTGCCGGTCGAGCGCGCATAGCCTTCGGCCATATGCACGGCACCCTGTTCATGGCGGACAAGAATGTGACGGATGTCGTTTTGCAGGAAGATCTCGTCATAGATCGGCAGGACCGCGCCGCCGGGATAGCCGAAGACCACCTCGACGCCCTGATCCTTCAGCGCCTGAACCACCATCTTCGCGCCGCTCATCTGCGCATCCGTCTGACGTGCCATTTCCGTCTCTTTCCTTCCGCCTCGCGCAACAAAAAGCCCCCGGGAGTCGACCGGGGGCGCATGGGAAACCATCATGGTCCTGCCGTTACCGGCCCATGCGCCATTCACCCCCAAGTACAAGAATGCCGACCATTTTCAGCCCCTTTGGCTCATCGCGGCGGACACTAGTGCGGGGCGCGTGCAGCGTCAACTGCAAAAGCGCATGAAAAATGTCGCCGTGACCCGGAATTTTGTACTTATCTTGCGTTGATCTGGTCCGAAGGGCAACTTCCGCAAAGATCCGGTCGCTTCGGGGGCGACTCTGGCCCGGTGCGGGGGCTGGTACCCCCGGGGCGTGGCCAGGCCTCCGGCCTTGGCGCGACCGGGCCCGCGGGCGGCCGGGGCGGCCGCGGAAGCGGCGATCGATTCCTGTGCCATTGCCCGGCGATTGGGCAGTTAAGTGCCGGAAAATCCTTGTCTTGCCGGCTCTGCCGCCTGGCCGCCGCCGGGCGCGCGAAAGCTGGTAAGAAAACCTTACCAGCCCCCGGGATGACGCCAAGAAAGGGATTTGCAACTGGGATTCCGCCCGTTAGGCTCGGCTCAGAAACAATGCCCGGCGGGAGTGCGGGCCAAAAGAAAGTGGAGGAGAATCTATGGATCGTCGTAGCTTTCTGACGAAAGCGGCGCTGGGCGGCACGGCTGCCGCGGGCGCTTCGGTGCTGGCCGCCCCGGCCATTGCCCAGGACAACCCCACGGTCACCTGGCGTGTGACCTCGTCCTTCCCGAAATCGCTGGATACGATCTTCGGCGCCGCCGATGTGATGGCCAAGACGGTCAGCGACATGACCGATGGCAAATTCACCCTGCAGGTCTTCCCCGCGGGCGAACTGGTTCCCGGCCTGGAAGCCGCCGATGCGGTGTCTTCGGGCACGGTCGAGGCCTGCCATACCGTGCCCTATTACTTCTGGGGCAAGGACCCGACCTATGCGCTGGGCGCCGCCGTGCCCTTCGGGCTGAACGCGCGGATGACCAATGCCTGGTTCTACCATGGCGGCGGCATCGAGATGATGAACGAATTCTACGCCACCCAGAACCTGATCGCCTTCCCGGCCGGCAATACCGGCGTGCAGATGGCGGGCTGGTACAAGAAGGAAATCAACTCGGTCGAGGATCTGAAGGGCCTGAAGATGCGCATCGGCGGTTTCGCCGGCAAGGTGATCGAGAAGCTGGGCGTGGTGCCGCAGCAGATCGCCGGCGGCGACATCTATCCGGCGCTGGAAAAGGGCACGATCGACGGCACCGAATGGGTCGGCCCCTATGACGACGAGAAGCTGGGCTTCTACAAGGTCGCGCCCTACTACTACTATCCCGGCTGGTGGGAAGGTGGTCCGGCCATCGCCACGATGATCAATCTCGACAAGTGGAACGAGCTGCCGAAAGCCTATCAGGCGGCGCTGCAGGCGGGCTGCGTGGTCGCGAATATGGACATGCTGGCCAATTACGACTGGAAGAACCCGACGGCGCTGAAGTCGCTGGTGGCCAATGGCGCCCAGCTGCGCCCGCTGCCGCAGGACGTGCTGTCGGCGGCTTTCGAGGCGGCGAACGAGGTCTATGCCGAAGTGTCGGCCTCGAACCCGATGTTCGCCAAGATCAAGGCCTCGCAGGACGCGTTCCGCAAGGATGCCTATCTGAACGCGCAGATCGCCGAATACAATTACGACGTGTTCATGATGGCGCAGCAGCAGGCCGGCAAGCTGTAAGCCAGGCCAAAGGATCACGCGAAGGCCCCGGAAGCGATTCCGGGGCCTTTTGCATTTGGCCGGCCCAAGGTGCAGGCAGGAAAAAGGCCCGGCGCCTGAGCAGCCGGGCCTGTTTCCTGCGAAGCGCGAAAGATCAGGGCGTGATCTTCGGCGGCGCCAGCGTCGGCAGCCCCTGCAGGCCGCCGCCCTCGGCCGGGGCGGGGGCAGGCGCCGTACCGGCATCGGGCGCGGCCGCCCCGCCGGGCACGGTCGGCGCGCCCAGGTTCGGCAGGCCGGGCAGGCCGGGCAATCCGCCGGGGGCGGGGGCAGGGGCGGTGGTGGTGCCTGCCGGCGCCATCGGCTGCAGGGTGGGCACCTTGATCTCGATGGTCGAGGGGTCGACCACCACGCCCTTGTAATGCATCACCATCTGCGGGAAGGCGATGACCACGCCGATCATGATCACCTGGATCACCACGAAAGGCGTGGCGCCCCAGTAGATCTGCCCCGTGGTGACCCCCGCGATCTTCTGCTTGGTCACCTTGTCCTCATAGGTGCCGCGCGGCGCGACCGACCGCAGGTAGAACAGCGCAAAGCCGAAGGGCGGGTGCATGAACGAGGTCTGCATGTTCACCCCCAGGATCACCCCGAACCAGATCAGGTCGATGCCCAGCGCCTGGGCGGGCGCCACCAGCAGTGGCACGATGATGAAGGCCAGTTCGAAGAAATCCAGGAAGAAGGCCAGCAGGAAGACCAGGATCGACACGACGATCAGGAAGCCCAGCTGCCCGCCCGGCAGCGACGTCAGCAGATGCTCGACCCAGATATGGCCGTTCACCCCGTAGAAGGTCAGCGAGAAGACCCGCGCGCCCAGGATGATGAAGATCACGAAGGCCGACAGCCGCGTGGTCGAGGCCAGCGCCTGGGTGACGACGGCCATGTTCAGCCGCCGCTTCATCGCCGCCAGCAGCATGGCGCCAACAGCCCCCATCGCGCCGCCCTCGGTCGGCGTGGCGATGCCCAGGAAGATGGTGCCAAGGACCAGGAAGATCAGCGCCATCGGCGGGATCAACACGATGATCACCTGCTGGGCCAGCCGCGACATGGTGTTGATCTTCAACGCCTTGTCGATGACGGCCCAGGCATAGATCGCCAGAATGCCCACCGCCGCGCCCAGGATGTCGGCATTGGCGCCGTGGGTCGGGTAAAGCCAGACATGCGCGCCATAGCCGATGGCGACGCAGGCGATCAGCGCCACGAACAGCGACATCACGCCCGAGCCCAGCGTCCGAGCCTCGGGCGGCAGCGCCGGCACCCAGTTCGGCCGCACCAGCGAGACAATGAAGACGTACAGCATGTACAGCCCGGTCAGCACCAGGCCCGGGATCATCGCGCCCTTGTACATGTCGCCCACCGACCGGCCCAGCTGGTCGGCCAGCACGATCAGCACCAGCGAGGGCGGGATGATCTGCGCCAGCGTGCCCGAGGCGGCGATCACGCCCGAGGCGACGCGGCGGTCATAGCCATACCGCAGCATGATCGGCAGCGAGATCAACCCCATGGCGATGACCGATGCGGCAACAACGCCGGTGGTGGCGGCCAGAACCGCGCCGACGATGATCACCGCATAGGCCAGCCCGCCGCGGATCGGCCCGAACAGCTGGCCGATCGTGTCCAGCAGGTCTTCGGCCATGCCGGACCGTTCCAGCACGATCCCCATGAAGGTGAAGAAGGGGATGGCCAGATAGATCTCGTTCGACATCACCCCCCAAAGCCTTTGTGGCATGGTGAAGAGAAGCGGCCAGTCCAGGGTGATCGAATGGCTTGAGGCAGGGGCCAGCCAGACGGCGATGGCAAAGAACATCAGCCCGTTGGCGGCCAGCGAGAAGGCGACCGGATAGCCCAGCAGCAGGAACACCACCAGCGAGGCGAACATGATCGGCGCCATGTTCTGCGCGATGAGTTCAATCATTTGCGGCGTCCCTCGTTCAGTTCGGCAACCGCCTTGGCCAGTTCCGCGCCTTCCAGCTCGGCCGCCTCATGCGCCGAGATGAAGGGATGGGGGTCTTCGATCAGCCCCTGCATCACCGCGATTTTCTTGATGATTTCGGAAATCCCCTGGATGACCAGCAGGATGAACCCGGCCGCCAGAATGGCGCGCGCCGGCCAGATCAGCAGCCCGCCGGCATTGGTCGAGATCTGGTGGATCTTGTAGGCCTGCCAGGCATAGGGCACCAGCATCCACGACATCAGCACCACGAAGGGCATCAGGAAGAAGATGTGACCGAACAGGTCGATCCAGTGCTGGGTGCGCCGCGACCGGCCGCCATAGAAGATGTCGATGCGGATATGTTCGTTCTGCGCCAGCGTATAGGCCGCCGCCCCCATGAAGGCCGCGCCGAACAGATACCATTGCAGTTCCAGCCAGGCATTCGAGGCCAGCTGGGGTGAAATCTTGCGGATCACCGCATTGCCGGCTGAAATCAGGATCGAGGCGAGGATGAGCCACATCACCGCCTTTCCGATCGCCGTATTGACACGGTCGATCAGGCGCGAAAGCGCCAGTAGTCCTTGCATCAATTCCCCTCCCATGCGCCGGTTCGCGCCGGCTTATTGTCAAGCGGTAAGAAAACTTGGCCAATTATCGGATGTCTGGCCTTGTCGTCAACTGAAACAAATTCTGTGCGGAAAATCCACCTTTTTGCAGGCGAAAACCGCAGAAGGGTATGAATTCGGAACGAAATTCCTGGGCTTGCGTCGCGTCGCAAATGGGCGCTTCCTGCCTTGGGCAGGGCAGCTGCCGCGAATTTGGTCAAACGACCATGCCACCACGCCGCGCCAATGGCGCTGCCACGGAAAATCGCGCGCCTCAGCCCGGCGTCAGGTCTGGTCCTGGATGCCGCGCGCTTCGGGAAGGGCGATGCGGGCCACCTGCTCGGCGATCGGATCGACCGACAAAGGATGCAGCTCGGCCCGATGCGCGGCCGGATCGCCGATCGGCTGCCAATGGCCGGCCTTGTAGATCTCCAGCGCGTCGAAGCCGGCCTTGTAGCCCATCTTGCGGCTGCCGGGCACCCAATAGCCCAGGTAGACGAAGGGCAGCCCCGCCTCGCGCGCGATGGCGACATGGTCAAGGATCACCTGCGTGCCCAGGCTGTTGGCCGCCATGTCGGGATCGTAGAAGCTGTAGACCATCGACAGCCCGTCATCGAAGACATCGGTCAGGCAGACGGCGACCAGCGGCCGGCCCCGCTCGCCCTCACGCGGGGGGCGGGTATATTCGATGACCCGGCTTTTGATCGGCGTCTCTTCGATCATCGCGGCGAATTCGAAGATGTCCATGTCGGCCATGCCGCCATCGGCATGCCGGCTGTCCAGATAGCGGCGGAACAGCTGGAACTGTTCCTCGGTCGCCCAAGGGGAGGTCGCGTTGCGGCGCAGTGCTGCGTTTTTCTTCAGGATCCGCTTCTGGCTGCGGTTGGGCTGGAAATCCGCAACCCGGATCCGCGCCGACAGGCAGGCCGAGCATTCCGCGCAGGAGGGCCGGTACAACACGTTCTGGCTGCGCCGGAAGCCCTGCTTCGACAGCGCATCGTTCAGCTTCTGGGCATGTTCCCCCTGCAATGCCGTGAACAGTTTCCGCTCGGTCCGCCCGTCAAGATAGGGGCAGGCCTGCGGAGCCGTCACGTAGAATTGCGGGGCGATGGGAAGCGTGTGGCGCATGTCTGGGATCAGATAGGGACGAAGCGAAGCCTAGCAAGGCCCGGGCCATCCGCCAAGGACCAGCTTGGCCCGGCGCGCAGAAATCCCCGGTCGGACAGAAAAAACCGCACTCCGCGCGGGGGCGGAGTGCGGCTGCGGCCGTCACGAGGTGGGTACGGGGAAGCGACGGCCGCGGCTTTTGCGCTTAATAGGCGCCGCGGCGCGGATCTTCGGCGCCGGGCGCCTCGGGCGCCTCGGCCGTTTCTGCGCTTTCGCGGTTCACCCGGGCGCGTTCCTCCATGAAGGCGTCGAACTCGGTCTTGTCCTTGGCCGCGCGCAGGCGCTGCAGGAAGCCTTCAAAGGCCTCTTGCTCGTCTTCCAGCCGGCGCAGGGTCTGGGTCTTGTAATCGTCGAAGGCCGCATTGCCCGAGGGGCGGAACGCGGCGCTGCCCCAGCCGCGGCCGAAGCCGCGCTCGCGCGCCCAGTCACGGCTGGCGTCGCGGGTGGGGTCTTGGGGCATTCCGCGGCGGGTGCGGCAGCTGTGTCCGAACATGTCTTGGCTCCAGCGATGGGTGATGGTGATGTAAAGGACCAGGAACAGGCCGATCGGCCAGAAGACCATGAAGCCCAGGACCATGGCGACGATCCAGGCGGCACGGCCGCGGCGGTCAAGCCAGGCTTCGGCCCGGCGCGGCCAGGAGAGAAGGCCGCCGGATCGGGCAAGCCCCGGGGCGGCGTAAGGCGAGTGCATCGGCGGTATCTCCCTTGCTGCGATGGCATGTGAATGTCTTTCACATGGCGAAGATGCGCGCTTGGGGCGGGTCTTTCAAGACCTCATGTGAAGAATATTTACATTGCCGCACCCGGGCCGCCGGGCCCCAGCCGCCGGGCCCGCGGCGCGGCGGGCAGAGGCGGTTTGTCAGCCTGCGGTGAAGGCCGCGATCCGGGCGC
>NZ_JAICBZ010000106.1 GCF_020179405.1 Xinfangfangia pollutisoli | reverse complement strand
CGGCCGCGATCAGCGCGGCGCGCAGATCCGCGATCCCCTCGCCCGTCAGCGCCGACACCGCCAGAACCGGCGCCTCGGCAAGCGCCGTTCCCGCCAGGGCAAGGCGGATCTGATCCGCAACCGCGCGGCGGCGCGGCGCATCGGCCAGATCCGCCTTGCTCAGCGCCACCAGCCCGCGGCCAAGCCCCAGCAGGTCCAGGATCGCCAGATGTTCGCGGGTCTGCGGCATCACCCCGTCATCGGCCGCCACCACCAGAAGCGCGAAATCGATGCCGCCGGCGCCGGCCAGCATCGTGTGGATCAGCCGCTCATGCCCGGGCACATCGACGAACCCGGTCACCGCGCCGCCGCCCAGATCGGCATAGGCAAAGCCCAGGTCGATGGTGATGCCGCGGGCCTTTTCCTCGGCCAGCCGATCGGCATCCACCCCGGTCAGCGCCTTCACCAGGGCCGTCTTGCCATGGTCGATATGGCCCGCCGTCCCGACGATCATCCGCCCAGCGCCTGCAAAAGGTCGTCGTCGCAGCCCAGGCAGCGCAGATCCAGCACCAAGGCGCCGTCGCGGATATGGCCGATCACCGGCACCGCGCCGCCGCGCAAACGGGCCGACAGACGGTCGGGCGCGTCGCCCCCCGGCCCGGTCAGCCGCAGGCCGGCGCTGGGGATCGTGTCGACCGGCAAGGCGCCCGAGCCGATCTGGCTTTCGCAATCGCAAGCCGCGCAGGCATAGCCCCAGGCGGCCACCTTCGCCCCGACCAGCGGTGCCAGCCGCGCCGCCTGGGCCGCGATCTCGGGCTTCGGCCGGGCCAGATAGCGCAGCGTCGGCAGCCGCTCGGCCAGACGGTCGGGGTCGCGATAAAGCCGCAAGGTCGCCTCCAGCGCGGCGATGCGGATCTTGTCCAGCCGCAGCGCGCGTTTCAGCGGGTTGCGGTTGATCTGCGCGATCAGATCCTTACGGCCAAGGATGAACCCCGCCTGCGGCCCGCCCAGCAGCTTGTCGCCGGAAAACGTCACCAGATCGGCGCCTTCGGCCACCGCCTCGGCCACGGTCGGCTCGCGCCGAAGGCCCCAGCGCGACAGATCGACCAGCGAGCCCGAGCCCAGATCGTTCATCAAAGGCACGCCGGCCTTGCGCGCGATGGCGGCCAAGGCGGGCGCGGGAACCTCGGCCGTAAAGCCCTCGATGCGGTAATTCGACGGGTGGACCTTCAGGATCACCCCGGTCTGCGGGCCCAGCGCGCCTTCATAATCGCGCGGATGGGTGCGGTTCGTCGTGCCCACTTCGCGCAGCACGGCGCCGGCGCGGGCCATGATGTCGGGCATGCGGAAGGCACCGCCGATCTCGATCAATTCGCCGCGCGACACCACCGCCTCGCGGCCTTGGGCGAAACTGTTCAGCGCGATCAGCACCGCGCCGGCATTGTTGTTGACCACCGTGGCATCCTCGGCCCCGGTCAGCTCGCACAGAAGCCCGCGAAGGTGGTCGTCGCGCTGGCCCCGGCTGCCGCCGCCCAGATCGAATTCCAGCGCCAAGGGGTTGGCCATGGCCTGCACCGCCGCCGCAATCGCCGCCTCGGCCAGAAGGGCGCGGCCCAGATTGGTGTGCAGGACCGTGCCCGACAGGTTCAGCACGGGGCGCAGCCCCGACCGCGCGGCCTGCGCCAGATCGGCCACCAGCGCCGGGGTCAGGCCGGCGGCCAGTTCCACTGCATCGGCCCCGGCGCGGATCGCCGCGCGCGCCGCATCCAGCCGGGCGCGCAAGGCGGCCAGAACCGGCGCGCGGCCATGTTCGGCCACCAGCGCCTGCCCCTCGGCCCCGGACAGGACCTGGTCGACCGAGGGCAAGGCGCGGTAATCGCCGCTCAATAGCCCACCAGGAACGGGTTGAAGCCGCCGCGCGTCAGCCCCGTCTCCTTCATCATCAGATCCAGCCCCAGCGAGGCCACGTCATCGGCCAAAGCCTCAAGCGTGGGGTTCTTGGTGGCATACAGGATCTTCACCCAGGACCCGCATTCCGTGCAGCATTCCGCCTTCACCATCGCCTCGGTCGTCTCGGCCGAGCGATAGCTGATCCCCTTGGTCGAGCCGCAGCACAGGCAGGTGATCCGCACCACGTTCCATTGCGTCGCGCAGGTCGCGCAGGTGGCGTAGCGGATGTTCTCGATCCCCTGGGCGCCGGTCACGGTCGAGGTGACGGGCCTGCCGCCGCAGGAAGGGCAGCAACCTGGGGCACTGGGGCGCAGCGATTTGGCATCCAGCTGCGCGGCAAGGCGCGCCAGATGAACCTGCACCGCGGCGGCGGCGAAGAGATGCGGCGCGGCGCTGTCTTCGGGGATGCGGTCGGACAGGACATTGCCCAGAAGCCAGCGGCGATCTTGCGCATCGGCGGCGGTCACGGCCTGCAGGGCCAGGCGCGCGGGGCCCGGCATGTCAAGGTCCGCCGCGCCCGCGCACAGGGCGGCCGGAGTGGCTTGCAGCGCCGGATCCTCGGCCAAAGCAGCGCGGTCCAGCGGTGCGGGGCCGGGCAGCACGGGGGGCGGCATCGCGGCGGCCAGCCGGGCCTGCAAGGCGGCCAACTCGCCCAGAAAGGCCAGATAGGGGCCCAGCCGGCTGGACTGCGCCAGAAAGGCAAAGCGGCGTGCGCGGGTCTGGAACAGCGCCACCGGATCGGGCAGCCGGGCGAAATCCGGCTGCGCCACCCCGCCGATCATCCCCGGATCGGGCTCTGCGCTGCGGCTCATATGACCTCCTCGGGCCGACCGGCCACGCGATGGGGCATTCTATCGCCTTCCGGTCACTTTGCGGGTTTCCCCCGGTTGCGTCCAGCCACTTCGCGCAGCCATTTGCGGTGATGCCGCCAGGCCCAGCCGCCGGTGACCGAACCGCGGGTCATCGCGCGCAGCGTGCCGCGCGTCCAGATCGCGGCATAGACATGCAGGATGAAGACCAGCCCCATCAGCACCGCCGCCGCGGCATGCACCAGAACCGCGATGCGCCGGTCGGGGATGGTGACCAGATCGGGGAAATATTCCTGCCAGATCGCGATTCCGCTGCCCAGAAGCAGCAGGATCAGTCCCGCCATCGCCCAGAAGACGAATTTCTGCCCGGCATTGTATTTGCCAAGGGTGGGCAGCTTTTCCTCGTTCTGGTCCATCACGTCGCGGAAATGCTTGACCCAGACCACATCGTCGCGGCGCGGAAGGTTGCGCGCCACCAGCTGGATGAAGATCAAAAGATAGCCCAGGGCCAGCACCAGCCCCAGGAACGGATGCAGCCAGCGCGCCATCTGCCCGCCGCCGAACAGCGCCGTCAGGCCGAACAGCGCGGGGTGGAAGAAGGCCAGACCCGACAGCATCAGAAGGATCGTCGTTGCCGCGATGATCCAGTGATTTGCCCTTGTGAACCAGCGATAGCGGCTGACCAGCACCGGGCGCGTGCTGATCAGATGGTCGCCCGCTTCGGAATAGTCGCGCGTCATGCCCGATCCTCCGCCCCGCCGTTCACCAGGGCCTGGGCCTGCATCTCATCCTCGGGCTGCACCCGGTTCGGGCGGCTAAGCAGCCCATGCAGCACCGCCCCCGCCGCGGCCAGGCCCAGCGCCGCCAGGCCCACGGTCTTGGCCGGGCCCTTCCAGCCCTGAACCAGCGGCGAGATCTGCGGGTCATCCGGCAGGCCCGCGTAAAGCGAGGGCTGGTCGGCGTGATGCAGCACATAGATCACATGCGTGCCGCCCACGCCCTGCGGGTCGTAGATGCCGGCATTTTCATAGCCGCGCGCTTTCAGATCGGCGATGCGGTCCTCGGCATGGGCCAGCATTTCGTCCTTGGGGCCGAAGCTGATGCATTGGGTCGGGCAGGCCTTGGCGCAGGCCGGCCCCTGCCCCACCGCCACCCGGTCGGAGCAGAGCGTGCATTTGTAGCTTTTGTGATCCACCTTCGAGACGCGCGGGATGTCGAAGGGGCAGCCGGTCACGCAATAGCCGCAGCCGATGCAGTTTTCATGGATGAAATCCACGATCCCGTTGGAATATTGCACGATCGCGCCGGGGGCCGGGCAGGCTTTCAGGCAGCCCGGATCTTCGCAATGCATGCAGCCATCCTTGCGGATGAGCCATTCGAAATCCCCGGTCTGGGGGTTTTCGTATTCGGTGAAGCGCATCAGCGTGAACATGTCGGGCGTCAGGTCATGCGGGTTCTCGTAGACCCCCACATTGACGCCCAGCTCGGGCTGGGTGTCGTTCCATTCGATGCAGGCCGACTGGCAGGCCTTGCAGCCAATGCATTTCGACACGTCGATCAGCTTGGCGACCTTGGTCAGCTGCCGGTCCGGCGCGGGCAGGTTCGGCATGGCCGAGGCCCGCACGACGTCCGAGGGCAGAAGGTTGACCTCCATCGGCTGCACCGGCGGATTGGCCGCCGCGGTGGTCGGTTCGGGGGCGCGGGTGGTCATGCCAGGGGCCCTTTCTCGACGGGTTCGATGTTGCAGAGGAAGGCCTTGAATTCCGGCGTCTCGATATTCGCGTCGCCCACGAAGGGGGTCAGCGAATTCGGGCCAAAGCCCTTCTGCGCGGCGCCCATGAAGCCCCAGTGAATGGGCATGCCCACGACATGCACGGTCTTGCCCGCACAGATCATCGGCTTGATCCGCTTGGTCACCACCGCCTTGGCCCAGATCTGCCCGCGCTTCGACCAGATCCGCACCTGCCCCCCTTTGGCGATGCCCTTCTCGGCCGCAAGTTCCTCCGAGATTTCCACGAAGAACTCGGGCTGCAAGGCGGCATTCACCTTGTTGTGCTTGGTCCAGTAGTGGAAATGTTCGGTCAGCCGGTACGAGGTGCCGACCAGCGGGAATTCGGCGCTGGTGGCCATCTGCGCCAGATCGTCGGGGAAGACCCGCGCCACCGGATTGCCGCGGATCGCGGCGTTCAGCGGGTTGTCGATCGGGCTTTCGAAGGGCTCCATATGGGTGGGGAACGGGCCATCCTTCAGGCCCTTGCGCGCGAACAGCTTGCCCACGCCTTCATTCGTCATGATGAAGGGCATCACGTCTTCGGGTTTCGAGGTGACGCCGATATCGGGCACGTCATAGCCCGCCCATTTCGCGCCGTCCCATTCGATCAGCTTGCGGGTCGGATCCCAGGCCTTGCCGTGAATGTCGGCCGAGGCGCGGTTGTACAGGATCCGCCGGTTCAGGGGCCAGGCAAAGGCCCAGTTCAGATAGGCGCCGGTGTCATCGGGATCGGTATTGTCCCGCCGCGCCATCATGTTGCCCTCTTCGGTCCAGCAGCCCGAGAAGATCCAGCAGCCGCACATGGTGCTGCCATCATCCTTCAACTGGCTGAAGTTCTTCAGCTGCTTGCCCGCGTCCAGCACCAGTTTGGTGGGATCGGTCGCGTCATACAGCGGCGCCAGCGCGCGACCGTTCATTTCCTTCGCCAGTTCCTCGGGCGAGGGTTCATAGGGATCGGCATAATCCCAGGTCAGGTTCAGGATCGGATCGGGGAACTTGCCGCCCTCGACCCGGTACAGATCGCGCAGGCGCAGGAAGATGTTGGCCATGATCCAGCAATCCCGCCGCGCCTGGCCCGGAGGCGTGGCCCCGGCCCAGTGCCATTGCAGCCAGCGGCCCGAATTCACCAGCGCGCCTTCGTCTTCGGCAAAGCAGGTGGTCGGCAGTTCCAGCACCTCGGTCTGGATCGCGGCCGGGTCCACATCGTTGAAAACACCGTGGTTTTCCCAGAAATGCGCCGTCTCGGTCTGCAGCGGGTCCATCACGACCAGCAGTTTCAGCTTCGACAGCGCTTCGGTCAGCTTGGCGCGGTTGGGGAAGCTGAGCAGCGGGTTGAAGCCCTGGCAGAAATACAGGTTCACCTCGCCCTTCGCCATCATCTCGAAGGTGCGCAGGATGTCATACGAGGGCACGTCCAGCTTGGGCAGGTAGTGATAGGCCCAGTCGTTTTCCGCCGTTGCCGCATCGCCCCACATCGCCTTCAGGAACGAGACGATGAACTTGCGGTAATTCTGCCAGTAGCTGGTCTGGTTCGGCCGCAGGGGCGCGTTGCCGCGGGTCGACATATAGGTCTCGAAATCGACTTCCTTATCCACGGGGATGTTCAGATAGCCCGGGATCAGGTTCGACATCAGCCCCAGATCGGTCAGACCCTGGATGTTGGAATGGCCGCGCAGCGCGTTCACCCCGCCGCCGCGCAACCCGATATTGCCCAGGATCAGCTGCAGCATCGCCATGCCGCGAATGTTCTGCGCGCCCTTGGAATGCTGGGTCCAGCCCAGCGCATACATCGAGGTCATCACCCGATCAGGCGCCGCGCATTCCCCGATCATCTCGCAGATCTTCAGGAAGCGGTCCTTCGGCGTGCCGCAGGTGTTTTCCACGAAGTCGGGCGTGTAGATCGCGACATGGTCTTTCAGCAGCGCCCAGACGCAGCGCGGATCGCTTAGCGTGGGGTCGGTCAGCGCAAACCCGTCTTCGCCCAGCTGATAGTCCCAATCCGCCGTGTCATAGACCCGTTTTTCGGCGTCATAGCCGTTGAACAACCCGTCCGACCAGCCGAAGCCCTCCTTCACCAGGAAAGACGCGTTGGTGTAGTTCTTCACATACTCCCACTGCACCTTGCCGTTGGCGATGCACCAGTTGATCACCCCCATCAGGAAGGCGATGTCGCTGCCCGGCCGGATCGGCGCGTAATAATCGGCCACGCTGGCCGTGCGGGTGAAGCGCGGATCCACCACGATCAGCTTGGCGCCGCGTTTCGCCTTGGCCTCGGTCACCCATTTGAAGCCGCAGGGATGCGCCTCGGCGGCATTGCCGCCCATGACGATGGCAAGGTCGGTGTTCTTGATATCGGTCCACGAGTTGGTCATCGCGCCGCGGCCGAACGTCGGAGCCAGACTGGCTACCGTGGGGCCGTGTCAGACGCGCGCCTGATTGTCGAAGGCGACCATGCCCAGGGATCGGACGACCTTGTAGGTGGTCCAGGCCGTTTCATTGGTGGTGCCCGAGGCGGCCAGGAAGCCCGCGGTCTTCCAGCGGTTGACCACTTGGCCCTGATCGTTGGTTTCGATCAGGTTGGCGTCGCGGTCATCCTTGATCGCGCGGGCGATCTTGTCGAAGGCCTGATCCCAGCTGATATCCTGCCATGCGGCCCCGCCCGGCGCGCGATAGCGCGGCTTGACGGCGCGGGTGGCCGACAGGGCGAAATCCTTGATCGCCGCGCCCTTGGGGCACAGCGTGCCGCGGTTGGTGGGGTGGTCGGCATCGCCTTCCACATGCACGAGTTCCGCCGTCTCGCCCGCCTTCAGGTCACCCTTGGCATAAAGGATGATCCCGCAGGCAACCGAGCAATAGGTGCAGGTGTTGCGTGTCTCGGTCATGGTGGCCAGCTTGAAGGCGCGCACATGCGCCACCTCTGCCGCTTCAGCCGCGCCAAAGCCCATGGCGCCCAGACTGGTCGCTGCCACCCCCGCGCCTGCCAGCTTCAGAAAGCTGCGCCGCGAAAGGTCAATCGTCATTGATCCCCTCCGTCCCTTGCGTGGCATCCAGATCGTTCCAGCAGGCGCCTGTTTGCGCCCTGTGTCAATCCTGGATTCCAGCCGCGGCGCAGCGCCGATCCGCCGCCGCGGCGCAGCTGAAATCCGCCGAAACCGGGCCGCCGCGGGGCCTGTGGCTTTGGATGTTTCGTTTCCGGTCTTGCTCCAAACCGAATATTTCATGCACATTGCACATATCCGCTATGTTGTCGCTCGTGTGATGTTATCAGTCGCAAACAACACAAAGGCTGAAGCCGAATCGCATAGGTCGATGCCTTCGCTTTCGCACAGGACACCGGGAAGATGTTCGCTTTCTATCAGGCCCATTTCGACTGGCGCGCGCGGGCCTTGTTCGCCCAGCGCTATGACGATCTGGCCCGCCACTACAGCCTGCCGCTGCCCGTGGCCCTCGGCGGGCATCGGATGCTGGTCGGGGATGCGTCCGAGCTGATCGTGCATCTGCATCGCCACCGCGAGGCGCTGGTTGCGCGCGGCGCCACCGCGCTGGTGCCGCATATCGTGGCGATGGATCTGCCCGGCTGCGGCGACCGGATCTGGCTGCGCTGGCGCGAAATGACCGCCGAGGGGCTCAGCGCCGACTGGTCGGATGTGGTCTACCAGATGTCGGGCGACCGCAGCCAGCCCCTGGTGACCGCGATGACCTATACGCGGCTGATGATGCCGGAATTCGGCCGCCCCTCGACCCATCGCCGGCTGGTGCGCGCCGCGCGCTGATCGCGGCGGCACGCATCGGGGCAAAGGGGGTCAGGCCGTCTAGGCGTCGCCGTCTTCGGGCAGGCGCTGGCGCAGCAGCTTTTCATCCTCTTTCAGCTCAAGCCACATCGCGTTCAGCACCGCGAAGCCGGCCGCCAGCGGCAGACCCAGGATCCAGGCGAAATACCACATTGCGCGGCTCCTTTCCTAATACAGCAACGGACCGGCCGAGCCGTCCTTGTCGGGCGTGACCTTGCCCCACAGCACTTTGTAGACCCAGGCCGTATAGGCCAGGATCAAGGGCATGAAGATCACCGTCACCACCAGCATGACGAACAGCGTCAGATGCGAGGACGAGGCGTTCCACACCGTCAGCGACGAGCCGGGATGGGTTGAGGACGGCAGGATGAAGGGAAACATCGTCAGCCCGACCGACGAGATCACCCCCAGGATCGACAGTTTCGACATCAGCAGCGTCGACACTTCGCGCCCCGCCCGCAGCCCGGCAAAGGTCAGCAGCGCACCCAGAATGCCCAAGCCCGGCGCAACGGCGATCCAGGGCCGGTCGCCATAGACGCTCAGCCAAGACGCGGTCTGTTCCACGGTGAAATGCAAGGGGTTCGACGGGCCATCGGTGACGTAGTCGCCGACGATCCGGTAGCCGCCGATGCCATAGGCCATCCACAGCCCGGCCAGCCCATAGGCCGCCGCCGCCACCAGCGCCGCCACCGCGCCATAGGCCCGCGCCCGCGCCTGCACCGCGCCTTCGGTCTTCAGGTTCAGCCAGGCGCCGCCATGCATCACCAGCATCGCCAGCGACACCACCCCCGCCAGCAGCGAGAACGGGTCGAGAAGCCCGATGAATTTCGTGTACCAGGCGCCCTCATAGACCGTGTGCAGATCGTCGGTCAGGTGGAAGGGCACGCCCTGAAGCACATTGCCCACTGCCACGCCGAACAGCAGCGCCGGCGCCGCGCCGCTGATGAACAGCGCCCGGTCCCAGTTCGACCGCCAGGCATACCCGTCGCGCTTCGAGCGGAACTTGAACGCGACCGGCCGCACGATCAGGCAGGCCAGCACCGCAAACATCGCCAGGTAAAAGCCCGAGAAGCTGACCGCGTATAAAGGCGGCCAAGCGGCGAAGATCGACCCTCCGCCCAGGATGAACCAGACCTGATTGCCCTCCCAGACCGGGCCCACCGTGTTGATGGCGACGCGGCGTTCCACATCGGTCTGGCCCACGAAGGGCATCAGCGCCATCGCGCCCATGTCAAAGCCGTCGGTCAGCGCAAAGCCGATCAGCAAGACGCCCAGCAGCAGCCACCAGATCACCCGCAGGGTTTCATAGCTGACAAGTTCGTTCAGGATCATCTCTTTCACTCCGCCGGCTGTGCAATGGCATCGGCATTCTGCCGACCGGCCAGCCGCGCGCGATGCCGCGCGACCCAGGCCTCGGTTTCCTCGACATCCTGGAACGGACCCTTGCGGATGTATTTCAGCATCAGGCCCATCTCGATGATGAAGAGGACGGTGTAGAAGATCACGAAGCCCGCCAGCGTCATCGCAACTTCGGTGATCGACAGCGCCGAGACCGACAGCGCGGTCGGCAGCACCCCGTCCACCGTCCAGGGCTGGCGGCCGAATTCGGCGACGAACCAGCCCATTTCGGCGGCGATCCAGGGCGCGGGGATCATCCAGACCGCCAGATGCAGCGCCCAGCGCGGATAGCGCATCTGCCGGAACGAGGCGCGCCAGAAGAAATAGGCCATCGTCACGATGAAGGAAAAGCCCAGCGCCACCATGATGCGGAAGGCCCAGAACAGCGGCCAGACCGTCGGCACCGTGTCACCCGCCGCCTGCTTGATCTGCGCATCCGTCGCCTCGCGCGGGTCGTCGACATATTTCTTCAACAGGAAGGCAAAACCCAGATCGGCCGAATGCGCCTCAAACCTCTGCACGACTTCGGGCGGCGTCGCCGCGCGTTCGGCCCGCAGCGTCAACAGCGCGTCATAGGCAATGATGCCCGAGCGCACCCGATCCTCGGCCGTGGCCACCAACTGGTCTATGCCCGGAATGACCGTGGTCAGCGACCGCGTGCCGATCAGCCCCATCACGAAGGGAATGTGGATCGCATAATGGGTCTGCCGCGCCTCTTGGTCGGGAAGGCCGATCAGCGTGAAGGGGGCGGGGGCGGGTTCGGTCTGCCACATGCCCTCGATCGCGGCGAGCTTCATCTTCTGGTTATGCGTGGCCGTATAGCCAGACTCGTCGCCCAAGAGCACGACCGAGAAGGCCGAGGCCAGGCCAAAGGCCGCCGCCACCGTGATCGAGCGGCGCGCCAGTTCGACATGCCGGTCGCGCAGCAGATACCAGGCCGAGACGCCGATCACGAAGACCGCAGCCGTCACATAGCCCGCCGAGACGGTATGGACGAATTTCGCCTGCGCCACCTCGTTGAACAGGACCTCGAAGAAATCGGTCATCTCCATGCGCATGGTCATCGGGTTGAATTCGGCGCCGACCGGGTTCTGCATCCAGCCATTGGCGATCAGGATCCACAGCGCGGAAAAGTTCGATGCGATCGCCACCAGCCAGGTGACGGTCAGATGGCCGACCTTCGACAGCTTGTCCCAGCCGAAGAAGAACAGGCCCACGAACGTGGCCTCCATGAAGAAGGCCATCAACCCTTCGATCGCCAGGGGCGCGCCGAAGATGTCGCCGACATAATGGCTGTAATAGCTCCAGTTCATGCCGAACTGGAATTCCATGGTGATCCCGGTCGCCACACCCATCGCGAAATTGATGCCGAACAGATTGCCCCAGAACTTGGTCATCTGGCGCCAGACGGGGCGGTTGGTCATCACATAGACCGTCTCCATCACCGCGACCACGACCGACAGGCCCAGGGTCAGCGGCACGAAAAGAAAGTGATACATGGCCGTCATGGCAAATTGCAGCCGCGACAGCTCGACGATCCCGAATTCCATGCTTCCCGCTCCGGCTTCAGCGCGGCCCGGCCCCGGAACGCCGGGTCAGACACATATTGCGCGATGAATGTGTTCAGCCTGCGCCCCGGGGGCCGGGGAGTCAATAATCCGCATCGCCGCTGCGACTATTCGGCCCGCCCTGCGGAAGAGAATGCTGTCAGGGCAAGGCATTGGTCCGATGCTGCGGCCTCGGCCGCGCGATGCGAGGCGATCAGCACCGCGGTCTGGGGCAGCGCCCGGCGCAGGCCCGCCAGGACGGCGGCGGCGGTGGGCGCATCCAGCCCCTCGGTCGGTTCGTCCAGAAGCAGCAGTTGCGGGCGGCGCAGCAGCGCGCGGGCCAGCAGCCGCTTGCGCCGCCAGCGCAGCCGGTATGAG
>NZ_JAICBZ010000105.1 GCF_020179405.1 Xinfangfangia pollutisoli | reverse complement strand
CGAACTACGTCAAGACCGGCACGGCCGCGATGCTGTTCGACTATGCGCCCTTCTTCCGCGAAACCCTGCTGCGGCGCCCAATGGGCCAGGTAGCCGGGCAGGGCGCGGGCGGCCAGGGCGACATCGCCCGCCTCGGCCCCGGTGGCGCGCAGCAGGGCCAGAGCCAGCTGCGGCAGGCTGGCCGACAGGGGCAGGCGGTGCCAATCCGGCGCGGCCCCGGCGGGGCGGGCCTCAAGCGGCAGTGGATCCAGCGCCCGCAACGCGCGGCGCAGGGCCGGGTCGCGCGGGGCCGCCTCGGTCAACGCGGCCGTCAGCAGCGCCGCCTCATCGGCGCTCAGCAGCGGCAAGACCGCGTCGGTCAGGGTCGAGGGGCGGATCGCGCCGCCCTTGATCTGGCAGGACAGCCGGTTCAGCCGCACCGCACCCGTGCCGCAGGCCACGACAAGACCCGCATCATCGGCCGACAGAACCGTGCCCGGCGCGCCGGCGCCCGGCGCCGGCTCGGCGCTGCCCACGTTCAGGACGCCGGCGGAAGCGGCGATCTTGGCCGTGGTCAGCGGGTTCCAGTAGCGGCCATGATCCAGCGCGCGCACCAGCCGCAGCACCTGCTCGGCCGGAAGGGTGAAGTCGATCCGGCCAAAGGCGGCGGGGCGGTCGTCGCGGCGGTGCAGCTGGCGCGGGCCTTCAGCCTGCGGGCGCGGGCGAATGCCGGTCTCGATCTGGTCCAGCACGGCGGGAAAGCTTTCCAGCCCGGCCTCGAAGCAGCGGGTGTTCAGCGTCAGCGCCGTGTCGCCCGGCGCGATGGGGAAGCGGCGCTCTTCCAGAACCCTTCCCTCATCCACCCCGCCCTCGATCAGATGCCAGGTCACGCCATGTTCGGCCTCGCCCGCCAGCAGCGCCCAGACCGGCGCATTCAGCCCGGCATGGGCCGGCAGCGGCCCGTCATGGAAATTCACCGCTCCGGCCCGGGCCCGCGCCAGAACCGCCGCCGGCAGCAGCCGCAGATTGGCGATCGAGAAGATCCAGTCGGCCTGCGGCAGACGGTCGGCAAGCCCGGGGCCGGGCGGCAGGACCTGCAGGCCGTGGGTCTCGGCCCAGCGGCGCAGATCGGGCGCGTCGGTCACGACGGCTTCGATGCGGTGGCCGCGGGCCAGGATCGCCTCGCCGCATTGCGCGGTCAGGGTTTCGGTGCCGATGAGAAGGGCGCAAAAGCTCATGTTATCCTCCATGCCCCTATTCCGCGGGGCTGGGCGCAGGCTGTTTGGTTCCCCCGAACCCGGTCAGATGGCGCAGATGATGCGCCAGAAGATCGCGCAGGAAGCGTGGCGGATCGCCGCGGTCCTTGCGCTGCACCAGAAGCCGCAGGCGCCACAGCGCGCCACCGGCCAGCGCCGCCAGCGTGGCGACCGCGGCATAGGCGGGCCCGTGCTGCTTGGTGAAATAATGCAGCCGGCTGTCGAGCCAGAAGCCCGGGATCCGCGCCCAGTCCTTCATCCCGGTCGAGGCGCTGCCGATATGGGCGACGCGGCTTTCCACGACGTAATCGGTGGGCCAGCCAGCCCTGGCCGCGCGGCGGCACAGGTCGGTTTCCTCGAAATACAGGAAGAAGGTCTCGTCAAAAAGGCCGATCCGGTCCAGCACATCCTGCCGCATCATCAGGCTGGCGCCGGCCAGCCAGTCGACCCGCACCGTCGCCTCGGGGATCGGCTGGGCGACGATCTGGCGGCGCAGCAGCCGCGAGACCGGGCCGAAGCGGATCTGCGCCTCGAACTCTCCGGCGATCGAAGGGAAGCGGAAGGCGGTGCGATGCGGCGCGCCATCGGTGCCGTGAATGTAGCTGCCGGCAAAGCCGGTGGCGGGGTGGGTTTCCAGATGGTCCAGCAGCGCGCGGATCGCATCCGCGGCGGGGAAGGCGTCGGAGTTCAGGATATAGACGTAATCCGGCCGCGCGCCGCCCGGCAGACCGGCCCGGATGCCGAAATTGTTGCCCGCCCCAAAGCCGCCATTGCGGCCCGATTGCAGCACCCGCACCTGCTGCGGCCCGCGGTCCCAGCCGCGCGCGGCGACCGCGGCCGAGATCTTCTCGAAGGACCCATCGCCCGAATTGTTGTCGACGATGGTCAGCGCGCCGTCGACCCCCTGCAGCGCGGTCAGCGCGGCCTCGGCCGATTGCAGCGTCATCTCGGGGCTGCGCCAGTTCAGGATCACGGTCAGAAGTCTGGGCATGATGCTACTCGGCCGCCGCGGGCAAGGGCTGGGCCGGGGCGGGGCTGCGGTCTTCGGCCGTGGCGATCACGGCTTTCAGCCTTGCGGCCAGCACGCGGACATTCGGCTCCAGCACCATGGAATCGTGATCGCCCGGAACCTCGACCACCTGCAGCGCCGGGGCGAAGCGGGTCAGGTCATTGTCGGGGAGAACATATTCCTTCGCGGCCGAGACCCAGCGCCCGCCCGAGACCTGCCAGTGCAGATCCAAGGGCGGCCGGAACAGCACCGTGGCGCCGTCGCGCCGCGTCATCGCATAGCGCGGCAGGGCCGCGCGGAAGGCCTGTTCGATGGCGGCATTGTGGAAATCGCCCGCCTCGGCCGCATCCCCCGCCGGGGCGCGTTTCGCCTTTTCCCATTCCCAGCGGCTGCGCGCCCAATCGGCGAGATAGCCGGGGCCTTTGGCGCGCAATTCGGCCAGCTTGATCAGCGCCTTGTCGCGGCGCGTCAGCGCGGGCCGCATCGGCAGCGGCGTGTCGAGCAGCACCAGCAGTGCCACCTCTTCGCCCGCCGCTTCCAGCTGCCGCGCCATTTCCCAGGCGATCAGCCCGCCGCCCGAGAAGCCGCCCAGCAGATAGGGGCCCTTGGGCTGCACCTGGCGCAGCTCGGCCAGGTAATCGGTGGCGGCGGCGGGGAAACTGTCATGCGGGGTGTCATCGCCATACAGGCCGCGCGCCTGCAGCCCGTAGAACGGCCGGTCTCCGCCCAGAAGCTGGGCCAGATGGCGCAGGTTCAGCACATTGCCGAACATGCCGGCGACCAGGAAGAAGGGCTGTTTCGCGCCGCCTTCGCCCTGATGCATCGGCACCAGATGGGTAAAGCGCCGCGGCGGCGCGCGCCGGGCGGGGGCGACGGGGGCCGCGTCGGCGCCCGGCGCCGCCATCTCGGCCGGTTCCTGGCCCAGTTCGGCGGCGATCAGCGCGGCGCAGGCCGCGATGCTGGGCGCCTCGAACAGGATCGAGATCGGGAAATCGACGCGGAAGGCCTTTTTCACCATGGCGAACAGCCGCACCGCGATCAGGCTGTGGCCGCCCAGATCGAAGAAACTGTCTTCGACGCCCACGCGGGCCACGCCCAGCAGATCCTGCCAGAAGCCGACCAGCGTCTTTTCGATGTCATTGCGTGGGGCAAGATATTCGGTGTCCAGATCGGGCCGGTCAAAGCCCGAAGTTTCGGCGCGCGGCGCGGCTGTGGCCTCGGCCTGACGGATCAGCGCCGGCAGATCCAGCGAGGACAGATAGACCTGCGGCCGCCCCAGCGCCAAGGCGCGGGCAAAGACCTGCGCGCCTTCCTCGGGGCGGATGCCCTGGCGGAAGGCGGCGATCAGCCGGTCTTCGGCGGCAGACAGCGGCTTTTCGGGGCCGGTTTCCAGTTCCAGCGCGCGCAGGTCGGGCGGCGGCAGGGTCAACGGCCCGTCCAGCCGGTGGATGGTAAAGCCCGCGATCTCGGCGCAGACCTCGCCTTCCGGCGTGGCAAGCGTGATGTCGAAAACCGCCATCGGCCGGTCGGCCGTGTTGGGCACGGCATTCCTGACATGGCTGATCAGATCGGCAGGCAGCGGGCGGTAGAGGCGCAGGCTGCCATAGCGCAAGGGCACCCAGAGCCGGTCGTTCTGATAGCCCTGGATCAGGCCCATCGCCCAGCCGGTGGCCAGATCGGCCAAGGCGGGGTGGAAGGGGAAGGCGCCGGGGCCCGCCTCGGCGGCGAAGGCCGCGGGCAGGTGCAGGCGGGCCATACCCTCGGCCGGGCCCAGGCTGCGGGCGGCCAGCACCCGCCAGCGCGGGCCGAAGCGCAGATGGCGTTCCTGGGGCGAGGCCAGCCCCTCGCCGGTTTCCGGCTCGGGCAGGCGCGCGGTCAGCGCGGCCACGTCCAGCCGCGGGGCGGGGCCCGCCAGTGGCCGCAACCCGGCGGTGGCATGGGTCAGCCAGCCGCTGCGGCCCTGCACGGTCTGCTCCGACTGGATCGCCGCCTCATAGCCTTCGTCCGAGCGGGTCAGGCGGACGCGCAGCTTGGCCCGGGCGCCCTCGGCCAGATCCAGCGCGCGGAAGAAGGTCAGATCCAGGATCTCGACCCCGCCCGCCTCGCCCTGGGTGGCCCAGGCCTCGGCCATCAGATCGACAAAGCCGGTGCCGGGCACCAAGGCCAGGCCATCGGCGGTGCGGTGGCCATCCAGGATCCAGCGGTCAAGGGTCAGATCGGCCAGGAAGATGCGGTTGCCCTGGGCGTCGAAACTGGCTTCGTCCAGCAGCGGGCTTTCGATCGGAAGGCGCGGGCTGGGCGGGCGGCCGATCCGGTCCGACAGGCTTTCGGCCGCCATGCCGACGCCCTGCCAGATCCCCCAGTTCAGCGCGATCACCCGCGTGCGGCCGCCGGCGCGCGACTTGGCCCAGGCGTTCAGATATTCATTGGCGGCGACGTAATCGACCTGCCCGGCCGGGCCGGTGACGGTCGAGGTCGAGGCGAAGGCCACGATCAGCGCGGCGCTGCCATCGGGGAACAGCCGGTCCAGAACCTGGGTGCCGTGCAGCTTGGGCGCGAAAACCTCTTCCGCGGCGGCGGCGGATTTGGTGACAAGCGGGCCGTCATCCACCACGCCCGCGGCATGGATCACCGCATGCACCGTGCCAAAGCGTGCCACGCCGGCATCGCGGGCGGCCTGCATCTCGACCAGATTGGCGACATCGGCCTGCGCCACCAGCACTTCGGCACCCAGCGATTCCAGCCGTTGCAGCGCCAGGATGCGCCGCGCGATCGGGTCGGCGGGCCCGTGCTGGGCCAGCCAGCCGCGCCACAGCGCGCGTTCGGGCAGGGCGCGGCGGGCGATCAGGGTGATCTTCACGCCAAAGCGGCGGATCAGGTCTTCGGCCAGCGTCAGGCCGATGCCGCCGAAGCCGCCGGTGATCAGCACATGCGCACCCTGCGGCAGATCGGGCGCGGCCTCGGGCAGGTCGACCTGCCGCACCCCTTGGGCCTAGCGGCGGCCCTGGCGCAGGGCGGCGATGCTGGCGCCCGGCGCCAGCGCCTCTTCCAGCGCGGCGGCGGCCTGCGCCTCGGCCCCGGCTTCGGGGTCAAGATCCAGCGCCGACAGGGCCAGCCCCGGCATTTCCTTGCCAGCCACCCGTACCGGGCCCAGCACCATGGCCTTTTCCGGATAGGGCAGGGCTTCGGCCTTCACCTGCGCGGCGCCGGTGGTCAGGACGGCGATCTTCGCGGGCTGCGGCAGGGCCTCTTCTGCCATGGCCTGCAGCAGGAACAGCAGGGACCAGAAGCCCTGTTCCAGATTGCGGTGCAGGAAGCTTGACCCGGGGCGGAAGCTTTCGCCCCTTGTCACCAGCCAGCCATGCAGGATGCGCTGCGGCGCCAGATCGCGGGCGACCAGATCGCGCAGCAGCAGGTCATAGCCTTCGCGGCCGCGTTCGACCGGCAGGACATAGCCCGTCTCGCCGTCGCGCCGGAAGGCATCGCCCGGGCGCACCGTCACCACGCGGTGGCCGGCGGCGCGCAGGCGGCGCTCGGCGGCGGCGGCAAGGCCTGTGGCATCGGCGAAGATCAGCCAGCACTCCGCCGGCATCTCGGCCAGATCGTCGATATCGGGGCCCGCAGCCTCGGGCCGCCACTGCGGCGCCCAGGCCCATTGCGCCAGATCGGCGATCCGTTCCGGCGCGGCATCGGTCGGGGCGGCGGCGGCGCTGCCCGGTTCGATGAAATAGTCGCGGCGCTGGAAGGCATAGCCCGGCAGCGGCACACGCCGCCGCCGCGCCTCGCCCCAGATCGGCGCCCAGTCCACCTGCACGCCGCAGGCCCAAAGCCGCGCGATCGAGGCGATGTGCCAGGCATCATCGGCCATCGCCTGTTCCGGGTGGCGCAGCGCCGGGATGACCTGCCCCGAGGCCACGCCATTGGCCTGCGCCAGCGAGGAAAGCGCCCGGCCCGGGCCCATTTCCATGAACACCCGGCCCGGCGTGGCACTCAGCGTCTGGAGACAGGCGCGGAAATTCACCGTATTGCGCAGATGCGCGACCCAATAGTCGGGATCGGTGGCCTCTGCCGCCGTCAGCGCCAGCCCGCTGCGGTTCGAAATCACCGGCAGCGCAGGCGCGCGCAGCGGGATCGCCCGCAGATAGGCGCCGAATTCGGCCAGGATCGGCTCTAGCATCCGGCTATGGGCGGCAATGTCGATGGCGATGCGGCTGGTTTCCACCCCTTCGGCCGCCAGCCGCGCCGCCAGATCGGCCAGCGCGGCATCGGGGCCCGAGACCACGCACAGATCCGGCGCATTGACCGAGGCCATGTCGTGATCGGCGCCCAGCAGGGGCCGCAGCGCCGCTTCGGACAGGGGCACCGACAGCATGCCGCCCGCGGGCACCGTGTCGAACAGCCGCCCGCGCAGATGGACAAGGCCGATGCAGTCTTCAAACGACATCACGCCTGCCAGACAGGCGGCGGTGTTCTCGCCCATCGAATGGCCGACCAGCGCGGCAGGGCTGACGCCCCAGCTTTCATACAGCTTCGCCAGCGCATATTCGGTGATCATGATCAGCGGCAGCTGGACCGAGGGGCGCTTCAGCGCCGCATTCGCCGCGGCCTCGGCGCCCGGCTCGGGCAGCCACAGCGCCCGCAGGTCGTAGTCAAGCTTCGGCTCCAACACCGACAGGCCGCGATCCATCCAGTCGGCGAAGACGGGTTCGGTCTCGTACAGATCGCGCGCCATGCCGGCATATTGCGCGCCGCCGCCGGGGAACATGAACACCACTTCGGGCGAGGGGCCCAGATGGTCATGGGCAAACACCCGGCGCGGATCGGCGCCGTCCAGCAGGGCGGCAGCCTCGTCATGGTTGCGCGCCACCAGCACGCGCCGCTTGTCAAAGGCGCGGCGGCCCTGTTTCAGGGTGAAGGCCACATCGGCCAAAGGCTGTTCGGGATGCGCCCGCAGATGCGCGGCCAGACGTGCCGCCTGCGCGTCCAGCGCCGCCTTGCTGCGGGCCGACAGCACAAGGGGTTGAAAGGGCCAGTCCGACGCCTCGGCCGCCGGGGCGCGCGGCGCCTGTTCCAGCACCACATGGGCATTGGTGCCGCCCACGCCCAGCGAATTCACCCCGGCACGCAGCGGCAGGGGGCCCGTCCAGTCGGTCAGCCGGTCATTGACCCGGAAGGGCGAGGTTTCAAAGTCGATTGCCGGATTGGGCGCCTCATATCCCAGGCTGGGCGGCAACTGGCGGTGATGCAGCGACAGGGCGACCTTGATCAGGCTGGCCACGCCGGCCGCGGTGTCCAGATGGCCGATATTGGTCTTCACGCTGCCGATCCGGCACGAGCCCACGCCGCTGCCGCTTTCGCGGAAGGCCTGGGTCAGGGCGGCAACCTCGATCGGGTCGCCCAGATAGGTGCCGGTGCCGTGGCATTCGACGTAAGACACGCTGTCCGAGGCCACTTCGGCGATCATCTGCGCCTCGGCGATGCAGGCGGCCTGCCCGTCGACCGAGGGCGCCAGATAGCCGGCCTTGGCCGCGCCGTCATTGTTGATCGCGGATCCTTTCAGGATCGCCCAGATATGGTCGCCGTCGCGGACCGCATCCTTCGCCCGCCGCAACACCACGCAGCCCGCGCCCGAGCCGAAGACCGTGCCCTGGGCGCGATGGTCGAAGGCGTGGCAATGGCCATCGGGCGACAGGATTTCGCCCTCGTGAAACAGATAGCCGCGGCCCTGCGGCAGTTCGATCGTCACCCCGCCTGCCAGCGCCATGTCGCATTCGCCATTGAGCAGCGCCTGCGCCGCGTAATGCACCGCCACCAGCGAGGTGGAGCAGGCGGTCTGCACATTCACGCTGGGCCCTTTCAGGTCCAGGATATGGCTGACGCGGGTGGACAGGAAATCCTTGTCATTGCCGGTATGGCGCAGCAGGAACATGCCGGTCTGTTCGACCAGATCGGGATTGGAACACAGGTTGAAGTAGAAATAGCTGCCCATGCCACAACCGGCCCAGACGCCGATTGCCCCCGGAAAAGCCTCGGGCGGGTGGCCGGCATTTTCCAGGGCCTCCCAGGCCACTTCCAGAAAGGCGCGGTGTTGCGGGTCAAGGATCGCGGCCTCTTTCGGCGAGAAGCCGAAGAACTCGGCGTCGAACCCCTTGTACCCCTGCAACTCGGCCGCGGCGGGCACGTAATTCGGACGCCGCAGCCGCGCGGGACTTTCGCCATTTTCCAGCAATTCGGCTTCGGACAGGCTGCGGATCGATTCGATTCCGTCGCGCAGATTGTGCCAATAGGCGGAGATATCCGCCGCACCCGGCAAATGCGCCGCCATGCCGACAATTGCGATATCGGTTTCGGCCAAATCCGCCGGATCGGTGAAAAGATCGGTCGCCGCGTTCTGCATTCCAGTCCTGATCCCAGCGGGAGATGCCCCGGTCCACCTCTCATGTCGGCCCGTCAGACCGATCGAAATTAACCTATTCGCATGTTCGGCGATACCCTGCGAGGCGGGTTTCCCGGATCGTGCCCCGGTTGGGGACAATGCCATGGGAATGCCACAATGCTGCCGCGTTTCGGTACGGATCTGCGCAGGTTTTTGGGCAAAAGCTTAGGAAATGCCTACCAGAACCCGGCGCCCGTGCCTTTGGCCATGCGGATTTGCGCCCGCAGGTAGACAATGAAATCGAAGCCAAGCCCCAGCAGGGTGACCGGAAGGCGGCGCAGGGCGCCCGGACGGGTCAGCCGCTTCACCAGGAAGTGAAACGGCACATAGAGGAAGGGCCAGCGCGGCAGGCCGGCGCGCAGCTGTGCGCCAAGCCAGGCCTCGTCCGCGGCCGCTTGCGTCAGGGCGGCGGCGCGGGCGTCGGGCGGCAGGGCGCGCAGCCGGTCGAACAGGCAGGCATTGACCGCGCTGCCGATCACGATCCTTTCCTGATGGCGGATCAGCCCCTTGAGGCTGCGTTCGCTTTCGAACAGGTGAAAGACCCCGTCAAGCCCGTCGATCCGGTTCAGATCCTCGGGGATCGTCAGCTGATCGGTCAGCACCATGGCGCGCAGGAAGCCATCCTCGACCGGCAGGCCCGCGGGCAGGCGGAAGGCGCGCGCCCGGGCGGCCGGCATGGCGTAAAGCTGGCCGCAGATCGCGGTCTTCCAGTCGTCCAGCCCGCCAGCGGCCTTCAGCGCCAGCTTTTCAACCAGCGTGCGGGCGCCGGTCAGGGCGATGTCCTTCACCGGGCGGCTGTTCAGCACCCAAAGCCCGGGCCGCGCGGACAGGCCAAGGATCAGCCGGGCCAGCGCATCCGGCTCGGTCCAGGCGATGTCGGCATCGGCAAAGACCAGGATCGCGGCCTCGGGGCGCGACAGATCCTGGGTGAAGCGGTTCCAGGTCCGGCTTTTGCCCCCTTGCGGCAGATCGGCCACCTCGGCCCCGGCGGCGGCGGCCCGGGCGGCGGTATCGTCGCGGCAGCCATTGGCCAGCACCAGCACGCGCAGGTCGATCCCCGCTGCGGCGCAGGCCTCGCGCTGGACCAGCGCCTGGGCGACCATGGCGGCGATGCCCTGGGCCTCGTCATGGGCGAAGATGCCAAGATCGGCGCGCAGCATCAGATCACCGTCCGCGGCGGCCGCGCCCGCGCGGCGGCCTGCGTCCCGGCCGCGCGGGCGCGCTGCAGCGCCTCGGCATGGCCCAGAAGCGCGCCGCCGATCATCCAGCTGACGGGAACCAGAGTGAAATTCGGCAGCAGATCCAGAAGGTTGAAGGCGAAGATCAGCGCCAGCCCCGCGGCATAGGGCGACAGCGGCGGGCCGTCGCGGCGCAGCCCTTCACGCGCCAGAAGCCAGATCGGCAGGGCCAGCAGCCCGAATTCCGCCAGATAGCCCAGCCAGCCGTAAATGCCGATCTGGATGATCCAGCCGCCATCGGCAATGCCGGTGGGCTGGCCTGCCGCATCATGCAGGAAGTTGCGCGCATAGCCGCCCCAGCCGAACAGGGGCCGCTCCGAGGCGCGGGCCAGCAGCGCCTCTTCATTGCGGAAGCGGAATTCCAGCGACCAGGCGCGGTCGGGCGACAGGCTGCGGAAGAAATCGACAATCGCGTCAAGCGGCACCAGATGCAGCCCGCGCAGCAGCGGATAGGCCAGAACCAGCGCCACCGCCGCCGCGGCAACCGCAATCTGCAGCCGGGTCGAGGCGAACAGGATCAGCGGCAGCATCACCAGCGCATAGGCGGCCGGGCCAAAGCTTTTGCAGATATACAGCATCAGCCCCAGCCACAGGAAGACCGCCAGCTGCCGCGGCCGCCGCTCGGCCGGGCCTTCGCGCAGGAAGACGGCCGAAGCCGCCAGACACATCAGCGCGAAGAAGGCGACCCACAGCCCATGCGGCAGGAAGACGACCGGGCGGTAGCCGCCGAAGCGGATGGTCTGGAAGAAGTCGTGCTGGAAATAGCCATAGACCCAGACATTCACCTGCGGCGACAGCCGCGCCTCGATCAGCATCGGCAGCGAATAGGCCAGGCCCGCGGCCACCAGCGCGGCCAGAAGCGTGCGCATCGCCTGCGGCGTGGCTAGATCGCGCCGCGCCAGGAACATCGGCAGCGCGAAGATCGCCTGGTTCGCCACCGCCGCGGCGCTGTCGTAAAGCCGCATGCCGGGCAGGGGCCCCACCGCATCGGTATTGGTCAAGACGGTGAAGAAGGGCGAGGCGCAGAACATCACCACCAGCAGGCGACCAAGCCGCCCCTCGGGCCAGAAGGACAGCCGCTCGCGCAGTTTCAGCGCGGTGATCACCAGGGCCGAGACCGCGGGCAGCGTGTCCTTGTCCAGATCGGGCACGACGGGGAAGTCGAATTTCAGCAAGGGCGGCAGGATCAGATAGCCGCCCAGCACCGTCCAGATCAGCGCGCGGCCGGCATCCAGCCGGCTGTACAGCTGCCAGACCACCAGCGGCCAGGACAGAAGCATGACGAAGGCGAAGAGGTTCGGTTGGATCACGCGCTTGGGCTGCCGCAGCGAAAGGAAAGGGGCCTTGGGCTGGCGATAGCACAAAGCGCGGGGTCAGGCCACGCCGGGCACCGCCGCAAGGGCCGGGGAAACATTCTGTTGCCGCGGCAGAGGCTTTGGAGCGGGCGGCCCGCCCATGCTAGAAGCGGCCCGGCGCCAGAACAGAGGTGGGCGGTGACGGACCAGACCAAGTTCACGTTCCAGTTTCCGGGCAGCGCGATCGCGGTGACCCATGCCGATGCGCCGGCGCTGCTGGCCGATGTGGCGGCGCGGCTGGCCGCCGGGCAGGGCTTTGCGCTGGCCACGATCAATCTGGACCATCTGGTGAAACTGTCGCGCGATGCGGCTTTCCGGGCGGCCTATGCCGCGCAGGACATGGTTGTCGCCGATGGCAATCCGATCGTCTGGCTGTCGCGGCTGGCGGGGCGGCCGGTGCGGCTGCTGCCCGGATCGGATCTGGTGTTGCCGCTGGTGCGGGCGGCGGCGGCGGCGGGGCGGCCGCTGTCGATGGTGGGCGCCA
>NZ_JAICBZ010000104.1 GCF_020179405.1 Xinfangfangia pollutisoli | reverse complement strand
GTGCCGCCGCCCGTCGCCCCGCCCCGTGCCCCGTCGCCCGCCCCGCTGGCCGCTCTGGCCCCCCGGTCCGCGCCGGCCCCCGATCCGGCGCCCGATGCTCTTGCCGATGCTGCGGCCGATCCCGCGCCCGATGCTGCGGCCGTCGCGGCATTCCTGGCCGGGCTTGGCATCACGGCCCCGCCGGGTTTCACCGGCAGCCCGGCCGAGATGGAAGCGCTGGGCCGGCGCTATCGCGCCATGGCCGAGGCGCTGGTGCAGCTGTTGCGGATGCGGGCGCAGGAAAAGGGCAATGCGCGGGTGGCGCAGACGGTGATCGGGGCGGCGAATGTCAACCCGTTGAAATTCCTGGTGACGCCCGAAGATGCGGTGGCGGCCTTGGTCTCGGCCAAGGGCCCCGGCTATCTGGACCCGGACGCTGCCATCGCGGGCACGGTGGCCGATCTGATGGACCATCACCGCCGCAGCTGGCAGGGCGTGCAATCCGCGCTGCGCCGGATGATCGACCGCTTCGACCCGGCCCAGTTCGAGGCCGAGGTCGAGGATGTGGGCGTGTTGAAGGCGCTGGTCTCGGGCGGGCGGGCCGCGCGGCTTTGGCAGGAATATGGCGAGCGGTATCGCGACATGGCGAAATCCGCCGAAGACCGGTTTCTGGGCGAGGTCGGCGCGGATTTCCGCGCCGCATATGAAGGCGAACCAAGGAGGACGGATGATGGAACGGCGTGATTTCCTGATCGGCTCGGCGGCACTTCTGGGGCTTGCGGCCTGCGCACCCTCGGGGCCCGGCGTGGCAACCGTGGTGGCGCAGGGGGCTGCGGGGATGAATCCCGGCCCCGACGGCGCCGACCGGCCGCTGACGCTGCAGATCGTGCAGATGCGCTCGGCCGGGGCGTTTGACGGGGCCGATTTCTTTGCCCTGCAAACCCCGCAGACGGCGCTGGGCGGTGAATTCGTCAAGGCCGACCAGATCGCGCTGACGCCCGGCGCGGCCAAGACGCTGGCGGTGGGCTTGGATGCCTCGACCACGGTGATCGGTGTGATCGCCGGCTATCGCGATCCGGGGGGCAAGGTGTTTCGCGCCAAGATGGCGGTCGCGGCCGACAAGGACGTGACGCTGAGCGTGACCGTCACCGGCGCGGGCGTCAGCCTGAAGGCGGGCTAAGGCGGGCGCGCGGGCGGCAGGACAGGGGAAGGAATGGCGGATGAGTGAAGGCAACCGGGTGGTCTGGAGCGAGGGTCTGTACCTGCGCAGCCAGCATTTCCAGCAGCAGGACCGCCATGCCGAGGCGATGATGCGGGCGGCGCTGCAGGTGGCGCCCTGGCAGGCCACGGGCTTTGCCCGGCTGGAGCTGGACCGTGCCGCGCTGGATGCGGGCCAGATCGCCATCCGCACTGCCCGGGGGCTGATGCCCGACGGCACGCCGTTTTCCATTCCCGCAAGCGCCGCGCCGCCGGCTCCGGTCAAGATCGCGGCCGGCAGTTCGGGCGCGGTGCATCTGGCGATCCCGGTCGAACAGGCCGGGGCCGCGACCATGGACCCGGCCCATGCCGAGCCTTCGGGCGCGCGCTACCGGGGCGAGATCGTCGAATTGCGCGATACGATCCGCAATGGCGCCGATCCGGCCGAGGTTGAAATCGCCAGGCTGACCCTGCGGCTGCTGGCGCCGGGCGAGGCCGTTGCGGGTTTCGTCACCCTGCCTTTGGCGCGGGTGGACGGGCTGCGCGCCGATGGCTCGGTCGCGCTGCGCGAGGGCGATCTGCCGCCGGCGCTGACCATGGCCGCGCATCCCTGGTATGCGGGTTTCCTGCAAGAGGTGGTAACCGGGCTGGACCGCATCGCCGAGGCGCATGGCGGCATGGTTCTGGGCGGGGCGGGGCGCTCGGTCGAGAACCTGTTGATCCTGGAACTGGCCAATGCCGCCCGCCCGCGCATCGCCCATCTGCTGGCGCAGGCGCTGATCCATCCTTGCGCGCTGTATGAGGATCTGGTGGGCCTGGCCGGGCGGATGGCGACCTATGGCTCGTCCTCGCGCCGGCTGTCGGACCTGCCGGAATATGACCATCTGGACCCCGCACCCGCCTTCATCGCCCTGGCCGACACCTTGCGCAGCCTGATGCTGTCCCTGCGCCATGTCGAACCCAAATCGCGGGCGCTGCCGGTGGCCAAGCATGCGACGAACATCTGGAAGGTCCGCATCGACAACCCCGATATCCTGCGCTCCAGCCGGATCGTGCTGCGGGTGGGATCGACCCTGTCGGAAGACCTGCTGCGGCGGCTGTTCGTCGATCAGGCGACGGTGGGGGCGGCGGATGCCTTCGAGATGCTGTGGAAATCACGCCTGCCGGGCATTGCGCTGAAACCCCTGCACAGCCAGCCGCGCGAGATCCCCTATGACGGCGAAAGGCTGTGTCTGGAGCTGAACCAGAAATCCGAACATTTCGCCCAGCTGCTGAATGCGCCGGGCTTTGTGATCGGGATTTCCGGCCAGATCGACAGCGAGCCGCAGATCGACTGCTATGCGGTAAGTAGGTAGCGCGAGATGGGCGAGAAGGACGATCCTTTTGGGCTGAACTCGGATGCCGGGCGGACGCGGATCCGGCCACCGGGCGGCGGCACCCAGACGCCGCAGCAGCCCTATGCCCCGCCGTCGCAACCGGCCTATCCGCCGCAACAGCCCTATGGCCAACCGCAACCGGCCTGGGGCGCCCCGCAACCGGGCGGCTTTGGCGGCTTCTCCGCGCAGGGTTATGCGCCGCCGCCGCCCGGGCCCGCGCGGGCGCGCGGCGCGCGGCCGCATGCGAACCCCCTGGTCACCGCCTTCGCACCGGTGCTGGAATTCGCGCCCGAACTGGAACGCGCCGCCCCGCCCGCCCAGCCCGACATCCTGCGCCAGCGGTTGCAGGCCGGGCTGATCGAGGCGCGCGATGCGGCGGTGGCGCTGGGCCAGCCCCTGACCCGCGCCAATCAGGCCGCCTGGTTCGTGGCCGCTTTGATCGACGACATCGCCTTGAACACGCCCTGGGGCGGGCATTCGGACTGGCCGCGCCAGCCCCTGGTCACGGCCCTGTCGGGCGAGGTCGATGCCGGCACCCGCTTTTTCCGCCATCTTGAGGAATTGCTGGCCTATCCCAACCGCGACCCCGAACTGATGGAACTGGCCTATCTGTGCCTGTCGCTGGGGTTCCGCGGCCAATACCGGCCGCAGGGCCCTTCGGGCGAGGCGGCGATCATGGGTCTGCGCGGTCAGATCGCCCGGCATCTGCGCAGCGCCGATGTGATGGCGGCGCCTTTGTCGCCGCATGCCGATGGGGTGAAGGTCCCGGACGAACCGCGCCGCTTTGCCGTGCCGCTGTGGACGGTCTGGCTGGTCGCGGTGGCGCTGATCGCGGGGATCTACACCGCCCTGTCGCTGCAACTGGGCAACAAGGCCGAACAGCTTTTCGTCTCGGCCGCAGCCCTGCCGCCCAAGGAACGGGCCGGGGTCTTCCGCCCGGTGCGCGACACGGCCGAGCTTGAGGCGCTGGCCACAACCCCGATCCAGCCGGTCGAGCCGGTGATCCTGGAACTGCTGCCGCTGTTTCAGGCCAAGGCCCCAGCCGCCACCGCCAAGGCGCTGGCGGGGCGCGAGGATGTGTCGCTGGCGGTCCTGTCGATCCAGGGCAGCGCGCCGGAACTCTTCCGCAGCGCCAAGGCCGATCTCAACGCCGAATATGCCCCGCTGATCGACGCGATCGCCGCGGTGATCCTTGAGAATGCCGACGTGATCGGCCGCGTCACCGTGATCGGGCACACCGATTCCGTACCCGTGCAATCCTCGAACCCGTTCCAATCCAATCAGGGCCTGTCCGAGGCCCGCGCAGCCACCATCGCCAAGCTTCTGGTCGCGGCCGGCCTGCCTGCCGAGGCGGTGAAATCCGAAGGCCGCGCCGATACCGAACCCGTGGGCGACAACAAGACCAAAGAAGGCCGCGCCCAGAACCGGCGGATCGAGATCAAGATCGAGAAAAGGCTGTAACCCATGTTCCGCATGATCAAGGCCATCCTTCGCTTTCTGATTTCGCGCAAGCTTTGGATCTTCATCGGCATTCTGCTGCTCTGCGCGCTGATCTGGCAATTCGGCGCGCTTCTGGCTTTCGGCGATCTGCACCCGCTGGAGCCCGAGCTGAACCGGCTGATCGCCATCGCCTGCGTGGCTTTGGTCTGGCTGTTCTCGGTGCTGATCTCGCAGCTGCGCGCGGCGCGGAAGAACCGCATGTTCGTGACCGAACTGGCCGCGCCCCCGGTCGACAAGACCCGGCCGGGCGATGCCAACCTGGCCGCGATCAACACGAAATTCGCCGATATCCTGGGGCAGATGAAGAAATCCCGGCTGGGCGCGAAGAAGTTCCTGCGCGAAATGCCCTGGTATGTGATCATCGGCCCCCCCGGCACCGGCAAGACCACGGCGCTGAAACAGTCGGGCCTGCATTTCCCGATCGACCTGTCGGACGACATCAAGGGCGTGGGCGGCACGCGAAATTGCGACTGGTTCTTCACCGATACGGCGGTGCTGGTCGACACGGCCGGGCGCTATGTCGAACAGCAATCGAACCCCGAGATTGACGCCACCGAATGGGGCGGCTTTCTGGATCTGCTGAAAAAGCACCGGGGCCGCCGGGCGCTGAATGGGGTGATCGTCACCCTGTCCCTGCAGGAGCTGTTGGGCGACGAGGCCGCGCTGCGGGCGCATGGCAAGACGATCCGCAAGCGCCTGGCCGAATTGCGCGAGAAGCTGGAAATCCAGCTGCCAGTCTATCTGATGGTGACCAAGGCCGATCTGGTGCCGGGGTTCGAGCCGTTCTTCGCCGATCTGACGACGAAGGAACGCGAACAGGTCTGGGGCGCCACCTTCCCCACCGATGCAAGGGCCGAGGGCAATGCCATGGCGCGCGAATTGCGCGGGCTGGTCTCGCGGCTGGAAGCGCGGCTTTCGGCGCGGATGGCCGAAGACAATCCGCTGCCCTGGCGGGCCGAAGTGTTCCGTTTTCCGGCTCAGGTGGAACGGCTGGAAGCGGCGTTGAAGGCGCTGGTCGAAACCGTCTTCGGCGAAAGCCGCTATGAAGAGGCGCCCTGGTTGCGCGGCTTCTACCTGACCTCCGCCGCGCAGGAAGGTAGCCCGATCGACCGGATGCTGGGCGAGATGGCGGCCAGCTACGGCATGCGTGCCGAATTGCCGCCGCGCCGTGCCATGGGCGAACAGCGCAGCTACTTCCTGCGCGACCTTCTGGCCGAGGTGATCTTTCCCGAGGCGGGCCTGGGCCAGTTCGACCGCGCGGCCGAAGAACGCCGGGTCTGGATCTGGCGCGGCTCGGTCGCCGGGGCGGCGCTGGCGGTGACGCTGGCGGGGCTGGCCTTCCTGTTCAGCTACCTGTCCTATTCCGGCACCATCGCCGATCAGGCCCGGCTGACCGCCGATCTGTCGCAGCGGCTGACCAATGTCGCCGCGCGCCAGGCCCCGACCGATCCGCTGGATCTGGATGTGGCGCTGGAGGCGATGGACGAGATCGTCAAGGCGCAGTCGCCGCGCCAGGCCTCGGTCCTGACGCTGGCCGGGCCCACGGCGGAAACCGACCTCGCCCGGGCGCGCAAGATCGCCTATGATCATGGGCTGAAGACCATTCTGGAACCGCGCATGGTGGCGCTGATCGAAGCCACGATGTGGCGCGAGATCCGCAATCCCGAATTCCTGCTGGGCGCGCTGAAATCCTATCACATGCTGACCGGCAAGGCGCCCTATGACGCGGCCAGCCTGTCGAACTGGTGGCAAGAGGATCTGCCGCAATTCGCCCCAATCCCGCCCTTTGCCAACGAGGCCGCATTGGGCCATGAACTGGCCGCGATCGAACGGGCTTCGGGCGACGAGGCGAAAGACCGGATCGCGCCCGATGACCTGCTGGTCGCCAAGGCGCTTGAGGCGATTTGCACCGTGCCCCTGTCGGTCCGGGCCTACAAGACGCTGATGGCCGATTCGGCGGTGACGGCGCTGCCCGACTGGATCCCGGCCGAGAAGGCGGGGCCGAATTCTACCAAGGTGCTGACGCGGCTGTCGGAAAAGACCCTGCGCATCGGCCTGCCCGGCGCCTATACCTATGACGGGTTCCATTCTGTGATCCTGCCCCTGATCCCCGAAGTGGCGGCGCAGATGGCGTTGGACCGGGCGGTGTTCGAAGGCGGCTGCGCCGACAGTTCCGACACCTCGGTGCCGCAGCTGCAGGCCGATATCCTGAAGCTGTACAGCGATGATTTCATTGCGCAATGGGACGGGTTCCTGCGCGATGTGCGGCTGGCGCCGATCACCGATCTGACGGTGGCGACGGCCAATCTGAAGGACCTGGCCAGCGCGGACAGCTCGCTGAAGCGGCTGCTGCGCGCGGTGGTCGAGGAGACCGATCTTCTGGCGGTACGCGAAGAGCCGGCAGCGGAAGACAGTGCGGCAACCGACGGGCTGATCAAGGGGGCCTTGAAGAAGGCCGGCAAGGTGGGGGCGCTGATCACCAAGGGATCGAAGGCCGCGGGCAAGATCGGCGGCGGCGAGGCGGCGCTGACCGATGCCGGCGGCGCGGCGCCGGGCAGCGCGATTGCCGCGCATTTCGCGCCCCTGAAGGCCACGGTGACCGAGGTTGACGGCGTGGCGCCCTTGATCACCGATGCCGAAACCGCGCTGGGCGCGCTGGCCAATGAACTGCAGACCGTGGCGGCCAGCCCCGACCCGGAAGCGGCGCTGCTGGCGCGGGGGGGGCTGCCGCAGTTGACCGGGCAATTGGCCAATGTGGCCAAGGTCTTGCCCGATCCGGTGGATGACTGGCTGACCGGGCTTGCCGGCGACACGATCACCGTCACCCGCGATGCGGTCGTGGCGCAGCTGAATGCGCGCTGGAAGGCCGATGTGCTGCCCTTCTGCCAGAATGCCACCGCCGGGCGCTATCCGTTCGAAGCCGGCAGCGCGATCGACGTGAATACGGCCGATTTCCAGCGCCTGTTCGGGCCGGGCGGGTTGATCGACGGCTTCACCACCACGCATCTCGATCCCTATATCGACACCACGGTGCGGCCCTGGCAATGGCGGGCCGATTTCGGCCTGCCGGCCGCGACGCTTGAACCGTTCGAGCGCGCCCGCGCCATCCGCGACAGCCTGTTCCCGGGCGGGGCGGGGCCGATCATGGCCTTCTCGCTGGAACCGAAGGACCTGTCGGGCAATGCCAGCCGGGTGACGCTGAACCTTGACGGCCAGCAGCTGGTCTATTTCAACTCGGCCGCGCGGCCGCAGGCGATGACCTGGCCGGGCAAGGACGGCACCAACCTGATCTCGCTGTCCTTCACCCCCGTCGATGGCTCGGGCGAGATCCTGACTTCGGAAACCGGGGCCTGGGCCTGGCTGCGGATGATCCGCAAGGGCAGCCTGGCGAAGACGAACCTGCCCGAGCTGTTTACGCTGACGCTGTCGGCCAGCGGCTTTTCGGCGCGGTTTGAATTGCGGGCGGCCTCGGTGGAAAACCCCTTCGATCTGACCATGTTCGGCAATTTCAAATGTCCGCAGGGGTTTTAGGCGCCGCGCATCTTACCGGCTTTCACGGCAAATTGCCCGTGGCTGGCGATTTCCTGACCCGTGGCCTGCCGGTCGGGTTTCAGGCCTTCTGGGACGCTTGGGCCGCCGCCCATCTGGCCCGGCGCGCGGGCTGGCCTGCGGGCGGGCTGCGGTTGCGGCTGCAATCGGGGGGCAGGGTGGCGGCGGGCGTGGTATTGCCCGGGACGGATCGGGTCGGCCGGCGCTTTCCGCTGGCGGCCTTCACCATTGCCCAGGCGCTGCCGGGCCCCGCGGCGCTGGACCCCTGGGCCGATGCCGCGGCCGATCTGCTGCGCCTTGCGCAGGACAGCGGGCAGGGGCCCGACGATCTGCATCAGGCGCTGCAGGCGCTTGTCCCCCCCGCCGGGGCCGAGGCGGGCCCGCCGATGCTGATCTGGGCCAGGGACCACGCGCCCGTGCCCTGCGATCCGGGCGAACCCGAGGCCGCGCTGGCGCCCCTGTTCAGTTGTTCAGGATCTTCGAGCCCTTGACCGTCACGTCGCCCGAGGCCTTGACGTTGATCTTGCCCGATCCCTTGATGGTGATGTCCTTGCCCTCGATATTGATCGTGCCGTCCTTCTTCAGCGCGATCGAGGCGGAGCCGGTTTTCAGGATGATCGCATCGGCGGCTTCGATGGTGATCGCCTTGCCGGCCTTCAGCCCGAAACTGGCGCCGATGTCGAAGACCGAATCCTTGGCCACTTTGGTGCCCTGACCGCCGCCGATCTCGGTGGCCTGGTCCTTGGCGATCTTCACCACCATCTGGCCGCCGATCTCGATCGACTGATCCTTGGCGATCTGCACCAAGTGATTGCCGCCCACGGTCCAGCTGTCATCCTTGGCGATGGTATGGGTCTGCTTGCCGCCCACGGTGACTGTCCGGTTCGAGCCGATGGTGTTCGTCTGCGACGAGCCGACGCTGCGCACCTCGGCCGCGCCCACCGTATCGGCCCGTGCCCCGCCCACGGTGATCGCCTGGGCGATGGCGACGGTCTGGACATGGTTGGCGCCGATCGTCTCGGTCGAATTGGCGCCGACCGAGATCGTCTCATTCGCGCCCACGGTCAGCGTGCGGTTCGAGCCGACCGTCTCGTCGTCATTCACGCCGATCGAGGTGGTCTGGTTGTTGCCCACGCTGACCGATTTGTTGTTGCCGACGCTTTCGGTGCGGTCATGGCCGATGGATTGCTGGGCGTCATGGCCCACATCCTCGGCGAAGTCATGGCCGATGGTGCGGGTCTCGTCATTCTTGATCAGTTCGACATGGTCCTTCTGGGCCTGGAAATACACTTCCTCGGCCCCGGCCTTGTCTTCGAACCGCAACTCGTTCCAGCCGCCGCCGCCGGGTGTGGACCAGCTTTTCCAGCCCGACTGGCTGGCATTGCCGGGCAATCCGTAAGGCACGGTCTGTTCGGCATTGTAGACCCGGCCGGTGATGATCGGCTGATCCGGGTCGCCTTCCAGGAAATCGACGATCACCTCATGGCCGATGCGCGGGATCTGGATGAAGCCCCAGCCCGCCCCCGCCCAGGCGGCCGAGACGCGGATGAAGCAGGTGGTGTTTTCATCCTTGCGGCCGAGCCTGTCCCAGAAGAACTGCACCTTCACCCGGGAATATTCATCGGTGAAGATCTCGGCCCCCGAGGGGCCGGTGACCACGGCGGTCTGCGGCCCCTGCATGCGCGGCTTGCGGGTGCGGCGGGGCGGGCGGAAGGGCACGGTCGCGGGCGACAGTTCCAGCCGGTTCAGATAGCCGGTGCCGTCGCGCGACTGGCCGGCGCGCAATTCCTCGTCCCACATTTCATGATGCGCCGCCACGACGATGTATTTCGCATTCTCGGCCTCGCGCGGGAACAGCGTCAGGCTGAACACCCGCCCCGCGCCCAGGTGCCGCGCCGTGCCCCGCGCCTCGACCCGGCGCTGATGGGCCTGCAATTCCTGCAGGCGGATCTCGGCGATCTTGCCGCCGGGGCCCAGATCCACATAACGGCCGGGATAGTGATAGACCTCGGCCTTGTCCTGGTCATGGCCAAGGGGCGCCTCTTCCACCACCATCAGGTCGAAAGAGGGCTTTTCGAAATCGTAATCGGTCTGGGCGAATTTGCCGCTGCGGACCTGGGCCTTCGGCACCCAATGGGTGATGAAATCGCCATCGCGGAACGAGACCCGGCTGTCGGGCTCATAGGGCACGTCCTCGCTGCCTTCGGCCGGGGCCAGCGCATCGTTGCTGTCGGCGATCACCAGCGTGTGGCCGTCTTCGCCCTGGTCGAACCAGTAGAAGATGCCTTCGTCTTCCATCAGGCGCTGGACGAAATCCAGGTCGCTTTCGCCATATTGCACGCAGTAATGCCGCTTCTGGTACTTGCCGCGCAGCATCAGCTTGACCTTCGCCTCAGGCCAGTCGGCAAAGACCTTTTCGATGATGTCGGGCGTCGTCATGTCCTGGAAGATGCGGTTGTCGGTATCCAGCGACAGGAACCACAGCCAGGGCCGCAACGTCATGCGGAAGAAGGCCAGATCGTCGCGGATCTCGTCCAAGGCGAAATCGGCCACATGGCCGTGGAAATGCCGGACCGAGCCGTCGCCCGTGGCCTGCAGCGTCACCCGCGCCTTGGAGCCCAGAACCTTCAGCGGGTCCAGCTCCATATCCTTGCAGGAAATCAGCAGCGAATAGGCGAATGGGGTCGAGATCGCCTCGTCGCCCTCCATCCGGGCGAAGAAGATCTCGGCATCGATGGCGGGAATCTCGACGGTAATATCACGGTCCTGGCTCACGTCTGGCGTCCTTGAATGACACAGAGGAAGGGGCGGATGAAAAAGGAATGCGAAGAATGCGCGCGCGGAACTATAGCCCGGTTCGCGCGGTTTTGCGCGTCCGAATTTCCGGCCCCTGCGGGCTTCCTGCCCGGTTTTCGCGGGGGCGACCGCGCCGCTACAGCACGGGCGGGCAGGTCAGGCCCTTCATCAGGTCGCGCCGGGCCAGCGGGTTCTGCGGCGTGTCGAAGACCAGTTCCAGAAACAGCCGCGCGTTTTCGGCCCTGAGGTCGATCAGGAAGCGCTGGCCCTGATCGCGGTCGCGCAGGCGCAGCGGCGCCAGCAGCCGCATCAGCCCCCAAAGCCCCGGCTCGGCCAGCCGGGCCTGGGCCGCGCCGGTGGTGAAGGTCACCGCGATGCCCTGGGCCGGATCGGGGCCGGGCCAGGCCAGGACCAGACTGTCGCTTGCCGCCTCGACCGGGCCCGACTGGCCGCCCAGGGCGACCGTGGCCTGCCCCCGCTCGGCCAGCGCCGACAGGGTCAGCGTCGCTTCCATCCGGCCCTTGGGAAACAGGCCGACGCCGATTTCCGAGGCGCGCTGCAGGAAGACGGCGCTTTCGGGCGCCAGCCCCTCGAACCGCGCTTCGGGTTTCCAGCGCCAGGGCGTGTCGGTCCTGTCCAGCATTTCGGCCGCGGCGCCCTTGACGAAACGGTCGATCCGCCCGCCGGGGGCGAAGACATCGGCCAGGCGCTGGGGGTCGGCATCTTCGCCCGGATCGGCAAAGGGGAAGCGGCCGGATGTGGCGCCCAGACAGGCCTGCAGCACCTCGGTCTGCCAGGCCCGGGTCAGATCGTTCGACAGAAGATCGGCATGGGCGGCGCCGGTCTGGGCCAGCGTATCCTCGACGATCTGGACCACGACCTTGGGCGCCACGCCCAGCGCCGCGACCGAGGCCGCGCGGTCCTGCACCGACATCAGCCGTTGCTGGCCTTTCTCCTGATCGCGGTCCTGCGCGGCAAGGGCCACGTTCAACCCCGCGAAAAGCCGGGCGATTTCGCGCATCCGCCCGGCTTCCACATATTGGATCATCGGGCCCAGATCGGCGGCGATGCGGATCTGCAGGTCATGGCCGCGCTGTCGGTCGGCGCCGCCGGCCTGGACCCAGACCTCACGCAGCAGCGCCTCAAGCGGCGAGGCCTGGCGGGCCAATTCGCCCGAGACCAGCACGGCCACTTCGGGCGAGGCGAAATCGGGCACGCGCAGATCGGCCAGATAGGCATCCCACTGCGCCAGCGTGGCATCCTGCAGCCGGTCCATCAGCAGATCGGGCGTGTCGTTCTGCGGCGGGGACGGGGTCTTGAACAGGGCGGCGGCGCGGTCGCGGGCGGCGGTCACCGCCAGCCCGGCGCCGAAATCGCGGGCATGGTCCCAGCCTCCTTGCGTGTAAAGCCCGGGCAGGGGCGTGGTCATGGCCAGGCCCGAGCGGCGGCGCAGGATCGTGCTGAGCCCCGGCACGGCGCGGTCGGGCT
>NZ_JAICBZ010000103.1 GCF_020179405.1 Xinfangfangia pollutisoli | reverse complement strand
GCCGGGTCTTCGCCGACCAGCACCACCGCCAGACCGGGCACCAGCCCCTGTTCCTCGCGCAGCCGCGCCACATGCGCGGCAACCTGCGCCCGCACCCCCGCCGCAAACGCCTTGCCGTCGATCACCTTGGCCGTCATGGTCCCCCCCTTTCCTGCCGCCGCGCCACTGTGGTCAGCGCATGCCAGACCGTCTCGGCGGCCGAGCGCATCGCCAGCACCGCCACCCGGTCCTCGGCCCGCCGGATCACGAAGACCGACAGATGCTCCAGCCCGGTCCGCATCGCCCGCCCGGGGCCGAAGCCCGCAAGGTCGATGTTCACCAGCCGCGCCAGCAGCGCCTCAAGCGGGGCCGCCCCGGCGCTTGAGGCGATCTCGATCACCGCCCAGGCATCGGTCTGCTCGGTGACCGAGGCGCCGGGGGCCCAGGCCTTCACCTGGGCGGCAAAATCCGCCTCGGCCTGGCCGGGCCCTTCGATCATCCACATGTCGGGCCCGGTCCAGAAGGCCGCCAGACCGGCCGTGCCGGCCCAGCCGCCGGGGCCCGGCAGAACCAGGTCGGGCAGGGCAGGTTCGGCGGCGCTTTGGCCGCGGCGCAGCGCCAGCGAGGCCAGGCCCAGCCCGGGATTTTCCGCCAGATGCAGGGCGCCGAAGCGCGCCTGTTGCGGCGCCTCGGCGCCAAGCGCGCAGATCGGGGTCAGGTCAGTCACGCAGGCGTCCTCCCTCGGGGTCGATGAAATGCGGGCTGGTCACCCGCAGCCGCACCTCTTGGCGCTGCAGCGGGTTGGCGGCCAGGATCACCTCGCCCATCCGCGCCGCGCCATCGGCCAGGAAGCCAAGCCCGATCATCGAGCCCAGATGCGGCGAATAGCAGGCCGAGCTGATCCAGCCCTGATCGGTCGCGGTGCCCTGTGCCGCGCCTTCGGTGAACAGATGCGCGCCGGCGGTCACGGGCTGCGCGGCATCGACCGGCTGCAGCCCGACCAGAACCCGCGTCTCGGCCATCAGCCCCTCGCGCCGGGTCATCACCGTGCCGATCGCATCCTTCTTGGCGCTGACCATCCGGCCCATGCCCAGCATCTGCGCCGTGGTCTGACCGTTCAACTCGTTGCCGGCCGCATGGCCCTTTTCGATCCGCAACACGCCCAGGGCTTCGGTGCCATAGGGCGTGGCGCCCAGATCCTTGCCGACTTCGACCAGCCGCGCCATCAGCGCCGCGCCATAGCGCGCCGGCACCGCCAGTTCATAGGCCAACTCGCCCGAGAACGAGATGCGGAACAGTCGCGCCCGCAGCCCGCCGCAGACGGTCAGCGCCGCACAGCCCATGAAGGGGAAGGCCGCGTTCGACAGGTCGAACCCGTCCACCACCCGCTCCAACAGCTTGCGCGCATGGGGCCCCGCGACCGAGACCTGCGCCCAGGCGTCGGTGGTGGAAATCAGCTGCACGTCCAGCTCGGGCCACAGGCATTGCCGGGCGAATTCCATATGGCGATAGACCGGGCCGGCCTGGGCCGTGGTGGTGGTGACGATGTAATGATCCTCGGCCAGGCGGGCGCAGGTGCCATCGTCATAGGCATGCCCGTCTTCGCGCAGCATCAGCCCATAACGCACCATGCCGACCTTCAGGCTGGCCATGGCATTGGCATAAAGCCGGTCCAGGAAGATCCCGGCATCGGCGCCCTGCACATCGACCTTGCCCAGCGTCGTCACATCGCACAGGCCCACGCCCGCGCGGGTGGCCAGCACCTCGCGGTCGACCGCCTGGCGCCAATGGGTCTCGCCGGGGCGGGGGAAGTATTGCGCCCGCAGCCAGGGCCCGACTTCCACGAAAACCGCGCCCTGCGCCTTGGCCCAGCTGTGGCTGGGGGTCAGGCGGCGGGGGCGGAAATGCGCGCCGGTATCGCCGCCGCCCAGCACCGCCAGCGAGACGGGCGTATAGGGCGGGCGATAGATCGTGGTGCCGGTCTGCGCGATCGACTGGCCGGTCAGTTCCGCCATCACCGCGATCGCGGTGACATTGGCGGTCTTGCCCTGGTCGGTCGCCATGCCAAGCGTCGTCCAGCGCTTCAGATGCTCGACCGGCCGCAGGTTTTCCTGATGCGCCAGCTTGATGTCCTTGACCGTCACATCGTTCTGGAAATCGACCCAGGCGCGCTTCTTGCCCGGAACGTGCCAGATCGGATGCGGCGGGGCGGCGCCATCCTCGGCCCGGGGCAGGTCGGGCAGATGCGCCGTCAGGCCCAGATCCTGAAGGGCGGCCCGCGCGGCCTCGGCCCCGCTGTGCAGCGCCGCATGGGTGCTGCCCTTGCCCGCCGCCGCACCGGCGACGATCTGGCCCGGGATGCCGGCGCCGGGCAGGAAGGCCTGCTGCGCGTCATCCCAGACCGGGCGGCCGCGCTGATGGCTGGCCAGATGCACATTCGGGTTCCACCCGCCCGAGACACCCAGGGCGCCTGCGTCAAGCCACTGGGTCTGGCCTTCGCGCGTCACGGCGATGGCGGACAGGCCCAGCCTGCCGCGCGTATCGGTGACCACGGACCCGGCGTAAACCGGATAGGGTCCCAAGGGCTTGGCATCCGGGCGCGGGTCGATCACGCCGGCGATTTCCACCCCTTTGGCGGCCAGATCCAGCGCCGTGCGGTGGCCGTCGTCATTGTTGGTGAAGATCGCCACGCGCTTGGCCGGGCAGGCCGCCCAGCGATTGGCATAGGCGCGCAGCGCGCCGGCCAGCATGATCCCGGGCCGGTCGTTCATCGCGAAGGGGATATGCCGCTCGGTCGCCCCGGCGGCCAGAACCGCGCGTTTCGCGGTGATCCGCCAAAGGGTCTGGCGCGGCGCCTCGCCGGGGGTGGGCAGGTGGTCCGAGACCCGCTCGACCGCGCCATAGACGCCATGGTCAAAGGCGCCCCAGACCGTGGTGCGGCGCATCACCCGTAGATTGGGCAGGCTGGCAAATTCGGCTTCCAGCCCAGCCACCCATTGCCGGGCCGGCGCCTCGTTCAGCAGATGACTTTCCGCCAGCAGCCGGCCACCCAGCCGGAAATCCTCATCGGCCAGGATCACCCGCGCCCCCGCCCGCGCCGCCGTCAGCGCGGCGGCAAGGCCCGCGGGGCCGGCGCCGATCACCAAGAGGTCGCAATGCAGAAAACCCTTTTCATAGGCGTCGGGATCGGCCTGCATCGACAGCGCCCCCAGACCCGCCGCCCGGCGGATCGCGGGTTCATACAGCTTCTCCCAGAAGGCGCGCGGCCACATGAAGGTCTTGTAATAGAAGCCCGCTGCGAAGAAGGGCGACAGAAGGTCATTCACCGCCAGCATGTCGAAACCCAGGGGGCCCACATGGTTCTGGCTGCGCGCCGTCAGGCCTTCGAACAGCTCTACCCCCGTTGCGCGGGTATTGGGCTCGGCCCGGGCGCCGTCGCGCAGGGTGACAAGGGCATTCGGCTCTTCCGAGCCCGCAGCAACCACGCCGCGCGGCCGGTGGTACTTGAAGCTGCGTCCCATCAGCCGCACGCCATTGGCAAGCAGCGCCGAGGCCAGCGTGTCGCCCGGATGGCCGGCATAGCTGCGGCCATTGAAGGTGAAATTCAGCACACGGCTGCGGTCGATCAGACCGCCGGCAAGCCTTGTCATTTCGACCTCCGCGCCAGGGCGACATCGCGGGCGAGTTCCGCCCCCAGGATCTCATGCGTTACCGTATCGCGGGTGACCACCAGCCAGCTGCGGTCGCCCTGTTCGTGGAACCACAGCTCGCGATGCAGCCCCGCGGGGTTGTCGCGCAGATAGACGTAATCGGCGAAGGCCTCGGCCGCGTCTGGCGCCAGCCCGTCGGGCCGGTCCAGAAGGCGGGCATCGCCCAGATAGGTGAATTCCTGCGCGTCGCGCAGACCAAGCAGCGGATGGGGGATCAGCATCTTCTTGCCTTCAATGCAGGTTGGGGGTCGCCCCCATGCCCTTTTCGTCGATCACATGGCCGCGGGCGAAACGGTCCAGCCGATAGGCCTGTGCCGTGTCATGCGGCCGGTCGGTGGCCAGAAGATGCGCGAAGGCATAGCCCGAGGCGGGCGTCGCCTTGAAGCCGCCATAGCACCAGCCCGCATTCAGATAGAGCCCCTCGACCGGCGTGCGGTCGATGATCGGCGAGCCGTCCATCGACATGTCCATGATCCCGCCCCAGATCCGCAACAGCCGCGCCCGGCCGATCATCGGCATCAAGGCCATGCCGCCCTCGGCCACGTCTTCGACCACCGGCAGGTTGCCGCGCTGGGCGTAGGAATTGTAGCCGTCGATATCGCCGCCGAAGACCAGCCCGCCCTTGTCGGACTGGCTGACATAGAAATGCCCGGCGCCAAAGGTGATCACGCCCGGGATCGTGGGCTTCAGCCCTTCGGACACGAAGGCCTGCAGCACATGGCTTTCGATCGGCATCCGCATGCCGGCCATGGCCATGACACGCCCGGTCATCCCGGCCACCGCCACGCCCACCTTGCCCGCGCCGATATACCCGCGCGAGGTTTCCAGGCCGCGGATGAGCCCGGCCTCGATGCGGAAGCCCGTGACTTCGCAATTCTGGATCAGGTCCACCCCGGCCCGGTCGGCGCCGCGGGCATAGCCCCAGGCCACCCCGTCATGCCGCGCCGTGCCCGCCCGGCGCTGCAACAGCCCGCCCTTGATCGGGAAGCGCGCATTGTCGAAATTCAGGAAGGGGATCATCGCCCGCACCTGATCGCGGTCCAGCAACTCGGCATCCGCCCCGGCCAGCAGCATCGCATTGCCGCGCCGCCGATACGCATCGCGCTGCGCATCCGTATGGATCAGGTTCACGATCCCGCGCTGGCTGACCATGGCGTTGAAGTTGAATTCCTGCTCCAACCCCTCCCACAGTTTCATCGAGAATTCGTAGAACGGCTCATTGCCGGGAAGCAGGTAGTTCGAGCGGATGATCGTGGTGTTCCGCCCGATATTGCCTTGCCCCAGCCAGCCCCGCTCCAGCACCGCGATGCGGGCCTGGCGGAAGGTGTTGGCCAGGTAATAGGCCGTCGCCAGCCCATGGCCGCCTCCGCCCACGATCACATAATCATAAGCCGGCTGCGGATCGGGATTGCGCCACAACGGGCCCCAGCCCTTGTGGCCCGTCAAAGCCTGCTGAAATACACGGAGTGCGGAGAAGCGCAATTCGCGGCATCCTTGCCTGTGGGATCTTGCCTCCAGATTTACGGCGTCGTGCGGCGGCTGGGTTGACCATGTCGGACGTGATCTTGTCTGTTTCGGACATCGCCGCTAAGGCTTGGTCCGGCGGCGCGACGGGCGCCGGACAGGCAAGAGGCGCGCGGTGGAGATCGCATTCATCCTGACCCCGGGCTATGCGCTGATGTCGCTGGCCTCGGCGGTCGAGCCGCTGCGGGCGGCGAACCATCTGGCCGGGCGCCCGCTGTATCAGTGCCGCTACATTTCGGGCGCCGGCGGGTTTGCCGCCTCGACCTCGGGCGGGGGGTTCCAGACCGAGCCGCTTTCGGCCTTGGCCCAGACCGATCTGGCGCCGCTGGATCTGGCGCTTGTGGTGGCCGGCGGCAATCCGATGCTGTTTGAGGACCGCAACCTGAACCGCGCGCTGCGGGCCCTTGCGCATCGCGGCGTGCCCCTGGGCGGGATCTCGGGGGGGGCTGCGATCCTGGCCAAGGCCGGGTTGATGGGCGGTCGCCGCTTCACCCTGCATTGGGAACATATCGACGCGCTGGCCGAATACGCCCCCGATCTTCTGATCGAGCGGGCGCTGTATGTGATTGACCGTGATCGGTTTTCCTGTGCGGGCGGCGTGGCCGCGATGGATATGATGGGCGCGCTGATCGCCCGCGAACATGGGGCGGTCTTCGCGCGGGCGGTGTCGGACTGGTTCATCCATCCGCGGCTGCGCATGGCCGACGAGCCGCAACAGGCCGGGGCCCGGCAGCGCTTTGACCTGCATCACCCGATGCTGGAGGCGGCGATCGACCTGATGACCAGCCATCTGGCCGATCCGCTGGGCCCCGCACAGCTGGCGCAATTGTCCGGCGGCTCGGCCCGGCAGCTGCAACGGCTGTTCGCGGCGCAATTCGACCAGCCGATGATGGGCTTTTACCGCGACCTGCGGCTGGCCAAGGCGGATGAGCTGCTGCGCCAGACCGCGCTGTCGGTGCTGGAGATCGCGCTGCTGACCGGCTTCACCAGTGCGGCACATCTGACGCGGCTGTTCACCGCGCGCTACGGCCAGCCACCCGGGCGGCGGCGCAAGGCCGCCGAGGTCGAAAGCAGGGGGGGCGAAAGCCGGGGGGCCGAGGGCAGGGGGGCCGAGGGCAGGGATACCGGCCCCGAGGGGCCGGACGCCGCCGTGCCGCGCCGGCGCTAAAGCACCTGATCCAGAAAGGCGCGGGTGCGCGGATCCTGCGCGTTCCCGAAGAAATCGGCCGGGGCGCCATGTTCGACGATCACCCCCTTGTCGGTGAAATAGACATGGTCCGACACTTCGCGGGCAAAGCCCATCTCATGGGTTACCAGGATGCAGGTCATGCCATCGGCGGCCAGATCCTTGATCGTCACCAGCACTTCCTTGACGGTTTCGGGGTCAAGCGCCGCGGTGACTTCATCGAACAGCATCACATCGGGGCGCATGGCCAGGCTGCGGGCAATCGCCACCCGCTGCTGCTGGCCGCCCGACAATTCGCCGGGATAGTGGTTTTCCTTGCCCTCAAGCCGCACCTTCTTCAGCAGGTCGCGCGCCCGCGCCTCGACCTCGGCACGGTTTTCCTTCAGCACCTTGATCGGCGCCATCATCACGTTCTGCAGCGCGGTCTTGTGCGGGAACAGGTTGTATTGCTGAAACACCATTCCGACCTTGCGGCGCAGCGCCAGCTTGTCCAGCTTCGGATCATGCACTTCCTGGCCCTCGACCAGGATCGAGCCGGACTGGATGTCGTTCAGCGCGTTGATGCAGCGGATCAGCGTTGATTTGCCCGATCCCGAAGGCCCGATGATGCAGATCACCTGGCCTTTCATAACATCCAGGCTGATGCCTTTCAGCACTTCGATGTCGCCATAGGATTTATGGACATTGCGGATCGAGACAAGGGGCTGGTCGGGGGTCCAGGGGGTCATCGGGAAGCCTTTCAGTTCTTGACCGCGACGCGGCGTTCCAGCCACAGGGTGAAACGGGCGATCGGGTAGCAATAGGCAAGGAAAAGAAGCAGCGCGAAGCTGTAGAAGGGCATCAGCAGCTCGGGGCGGTTGCCCTCGGCCTCCATCGCCTGGCGGGTCAGGCTGATGATCTCGTCCACCCCCAGAAGCGAGCAAAGCGGCGTCGACATCGTCAGGATGGCATACCAGTTCATCCAGGGCGGCAGCATGCGCTTGACGCATTGCGGCAGGATGATCTGCCAGATGGTCTGGCGGCGGGAAAAGCCCAGCGATTCCGAGGCTTCCCATTGCGCGGTCGGCACAGACTGCACCGCGCCGCGCACCACTTCGGCGATATTGGCCGACAGCGGGAAGGCCAGGCCGATCACCGTCTTCACCCAACCCGGCAGCGGGACCGTGTGGCCGAAAAGCGTGATCTGGAACGGGAAGGCCAGAAGGATGATGAACAGCAGCACCAGCCAGGGCGCATTGCGGAAGAACGAGACATAGGCCTGCGCCAGCCAGCGCAGCGGCGCCAGGCGCGAGATCAGCGCCAGCCCCGTCAGCGCGCCCACCAGCGTTCCCAGCGCCATGGCCAGGAACGAGATGAGGATGTTGAACATGAACCCCTTGCTGATCAGAAAGGGCATCCAGCGCAGCAGCTTGTCGAACGGGCTTTCCGCGCCGATCCCGCTTTGGGCCAGCGCCATGACCGGCACGGCCAGCGCGGCAAGCGCGATCAGCCAGGCCGGAATGCCGCCCAGCCAGCGCACCAGAAACAGCGCGTCAAAGGCCGGGCCGCGCGGCGCGAAGGGCAAAAGCACCGGCAGCGCGCCTTTGACATCGGCGGTTCGGATCAGGGAATTACGCGCCATAGCCGGGGATCCTCAGTTTCTTTTCCCAGCTGCCCATGCCCAGCGACAGGATGCCGACCAGGCCCAGATAGGCGACCAGAAGCAGCAGCATGGTCGGGTTTTGCGCCGAGGGGTAATCGTTCCAGATCGCCACCGACTGATACAGCAGTTCGGGCACCGCGATCGCGTAGGCCTGGTTCGTGGTCTTCACCAGATTGATCAGATTGGCCGAAAGCGAGGGCAGCGAGATGCGCAGCGCCAGGGGCAGGACGACATTGGTATAGGTCTGCAGCCGCGTCATCCCCAGCGATTCCGCGGCTTCGCGGGTGGAATGCGGCACTGCCTCGATCCCGGCGCGGAAGATCTCGATGTTGAAGGCGCCGGCAAAGAACGACAGCGAGATGATCGCCCAGCCGACGCTGGAAATCAGCGGCACTTCCAGCCAGCCATCGGGGCTGTAGCTGGGGGTGAACTGCCCCAGTGCGAAATAGAAGAACAGCAGCTGCAGCAGCGGCGGGGTATTGCGGAAGAATTGCACATAGCCCGCCACCGCCGCGCGCAGGAGGCTGCTTTTCGCCCCCTGCGCCCAGGCGCCCACGATGCCGATGATCACCGAGAAGATCAGGCAGAAGACGCTTAGCTTGATCGTCATCCAAAGGCCGGTCAGCACCCGGTTCATCTGGTGGTCGTCATAGATCCAGACAAAGTTCCAATGGGGCGCGCTGGCGGCCAGATCCCGGAAGAAATCCTGTATCGTGTCGATCATCGGCGCGGCGCTCAGTCAGCCAGCGGATCGGCGAAACGCTCGTGCATCTCGGCCAGGAAGGGGCTGGCCTTCACGCCCCATTCCTTTTCAAGCGCGATCAGCGTGCCATCGCGGTGCCAGGAATATTGCAGGCCCGACACGATCTGGCCCAGGGCGCAATTCTCTTCTTCCTTGGCGACAGCCAGACCCCAGGGGGCGAAATCCTCGACCGGCAGCGACATTTCGAAATCTTCCCAGCCGCCCCCGGCCAGATCGGCGCCGATGGTGGTGTCGTCATAGATGAAGGCCACGCATTTCTTGTCGCGCAGCGCCTGCTTGGCCTCGGCGGCATTGCCGAAGGCCACGATGGTGGCGCCATAGTTCTTTTCGATGTTCTGCAGATAGAACGAGCCCTGGATCGCGCAGGCCGGCTTGCCGCGCAGCTCTTCCCACTGGGTCAGGCCCATGGCCTTGGGCGTCATCGCGGCCGTGCCCGAGGCATAGTAGTTCGGCCCCTTGATGCCCACCATCTCGCGGCGGTCCGCGGTGTCGGTCATGGTGGCGATCATCAGGTCGATCTGGCCCTGCTGCAGGAACTGCATCCGGTTCGAGGCGATGACGGGCACCAGCTCGACCTTCACGCCCAGCGTGTCGGCCACCTTCTTCGCCATGTCCGGCTCCAGCCCGACGATGGCGCCATCGGTGTCGCGATAGCCCCAGGGCTTGTAATCGGCCTTCACGCCGACGACGAGCGTGCCCTTGTCGAGAATGCGCTTCAGCGCGGCGTTCTGGCAGGCCTCGGCGGCGGCGGCCAGCGGCGTCAGGGCGACGCTGGCGGCAAGGGCGGCAAGGATGGCTTTTTTCATGGAATGGAACTCCCTGTGCATTCGTGCGAAGGACTAGCAAGGCCGCTCGCGAAGGCGTGAGAGACAAAAATATTGGCCTGCGAGGGCAATATTTTCGTCGCCCCCGGTCCCGGCAGGGCGGCGCGGCCGGGGGCGATGGGCAATCTGGCGCGGCCGTCCGGGGGGCCGCAGGGCGATGGCGGAACAGGCGGATCGGATGCGCTTTCTTCGCAAGAACAAGGGCTTCGCAGCCGGTGCCAGAGCGATCTCGCGCCGAGGGCTGGTGCAGGCGGGGCTGGGGGCGATTGGCGCCGCGGCGCTGCCCTTGCCGGCGCTGTCACGGCCCGAAGCGCGGATCTGGACGCTGGCCGCGATGGAAGATTTTCCGCCCTACAACTATTACAGCGGTCCGAATTTCATCGGAATCGACGTCGAGATCATCTCCGAGGCCGCCCGTCTGCTGGGTCTGTCGCTGCAGATCCGCCCCTTGCCCTGGCCGCGGGCGATTCTGACCTTCAAGGCCGGCGGGGCGGATGGCATCTTTCAGCTTGCCCCGACGCGTGACCGCTTTGCCTTCTGGAACATGGCCGGACCGATGCGGCCGACGCGCCTGTCCTTCGCGGTGCGCGCCGACGACCCGCGGGTCGGCGCCGAGGTCGCGGCTGCGCGGCCAGGGGCAGGGGTCGCCGACCGGGCCGGGCAGGCCGAGGGCCGCTATGACATCGCCCGGCTGGCCGGCCACCGGATCGGTGTCGTGAACGGCTTTACCTACACGCCCGAATTCGACACGGCCGACAGCTTTGTGCGGGAAGGCTCGATCGACGATCTGACCAGCCTGCGCAAGCTGCTTCTGGGCCGGGTCACCACGGTTCTGGGCGGGGCGGCCAATCTGCGCTTTGCGGCGGACCGGCTGGGCGTGCGCGACCGGGTGCATATCCTGGCGCCGCCCTTGGCCGAGGTGCCGCGCTATGTCGGCTTCCGCCGCGATGCCGCCGGTGATCAGAAATCCGCGCTGATGCGGGCGGCGCTGCACGAGCTTCGTGCATCGGGGCAGGTCGACCGCATCCTTGCCCGCCATGGCGAGCTTTGATCCGATGCCGCTGCGCAGATCCAGCCTGGCGCGCCGCATCGCCTATGCCTCGGTCGGGATTTCCATTCTGTCGGGCCTGGGCCTGGGCGCGGTCTCGGCGATCAGCGATTACCGGCGCAGCTTTGATCTGGCGCTGGAAAACCATGGCCGGATCATCCAGGCCGCGCTGCCGCAGCTGGAAAGCGCCTATTGGGATCTGGATCTGGCCGCGGTTCAGGCCACGCTGGACCGTCTGGCCGAGACGCCCTTGGTGCAAGAGGTGCGGATCCGCGATCAGGTGTTCAGCGCCGAGGAACTGGCCTCGGTCGCGGTTCCCGATCTGGTTGCGCAGTCCGACCGGCCGCGCGCGCCGGTCTGGCCGCTCAGCCGGATCGTGCCGGCCGACTGGCTGGTGGCGACACATGATCTGGCGCTGTACGGGCGCGCCGGGCCCGATCCGATTGCCAGCCTGTCGGTGCGGCTGAACTATGCCGGTCTTTACGACGATCTGGGCTATCGGGCGCTGTCCCTGATGGCCACGACCATGCTGCAGGCGCTGCTGATCGCGGGGCTGTTGTTCCTGCTGATCCGCGACCGGATCATCTCGCCCCTGAACGCCTTGGCCAAGGCCGCGCGGTCGCATCGCGAAAGCGGCACCTTCCGGCTGGACGGCCTGCCGGTGACGCGCGGGGGGGGGAACCGCGAGGATGAGATCTCGGTCCTGGCGCGGGATTTCGGCCGCACGGTGATGCGGATGGAACGCTACCGCGACCATCTGCAGGAAGAGGTGGACCAGCGCACCGCCGAATTGGTGGTGGCGCGCAATGACGCGCTGGCCGCCAGCCGGGCGAAATCGGCCTTTCTGGCCAATATGAGCCACGAGATGCGCACGCCGCTGAATGCGATCACCGGCCTGTCGGATCTGGTGCTGGCCGAGGGGCAGACCCCGGCCACCCGCCGCCACATCAACGACATGCGCCATGCCGCGCGCCAGCTTCTGGGCTCGATCGACCAGGTGCTGGACCTGTCGAAGCTGGAAGCCGGGCAGATCCGCTATGCCCATGCGCCCTATCACCCGGTCGAAGTGTTTGACGAGGTGATCGCGCAGACCCGGGTGCTGGCGGCCGGCAAGCCGATCTCGGTTGAAGGCGATCTGGACCCGGCGATCCCGCCCGTGCTGCTGGGCGACGGGCAGAAGATCACCCAGATTCTGCTGAACCTGACCAGCAATGCGGTCAAGTTCACCGAAAGCGGCCGGATCCGGCTGCATCTGCACCGCCGCGAGGGCTGGCTGCGGATCACTGTTGCCGATACCGGCAGCGGGATTGCCACTGCGCAGCGGGCGGCGGTGTTCTCGCCCTTCACCCAGGGCAATGAAAGCGCGTCGCGCAATGTCTCGGGCACCGGGCTGGGCCTGACCATCGCGCGGCAAATGGCCGAAGGCATGGGCGGCGCGCTGACGCTGGCCAGCCGGGCGGGGCGGGGCAGCCTGTTCGTGCTGCGCCTGCCGCTGGTCGCCGCCGCCGAGAGGGCGCCACCGGATCGCGCCCCGCTGGACTGCCCGGCACTG
>NZ_JAICBZ010000102.1 GCF_020179405.1 Xinfangfangia pollutisoli | reverse complement strand
GGCCCTGGAAATCGTCGGTCGGGCGCAGTTCGGTCAGGAAATCGGCTTCGCCCGCCGCGCCCAGATCGGCCTGATCCGGCGCTGGCAGGCCCGCTGCAGGACCGGCGCGCCGCGCTGGCGGGGCTGCCGCCGCTGTTGCGCAGCTATCTGGGCATGGGCGGCTGGGTCAGCGACCATGCCGTGGTCGACCGGGCGCTGGACACGCTGCATGTCTTCACCTGCGTCGAGGTGGGTGCGGTTCCGGCGGCCCGGGCGGCCAGCCTGCGCGCCATCGCGGGCGGTTGACAGAAGACGGCTTGGTCTCTGCGCGGAAACCGGGCCCCTGAAGCCGGGAATGGCCGTCTTTAGCCGCGCGAGCGGCGCCCGCCGCGGCGCCCGCCGGCCGCCTGCGTGGCCGCGGCCGAGGCTTCGGCGAAGCTCATGCCGGTCTCGACCGATTCCAGCACTTTCGAGAAGCGGATCCATTCGCCGCCATTCGGATCGTGGTTCATCAGGAAATTGGCGGCGCGGATCGCCTCCATCTCTTGCTGGCGGACCGGGTTCATGATCGCGCTGGTCATGCCGGCGCAGATCGCCATCGGCAGGAAGGCGCCGTTGATCCCGTGCCGATGCGGCAGGCCGAAGCTGATGTTCGACGCCCCACAGGTCGTGTTCACGCCCAATTCGTCGCGCAGCCGCCGCACCAGGGTGAAGACCTGCTGCCCCGCCGACCCCATAGCGCCGACCGGCATCACCAAGGGGTCGACCACGATGTCATGCGCCGGAATGCCGAAATCGGCCGCGCGCTGCACGATCTTCTTGGCCACCGCAAAGCGCACTTCGGGATCGGGCGAGATCCCGGTGTCGTCATTCGAAATCGCCACCACCGGGACATTGTATTTCTTGACCAGCGGCAGCACCAGTTCCAGCCGTTCTTCCTCACCCGTCACCGAGTTCAGAAGCGGCCGGCCCTCGCAGGCAGCCAGCCCCGCTTCCAGAGCGGCAGGCACCGACGAGTCGATGCACAGGGGCACGTCGACCGTCTGCTGCACGATCTCGATCAGCGCCTTCATCAAGGGCGGCTCGACGAAGTTGTTGTCGGCATAGCGCGGGTCCTGGGCCATCATATTCGTGAAGACCGCGCCCGAATTCACGTCCAGCACCGTGGCGCCGCAGGCCACCTGTTCCAGCGCGTCCTTGATGACCGTGTCGAAATTTCCGGCCTCCAGCTCGGCCGCCAGCTTCTTGCGCCCGGTCGGGTTGATGCGTTCGCCGATCACGCAGAAGGGTTCGTCAAAGCCGATGACGACGGTTTTCGTTTTGGATTCAACGACAGTACGGGTCATGGCTAAGTCCTTGCTTGAACGCTTAGGCCGCGCGGGCGGGCTTGCCCGAGGCGCCGCCATTGGCGGTCACCCATTCGGCATTGGTCTTGATCCCGCCCAGCGGGAAGAAATGCACCTGCTCGATGCCGAAGCCGGGCTTGGTGGCCTTGTGGGCGGCAAGCTCGGTCAGGAAATCGGTCGGCTCATAGGGCAGCAGAAGCTTGGTCACGTCCAGAGCGCGCTTCTGCAGCACCTTCAGGCTGGGACCCACGCCGCAGGCGATGGCGAATTTGATCAGCGTCTGCAGCTTGGCCGGGCCCGCGACGCCGATATGCACCGGCAGCGCAATGCCTTCGGCCTGCAGCCGGTCGACCCATTGGATCACCGGGCCGGCATCGAAGCAGAATTGCGTCGCCATCGCCATCTGCGCATCGGTCCGCTCGGCAAAGGCGGTCTTCCAGCGCGCGGCCTCCATCACCATCCGGTCCGACCCGTCGGGATCGATGTCCTTGTTGCCTTCCGGGTGGCCGGCGACATGCAGGCGGGTGAAGCCTTCGAAGGCGCCTGACTCCAGCAGCTGCATCGAGGTTGCGAAATCGCCCACCGGCTGCGCGACGCCGCCGGCCAGGATCAGGCCCTGCGACACGCCGACATCCTTGTAGCGCGCCACCCAATCGGTCAGCGTGGCCTTGTCCTTGATGATCCGCGCCGGGAAATGCGGCATGACCGCAAAGCCCTGTGCGCCGATCCGCTGGGCGGTGGCCACCATGTCCTCGATCGGCGTGCCCTCGATATGGGCGATGTAGACGCGGGTGCCTTCGGGCAGAAGGGCCCGGAAATCTTCGATCTTTTCCGCGGTGCGCGGCATGACCTCGATCGAATAGCCCTTGAGGAAGGCCTCAAGCGTGCCGCCGCCGGCCGGGCTGGGCGCTGCGGATTTCGAACGGAAGTTGAACAGGGCCATCAGTCTCTCCCTCAGGGTCATGACGATCGGGCGGTCAGGGTCTGTTCCAGCCTTCGGCGTCGATCAGCGCCTTCAGCCGGGCTGTGTCATATTCGTCTTCCAGCCGCGCGGCGGTGGCGCGGGCGATGTCGTCCTGGTCGCCCTCGACCTCGCCCGAGGGCAGCTTGCGCCATTCGGCCAGGTAGCTGTCGCTGTCCTTCGCGCCGATCTTCATCGCGCAGCGGTCGATCGCCTGCTCGAAACGCTCGGTCAGCTTGACCTTCGCGCCACGGCGGCTGTTGCCCACGATCACCTGGGCGGGAATGTCTCTCCAATAGACGATGGTCACTTCGGGCATGGCGAATCCGGCGCTGGGTTTCATCAGTGATAGTCGTGCCGTTCCGACAGCCGATGTCGGATTTCGACATGGCGCAGAGCCGAAGCGACAGCGACCTCTGACGCTGATTACCCGTGCGGGCCCGCGATGGCGACAGGCGGCGTCCGGGGTGAGTCGCATTTTTCTTCATGCAGTTCTTGCAACCCGTTCATCCATATCTTGCAGGACTGTTCCCCGGCGATTACTTTTGGCTCCAACCACAGTTGGAGGGCGGCCATGACGCCCGCGCGTCCCCGAGGGGAGGACGCGATACCCGTGCCGGTCGAGTCCGCTTTGGATTCCCGTGGGGGTGACACCGCGTCCCCCGAAACGCCTGGGCCGGCGCTTTATGCAGCGCTGGACCTGGGTACGAACAGTTGCCGGATGCTGATTGCCCAACCGAAGGGCAGTCAGTTTCTTGTCGCGGACAGTTTTTCGAAGACCGTCCAGCTGGGCGCCGGGCTGGAAGGCTCGGGCCGGCTGTCGCGGGCGTCGATGGCGCGCACCATCCAGGCGCTGCGAATCTGCCAGAAGAAGATCGAAAAGCACGGGGTGCGCCGGATGCGGCTGGTCGCGACCGAGGCCTGCCGCCGCGCCCGCAATGCCCGCGATTTCATCCGCCAGGTCCGGCGCGAGACCGGGTTGGTCCTGGAAATCATCGCCCCCGAGGAAGAGGCGCGGCTGGCGGTGATCTCTTGCGCGCCGCTGGTGTCGGCGCGGACCGAGCAGCTTCTGGTCGTCGATATCGGCGGCGGCTCGACCGAGCTGGTCTGGATCGACCTTGCCGAAGTGGCGCCCGAGGATCGGCCGCGGGCGATCATGCGGCTGCATTCGGGCTTTCAGGCCCAGGGCGCGGGGCCGGCGGCGCGGGTGGTGGACTGGATCTCGGTGCCCTTGGGGGTGGCGACGCTGAAGGACCAGTTCATCGATGTCGAAGACGATGCGGCGCGTTTCGCACTGATGAGCTGGTTTTTCGAAGAGAATCTGGCCAGTTTCAGCCCCTATCACGCCCAGGCGCCGCGCGCGGGCTTTCAGATCATCGGCACCTCCGGCACGGTGACGACGGTCGCGGCCTCGTTTCTGGGGTTGCGGCGCTATGATCGGGCCAAGGTGGACGGATTGCAGATGACCAGCGCCCAGATCGACGCGGTGATCCGCGATTATCTGGCGCTGGGGCCGGAAGGCCGGCGCACCGATCCGCGCATCGGCCGCGACCGGCATACGCTGATCATGTCCGGGGCGGCTATCCTTCAGGCGCTGATGCGGATATGGCCCACCGACCGGCTGTCGGTCGCCGACCGCGGGCTGCGCGAGGGGCTGCTTTATGCCCAGATGAGCGCCGATGGCGTCTTGGAGGACGGACCTTACAGATGACAGAGAAACCGAATTCCGGCCGGGGCCAGCGCGATCTGCGCGTGCGGGTGAAAACGGCCAAGGGGCGCAGGCTGTCCTCGACGCTGTGGCTGGAGCGGCAGCTGAACGACCCCTACGTCCAGCGCGCCAAGCGCGAGGGCTATCGCGGCCGCGCGGCCTTCAAGATCATGGAACTGGATGACCGCTACGGGTTTCTGAAACCGGGCGCGCGCGTGGTCGACCTGGGCTGCGCGCCGGGCGGCTGGTGCCAGGTGGCGGTGCCGCGGATCAACGCGCTGGGAGAGAACCCGAAAAAGCCGCAGGGGCGGATCATCGGCGTCGATCTGCAAGAGGTGGAACCGATCGCCGGCGTGGAGCTGCATCAGCTGGATTTCCTGGCCGATGAGGCGGATGACCAGGTGAAGGCCTGGCTGGGCGGCCGCGCCGATGTGGTGATGAGCGACATGGCCGCCGCGGCCTCGGGCCACAAGTCGACCGATCACTTGCGGATCATCGCGCTGATCGAGGCGGCGCTGGCCTTCGCCTATGATGTGCTGGAAGACGGCGGGACCTTCGTGGCCAAGGTGCTGGCGGGCGGGGCCGAGAACCAGATGCAGGCCGAGTTGAAGCGCAACTTCACCAAGGTCGCCAATGTGAAGCCGCCGTCAAGCCGGCAGGATTCGTCAGAAAAATTCGTGGTCGCCATGGGCTTCCGCGGCCGCCAGCGCGCGGACGAGGAATAAGGCCGCCTCCCGCAATGACGAAGGCGCCCGCTGGGGGCGCCCGTGTCAGGTCTTGGGTTTGTCTTGAGGGGCGGTCTTGACGGTCGGGCCGGGCGCCTTACGCGCCCCAATGCCGCACCGCGCCGCAATCCATATGCACGAAATCCGACCGCGAATAGCGCCCGACGCCGCCTGCCGCACAGGCCTGCGCGGCCTTGGCCATCTGCCCGACCGAGCGCGACTTCAGCCGCAGATCAGCCGCCTGGCCTTTCATGTGCAGCGAGTTCTTCGCCACACCGGACGAGCGCGAGCGCAGCATCGAATTGGTGGCGGGGCTGCGATAGCCCGACAGAAGCATATAGGGCTCGGTCACATCCATCAGCCGATGCGCCGCGGCCATGATGTCGAAATTGCGCGGATCCATCTTCACCATGTCATTGGTGCGCCAGTCGCGCATGAAGGCATTCACTTCCTTCAGCGCTTCGGGAATGTATTCGCCTTCGACCCAGTAGATCGTATCCATCGACTCGCCCGTGCGGCCCGAATACATCCGAAGTCGCCGGATATCGCCCGCGCCCCGCGCATAGGCGACCGTTCCCTTGAAGAACGGTGCGGCCGTGATTGCCGTAACAGCGAAAGCCGAAAGCAAGCCCCGCCGCGAGAATCCAACCGATGCTGTTTGCGTCATTCTGCGCCTGTCCCGTGTCAGTCTTCGACTGCCTCATGCGGCAGTTTCTTTGGTCACTTCCCCAAGTGCAGCGCCGTTATGGCACGACCGGATTTGAAGCCCAAGCAAGAATTGCCGCCCAGGCGACAGGCTAGGGCGCAATAAGCAAAAATTTGCTGAACGGTTGGGCAGAGCTTTGCCGTGGCGCCGATGCAACGCCTGCGGCTTTTCTGTGCCATCCGCCCCCGCCACCCCCCCGCAAGTCCCGGATTTTGCGGCTTTGTGAATGGACAGGCGGCGGAATCTGCTGATCCTTGGAGCAAATCGTTTTGCGTAGAAATGTCGAGGCCCGCATGTCCCAGGTCGCCCCCCGCTTCCCCAAAGCCCGTCGTCCCGAAGCCGGTTTCGGCCGCAGCTTCCGCCGTCTGGCGGGCACTGTCGCGTTGGGCGCGGTTCTGGGCCTGACCCTGCCGCTGGCCTCGCCGGTCGCGGCGGCGGGCCTGTCGGCCTTCGCCCAGTCTCTGGCCGCGGCGGCCGGCACGGATGAGGCGATTGCCGCCTTCTATCGCGACAGCGGCTATGCAACGCTTTGGACCGGCGAAGATGACGTGGCGCGCCGCGCCGCGCTGTTTGCGGCGCTGGCCGGGGCCAATGACCATGGCCTGCCGCCTGCGCGCTATGACGCCGAGGGGCTGAAGGCGGCCTTCCGCGCCGCTCGGACCGAGGGCGATCTGGGCCGGCTGGAAGTGGCGATGACCCGCGCCTATCTGACCTGGGCGGGCGATCTGACCTCGGGCATGCTGGCGCCGAAGAAGATCGACCCGACCATCGTGCGCGACATCGCCCATCGCGACCCGGCCCTGCTTCTGGCCGCCATCGCCGGCGACGATCCCGAGGCGGCGCTGCGGGCGCTGGTGCCGACGTCGAATGTCTATGCCCAGCTGGTGAAGGCCAAGCTGTCGCTGGAAGAGGCGTTTGCCAATGGCGGCTGGGGCGCGGCCGTGCCGGGCGGCGCGCTGAAGCCCGGCGACGCGGGCGAGCGCGTGGTGGCGCTGCGCGACCGGCTGATCCGCATGGGCTATCTGGCCCGCAGCGCGACCCGCGACTATGACCGCACGATCCAGGCCGCCGTCCAGGCCTTTCAGCTGGCGCATGGCCTGCCCGCCGATGGTGTCGCGGGCGAGGGCACGCTGCGCGAGATCAACCTGGCGCCGGAAGAGCGGCTGAAATCGGTGATCGTCGCGCTGGAGCGCGAACGCTGGATGGAGATCGACCGGACCGAACGGCATATCTGGGTGAACATGCCCGATTTCACCGCCAGGATCATCGATCACGGCCGCACGATCTTCCGCACCCGGGTGGTGATCGGCAAGAACGTCCCCGACCAGCGCACGCCCGAGTTTTCCGACCAGATGGCCTATATGGTGATCAACCCCTCCTGGGGGGTGCCGCGGTCGATCACGGTGAAGGAATATCTGCCGCTGCTGCAACGCAACCCCAATGCGGTGGGGCATCTGCAGGTGGTCGACAGCAAGGGCCGGGTCGTGCCGCGCGGTGCGGTGAATTTCGCCGCCTACAGCGCCAAGACCTTCCCCTTCGCGCTGCGCCAGCCGCCTTCCGATGGCAATGCGCTTGGCAAGGTGAAGTTCATGTTCCCCAATCAGTACAACATCTATCTGCATGATACGCCGTCGAAATCCCTGTTCAAGGAAGACGTGCGCGCCTATTCGCATGGCTGCATCCGGGTCGCCGATCCCTTCGATCTGGCGCATATGCTGCTGTCGGTGCAGTCCGACAATGCCGAGGCCGAGTTCGAGGCAGATCTGAAGACCGGCCGCGAAACCATTGTGAAGTTTGAAAAAACCGTCCCAGTTCACCTAGTCTATTTCACCGCCTATCCCGAGGCCAAGGGCCGCATGGGCTATCGCCGCGATGTCTATGGTCGCGATGCCAAGCTGTGGGAGGCGCTGAAGGATGCCGGGGTGGCCTTGGGGCCGGTTTCGGGCTAAGACATCGGCCCGCGCGGCGTGCTGGCCGCGCCAGACGGAGCCCTGATCATGGCCTATACGATCCGCGACATTGCCGCAGCCCTGGGGGCCGAGGCCGAGGGCGATCTTGATCTGACCGTCTCGGGCGCGGCCGAACCTGCGGCGGCCGGTCCGGCCCAGCTGGCCCTGGCGATGGACCCGCGCTATGGCGACGGGATCGCGCGGGGCAAGGCGCAGGCGGCGGTGGTCTGGCCGGGGGCCGACTGGCGGGCGATGGGGCTGAAAGCGGCGATCTTCGCGCCGCGCGGCCGTCTGGCCATGGCCGGCCTGACCCGGCTGATGGATCCGGGCCCCGCGCTGGCCCCGGGCATCCACCGGCTGGCCGATGTCGACCCTTCGGCCGAAATCGGCGCGGGCGCCGCGATCGGCCCCTTCGTGGTGATCGGCCCGGGCGCGGTGATCGGCCCGAATGCGCGCATCGCCAGCCATGTCTCAATCGCCGAAGGCGCGCGGATCGGCCGCGACGCGCTGATCCTGCAGGGCGCCCGCATCGGCGCCCGCGTAAGCATTGGTGACCGCTTCATCTGCCAGCCCGGCGCCGTGATCGGCTCGGACGGGTTTTCCTTCGTCACGCCCGAGAAATCCGGGGTCGAGGAGATCCGCGAAACCCTGGGCCAGCGGGCGGAAATCCATGGCCAAAGCTGGACCCGCATTGCTTCGCTTGGTGCCGTAACCATCGGGGATGATGTGGAAATCGGCGCCAACAGCTGCATTGACCGCGGCACGATCCGCGATACTGTCATCGGCTCGGGCAGCAAGCTGGATAACCTGGTCCATATCGGCCACAACGTGCAGATCGGCCGCGATTGCCTGCTGTGTGGGCAGGTCGGCGTGGCGGGCTCGTCCCGGATCGGCGACCGGGTGGTGCTGGCCGGGCAATGCGGGGTGAATGACAATATCTTCGTCGGTGATGACGTGATCGCCGGGGGCGCGACCAAGATCTTCACCAATGCGCCGGCGGGCCGGGTGCTGCTGGGCTATCCGGCGGTCAAGATGGAAACCCATGTCGAGCTGCAGAAGGCGCTGCGGCGGCTGCCCCGGCTGGCCGAGAAGGTGGCCGGGCTGGAAAAGATGCTGCCCAAGGGGCAAGACGACGCTTAGGCTGAAAGTGCGGGTGCGGGGGCAGGGATGCGTGGCAAGACGGCCGAGACGGTGATTGCGATCCTCGCCGCCCAGGCGCTGATCGACCCGTCCGACATCCGCCTTGATGCCAGCATGGACAGCTTGGGCCTGGACAGTCTGGGCCTGGTCGAGGCGATCTTTGCCATCGAGGAAGCCTTTGATATCTCAGTGCCTTTCAACCCTGCCGATCCGGCGGAAAGCACGGGCTTCGACAGTGCGACCGTGGCCGGTCTAGTCGCGGCGGTCGAAGATCTGATCGCGCAGAAGGCGGGCTAGGCCGATGCGGCGGGTGGTGATCACCGGCGCGGGCACGGTGAACGCCCTGGCCCAGGATGTGCCCGGTACCCTGCAGGCCATGGCCCAGGGCCGCTCGGGCATCGGGCCCTTGGCCTTTCGCGATGTCGAGCGGCTGGCGATCCGCATCGGGGCCCAGGTGCAGGGCTGGGACGAGACGCGGTTTTCGCCGCGGGAATTGGCGCTGTACGACCGTTTCACCCAATTCGCCGTGGCCGCGGCGGACGAGGCGCTGGCCATGGCCGGCCCCGGCCTGGGGCCCGCGACCGGGGTGATCATCGGCAGCGCCGCCGGCGGGATCGCGACCTGGGAAGACAGCTATCGCGCGGTGTTCCAGGAGGGCAAGTCGCGCGTACCGCCCTTGGTCGTGCCGCGGCTGATGATGAATGCGCCGGCCAGCCATATCTCGATGCGGCACGGGCTGCGCGGGCCGGCTTTCGCCGTGTCGTCGGCCTGCGCCTCGTCCAATCATGCCATCGGCCTGGCCTTCCGGATGATCCGCGACGGGCAGGCCCAGGCGATGCTGGCCGGCGGGGCCGAGGCGATGCTGTGCTTTGGCGGGGTGAAGGCCTGGGAGGGGCTGCGCGTCCTGTCGCCTGATGGCTGCCGGCCCTTCGATGCGCGCCGCAACGGCATGGTGATGGGCGAGGGGGCGGCGGTCTTCGTTCTGGAAGCGGCCGAGGCGGCGGCGGCGCGCGGTGCGGTGGCCTTGGCCGAAGTGGCGGGCTTCGGCATGACGGCGGATGCGGGCGATATCGTCGTGCCCTCGGGTCAGGGCGCGGCCGAGGCCATGGAACAGGCGCTGGCCGAAGCGGGGCTGACCCCGCAGGAGGTGGGCTATATCAATGCCCACGGCACCGGAACGCAGGTGAATGACCGCACGGAAGTCGCTGCGATCAAACAGGTTTTCGGCCCGTCGGCCAGCCACTTGATGGTCAGTTCCACCAAGGCGATGCATGGCCATGCCATCGGTGCGACCGGCGCGATCGAGCTTCTGGCCTGCATCCTGGCGCTGCGCGACGGGATCGTGCCGCCGACGCTGGGGCTAAGCCATCCCGATCCGGCCTGCGATCTGGACCATGTCCCGAATGAATCGCGCCGCGCCCATCTGGACGCGGCGCTGTCAAATGCCTTTGCTTTCGGCGGGTTGAACGCCGTTCTTGCCCTGCGCCGGGCCTAGGGCACGGCGCGCCGGCTCGGGCGGTCAGGGCGCCGGAGCGGCGGCCGGCGCGGCCTTCTCGGCGGCGTCCGCAGCCTTGTTCGCAGCGGTCATCGCGTCGAAACCGGCGGTGAAGCCCTTCAGCGACACGTCCAGCTTCACCTGCTGATCGGGGGCCACGAAGGGCACGATCGCCATGGTGGCCTTGGCGCCCTTCTTCAGCAAGCCGATCTCTTCGGCGGTAAAGCCCATGCGGGCCACGCAACCGACGCGGGTGCAGAAGGTGAAGGGATAGGCGCGCTCTTTCGAATTGTCGATCGACAGGCGCAGGCCTTCGGTCAGCAGGGTTTCCAGCGGCGCGATCAGATTGGCGCCGGCAACGGCCGGGCCGGGGCTGCCTTCGGGCAGCGAGAAGACCGAGAATTCCGCCACGCTGTTGCCTTCGGAATCCTTCAGCAACTGGTACAGCTGGCAGGGATCGGCGCCGGTTTCGGTCTTGATGCAGCGCTGTTCCCATTGCTCGAAGGTCGCCGCGATATAGGTATCGCCGACCTGCGCCTTGCCGCTGCCCACCTCGATGCCCATCGACAGGCCATCGGCGCTTTTGCCGTCGCCTTCAACGGTTGCGGGGGCCGGATCGGCGGGGGCCGGCGTCTCGGTGGTTTCCTGCGCGGCAAGCGACAGGGGGGCTGCCAGCGCCGCAATCAGGGCAAGAAGCGGAAGCGGATTGGTCTTCATGGAAAGAGGATCCTTTGGCCTGTAGGGTCCGGGACGGCTCCGCCCCGGGCTTGGCGCCGTGCTTACCATGGGGTGCGAACGCTGTCAGGTCGGAATTGCGTGATCGGCGCCGCAGGGCCGCCCGGTAAAATTCCCGAGCTTGGGCAGGCAAGGCCTTGAATCTGAAAGCGGGAAATGACAAAGGGCCGGTAATCCGGCCCTTTGAATGCGCGCTTGGCGCGTTTTCTTATGCTCCCTGTCGGACTGGCCGACTTCATGGCAGGACGCTACGGTGGTTTTCCAAAGAGGTCAACGGGATTTTTCCATGCCCGAGCCCTGTAAAACCTGCATGAAAACCTCGGCTTTTCCGGCCGGACGGTGGCGCGCGCGGGGGCCTGCGATGCCGGCTGGCATGGCCGGGGCAAGCCTGTATGGTGACGATGCCGCCTGCCGGTTGCGGGGCAGGGCCGGCGGCGGGGCAACAGCGCGGAGTGACCAAGGTGGGTGAGGCGATTTTCGTGGGCGGCGGTGGCGAGGGATATGGCCAGCCGCAGGATCTGTTGCTGAAATTCGGCAACCGGCACGGGCTGATCGCGGGCGCCACCGGCACCGGCAAGACGGTGACGCTGCAGATCCTGGCCGAGGGGTTCTCGGCCGCGGGCGTGCCGGTCTTTCTGTCGGATGTGAAGGGCGATCTGGGCGGGTTGTGCCAGGCCGGCGATCCTGCGGGCAAGCTGCACGATGCCTTTCAGAAGCGCGCCGCCACGATCGGGCTGGATCTGCACTACCGCGCCTTTCCGGTGACCTTCTGGGATCTTTACGGCGAAAAGGGCCATCCGATCCGTACCACCGTGGCCGAGATGGGCCCCCTGCTGTTGTCGCGGCTTCTGGATCTGTCAGAGCCGCAGGAAGGGGTGATGAATGTCGCCTTCCGGCTGGCCGACGATCAGGATCTGGCGCTGCTGGATCTGAAGGATCTTCAGGCGCTGCTGGCCTTCGTGGCCGAGAATGCCGAGGCGATCTCGGGCCGCTACGGGCTGGTCGGCAAGGACTCGGTGGGCGCGATCCAGCGCCGGCTGCTGGTTCTGGAAAACGAAGGCGGCGCGGGCCTGTTCGGGGAACCGGCGCTGGATCTGGCCGATCTGATGCATGTGGATCCCTCGGGCGAGGGGCGGATCAGCATTCTGGCGGCCGACCGGCTGATGATGGCGCCGCGGCTATATGCGACCTTCCTGCTGTGGCTGTTGTCGGAGCTGTTCGAGCGCCTGCCCGAAATCGGCGATCCGGAAAAGCCGAAGCTGGTCTTCTTCTTCGACGAGGCGCATCTGTTGTTCGACGATGCGCCCAAGGCGCTGATCGCCAAGGTGGAACAGGTGGCGCGGCTGATCCGTTCGAAGGGCGTCGGCATCTATTTCGTCACCCAGAACCCCGCCGATGTGCCGGAAAGCATTCTGGGCCAGCTGGGCAACCGGGTGCAGCATGCGCTGCGCGCCTTTACCGGCAAGGATCAGAAGGATCTGCGGCTGGCGGCGCAGACCTACCGGCCCAATCCGCGCTTTGCCATCGAAGAGGCGATCCGCGATGTCGGCACGGGCGAGGCGGTGACCTCGTTTCTGGAAGCAAAGGGCATTCCCGGCCTGGCCGAGCGCACGCTGGTGCGCCCGCCGTCAAGCCGGCTGGGCCCGGCCACGCCCGAGGCCCTGGCCGCGGCGCGGGCGGGATCGCCCTTTGCCGGCAAATACGACCAGCCGATCGACCG
>NZ_JAICBZ010000101.1 GCF_020179405.1 Xinfangfangia pollutisoli | reverse complement strand
TGCACAGCATCCGCGCGCCGGCGGCCTCCGCGGCCCGCATTTCGGCCGCCGCGACCGCCGCCGGGCAGGCTTCGTATTCCGTCAGCCCCGCCGCCCGGGCCAGATCGGGCAGCACCGCCAGCGCCGCGCGGGCCGAGCCCTGTTCCGCCATCAGCCGGTGAAAGGTGACCGCGCCGACACGGCGGGAACGGATGAGGCGAAGCCGGTCGAGCCGGTCGTCGTCCGATGAGGGTGCACTGTGGGGTGTGGGGTTCGAAAGCCGACCGTCCGCCATCACAAGCCTCGCCTCATCCGCACGCCCAGACTGCCGCAGGAGAGTTAACGGAATCTGAATCCCGCCCCGCCCCGGGCAAAGAATTTGCGCCCCGAATGCCCCTGTGCCCGCCCGGCCCGGCGCCGCCCCGGCTCTGGACCGATGGAAACGCATCCACTGGCCCCATGGCACGATTGAACGCGGCGCGGAAATTTGATCAATTGTCGGATGACGGGTGGCCGGCAGCGCAGCCGGACCCAGTATCAGGAGCATGCGATGAAGAATGCCGAAGTGGCCAAGCGGCGCGACGATGCGGTCTCGCGCGGGGTGGGGATGACCACCCAGATCTATGCCGACCGGGCGCTGAACGCCGAGGTCTGGGATATCGAAGGCAATCGCTATATCGACTTCGCCGCCGGGATCGCGGTGGTCAATACCGGCCATTGCCACCCCAAGATCATGGCCGCCGTGGCCGAGCAGATGGGCCGTTTCACCCATACCTGCCATCAGGTCCTGCCCTATGAGAATTACATCCGTCTGGCCGAACGGCTGAACGAAAAGGTGCCGGGCGGCTGGAAGAAGAAGACGATCTTCGCGACGACCGGCGCGGAAGCCGTTGAAAACGCGGTGAAGATCGCCCGCATCGCCACGGGCCGCAATGCCGTGGTGGCCTTTGGCGGCGCCTTCCATGGCCGCACCTTCATGGGCATGACCCTGACCGGCAAGGTCGAGCCCTACAAGAAGGGCTTCGGCGCGATGATGCCCGATGTCTTCCACGTGCCCTTCCCGCAGGATGTCCACGGCATCTCGACCGCGCAGGCGCTGGAGGGGATCACCAAACTGTTCAAGGCCGATGTCGACCCGGCCCGCGTGGCCGCGATCATCCTGGAACCCGTGCAGGGCGAAGGCGGCTTCTACCCCGCGCCCACCGATCTGGTGAAGGCGATCCGCAAGCTGTGCGACGACCACGGCATCGTGATGATCGCCGACGAGGTGCAGACCGGCTTTGCCCGCACCGGCACGCTCTTCGCGATGGAAGCCCATGGCGTGGCGGCGGATCTGACCTGCATGGCCAAGGGTCTGGGCGGGGGCTTGCCGATCTCGGCCGTCACCGGCCGCGCCGATCTGATGGATGCCAGCCAGCCCGGGGGCCTGGGCGGCACCTATGCCGGCAACCCCCTGGGCGTCGCCGCGGCCAATGCGGTTCTGGACGTGATCGAGGAAGAAGACCTCTGCGCGCGCGCCAATGAACTCGGCTCGCGGCTGAAGCAGAAGCTGGAAGCCCTGCGCGCCACCACGCCCGAGATCATGGATATCCGCGGCCCGGGCTTCATGGTCGCGGTGGAATTCGGCGAGCCCGGCTCGAAGGAACCCGATGCGGGCTTTACCGGCCGCGTCCGGGTCGAGGCCTTGAAGCGCGGGCTGATCCTTCTGACCTGCGGCGTCTATGGCAATGTGATCCGCTTCCTGGCGCCCCTGACCATCCCCGAGGCGCATTTCGCCGAAGCGATGGGCATTCTGGAAGAAGCCGTCGCCGCCGCCCGCCAGGGCTAAGCGGCACCCGCACCGGCATGACGATCTGGATCCGGCAGGCTGAAACCTGCCGGATCATTAAATTGTGAAGGGTGGGAACCTGCGGGCAGCCTATGCGTTAAGCCTCTGAAATCAGGCTTTACGAGGTATGCCATGAAATCCGTCTTCTATGCCCTTCCGGTGGTTGCAGCGCTTGGCCTGTCGGCCTGTGTCGCCACGCCCGAACAGAACACCGCCGTCGGCGCCCTGACCGGGGCCGCGATCGGCACGGCTGTCTCGGGCAAGGGCGACAAGACCCAGGGCGCGCTGACCGGCGCGGCTTTGGGCGCCATCGCCGGCACCTATATGGGCCAAAGCCAGAAGGCCGGTCAGTGCTATTACAGCGACGGCCGCGGCGGCCGCTACATCGCGGCCTGCTGAGGCAGCCCCGCTTTCCCCGCGCTCAAGGAGCCAGGCCATGGGCTTGGCAGACCTCCCCCGCCTCGGTAAGAGGCGGGGGCTTTTCTTTGCGGAGCGCGCATGTCCCGGTCGCCTGCCCCCCCTTCCGCCGCGTCGCCCGCGGGCATCCGCATCGCCACCGGCGGCACGGTGCTGGGCGGCCCGGCGGGACAGCAGGTGCTGGGGCCGCTGGACCTGACCCTGACGGAACGGCGGATCGGCATCATCGGCCGCAATGGCTCGGGCAAGACCACGCTGTTGCGGCTGATCGCGGGGCTGGTGGCGCCGGTGTCGGGCCAGGTCAGCATCGACGGGATCGACCCGGCGCGCGACCGGCGGGCGGCGGTGGCGCGGATCGGCATCCTGTTCCAGAATCCCGATCACCAGATCCTGTTCCCGACCGTGGACGAGGAACTGGCCTTCGGCCTGCACCAGCTGGGCCACAGCAAACCCGCCGCGGCCAAGGCGGTACAGGCGCTGCTGCAGGCCGAGGGGCGGGCCGATTGGGCCGGGCGCTCGACCCAGGCGCTGAGCCAGGGGCAGCGGCAGTATCTGTGCCTGATGGCGGTGCTGCTGATGCAGCCGGCGACGATCCTGCTGGACGAACCCTTCGCCGCGCTGGACCTGCCGATGCGGCTGCGCCTGGCGCGCCGGCTGGCGGCGCTGCCGCAGCGGCTGATCACCATCAGCCATGATCCCGAAGGGCTGCACAGCTGCGACCGGCTGATCTGGCTTGAGGCCGGGGCCGTCGCCGCCGACGGGCCGCCCGCCGCCGTCCTGCCGGCCTTCCTGGCCGAGATGCAGCGCCTGGGCGCGCTGGAGGGCGACGATCCCGCCGCGCCCGTCTTGCCATGCTGACGCTGGTCTCGCCGGTACCGACCCGCTGGCACCGCATCCCCGCGGGCCGCAAGCTGCTGGGCCTGTGCCTCTTCACCACGGCGCTTCTGCTGATCGACCGGCCCCTGCTGCTGCTGGCGCCTCTGGCCCTGGTCGCGGCGCTGTACCTGGCCGAGGGCGCCCGCTTCGCCCGCCATGGGCTGCGGATGCTGCGGCCGATCCTGCCCTTTCTCCTTCTGGTCGGGGCCTGGCATCTGTGGACCGGCGATCCGCAACTGGGCGCGGTGATCACCCTGCGCCTGCTGATCGCCGTCGCCGCGGCCAATCTGGTGACCATGACCACCCGGCTTTCCGACATGATCACGGTGATCGAGCGGCTGGCCGCACCGCTGGCGCGCTTCGGCCTGTCGCCGCGGGTTCTGGCCATGGCGGTGGCGCTGATGCTGCGCTTCATTCCGGTCATGTCCGACCGGGTGGCCCGCCTGACCGAGGCCTGGCGCGCCCGGGCGCCGCGCCGCGCCGGCTGGCGCATCGTGCTGCCCGCGACGCTGGGCGCGCTGGACGATGCGGAACAGGTGGCCGAGGCCTTGCGGGCGCGCGGCGGGCTCGGCTAAGCCTTGGGCCGAGGAAACGGCCGGGCGCAGATCGGCGGCCTGCAAGGGAGAGTGGAATGGAACGCAAACTGGCCTATGTGGCGCTGTTCGCAGCACTGATCGCGGTGCTGACGCTGGTGCCGGCGATCACCCTGCCCCTGGGCGTGCCGATCACCGCGCAATCCTTGGGGATCATGCTGGCCGGTGCGGTTCTGGGCGGGCGGCTGGGCTTTCTGGCGGTGGCGCTTTACGTCGCGCTGGGGCTGATCGGCCTGCCGATCTTTGCCGGCGGCAAGGGCGGGCTTTCGGTGCTGGCCGGTCCGACCGCGGGCTTCATCCTGGGCTTCCCGATTGCCGCCTTGATCACCGGGCTTCTGGTCGAATCCTGGCGCGACGCGCCGATCGCGATCGCCAGTTTCCTGGGCGCCCTGATCGGCGCGGTCTTCGTGCTGTACGGCCTGGGCATCCTGGGTCTGATGATCAATGCCGGCATGACCTTCAAGGCCGCCGCAACGGCGATGATGCCCTTCCTGCCCGGCGATCTGCTGAAGGCCGGTCTGACCGCGATTCTGGCCCAGGGCCTGGCGCGCGCCCGGCCCCAGGCCATCCTGTCGCGCGCCTAAGCGCGCGGCCTAACCCGCCAGCAGCGTCGCCATGCGGCGCAGCGCCAGCAGATAACCTTCGGTCCCGAAGCCCGCGATCACGCCCTCGGCCCGGGACGAGACGAAGGAATGGTGGCGGAAGGCTTCGCGCTTGTGGATGTTCGAGATGTGAACCTCCAGCACCGGCCCGTCAAAGGCGTTCAGCGCATCCAGGATCGCCACCGATGTATGCGAATAGGCGCCGGGATTGATCACGATCCCGGCCGAGCTTTCGCGCGCGGCCTGGATGTAATCGACCAGATCGCCTTCATGGTTCGACTGTTTCGGATCCAGCCCCAGGCCCAGCTCGTCCGCCAGCGCGCGGCAGGCGGCGACCACATCCTCCAGCGTCTCGCGCCCGTAGATCTCGGGCTGGCGCTTGCCCAGCAGATTGAGGTTCGGTCCGTTCAACAGGGTGATCAGCTTGGCCATGCGTCGCTCCTTTGCGGGTGACCTTGGCCGATTGCCGCCCCTGCCGCAAGAGCGGCCCCTGCCCCTGCCGCAAGAGCGGCCCGTAGACCCTTGTGCAGGTTAAAAAAAAGCGGCCCCCGCCATGGCGATAGGGCCGCTCAGGGAGACATCGTACCCCGCGCCGGCGCCGGCGCGGGGAATTCGGGTCAGGCCACCTTTTCCAGCACCAGGGCGGGCTGGATGCCCAGGGCGCGCACGACTTCGCGGGTCAGATGCGGGCGGTTCAGCGTGTAGAAATGCAGGTCTTCCACGCCCCCCTCGATCAGCCGGTCGCACAGCTGGGTGCAATGGGCCAAGGCGTACAATTCCTCGCGCCCATCCGCCACGGCGCGGGTGAAGGCATCGTCCAGCCGCTGCGACACCTGCGCCCCGCAGCGGGCGGCGAATTTCTTGGCGCCCTCCCACGAGATGATCGGCAGGATGCCCGGGATGATCGGCGCGGTGATGCCAGCCGCGGCGCAGGCATCGCGGAAGCGGAAGAAGGTGTCCGGCTCGAAGAAGAACTGGGTGATCGCGCTGGTGGCGCCGGCGTCGATCTTGCGCTTCAGGAAGGCCACATCGGCGGCCAGATCGGCCGCATCCGGGTGCCGTTCGGGATAGGCGCCGACGCGGATCTTGAATCGGCCGGTCTTGGCCAGCGCTTCGACCAGTTCCACCGACGAGGCGAAGCCTTCGGGATGCTTTTCCCATTGCGTGGCGCCCTTGGGCGCATCGCCGCGCAGGGCCACGATCTCGGTCACGCCGGCCGCCGCATAGGCTTCGGCGATCTCCAGCGTCTCGGCCTTGGTGGCATCGACGCAGGTCAGATGCGCGGCCACGTTCAGCCCGTAATTGCGATGGATCGTCGCCACCGCATCATGGGTCAGCTTGCGGGTCGTGCCGCCCGCGCCATAGGTGACCGAGACGAATTCCGGTTGCATCGGCGCCAGCGCCTGCACGGTTTCCCACAGCCGGAACGACGCATCCAGCGTCTGCGGCGGGAAGAACTCGAACGAGATGCGCGGGGTACTGGACATGATGCAGGCTCCTTCAATGCGCCCCTTGTCGCAGAGTCCTGAATGTGAGACAAATTCATAATATGCAGCATGATTATGAGATGCGTTCATGTATGTCGAGTTGAAGCACCTGCGCACGATCCGCGCCATCCATCAGGCCGGGGGGCTTGCCCGCGCGGCCGAGATGCTGAACATGACGCAATCGGCACTGTCGCATCAGGTTGCGGGGCTTGAGGATCAGGCCGGGATGGAGCTGTTCGTGCGCCGGTCAAAGCCGATGCGCCTGTCGGCCGCCGGGGTGCGCATGCTGCGTGCGGCCGAGCGGATCCTGCCGGAAATCGACGCGATGGAAGAGGAATTCCGCGCCCTGCGCTCGGGCAAGACGGGGCGGCTGCATATCGCGATCGAATGCCATGCCTGTTTCGACTGGCTGTTTCCGGTGTTGGAGCTGTTTCGCCATGCCTGGCCCGAGGTGGATGTCGACATCCGCGCGGGCCTTGCCTTCGACGCCATGCCGGCGCTGAACCGCGAAGAGGTGGATCTGGTGATCTCGTCCGATCCGGTCGAGATGGCGGGGATCACCTTCAACCCGCTGTTCGACTATCTGCCCACTTTCGTGGCGCCCTCGGGGCACGCGAATTGCGGCAAGCCCTTCGTGACAGCCGAGGATTTCCGCGACGAGACGCTGATCACCTATCCGGTCGGGCGCGACAAGCTGGACGTCTTCACCGAACTTCTGACGCCGGCCAAGGTGGAACCGCGGGCCCAGCGCACGGCGGAACTGACGGCGGTGATTCTGATGCTGGTCGGATCGGGCCGCGGCGTGGCGGTGCTGCCGGATTGGGTGCTGCGCGAGGTGAAGGGCAGCCGCGACTATGTCACCCTGCCGCTTGGGCCCGGAACGATCTCGAAACGGCTATACGCCGCGACCCGGACTGAAGATGTGACGAAACCCTATATGGCGCATTTCCTGCGCCTGGGCCGGACCGAGCCGGTCAAATTGCAGCGCAGCGCCTGAGGCGCGGGCGCGGCGGGCTTAGCCCTGCGAGGGTTCGGGATAGATGAATCCCGACACCGGATAGGCGCGGCCATAGGTGCCCGGCTGGCTTTCGACCTTGACCGAGGTCCAGTCGCCCTTTTTCGAGATGTCGACGACCTTCATGCCCAAGGACAGCTGGTTGCGCTTCCAATTGGCGTGATTGATCAGGATCTCGCGGTCCGACAGAACTTCCGACACCACGGCGACATGGCCCATCGGCAGTTTCTTGGTTGACGAGAACACCATCACCGCCCCGGCCGCCGGGTCATGGCCGCGGTCATAGACGCCCTTGGCCGCCCCCCACCAGGTGCCGGCATTGCCGCGCAGATGCACGCCCGACAGGGTGCGGGCATAGGGAACGCACCAGACGCGCTGGCCCTTGGCCTTCTTTTCCTTGACCTCGACAAAGGCCATCTGCTGGCGCGACGGGTCGATGCCGCTGTCGCTGATCATCAGGCCTTCGGGGGCGGATTTCGTGGATTTCGTCGTCGCGCAGGCGCCCAGCAAGGTCAGCGAGGCACATACAAGTACGGTGCGGGCCACGGCGCCCCCGGCAAGCTTCAGCATCTGTCCCCCGGACGTTCTTTCGTCTCTCCGGGCACTTTCCGCAAACGTGAAGAAAACGCAACAATGCGTAACAATGCCGGATTGGCGCTTGGCGAGATTCCGCCGGCGCTTTGGACAGGGATCGGCAGCGCGCTGCCGTCAGGCGCCCGCACCCGTCAACGCGGGATCACAGATCCAGTTCCCAGCCATCGGGATAAAAGTCGAATTTCAGCGCCAGACCCGTGGCCAGCTCTTCCCAGTGCCAGATCTCTTCGGCGGTCACGGGAATCGGTCCGATGCTGGCCAGCAGCGTCTCGCCATCCTTCATCCGCTTGCAGCGAAAGCCTTTCGCACGCAGCGCGCGTTCGAAACCGGCCCAGTCGGAATCGTTTTCCTCGACGAAGAATTCGAAATCGACCACCGCGCGTTCGGGCAGTTTCACCCCGCGCGACTGGCGGAACGTGTCGAAAGTCTCGCGGCGCTGGCGGGCGTAATCATGGGTCATGCCTTCCCATAGCCCCGCGCCCGCCCGCGCTCAAGCCCGTGCGGCAGCGGCCGGGGATCGCGCCCCGGGATTCGCGCGCTTAGCCCGGCGCCGGGCACAGGCCCTTGGTCAGCGCCGCATCGGGGCCCCAGCCCGACAGATTGTCGGCCTCGGCCGGCCGGTCTGGCAGGCTCTCGGTCACGCCATTCACCACCCGGGTATTGGTGCGCAGATCGACATGGCAGGAGTAATTGCCCTCGGCCGAGGTGAATTCGGTCAGATCCACCGCATAGGCGATCACGGTGAACTGAAAGTCGATGAACTGCACATCCACCGCCTCGCGGAAGCCGTATTGCTCGTCCTCGCTTTCGGTCAGGATGCGCAGGACCGTGGCCTCGGGGCCGGCGATCACCTGAAGCCCCTGCCGGTCGCCGGCGATGATGTTGTCGCGATAGACTGCCGGGTGCAGATCCAACTCGGCCGCGCCGCCCGGCACGATGCCGTTCATGCCCTGCCAGATCTGCAGCCGCGTCTCGCCGCCGGCCTCGCTGAGGATGGCGCGGAAGTCGAACCCCTGGCCCGAGGTGCCGGCCCAATTGCCCGAGACGTCGGACAGAACCGTGTCCGCCCGCGCCGCGGATGACAGCCCCAGCGCCGTCAGCACGATCGCCGCCATTCCCTGCCAGATCCCCAAGCGCATTCTCGCCCTCCTGTGCCTTGCGCCTTGCTGGCACGGCCTGTGGCGCAGGGCAAAGCCGGAATTCCCGACCCGCGCCCTGCCGCGCCGATCCGGTCTGGCCGCTTGACCCCGCGCCGCCTGGCCGGTCACATGGCGCAAAGCCATGATCGCGGAGACCTGCCATGCGCGCCCTATCGCTTCTTGCCGCTGCCGCCATGGTGGTCAGCCTGTTCCTGCCCTGGCTGGCCCTGCCCGGGGGCGGCTTCACCCCCTATGATCTGGTGCGGCAGCTGAACCCCGATCTGCAGGGGCTGCAGGATTTCGCGGGCCAGGCGCCGCCCTTGATGCTGGCCTTCCTGGCCACCTTCGCGCTGGCCGCGCTGTTCCTGATTCTGGCGATTGTCGGCATGGCCTCGCGGCTTCTGGCGCTGCTGGCCGGCGGGCTGGCGATCGGGATCGTCGCCTATGGCTTCTGGCAGGCGCGCGAGGGCGCGCTGCAGACCGGGCTGCCGCTGCCCTCGACCGGGGATCTGGCCGATCTGGCCGCCTCGCTTGGCGACACCCTGGGCTATGGCGCCTGGGCCTGGGGCCTGGGCGCGCTGGTGCTGCTGCTGGGCGGGCTGGTGGGCTTTGCCCGCCGCTAGCTAACCGGCCAGGCGCCGCACCAGCCGCGCCTGATCGTCCAGCGCCCGGCACAGGTCCAGCCGGGTCAACTGCCCGGCCCGCACCACCGCGCGGCCCTCGACGAACAGGTCGCGCACCTTTTGCGGGCCGCACAGGACCAGCGCCGCCACCGGATCCCAGGCCCCGGCGGCCTCGATCCCCGAGACATCCCAGATCGCCAGATCCGCCCGCTTGCCCGGAGCCAGCGAGCCGCAATCGCCCCGCCCCAACACCTGCGCACCGCCCAGCGTGGCGATCTCCAGCGCCTCGCGCGCGGCCATGGCATCGGCGCCCCGCGCCACCCGCTGCAGCAACAGCGCCATCCGCATCTCGGCCGCCAGATTGCCCGCGTCGTTCGAGGCCGACCCGTCCACCCCCAGCCCGACCTTCACCCCCGCGTCCCGCATCGCCCGGACCGGCGCGATCCCGCTGCCCAGCCGGCAATTCGAACAGGGGCAATGCGCCACCCCGGTGCCCGAGCGCGCGAAAAGCCCGATCTCGCCCGCATCCAGCTTGACGCAATGCGCCTGCCAGACATCGGGGCCGGTCCAGCCCAGATCCTCGGCATATTGCCCGGGCCTGCAGCCGAACTTTGCCAGCGAATAGGCGATATCCTCGTCATTCTCGGCCAGATGGGTGTGCAGCATCACGCCCTTGTCGCGCGCCAGAAGGGCAGTGTCCCGCATCAGCTCGCGGCTGACCGAGAAGGGCGAACAGGGCGCCAGCCCGACCCGGACCATCGCCCCTTCCCCGGGATCGTGAAAGGCATCGACCACCCGGATCATGTCATCCAGAATCGCCGGCTCGGCTTCCACCAGCGCATCGGGCGGCAGCCCGCCCGCGCTTTCGCCGATCGACATCGCGCCGCGGGTCGGGTGAAAGCGCAGACCCACCTCGGCCGCAGCCTGGATCGTATCCTCCAGCCGCGCGCCGTTCGGGAAGAGATACAGGTGATCCGAACTCAGCGAACAGCCCGAAAGCGCCAGTTCCGCCAGCCCGATCCGGGCCGAGACGCGCATCTCTTCGGGGCCGAACCGCGCCCAGATCGGGTAAAGCGTCTTGAGCCAGCCGAACAGCAGCGCATCCTGCCCGCCCGGCACGGCGCGGGTCAGGGTCTGGTACAGATGGTGGTGGGTGTTCACCAGGCCCGGCGTCACCACACAGCCCGCCGCCTCGACCAGTTCTGCCCCCTCGGGCTGGGCCAACCCCTGCCCCACCGCCGCGATCACCCCGCCGCGGATCAGCACATCGCCCCCGGCAATCTCGCGCCGGGTCGCATCCATGGTCACCACGACCTGGGCATTGCGGATCAGGATATCGGTCATCTCGTCCCCTGTGACCCCTTCGGTGGAACGAGACCGGCGGGCCGACAGAAGGGGAAAGGACTCGGCGCCGCGCGGGGGAGTCTAGCCCGGCACCGCGCGCCGCTCAACGGATTCCGCCCCGCTCAGCCGCGGTTCAGCCGCGCCAAGGCCTCGGCATGGATCTGCGGATTGGCCGCCGCCAGAACCTGGCCGCCCATCGGACAGGGCCGGCCCTGCCAATCGGTGACGACCCCGCCGGCCGCCTCGATCACCGCGATCGGCGCCTGCACGTCATAGGCCTGCAGCCCCGCCTCGACCACCAGGTCGATCTGCCCCGCCGCGATCAGCGCATAGGCGTAACAATCCATGCCATAGCGCGTCAGCTTCGCCTGGGCCGAGACCCGGCGGAAGGCCGCGCCTTCGTCGGCGGTTCCGACTTCGGGGAAGGTGGTGAACAGGATCGCCTCGGACAGGGCCCGGGCCGGGCGGGTGCGCAGCGCCGCCTCGCCCTGCGGGCCCAGCACCCGGGCGCGGCCCAGCCCACCCTCGAACCGCTCGCCAATATAGGGTTGGTCGATCAGCCCGTAGACCGGGCGCATTTCGGCCCCGGTCGTATCGGCGACCGAGATCAGCACCCCCCAGGTCGGCGTGCCCGACAGGTAGCCGCGGGTGCCGTCGATCGGGTCCAGAACCCAGGTCAGGCCCGAGCTGCCGGCGGCCGTGCCATATTCTTCGCCCAGAATGCCGTCATCGGGGCGGCGGCGGGCCAGGATCTCGCGCATGCGGGCTTCCGACAGCCGGTCGGCCACCGTCACCGGATCGAAGCGTTCGGTTTCCTTGGTTTCCGCCGTCAGACCGGCCTGGCGGAAGTGCTGAAGCGTCGCCATGCGCGCGGCGTCAGCCAGTTCATGCGCCGTGGCGGCCAGCTCGGCCGCCAGTTCCTTGGTAATGTCCATGCCGCAGCCCTCATGCGCCGTCCCGGCTCCGGCGCTATCGCTCACCGGGGCCGCGGTCAAGCGGGGGCCTGCCGGCCTGGTCAGGCGGCGTCCGACAGGACGCGGGCCAGATCGAACAGACGGCGCCGCTGCGCCTCGGGGATCGCATAGTAGGAGCGCACCAGTTCCAGCGCTTCCTTGTCGGCCATGATGTCGCCCTGCACCACCGGCGCAAGTTCGCTTTCGGAAAGCCCTTCGAAGAAGAAAGAGATCTGCACGCCAAGCGCGTCGGCAATGTCCCACAGCCGCGAGGCGCTGACCCGGTTCATGCCGGTTTCGTACTTCTGGATCTGCTGGAACTTGATCCCGACCTTATCGGCGAGTTGCTGCTGGGTCATGCCCACGAGCCAGCGGCGGTGGCGAATACGTTTACCAACATGGGCGTCAACAGGATGCTTCATTCTTTACTCCGTGGTTGCGCGTCATCCGCGCTTGTCCCCTCACCGGAGTATAAGCATAGATCGTGCCAAAATCGTCGATTTCCAAAAGAATCGCGAAATTTACGTAATCGCTGCGTAAACCTGTCCTTTTGGACAGGTCAGATTATACAAGCGTATAACAAGGCCTATCCGTTTCGGCAGGCACGTTCAGGTTTCGCCGATGGCTCAATCACTCGCCTTTAGCGCGTTTTGCAATTCGCGTTGCAATTTGCAACTCGCTTTGCGATTCCGCTGCCCTTGGCCACGGCAAGCCGCAGCCCTTACTGTGCAAGGGCCGCAAGGAAGGGAATCAGCTGCTCATGAAGGCCTGGATTGTCGAACAGCTGGGGACCGACGCGGTTCAACGCGAAACCCCGCCCCCGGTTCCCGGACCAGGAGAAATTTTGATCCGGGTCGCCGCGGCGGGGCTGAATTTCGCGGATCTTCTGATGCAGCAGGGCCGCTACCAGGACCGCGCCGCGCCGCCGTTCATCGCCGGGATGGAGCTTGCAGGCCGGGTCGAGGCGCTGGGCCCGGGCACGACCGGCCCCGCCCCGGGCAGCCGCGTCGCCGCCTATTCCGGGCGCGGCGCCTTTGCCGAATGGGTGGCCGTGCCGG
>NZ_JAICBZ010000100.1 GCF_020179405.1 Xinfangfangia pollutisoli | reverse complement strand
GGCCCTTGACCCAGAAAGCCTCGTTCGCGGCGATGTCGCGGCAGCACAGCGAGACGGCGGCAAAATCGCTGATCCCGTCATCGCACCCGCTTTTCCGACATAATGGCGCCGCAATGGCGCGGCATCCCTGCGAAAAGGCCGAACCGGGCGTTAACGAAGATCCGGCAAGATCGGCGCGGCGTCCTGCAGCGCGGACGTGGGCGGGCGGGCAAGACGGCGGCAAGGCGGCGGCAAGGCGGGACGGGCGGCAAAGGCGCGAGATGATCGAATTCGAGAATGTCTCAAAGTCGTTCTGGACCGGCAAGCGGCGCAAGGTCATTCTCGACCGCGCCTCGTTCCGGGTCGAACTGGGCCGGTCGCTGGGCATTCTGGCGCCGAACGGCACCGGCAAGACCACGATCATCCAGATGATGGCCGGGCTGGAAAAACCCGATGAGGGCAGGATCACCCGCACCTGCCGGGTGTCCTTTCCGCTGGGCTTCATGGGCGGCGTTTCGGGCAAGCATTCGGCGCATCAGAATGCGCGCGACATCGCCCGGCTTTACGCGCTGGACCCCGATTATGTCGAAAGCTTCTGCCGCTGGCTTTGCGATCTGGGCGAATATTTCGAGATGCCGATCTCGACCTATTCCTCGGGGATGAAGTCGCGCTTCACCTTTTCGCTGATGCTGGCGATCGAATTCGACATCTACCTGATCGACGAGGGCATGCCCTCGACCGCGGATGTCGAGTTCAACCGCAAGGCCGGCTCGATCCTGCGCGAGCGGCTGAAGAATGCGACCGTTGTGATCGTGTCGCACCAGGCCGCAACGCTGGAAAAATTCTGCCGTCAGGCGGCTGTTCTGCGCAACGGTCAGCTGTACATGTTCGATAGTCTGGAAGAAGCGAGGCGTCTCTATGACTATGCTTAAGGCCGCGCGGTTCCATATCCGCCGTCCCGATCCGGTCAGCGCGCCCGCGGCCCCGCCGCCCCGGCCAGTGACGCCTGCCGCGACGCCTGCCGCGACGGCGGGCGAATTGCTGTTCGACAATCACGATGACGGGTTCGGCGAGCAGATCTTCCCGACCGCGGGCGCCACGCCCGACCGCCCGACCGCGGCGCTGCGCCGCCCGCCGGCCGAGCCGGGGGCGCTGCGCGAAGCCGATCCGGTCGAGGCGGCCCTGGAAGCGATCCGGCGCGAGGGGCTGACCGGGCGCCAGCTGCGCACCGCGCGGCGCATCGCCCAGCGGCACAACCTGCCCGCCACCTCGGACCAGGACGCCGTCCGCCTGCTGCGCGAGGCGGGGATCGACCCGTTCCAGCGCGCCTCGATGCTGGAACTTGTCACCGCCGAGCCGCCGACCCAGGCCGATGGCGGCGGCCAGATGCCGCCCCAGCCGCCCGGCTCTGGCCGCGCGCTGACGCCTTTGCCCGGCGACGGGGTGCGCCTGCCGCAGACGGTGAAGCCGATCCAGCTGCCCTCGACCGAGCAGCGGGCGGAAGTGAACCACGCCGCCGAAATCCTGAAGATGCAGCGCGACATCGCCAAGCGCCGCCGCCGCCGGCTGGCGCTTCTGTCGGCGCGGATGTTCGTCTTCATCTTCCTGCCCACCTTCCTGGCCGGCTGGTATTTCGCCTATGTCGCGACGCCGCTTTACGACACGCATTCGGAATTCGTGATCCAGCAGGCCGAACCCCCCGCCGCCGCCGGCATGGGCGGGCTGTTGTCGGGCACGGCGCTGGCCACATCGCAGGATTCGATCAGCGTGCAGGGCTATCTGCAAAGCCGCGAGGCCTTCCAGCGGCTGGAAGCCGATCACGGCTTCCGCGAGCATTTCCAGGGCCCGAACATCGACCCGATCCTGCGGCTGGCCGACGATGCCTCGATGGACGATGCCTATAAGCTGTACCGGAAATACGTTCAGATCTCGTATGATACCACCGAGGGCATCATCAAGATGGACGTTCTGGCCGCCGACCCGCATCTGTCCGAGGTCTGGGCCAAGCAGCTGATCGACTATGCCGAGGAACAGGTCGACCATCTGACCCAGCGCCTGCGCGAGGATCAGATGAAGGGCGCGCGCACCAGCTATGAAGAGGCCGAGCAGGCGGTGATCGACGCGCAGCGCCGGGTGGTGGACCTGCAGGAAAAGTTCAAGGTCCTGTCCTCGGAAGTGGAAGTCACGCTGCTGACCACGCAGATCGGCCAGCTGGAAACCCAGCTGACGCAGGAAAAGCTGAACCTCGCGCAGATGGAGGCCAACAGCAGCCCCAACCAGGCCCGGATGGAGCCGGTGAAGCGGCGGATCGTCACGCTTGAATCGGAAATCGCCCGGCTGCGCGCCAAGCTGACCGAAGGCGACGGCGACAGCCAGGGTCTGGCCAAGGTCCAGGGTGAATTGCTGGTGGCCCAGGCCGATGTGACGACCCGGCAGGCGATCCTGGGAACCGCGCTGCAGGCGATGGAGAACGCCCGGATCGAGGCGAACCGCCAGGTGCGCTACCTGTCGACCCCGGTGGCGCCGGTCGCCGCCGATACGCCCAGCTATCCGCGCGTCTTCGAGAATACGCTTGTCACCATGTTGATCCTTCTGGGCATCTACCTCATGGTCTCGATGACCGTGGCGATCCTGCGCGAACAGGTATCGTCGTAATCTTCGGGCGGGGTTCGGACGTGGCGGTGCTGCCGCCGCGGGCCGGACCGGCCGGACATCAGATCGGGAAGACAGGATGAAGACCGTCAAGATCGGCGCGCTCAGCGCGGGGAACGACCTGCCGCTGGTGGTGATCGCCGGGCCGTGCCAGCTGGAAAGCCTGGACCATGCCCAGATGATCGCGGGCCGGATGGCCGAGGCCTGCAAGGCGGCCGGCGCGGGCTATGTGTTCAAGGCCAGCTATGACAAGGCCAACCGCACCTCGCTGTCGGGTCGGCGCGGCATGGGGATGGAGGCGGGGCTGAAAGTGCTGGCCGCGATCCGGGCCATGGGGATTCCGGTCCTGACCGATGTGCATGATGCCGGCCAGGCGGTCGAGGCGGCAACGGTGGTGGATGTGATCCAGATCCCCGCCTTCCTGTGCCGGCAGACTGATCTTCTGCTGGCCGCGGGCCGGACGGGGGCGGTGGTGAATGTGAAGAAGGGACAGTTCCTGGCGCCCTGGGACATGGCGAATGTGGCCGAAAAGGTTGCCAGCACCGGCAATGACCGCATCCTTCTGACCGAGCGCGGCGTCAGTTTCGGCTATAATGCCCTGGTCGCCGACATGCGGGCCCTGCCGATCATGGCGCGCACCGGCTGGCCGGTGATCATGGACGCCACCCATTCGGTGCAGCAGCCTGGGGGCTTGGGCGGCGCCTCGGGCGGGCAGCGCGAATTCGCGCCGGTGATGGCGCGGGCGGCCGTGTCGCTGGGCATTGCCGGCGTCTTCATCGAGACCCATGAAGACCCCGATCGCGCGCCCTCGGACGGGCCGAACATGGTGCCGCTGGACCAGATGCCGGCGCTGGTGGCCAGTCTGATGGGCTTTGACCGGCTGGCCAAGGCCGATCCGCTGCGGGTCTGAGGCGCGGAAGGCCGAGGCGCAGGCGGTCAGGCCACCTGCCCCGCCGCCCAGCCCGACGACCAGGCCCATTGGAAATTATAGCCGCCCAGCCAGCCGGTTACGTCGACAACCTCGCCCACGAAATACAGGCCGGGCACCGCCTTGGCCTGCATCGTGCGCCCGTCCAGGCCGGCCGTGTCGACCCCGCCCAGCGTGACTTCGGCGGTGCGGTAGCCTTCGGACCCGACAGGCTTCAGCCGCCAGTCCTGCAGCCGCGCCGCCAGCCGGTCCAGCGCATCGCTGCGCATCTCGGCCAGGGGGCCGGTCAGACCCGAGGTCTCGGCCAGATGCCGCGCCAGCCGCTCGGGCAGCAGCCGCGCCAGGGCGCCCGCCAGCTGCCCCTTGCCGCCCTGCGCCTTGGCCGCGCGCAGCACCTCGGCCGGTTTGGCCCCGGGCAGCAGGTTCAGCGCGATCTCGTCGCCCTCGCGCCAATAGCTGGAAATTTGCAGCACTGCCGGGCCCGACAGGCCACGATGGGTGAAAAGCAACGCCTCGTCAAAGCCTTGCCGCCCGCAGCTGACCCGCCCCGGCAGCGACACGCCCGCCAGGGGGCGCAGCCAGTCCAGCTCTTGCTCGGCGAAGGTCAGGGGCACCAGCGCCGGCCGCGTTTCCGTCACCGCCAGGCCGAATCCCTCGGCCAGCCGGTAGCCATAGGCCGAGGCGCCCATCTTCGGAATCGATTTGCCCCCCGTCGCCACCACGACCGAGGCCGCCTCCTGCACCCCGCGCGGGGTTTCCACCGCGAATCCCTCGCCCCGCCGCGTCACCGCCCCCGGCGCGCAGGACAGCCACAGGTCCACCCCGGCCGAGGCCATGTCGCGGACCAGCCAGTCGACCACCTGCGTGGCCGACCCGTCGCAGAACAGCTGCCCCAGCGTCTTTTCATGCCAGGCGATTCCCGCCGCATCCATGCGGGCGATGAAATCCCATTGGGTGAATCGCTTCAGCGCCGACAAGGCAAAGCGCGGATTCGCGCCCAGATAGGCATTGGCCGCGATGCCCAGATTGGTGAAATTGCACCGCCCGCCGCCCGAGATCCGAATCTTCTCGCCCGGTTTGGCCGCGTGATCCAGCACCAGAACCCGTCTTCCACGCCGCCCGGCCTCGATCGCGGCCATCATGCCGGCGGCACCTGCCCCCAGCACAATCACATCCCATGACATTTGCCTCAAAACCCCTCTTGCAGCCCCCGTAACCCTTCGCTAAACACCGCCGCACGGTTGGGGCGTCGCCAAGCGGTAAGGCAGCGGTTTTTGGTACCGCCATACCCAGGTTCGAATCCTGGCGCCCCAGCCAACCTTCCGAAGTCACGGAAAAGCCAGCCGAAACAGGCCCCCGCAGCGCGGGGGCCGTTTCGTTTCAACGGCTTGCCAGGGCGTCGCGCAGAAGCGCCGTGACCACGTCGCCCGGCACGTCATCGGCCACGAAAGCCTGGCCGATCCCGCGCGCCAGGATGAAGCGCAGCTTGCCATCGACAACCTTCTTGTCCTGCGCCATCAGCGCCATCAGCGCCTCGGCCCCCGGCAGATCGCCCGGAATATCGGCCAGATCGACCTTCATCCCCATGGCGCGCAGATGGGCGCGCACGCGGCTCGGGGCCTCTTGCGCGCAAAGACCCAGCCGCTGCGACAATTCGAAGGCCAGGGCACAGCCCACCGCCACGCCTTCGCCATGCAGAAGACGGTCGCCGAATCCGGTCGCCTTTTCCAGCGCATGGCAGAAGGTATGGCCCAGGTTCAAAAGCGCCCGCTCGCCCTCTTCGGTCTCGTCGCGTTCGACGATTCCGGCCTTCATCTCGACCGAGCGCGTCACCGCCTTCAGCCGTGCCTGAACATCGCCCGCCGCCAGCGCCGGCCCCTCGACCTCAAGCCATTCGAAAAACAGCGGGTCGCCCAGCAGCCCGTATTTCACCACCTCGCCATAACCGGCCAGAAAGTCGCGCGCCGTCAGCGTGCCAAGCGCGCCGATATCGGCCAGGACCAGGCTGGGCTGGTGGAAGGCGCCGACCAGGTTCTTGCCCTGGGCCGTGTTGATGCCGGTCTTGCCGCCGACGCTGGAATCGACCTGAGCCAGCAGCGTGGTCGGGATCTGCACGAAGCGCACCCCGCGCCGCAGCACCGCGGCCGCAAAGCCCACCAGATCGCCGATCACCCCACCGCCCAGGGCCACGACCACATCCTTGCGCTCGACCTTGGCCTCCAGCAGCCATTCGACGCAGCGCGCGAATTGCGCCCAGCCCTTGGTGCCCTCGCCCGGCGGCAGGGCCAGCGCCTGCACCGCAATCCCTTCGGCCGCCAGTGCCGCTTCCAGCCGCGGCAGATGCAGCGCGGCCACCGTTTCATCGGTCACCACCGCCACCCGCTTGCGCCGCAAGAGGGGCGCGATCTCGGCCCCCGCCCGGTCGATCAGCCCTTCGCCGATGCGCACCTCATAGCTGCGCGCCCCCAGCTTCACCGGCACGATATTCATGGTCTCACTCCGTCAGAAGAACGTCCGGCCGGGCTTTCAGGGCCTCGATCACCCGCGCGGCCATCTGCTCGACCGAGTAGTCGGGCGCCGCATCCACGGCAAGATCGGCCTGGGCGTAGAAGGGAATGCGCGCCTCGTACAGCTGGCGCAGCGTCTCACGCGGGTTGGCGGTGCGCAAAAGCGGGCGCGTCGTCTTGTGGCGCACGCGATGCCACAGCAGATCCAGATCGGCCCGCAGCCAGACCGAGATCCCGGCCTCGTGGATCAGCGCGCGGTTGCGTTCGGCCAGAAAGGCGCCGCCGCCGGTCGACAGAACGCAGGGCGCGCCGCGCAGCAGCCGGCCGATCACCTCGGATTCGCGGTTGCGGAAGAAGGGCTCGCCGTCGCGTTCGAAGATTTCCGCGATCGAGGCATTGGCGGCGCGGACGATTTCCTCGTCCGAATCAAGGAAGGGCACTTTCAGCATCCGCGCAAGCGCGGTCCCGACCGCGGTTTTCCCCGCGCCCATCATCCCCACCATGACCACGGTTTTCTGCAGCCGCAGCATTGCCCTTCACCTTGTCGTGATGCCCCGGGCACTTGCCTGCCGAACCGGCGCTTTCCGCCCCTCAATGGCGTGATCTTCACCGGAAAGCCATATATATTCGCCCCCGAAGCACCCGAACCCGGCGGCCGAAGGACCGGGGCAAGGCGCTGCGGGCCAGGCCGGACACCCGGTTCAGGGCCGCGCAGAGGACAGGCAGAACAAGGACGGGACGGATGGGGCGTATTTTCAAGGCATTGATCGTGCTGGCGATTCTGGGTTTCGTCGGGCTGACGGCCTTTGCCTATCTGGGCGACCTGACCCCGGTGCAGACCGAGGTGACAAAACCAGTGGTGCTTGATGCCGAGTAAGCTTTTCGCCCGGACCGCGCTGGCCGTTCTGACGGCCGGGTCCGGTATGGTCCATACGCCCGTATGGGCCGCAGGCGACGATCCGCTGTCGGCGATCGACTGGCTGTCGCAATCGGTGACCAGCCCGGCCACGGTGCCGGGCGCGCCGGCGATTGCCAGTCTTGAGCCGCCGGTCACCAAGGGCGGCGCCCTGCCCGCCTCGGTGGCGACCACGCCGCTGGATGCGGCCTCGCCCGACGCGGCGGGGCTGATCGCGCCTTCCGTCTCGGGGCTGCCGCGCAACCTGTGGGGCGCTGGCCGGACCGAAGAGATCGCCCAGGCCATCGCGCGCGACCGGATGGACAGCCTGCCCGCGCTGCGCCAGCTGTTCCTGACGCTGCTTTTGGCCGAGGCCACGCCGCCGGCCGATGCCGGCACAGGCGGGCGGCTGTTGCAGGCGCGGATCGACAAGCTTCTGTCGGTGGGCGCCTTGGAACAGGCGGCGGCGCTGATCGAGATCTCGGGCGCCAAGACGCCGGATCTGTTCCGCCGCGCCTTCGATGTGGCGCTGCTGACCAATAACGAGGACCGCGCCTGCGAGGCGATGCAGAATGCGCCGGGCCTGGCGCCGACCTTCCAGGCGCGGATCTTCTGTCTGGCCCGCGCCGGCGACTGGGATGCGGCGGCGCTGACCCTGCAGACCGCGGCGGCGCTGGGGCAATTGACCGGCGCGCAAGCCGATCTGATGGCGCGTTTCCTTGACCCCGAAATGTTCGAGGGCGAGATGATGACTCCGCCGCCCAATCCGGTCACGCCGCTGGACTGGAAGATCTACGAGGCCATCGGGGAATCGCTGCCGACCGGCAGCCTGCCCATCGCCTTTTCCTATGCCGAAATCGGCCCCAATGCCGGCTGGAAGGCGCAGATCGAGGCGGCCGAGCGGCTGACCCGGGCCGGCACCATCGCGCCGAATGTGCTGCTGGGGCTGTACACCGAACGCGATGCCGCGGCCTCGGGCGGGGTCTGGGATCGGGTCGATGCCTTCCAGGATTTCGACGCCGCCCTGCGCAGCGGCGATGCCGACCGGGTCGCGCAGACCCTGCCGGTGGTCTGGGCGCGGATGCAGGAGGTCGAGCTGGAGGTGCCCTTCGCGCTCCTTTACGGCCGCGATCTGGCGGCGCTGAACCTGTCGGGCGAGGCCGCCGCCATCGCCTTCCGCGTGGGCCTTCTGTCGCCCTCGGCCGAGGCCATCGCCCGCGACCATGTGCCCGCCGATGCGACCGAGGCCTTCCTCAAGGGTCTTGCCAGCGGAAAGATTGACGGGCTGACCGCGCCCGACAGCATGGCCCGCGCCATTGCACCGGCCTTCCTGGCGCCCGCGCCCTCGGTCCAGACCCAGGGGCTGCTGCAGGGCGACCGGTTCGGCGAGGCGCTGCTGGCCGCGATCGAGGAAATCGCCCGCGGGGTCGAGGGCAATCTGGCCGGGGTCACCCAGGGCCTGTCGCTGCTGCGGGTGGTCAAGCTGGAAAGCGTGGCGCGGCGCGCGGCGCTGGAACTGATGATCCTGGAGCGGCGCGGCTGATGGCCGCGGCGCCGGCATCGCCCGACCGATGGATCTCTGCCTGGCTTGACGCGCTGGCCGCCGAAGCGGGTGCCGCGCGCAACACGCAGCTGTCCTATGGCCGCGACCTGTTGGATTTCACCGCCTGGGTCGCGCGGCAGGGCCTGGATCTGGCGCAGCTGACCCGGGCCGATGTCGAATCCTATCTGGTCTTCTGCGATGCGCAGGGGCTAAGCACCGCGACGCGGGCGCGGCGGCTGTCGGCGATCCGCGGATTGTACCGTTTCGCCTTTGACGAAGGCTGGCGGGCCGACAATCCGGCGCTGCGGATCGGCGGGCCGGGCCGGCAGCAAAGCCTGCCCAAGACGCTTTCGCAAGACGAGGTCACCCGCCTGATCGACGCCGCCCGCGCCCATGGCCGCACCGACTCCGACCGGCTGCGCAATGCGGCGCTGATGGAACTGATCTATGCCACCGGCCTGCGGGTGACCGAGCTGGTCACCCTGCCCCAGGCCGCGCTGCGGGGCGATCCGCGGATGATCCTGGTGCGCGGCAAGGGCGACAAGGAGCGCATGGTCCCGCTGTCCGCCCCGGCCCGCGCCGCCGCCGCCGCCTGGCTGGCCGCGCTGGATGCCGAGGCCGAGGCCCTGCGCAAGGCCGGCAAGCCGGTGCCGAAACACCTGTTCCCCGGCGCGGGTGCGGCCGGCCATCTGACCCGCCAGAACGCCTTCGCGCTGCTGAAAACCTTTGCGGTCAAGGCCGGCGTCTCGCCCGACAAGGTGACGCCGCATGTGCTGCGCCATGCCTTCGCCACCCATCTTCTGCAGGGCGGCGCCGATCTGCGGGTGATCCAGACGCTGCTGGGCCATGCCGATCTGGCCACGACCGAGATCTATACCCATGTGCTTGAGGATCATCTGCGCGATCTGGTGTTGACCCATCACCCCCTTGCGCGCAAGGGCAAGCCTGACCGATAACCGGCTTCTGGCCGACGCATTCCCCCAAAGGACCTATGGACACAGCCTTCTGGATCACCTCGGCCGCCATTCTGGCGCTGATCATGGCCTCCGCCTTCTTCTCGGGCTCGGAAACCGCGCTGACGGCGGCGTCGCGCGCCAAGCTGAAGGGACAGGCCGACAAGGGCTCGGTCGGGGCACAAAGCGCGCTGGTCGTCACCGAAGACCGCGAGCGGATGATCGGCGCCCTGCTTCTGGGCAACAATGTCGTCAACATCCTGTCTTCCGCGCTGGCCACCGCGCTGTTGACCCGGGTCTTCGGCGACAGCGGCGTCGCGCTGGCGACGCTGGTGATGACGGTTCTGGTGCTGATCTTCGGCGAGGTCATGCCCAAGACCCTGGCCATCACCTATCCCGAACCGATGGCGGCGCGGGTGGCGCCGATCGTGCGGGTGCTGACCTTCCTGCTTGCGCCCATTGTCACCGTGGTGCGGCTGCTGGTGCGGCTTTTGCTGCGGCTGGTGGGGGTGCGCGCCAGCGCCGAGGACAATCTGCATGCGCTGCGCGAGGAAATTGCCGGTGCGATCGCGCTTGGCCATTCCGAAGGCGCGGTGGAAAAGGAAGACCGCGACCGGCTGCTGGGCGCGCTGGATCTGGGCGAGCGCACGGTCGACGAGATCATGCGCCATCGCCGCCAGATCGAGATGATCGATGCCGATCTGCCGCCGCAGACCATTCTCAGCCAGGTTCTGGCCTCGTCCCATACCCGTCTGCCGGTCTATCGCGGCTCGGATGACAACATCCTGGGGGTGATCCACGTCAAGGATCTGCTGCGCGAGGTCGACCGGCTGGTGCGTGGCGACGCGCATGAGGGGCTGGCGTCGCTGGACATCGCGAAAGTGGCGATGAAACCCTATTTCATCCCCGAAACCACCACGCTTGACGAACAGATGCGCGAATTCCTGAAGCGGCGCACCCATTTCGCCCTGGTCGTTGACGAATATGGCGGGCTGGAAGGGCTGATCACCCTGGAAGACATTCTGGAAGAGATCGTGGGCGAGATCACCGACGAACATGACGTCGTCTCGCGCGAGCGCAGCCTGCAGGCCCTGCCGGAAGGCGGCTATCTGGTCGATGGGTCGATGACGATTCGCGACCTGAACCGGGCGATGGACTGGTCGCTGCCCGATCACGAGGCGAATACCGTGGCCGGGCTGGTGATCCATGAAGCGATGATGATCCCGACCGAGGGCCAGGTCTTCAGCTTCCACGGCTTCCGCTTCGAGGTGATGGCGCGGCGCGAGAACCGCCTGACCAAGCTGAAGATCCGCCCGCTTTAAACCCCTTGCCCTGAACCCGGGCCCCTGCCGTCAGAAGATGTCGATCGCGTTGGCCAGCCCGTTCAGGCTCGTCACCCCCGCCAGCAGCACCGATCCATCGGCGCCGAAATCGAAGCGCACCCCTTCGGCCGTGACATGGGCATAGCGGTCGACGACCTGCTGGCGCGTCAGGCTGGCGCCGTTCCACAGCCCGTCATCGAAGGCCAGCCGGTCCCGCTCGGCCAGGCGGAAATCGGTCACCCGGTCGGCGCCGCCCGCATCGTTGAAGCGGAACACATCGGCCCCCAGCCCGCCGGTCAGCACATCGGCCTGATTGCCGCCGATCAGCGTATCATTGCCCGCCCCGCCATCCAGCACATCGGCCTCGCTGCCGCCGCGGATCAGATCGGCGCCCAGCCCACCGAGCAGCCGGTCGCTGCCGGGGCCGCCTTCCATCGTGTCATTGCCGGCGCCGCCGCTGATCGTGTCGTTGCCGGCGAAGCCCACCAGCCGATTGGCCCCGGCATTGCCGGTCAGCGTGTTCGCGGCGGTGCTGCCAAACAGTTGCAGATCGTCCAGCCCCAGCAGCGTGGCCCGCGCGATGCCCGTGCCCAGGGCCAGCGACCCCGAGGTCAGGAATTCGACCCCATTGACCAGATCCAGCTTCACATTGCCCTGGCTCATGTCCACCGTCAGGGTGAAGCGCATCCCGTAAGGCGTGACGCCCGCCACCGCCAGCGCGGCGCTGGCCGCCACGCTTAGCGCATATCCGCCCGCGGCGCTCGATCCGGCCGTGGCGCTGCCGACGGTGAAGCTGGCGCCGCTGCGCCCTTCGCCGATCGAATAGAATCGGTCCTGATCCAGGTCGCTATAGACCACCCCGGTCAGGATCGGCAGGCTGCCCGAGCGGCCGAACAGTTCCGTCAGCATCGAGGCGTTGTAGTTGGTGCCGCCGCTGCGGAAGACGCCATCTTCGCGGGCGATCCCCACCTCGCGGAACGTGTCGTTCAGCAGATTGACGCGGTGGCCTGCGCTGCGAAACAGTCCCTCGTGATGCAGCAACACCGCGGTACCGCCGGGAATCCAGCCGCTGTAATTGCCGCGCCACGAGATGTTTTCGCCAATGTTGCTATAGGCATAGCCCTGTGCCGTCGCCCGGTTCCAGGGTTGCGATCCGCCCGCGCCGGTATGGCTGAACACGTCCTGGTCCAGCATCCAGCGGCTGTGCAGGACGGCCGCCTGCTCCAGCCGCGGATTGGCGGCCAGAACCTGGCGCGATCCGCCCGTCAACGTGCCCGCGGCCAGGCCCTGGTTCAGGTCGATCCCGTAGCGCGCCGCCTCGGCCACCGGGTCAAGGCGCGCGCGGTTGATCAGTTCAAGCAGATATTGCTCTTCGGCATTCAGCGTCATGGCAGATCTCGCTGGGCAGAAACTCTCGCCCAGGCTGATCAAGAAATACGGCGAGACTGGGGCAGCCCCCGCGCCACCGGCTAGCGTTTGCCGAAGATTGTCCCCAACACCCCGCGCACCACCGCCTGGCCGGTCTTGGTGCCCAGCTGGCGCGCAAAGCTTTTGGCGAAGGTTTCGGTGATGCTGTCGGACCGGCGCGCGGTCGTGGTCTTGCCGCCCGTGCCGGCTCCGGTCTTTGGCGCCGGCGCCGCCGTGCCACGGCCGCCGTCATAGCGCCGCGCCCGGTTGAACTCGGCCGGCCCGGCCTCGGGCGGGGCCCCGTCCTCGGCCGCGTCCGCACGCGCC
>NZ_JAICBZ010000010.1 GCF_020179405.1 Xinfangfangia pollutisoli | reverse complement strand
CGGTCTGGGCGGTGGCCGAGGTCGAGACGCGGCTGAACCGTGCGCTGACCGCGGCGCATCTGCCGGACGGGGCGGCCCTGTCGCTGGGCGGCATCGACCTGGCCGTCGATCGCGATCTGGTGCCGCGCTTCGTGCTGCGCGACCTGCGGCTGATCGACGGCACCGGCCGGTCGGTTCTGGCCCTGACCGAGGCGCGGGTGGCGCTGGATCCGGGCGCGCTGGTCTCGGGGCAGATCCGCCCGCGGGCGCTGCGGCTGACCGGCGCGCGCCTGGCGATGGAGCGTGACGCCGAGGGGCGGCTGGGGCTCAGCCTGGCCGGCCTGTCGGGCAGTCCGGGCCTGCAGGACCCCGCGCAACTGCTGGATGCGCTGGACCGGATGTTCGCCCAGCCCGCCCTGTCCAGCCTGGCCCTGGTCGAGGCCGATGCGTTGACGCTGACGCTGAGCGACGCACGGGCGGGGCGGGTCTGGGAGGTGGGCGACGGGCGTCTGGTCCTGGAAAACCGCGAATCCGGGCTTGCGGCAGAGCTGAGCGTCACGCTGCTGGACGGGGCCGAGCCCGCCCAGGCGCGGGTGACGATCGAAACCGCCCGCAGCGACAGCTCGGCGCGCATGAGCGCCAGCGTCAGCCGCGTCGCCGCCGCCGATCTGGCCGCCCAGGCCGCGCCTCTGGCTGCGCTGACGCTGCTGGACGCCCCGATCTCGGGGCAATTGACGGGCGAGTTGAGCGCGGGTGGCCGGCTGGGCCGGCTGGACGCCGAGTTGCAGCTGGGCGCCGGCGCGCTGCGCCCCGATCCGGATGCGGCCCCGGTGGCCTTCGACAGCGCCTCGATCGCGCTGCATTACGACCCCGAGCGTCAGCGCGTCACCCTGGGCGCGCTGTCGGTCGAAAGCGCCTCGTTGCGGCTGAAGGCGGTCGGGCATTCCGATCTGCTGGATGCCGCGGGCGGCGCGGTCGCCCCCGGGGCGATGCCGCGCCAGATCGTCTCGCAGCTGGATTTCAGCGAGGTCATGGTCGATCCCGAAGGGGTGTTCGAAAGCCCGGTGCGGTTTTCCGATGGCACGCTGGACCTGCGGCTGCGCCTGTCGCCCTTCCGGCTGGATGTGGGCCAGCTGGAACTGCGCGAGGGGGCCGAGCGGCTGACGCTGAAGGGCGAGGCGGCGATCACCGATGCCGGCTGGCAGGGCGGGCTGGACGTGGCGCTGAACGCGATCGGCGCCGAGCGGCTGTTGAAGATCTGGCCGGTCTCGGTGGTGCCCGCCACGCGCAAATGGCTGGCGGACAATATCGGCCAGGCCGACTTCACCAATTTCAAGGCGGCGCTGCGGTTCGAGGAACATCAGCCGCCGCGCTTTGCCCTGGGCTATGAATTCTCGGGCGCCGAAGTGCGTTTCATCCGCACCCTGCCGCCGGTGCAGGAAGGCCATGGCCGCGCCACGATGGACGGCACGGTCTATACGGTGGTTCTGGACGGCGGCCATGTGACCGCGCCGCAGGGGGGCGCGATCGACGTGGCGGATTCGGTGATGGTGGTGCCCGACATCGCCGCAAAGCCAGCCTTGGCCGAGGTGCGGCTGCTGACCCGTGCGCCTCTGACCGCGACGCTTTCGCTGATGGATGAAGACCCGTTCAACTTCCTGACCAAGGCCAATCGCCCGGTGGATCTGGGCCAGGGCCAGGCGCTGCTGGTGTCGGATCTGCGCTTTCCGCTGCTGGCCAAGATCACCGCCGAGGATGTTGCCTTCGACGTCAGCGGCCGGATCGTCGATTTCGCCTCGGACAAGCTGGTGCCGGGGCAGACGGTCACCTCGCCCGACATGGCGGTGCGGGTCACGACCGCGGGGATGACGCTGTCGGGCGAGGCGCATCTGGGGCCGATGCCGATCGTGGCACGCTATGACCAGCGTTTCGGGCCCGAGGCGGCGGGCAAGGCCACGGTGCGGGGCAGTGCGGAACTGAGCGATGCCTGGCTGCGGGCCCTGGGCGTGGCGCTGCCGGCGGGCTGGCTGCGCGGGCAGACCACGGCCGACGCGGTGCTGAGCCTGCAGCGCGGCCAGCCGGCGCAACTGCATCTGGAAAGCAATCTGGTCGGGGCGGGTCTGTCGGTCGATGCGCTTGGCTGGTCGAAGGGGGCGAAGACCGGCGGCAAGCTGGTTCTGGATGCGGTCCTGTCCAGCCCGCCCAAGGTCACCGCCCTGCGGCTTGAGGCGCCGGGGCTGTTGGCCGAAGGCCAGATCACCAGCCGCGCCGGCGGCGGGCTGGAGCTGGCGCGGTTCAGCCGGCTTCGCGCGGGCGACTGGCTGGATACGCCGGTCGATGTGACGGGCACCGGCAAGGGCGGCATCCGCATCAAGCTGAATGGCGGCATGCTGGACCTGCGCCGCCGGCCCTCGGGCGGGCAGGGCGGCGGTGGGGCCGGCGGGGCCACGGTGCCGATCACGGTGAACCTGGACCGTCTGGTCCTGTCGGCCGGCATCGCGCTGACCGGCTTTGCCGGCGATTTCCTGCTGCGGCCCGGCGGGCTGGACGGCACATTCGTCGCCGCGGTGAACGGTGCCGGCCGGGTGGAAGGCGCGGCGGTTCCGGTCAAGGGCGGCACGGCGGTGCGCGTCCGCTCGGGCAATGCCGGGGCGGTGATGGCGGCGGCGGGGATCTTCGACAAGGGCCGCGGCGGCACGCTGGAGATGACCCTGCAGCCGCGTGGCCCCGAGGGCCAGTATCGCGGCATTGCCACCTTCCAGAACCTGTCGGTGCAGGGCGCGCCGGCCCTGGCCGAGCTTCTGTCGGCGGTCTCGGTCGTGGGGCTGCTGGAACAGCTGAACGGCAACGGGATTCTGTTCGGCGAGGGCGATGTCGATTTCTACCTCAGCCCCGAGGGCGTCGAGATCCGCCATGGCGCGGCGATCGGCGCCTCGATGGGGATCTCTTTCGCCGGGCTGTACCTGTCGAAATCGGGGCGGATCGACATTCAGGGCACGATCTCGCCGCTGTATCTGCTGAACGGGATCGGGCAGATCTTCACCCGCAAGGGCGAGGGCTTGTTCGGCTTCAATTACCGGCTTACGGGAAGCGCCGAGAACCCGTCGGTCAGCGTCAACCCGCTGTCGATTCTGACCCCCGGCATGTTCCGCGACATCTTCCGGCGCCCGCCGCCGGTCTTGAAGGGAAGCGGCGGATGAAACTGTCGGATTTCGATTTCGACCTGCCCGAGCGGCTGATCGCCACCAGACCCGCCAAGCCGCGATCGTCGGCGCGGCTGCTGCTGGCCGAAGGCGATGCGATCGCCGACCGGCATGTGCATGACCTGCCCGCGATCCTGCGCCCGGGCGACCGGCTGGTGCTGAACAACACCAGGGTGATCCCGGCGCGGCTGTTCGGCACCCGGACCCGGGGCGAGGCGCAGGCAAAGGTCGAGATCACGCTCTTGGAGCCGGCGGCGGCGGGCGGCTGGCGGGCGCTGGCCAAACCGCTGCGCAAGCTGCGCCTGGGCGAACGGGTGGTCTTCTCGGCCGATCTGTCGGCCGAGGTGGCCGAGAAGGGCGAGACGGATCTGCGCCTGGTCTTCGACCGCGCGGGCGAGGATTTCGATGCCGCCCTGGCCGCGGCCGGCGCCATGCCGCTGCCGCCCTATATCGCCGCCAAGCGCCCCGCCGATGCGGCCGACAAGGACGATTACCAGACCGTCTTCGCCCGCCATTCCGGCGCCGTGGCGGCGCCCACGGCCAGCCTGCATTTCGACGAAGCCCTGCTGGCGGCGCTGCGCGACCGGGGCGTCGATTTCACCGAAGTGACGCTGCATGTCGGCGCAGGCACCTTCCTGCCGGTCAAGGTCGAAGACGTGACGACGCATCGCATGCATGCCGAATGGGGCCGGGTCACGCCCGAGGCCGCGGCCGAGATCGCCGCAACCAGGGCCGCGGGGGGCCGGGTGATTCCGGTTGGCACCACCGCGCTGCGCCTGATCGAGACGGCGGCCCGCGCCACCGGCCAGATCGCGCCCTGGGAGGGGCCGACGGATATCTTCATCTATCCCGGCTTCGACTTCCGCGTGACCGATGCCCTGATGACGAATTTCCACCTGCCGCGCTCGACGCTGCTGATGCTGGTCTCGGCGCTGATGGGCAAGGCGCGGATCGACCGGATCTATGATCATGCCGTGGCCTGTGGCTACCGCTTCTTCTCATATGGCGACGCGTCGCTGCTTGTGCCCGAGCCGCGGGACGGCGACGCCCTGTCATCCCTGACCTGACTTTCCCCGCAAGACGGCCGGAAGGCGCAAAGGACGCATTTCACCATGTTCAAGGTTCTTACCAGCACCTGGCCGCTTCTGTTGGGCGTGATGATGCTGATGGTCGGCAACGGCATTCAGGGCACGCTTCTGGGCATCCGCGGCAGCGGCGAGGGCTTTTCGACCTTCGAGCTGTCGATCGTGATGTCCTGCTATTTCGCGGGCTTCCTGTTCGGCTCGGTCGTGGCGCCGCGGCTGATCCAGCGGGTCGGGCATGTGCGGGTCTTTGCCGCGCTCGGCTCGGCCATTTCGGCGATCCTGGTCGTCTATCCGGTGATGCCCGACTGGATCGCCTGGAGCCTGCTGCGCGTGTTGGCGGGTTTCTGTTTTTCGGGGATCTACATCACCGCCGAAAGCTGGATCAACAACACCGCCACCAACGAGACCCGCGGTCAGGCGCTGTCGGCCTATATGATCACCCAGATGCTGGGGATCATCGTCAGCCAGGTTCTGCTGAACCTGCCCGATGCTTCGGGCTTCATCCTGTTCATCATCCCCTCGGTCCTGGTCTCGTTGGCCTTCCTGCCGATCCTGCTGGCGCCGACGCCCGCACCCGCCTTTGACGGGGCGCGGCGGCTGGCCTTCCGCAAGCTGTTTGAAATCTCGCCCCTGGGCTGCATCGGCATGCTGCTGACCGGGGGGATCTTTTCGGCCATGTTCGGCATGGCCTCGGTCTGGGGCACCCAGGTCGGGCTGAGCGTCGGGCAGATATCGGTCTTCGTGGGGGCGATGTATGTGGGCGGGCTGATCCTGCAATATCCGGTGGGCTATATCAGCGACCGGATGGATCGCCGCAGCCTGATCCTGGGGCTAAGCCTGGTGGCCGCCTTGGCGATGCTGCTTGCGATGATCCCGGGCCTGCCGTTCTGGGCGCTGATCGCGGCGGCGGTGGTGCTGGGCGGGATCACCAACCCGGTCTATGCGCTGCTGATCGCCTATACCAACGACTTCATGAGCCTGGATGAAATGCCGGGCGCCAGTGCGGGGATGATCTTCCTGAACGGCTTCGGTGCGATCTTCGGCCCGGTGATCACCGGCTGGATGATGGCGGGGATCGGGCCGGCGGGCTTCTTCCTGTTCATCGCGGTTCTGTATCTGGCGCTGGCCGGATATGCCGGCTGGCGGATGACGCGCCGGGCCGCGCCGGCGATGACCGGCGCCTTCCGCGGCGTGACGCCCACCGCCTCGCAAGTGGCGGTGGCGACGGTGCTGGAAGAGGCCGACATGGGCAGCCCGCGCTGAGTGGTTGCGCAGCGCGCGCGGGCCTGTCAGGCTGGCCGGGGCAGGAGGTGACCATGTCTGATCCGGTGGAAGTGCTTGATTTCTGGCTGGGCGAGATCGGCCCCGAGGGCTGGTATGCCGGCACCGAGGAAATCGACGATGCCTGCGCGACGCGATTCGAGGTGCTGCTGGCGGCGCTGCGCGATGGCGGGCTGGAGCATTGGGTCGACGGTCCGGCGGGCTCGCTGGCCTATATCGTCATCGCCGACCAATTCGCCCGCAACATCCATCGCGGCACGGAACTGGCCTTTGCCACCGATGCCCAGGCCCGGGCCGCGGCGGAAAAGGTGCTGGCGGCGGGCTGGGATCTGGACGTGCCCGAACCCGACCGGCAATTCTTCTACATGCCCTTCGAGCATTCCGAAGATCCGGCCGACCAGCAGAAGGCCATCGCGCTGATGGAGACGCGGATGAGCTCGGATCCCGAGATGGCGCTGCATGCCCGCGCCCATGCCGAGATGATCCGCCGGTTTGGCCGCTTTCCCGGGCGCAACGCGGCGCTGCAGCGGGAAAACACCCCCGAGGAAGCGGCATTTCTGGCCGCGGGCGGCTATCCCGCGCTGGTGAAACAGATGAAGACCTAAGCCATGCGCGCGCGGAATAGGCCTATGCGGCCGGCTTTGTTGCTGCGTTGAATGAGATGGTTTAAGGGTAAACGAATTTCCTAGGGAGGGGAACATGGCCGACCAGAATTTCGACATCGTGGTGGTGGGGGCGGGGCCCGGCGGCTATGTCGCGGCAATCCGCGCGGCCCAGCTGGGGCTGAAGACCGCCGTGGTCGAGCGTGAACATCTGGGCGGCATCTGCCTGAACTGGGGCTGTATCCCCACCAAGGCGCTGCTGCGGTCCTCGGAAGTCTTCCATCTGATGCATCGCGCCAAGGAATTCGGGCTGAAGGCCGAAGGCATCGGCTATGACCTGCCGGCGGTGGTGCAACGCTCGCGCGGGGTGGCCAAGCAGCTGGCCAGCGGCGTGGGCCACCTGTTGAAGAAGAACAAGGTGACCGTGATCATGGGCACCGCCTTCCTGCCGAAACCCGGCGTGGTCGAGGTGAAGACCGACAAGGGCACCGAGACGCTGACCGCGAAGAACGTGATCCTGGCCACCGGCGCGCGGGCCCGCGAATTGCCGGGGCTGGAAGCCGATGGCGATCTGGTCTGGAGCTACAAGCATGCGCTGGTCGCCAGCCGGATGCCGAAGAAGCTGCTGGTCATCGGCTCGGGCGCGATCGGTATCGAATTCGCCAGCTTCTTCAACACGTTGGGCGCCGAGACCACGGTGGTTGAGGTGATGGACCGCATCCTTCCCGTGGAAGATGCCGAAATCAGCGCCTTCGCCAAGAAGCAATTCGTCAAGCAGGGGATGAAGATCCTGGAAAAGGCGGCGGTCAAGAAGCTGGACCGCAAGCCGGGCCAGGGCGTGACCGCGCATATCGAACAGGATGGCAAGGTCACCACCTCGGATTACGACACGGTGATCTCGGCCGTGGGCATCGTCGGCAATGTCGAAAACCTGGGCCTGGAAGCCCTGGGCGTGAAGCTGGACCGCACCCATGTGGTCACGGATGAATTCTGCCGCACCGGCGTGCCGGGCCTGTTCGCCATCGGCGACGTGGCCGGCGCGCCCTGGCTTGCCCATAAGGCCAGCCATGAAGGCGTGATGGTGGCCGAACTGATCGCCGGCCAGCACCCGCATCCGATCAAGCCCGGCTCGATCGCCGGCTGCACATATTGCCATCCGCAAGTGGCCAGTGTCGGCATGACCGAGGCCAAGGCGAAAGAGGCGGGCTATACGGTGAAGGTCGGCCGTTTCCCCTTTATCGGCAATGGCAAGGCCATCGCGCTTGGCGAACCCGAGGGGCTGGTGAAAACCGTTTTCGATGCCAAGACGGGCGAGTTGCTGGGCGCGCATATGGTCGGCGCCGAAGTGACCGAGCTGATCCAGGGTTACATCGTCGGGCGCACGCTGGAGACGACCGAGGCCGAGCTGATGGAAACCGTCTTCCCGCATCCGACCCTGTCGGAAATGATGCATGAATCGGTGCTTGACGCCTATGGGCGGGCCATTCACTTCTAGGCCATGGCCTCGCTCAACCGCATCGTGATGCAGAAGACCAGCCGCGCCTGGCTGCGCGCGCTGGGGCCCGAGCGTCTGGATGCGGCCGAGATTTCCGGCGCCTGGGGCGCGGGGCTGGGCTTTCGCAGCTTCGAAAGCTTCCATTACCCCGCGCATGACCCCTGCCGCGGGCCGTTCCTGGACGGGGACGGCAAGCCGCGCAAATTCGATGTGATCCTGGCCAATCAGGTCTGGGAACATATCGACCGCCCGCAGGCCGCGACGCGCAATGTCTACAGGATGCTGAAGAAGGGCGGCTGGTTCTGGCTGGCGGTGCCCTTCTTCATTCCCTATCACGCCGTCCCGGTCGATTGCAGCCGCTGGTCGGCGCGGGGCCTGCATAACCTGCTGGTCGAGGCGGGGTTCGAGGAAGGCTCGATCCGCGCGGCGCAATGGGGCAATCGTGCCGCCGCCGCGCGCAATCTGGAACTGCCCTGGCCGCCCGAGGCGCGGCCCGAGGACGATCTGACCAACGATCCCGATTTTCCGCTGGTGGCCTGGGCCATGGGCTGCCGGGCCTGAGCCGCGCGGCGGCCCCACAGGGGCTGGCATCGGCGCGGGGCGGCTGCTAGGTCAGGGCCATGCGCAATTTGCCCCCGATGATCCTGGTTCTGCTTCTGTGGTGCGCAGGGCTTGGCGCCGCGGCGCAGTTCGGCAAGATTTCCGTTCTGTATGAAGATCTTCGCGCGATCTATGGCGGATCGGGCGAGGTAGCGCTGGGGCTTGTCGTCTCGGTCGTGGGGATGGTCGGGCTGGTTTTCGGCACCACGGCGGGGCTGCTGGTGGCGCGGATCGGACCGCGCCGGGCGATTGTATCGGCGCTGGCCATGGGGGCCGTCGTCTCGGCGGTCGAGGCGCTGCTGCCGGCCTATCCGTTCATGATCGCCGCGCGGGTCCTGGAAGGCGCCTCGCATCTGACGATTGTGGTCGTCGGCCCGGTGATGATCGCCCAGCTGGCGCCCGAGCCGCGGCGGCCGCTGGCGATGACGCTTTGGTCTTCGTTCTTCGGGGTGACCTATGCGGTTCTGGCGCTGCTGGCCCCGGCCTTTGCCGGGCCAGGCGGGGCGGCGCATCTGTTCCTGGCCCATGCCGGCTGGATGGCGGCGCTGGCGCTGATCCTGGCGCGGGTGCTGCCCGCCGATCCGGCCGCACCGCCGCGCGCCGCCGGCAATCTGTTGCGCCAGCATCTGCAGATCTATGCCTCGCCCCGGATCGCCGCGCCGGCGATGGGCTTTTGCTTCTACACCTTCCTGTATGTCGCCTGCCTGACGCTTCTGCCGCCGGCCGCCCCCGACAGCCAGCGGGCGCTGATGGCGACGGCGATGCCGCTGACCTCGATTGTCGTGTCGCTGACGCTGGGCGTGCGGCTTCTGGGCCGGATGTCGGCGGTGCGGCTGGTGCAATGGGGCTATGCCGCGGCGATCCCGGGTTTTGCGATTCTGGCGCTGGCCTGGGGGCAGGGGGCGGGCATGCTGCTGGGCGGCTGCTGGCTGGCGGCGGCGCTGGGGATCGTGCAGGGCGCAAGCTTCGCCTCGATCCCCGAGTTGAACCGCCGGCCCGAGGACCGGGCGCGTGCTGCGGGCGCGGTGGCGCAGCTGGGCAATCTGGGCACCACGACCGGCACGCCGGTTCTGGCGGCGGTGCTGGCCGGGGCGGGGCCCTTGGCGCTGACCGGCCTGGCGATGCTGCTCTGCGGCGCGGGGATCGCGCTGCATCTGTGGCAGGCGCGGCGGCGTCAGATCCTGTCGACCTGACCGCCCCCGGCGACCCAATCGCCCAGCCCGCCCAGATTGTAGACCGGCGCATAGCCCATCCGGCCCAGCAGCTGCGCCGCCAGGCCCGACCGCCCGCCCGAGGCGCAATAGACCGCCACCGGCAGGCCCGGCCGCAGCGCCGCATCGGGGGCCTGCGGGTCGGCCTTCCGCGCCAGCGTGGCCAGCGGAATTGCCAGCGCGCCCCTGGCCTTGCCCGAGGCCCGGATCTCGGCGATCTCGCGCACATCGACCAGAACCATCTCGCCCTTTGCGACCGCCGCGGCAACCTCGGGAACCGAGGGCAGCGGCGCCCGCGCGGCGGGCCGAAGGAAGTTGAACATGGCAGACCTCATGCTGTGATGCGGCAATACATATATTGTTATGGGAATATGTAAAGGCCGCCCTGCGCAGGTTCTTGCTTCGTTCGCAAAATCCGGTTGGATACGCCGGCGAATTGCCCTATCTCTGGGGCGTCGCAGGGGTGTGCAATGGCAGAACAGAAGTTCATCGAAGTACGCGGCGCGCGTGAGCATAATCTCAAGGGCGTCGATCTGGACATTCCGCGCGACCAGCTGGTGGTGATGACCGGCCTGTCGGGCTCGGGCAAGTCATCGCTGGCCTTCGACACGATCTATGCCGAAGGGCAAAGGCGCTATGTCGAATCGCTGTCGGCCTATGCGCGGCAGTTCCTGGACATGATGGGCAAGCCGGATGTCGACCATATCTCGGGCCTGAGCCCGGCGATTTCGATCGAGCAGAAGACCACCTCGAAGAACCCGCGCTCGACCGTCGGCACGGTGACCGAGATCTATGACTATCTGCGGCTGCTGTTCGCCCGCGTGGGCACGCCCTATTCGCCGGCGACCGGCCTGCCGATCACCGCGATGCAGGTGCAGGACATGGTCGATGCGGTCATGGCCATGCCCGAAGGCACGCGCGCCTATCTGCTGGCGCCGATCGTGCGCGACCGCAAGGGCGAATATAAGAAGGAATTTCTGGAGCTTCGGAAGCAAGGCTTCCAGCGGGTCAAGGTGAACGGAACCTTCCACGAGCTGGAAGAGCCGCCCACGTTGGACAAGAAGTTCCGCCACAATATCGATGTGGTGGTCGACCGGATCGTGGTGCGCGAAGGGCTGGAGACCCGGCTGGCCGACAGTTTCCGCACCGCGCTGAACCTGGCCGATGGAATCGCGGTGATCGAGATCGCCGACGAAGCCGCGGAAAGAACGACATATTCCGAGAAATTCGCCTGTCCGGTTTCCGGCTTTACCATTGCCGAGATCGAGCCGCGGCTGTTCTCGTTCAACGCGCCCTTCGGTGCCTGCCCGGTCTGCGACGGGCTGGGGGTCGAGCTGTTCTTTGACGAACGCCTGGTCGTGCCCGATCAGGGCCTGTCGATCCCGCAAGGCGCCATCGCGCCCTGGGCCAAGTCGAAATCGCCCTATTTCACCCAGACGGTGGACGCGCTGTCCAAGCATTACGGCTTTGACAAGAAGACGAAATGGCGCGACCTGCCGGATGCGGTGAAGCTGCTTTTCCTTTATGGATCAAAGGGTGAGGAGATTGACTTCACCTATGATGAAGGCGGGCGCAGCTATCATGTGCGGCGTGTCTTCGAAGGCGTGATCCCGAATATGGAACGGCGCTATCGCGAGACCGACTCGGCCTGGAGCCGCGAAGAGATGGAGCGCTATCAGGCCAATCGCGATTGCCATGCCTGCGGCGGCTACCGGCTGAAGCCCGAGGCGCTGGCGGTGAAGATCGGCGGGCTGCATATCGGCCAGGTCGTGCGCCTGTCGATCCGCGAGGCGCATGGCTGGGTGGAAACCGTGCCCGGCGCGCTGACCGCCCAGAAGAATGAAATCGCCCGGGCGATTCTGAAGGAAATCCGAGAACGCCTTGGATTCCTTGTGAATGTCGGGCTGGACTACCTGACGATGAGCCGCAATGCCGGCACGCTGTCGGGTGGCGAATCGCAGCGGATCAGGCTGGCCAGCCAGATCGGCTCGGGCCTGACCGGGGTGCTGTATGTGCTGGACGAGCCCTCGATCGGGCTGCATCAGCGCGACAATGACCGGCTTCTTGGCACGCTGAAAGGCCTGCGCGACCAGGGCAACACCGTGCTGGTGGTGGAACATGACGAGGATGCGATCCGCGAGGCGGATTATGTCTTCGACATCGGCCCCGGCGCGGGGGTGCATGGCGGCCAGATCGTGGCGCGCGGCACGCCGGCCGAAATCGCGACGGATCCGGCCAGCCTGACCGGGCAGTATCTGTCGGGTGCGCGCGAGATTGCCGTGCCGAAGACCCGGCGGAAGGGTAGCGGGAAAAAGCTAACCGTGGTCAAGGCTTCGGGGAACAACCTCAAGGACGTGACGGTGGATTTCCCGCTGGGGAAATTCGTCTGTGTCACCGGCGTGTCGGGCGGCGGGAAATCGACGCTGACGATCGAGACCCTGTTCAAGACCGCGGCGCTGAAGCTGAATGGCGCACATGAGACGCCTTCACCCTGCGAAACGATCAAAGGGTTCGAACATCTGGACAAGGTGATCGATATCGACCAACGCCCGATTGGGCGGACTCCGCGTTCGAATCCAGCCACTTACACCGGGGCCTTCACACCAATTCGCGACTGGTTCGCAGGCCTGCCCGAAGCCAAGGCGCGCGGCTATCAGCCCGGGCGCTTCAGCTTCAACGTCAAGGGCGGACGCTGCGAGGCCTGCCAGGGCGATGGCGTCATCAAGATCGAGATGCATTTCCTGCCCGATGTCTATGTGACCTGCGAGACCTGCAAGGGCCAGCGCTACAATCGGGAAACCCTGGAAATCCGCTTCAAGAACAAAAGCATTGCCGATGTTCTTGACATGACATGTGAAGATGCGCGCGAGTTTTTCCAGGCGGTTCCAGCGATCCGGGAAAAGATGGATGCGCTGTGCGAAGTGGGGCTTGGCTATATCAAGGTCGGCCAACAGGCCACCACCCTGTCGGGCGGCGAGGCGCAGCGGGTCAAGCTGTCAAAGGAACTGTCGCGCCGGGCCACCGGCCGGACGCTGTACATCCTGGACGAACCGACCACCGGCCTGCATTTCGAAGATGTAAGGAAACTTCTGGAAGTGCTTCATTCCCTTGTGGAACAGGGAAACACCGTCGTGGTGATCGAGCACAATCTGGACGTGATCAAGACCGCGGACTGGATCATCGATATCGGGCCGGAAGGCGGCGATGGCGGGGGCGAGATCGTGGCGACCGGCACGCCGGAAGACATTGCCAAGGTCGAGGCCAGTCATACCGGGCGCTATCTGAAGGACATGCTGAAGCCGCGGCGGCGGGTGGCGGCGGAATAGATCCGCCGCCTGCGCCTTTCTTAGTTCAGCAGCGCGGATACCAGCCCCAGCGTGGCCAGGACCTGGCCGCTTTGGCCATCGACCCGGAACAGATTGTCGCCCACGCGCCAATAGGTGCCGCGCGGATCCAGCCCATAGGGCGCGGGGTCGCGCACAACCACATAATCGCGCTGGATGTAATCGCCGACGCGATAGACATGGTAATGCGGGTCGGGATCCACATGTTTGCGGGCCTGGCCGGGCGGCACGCAGGGCGGGTTTTTCTTCGCCAGACCCGGCGGGCAGAACTGAACCGCCTGGGCATGGCCGTGCTTGTGATGGCCCTTGCCCTTCTTGCCATCGGCAAGCGCGGGGGCGGTGGCCAGCGAAAGCGCCAGCGCCGAAAGAAGGAAGATGCGTTTCATTCAGGTCTCCTGTCGCAACTTGCGCAGGAAACGCAGAAGCCCGGGCAGGGTTCCAGCCCGGGCCGAACGGGACGGCGGTACTCCGCCGCCCGTCAGCGCTTATTCGGAGCGCGATTGCCGCTTGCGCTCGTGCGGATCCAGATGGCGCTTGCGCAGGCGGATGATCTTGGGCGTGACCTCGACCAGCTCGTCATCGTCGATATAGGCAATCGCCTCTTCCAGCGACATGCGGATATGCGGGGTCAGGCGCACCGCCTCATCCGTGCCCGAGGCGCGGATGTTGGTCAGCTTCTTGCCCTTCAGCGGGTTCACTTCCAGATCATTGTCGCGGCTGTGTTCGCCGATGATCATGCCGACATAGATCTGTTCCTGCGGGCCCACGAACAGCTTGCCGCGATCTTCCAGGTTCCACAGCGCATAGGCGACCGAGACGCCGGTCTCCATACTGATCAGTACGCCCTGGCGACGGCCCTGGATCGGGCCCTTATGGGGGGCCCAGCCGTGGAAGATGCGGTTCAGCACGCCGGTGCCGCGCGTGTCGGTCAGGAACTGGCCGTGATAGCCGATCAGCCCGCGCGAGGGCACATGGGCGATGATCCGGGTCTTGCCGACGCCGGCGGGGCGCATCTCGACCAGGTCGCCCTTGCGTTCACCCGTCAGCTTGTCGATCACCGCGCCGGAATATTCGTCATCGACATCGACGATGACTTCCTCGATCGGCTCCAGCCGCTGGCCGTCTTCCTCGCGCATGATCACCCGCGGGCGCGAGATCGACAGCTCGAACCCTTCGCGGCGCATGTTCTCGATCAGGACACCCATCTGCAATTCGCCGCGGCCCGACACTTCGAAGGCCTCGCCGCCGGGCGTATCGGCGATCTTGATCGCCACGTTGACTTCGGCTTCCTTCATCAGCCGGTCGCGGATCACCCGCGACTGCACTTTCGAGCCGTCGCGCCCGGCCAGGGGCGAGTCGTTGATGCCGAAGGTCACGGTGATGGTGGGCGGGTCGATCGGCTGGGCGGGAAGGGCAATGTCCACTTCCGGCGCGCAAAGCGTATCGGCCACGGTGGCCTTGGTCATGCCGGCAAGCGTCACGATATCGCCGGCGACGGCCTCGTCGATCGGCGTCTGGGCCAGACCGCGGAAGGCCAGGATCTTGGTCACCCGGAACTGCTCCAGCCGCTCGCCGGTGCGCGACAGCGCCTTCAGCGTGGTGCCGGTGGTGATGCGGCCGGATTCGACCCGGCCGGTCAGGATGCGGCCCAGATAGGGGTCGGCCGACAGGGTGGTCGCCAGCATGCTGAAGGGTTCGCCATCCTGGGCCTGCTGCTTCGGCGCCGGCACATGGCGCACGATCAGATCGAACAGCGCCGACAGATCCTTGCGCGGCCCGTCCAGCTCCAGATCCGCCCAGCCCGAGCGGCCCGAGGCATAAACATGCGGGAAATCAAGCTGTTCGTCCGAGGCGCCCAGATTGGCGAACAGATCGAACACTTCGTTCAGCGCCCGGTCGGGTTCGGCATCGGGCTTGTCGACCTTGTTCAGCACCACGATCGGGCGCAGACCCAGGGCCAGCGCCTTGGCCAGCACGAATTTCGTCTGCGGCATCGGGCCTTCGGCCGCGTCGACCAGCAGGCAGACGCCATCGACCATCGACAGGATCCGTTCCACCTCGCCGCCGAAATCGGCGTGGCCGGGCGTGTCGACGATGTTGACCCGCGTGCCCTTCCATTCCACCGACGTGGCCTTGGCCAGAATGGTGATGCCACGCTCGCGTTCGATGTCATTCGAATCCATCGCGCGTTCGGTGGTGGCCTGACCCTCTCGGAACGTGCCGGACTGTTTCAATAGCTCGTCCACCAGCGTGGTCTTGCCGTGGTCGACGTGGGCGATGATCGCGATGTTTCGCAGTTCCATGAGGCATCCGGGAGGAGGAGGGTTGCGGCGGCCTTACAGCCTTTTCTCCGGCATGGCCAGAGGGGCGCGCGCTGCGCGGGCCCGCAGGACGGTGCGTCAGGGCGGAGATGGCGGTTTTTTAGCGCCGCAAACCGTCAGGTGGCGATGTAGCGGTCGCGGCGGTGGTTGATGGCGATGATGAGATTGACGACCACCGCGCCCAGAAAGCTGATCGCCACGGTTGTCGCATCGCGCAGCGCGAAGGCCGCGGCGAACAGGGCGGCGTCAAAGCCCAGCTGCACCCAGCCCGCCCGCCAGCCCAGCCGTTCCTGCAAGATCAGCGCCACGATCCCGACCCCGCCCAGGCTGGCGCCATGCCGAAACAGCGCCAGCAGCGCCGAGCCCGAGACGCAGCCGAACAGCACCGCACCGAGGATCGGATCCAGCGACGCAAAGCTCAGATGCTGGGGCATCCAGATCGACAGGCCCGACAGCAGCGCCACCGCGACGAATGTTTTCACTGTAAAGACCCAGCCCATGCGCAGGTAGCCGGCAATGTAGAAGGGGATGTTGATCAGGAAGAACACCGGACCAAAGCTCCATCCGGTGGCGTAGGCGATCAGTACGGCAAGGCCCGCGGTCTGGCCGGTGACCAGGCCCAGATGGGTCAGGATGACGATGCCGAAGGCGGCCATGGTGGCGCCATAGGCAATGCCCTGGGCGTCTTCGAACAACGTATGTTTTGCGGGCTCTGCCATGATCTTGGCATAGCGCGGGCCGGCGCGCCGGGGAAGGGGTCAGCTGACCACGTACCAGTCGCGGCGATGGTTGAAGGCGATGACCGCGTTCAGGATTACCGCGCCCAGAAAGGACCACATCACCCGGTCCAGCGGCAACAGCACCAGGGCGATCGCAAACAGGATCAGGTCATGGATCAGCTGGGTCCAGCCCGCCTTGAACCCGGTGCGGTCCTGCAGGATCAGCGCCACGATCGACACCCCGCCCAGCGAGCCGGAATGGCGGAACAGGCCCAAAAGCCCGACGCCGGCCGAGATGCCGAACAGCACGGCCGCGGCGCCGGGATGGATATGGGCGATCTGCACCAGCGGCTTCAGCGCCTCGGCCATCACCGAGACGAAAGCCACGGTGGCCAGCGATTTCAGGCAGAAGACCGGCCCGCGGCTGGCCCAGGCAAAACCGAAAAACGGGATGTTCATCAGAAAGAACACCACCGAGAAATTCCAGTCGAAAGCGTAGCTCAGGATCAGCGCCGTGCCCGCCGTGCCGCCGGTGACCAGCCCCGCCGCGCGCAGCAGATGGATCCCCAGTGCCGCCTGCGCCGAGGCGATCACGAGGCCCTGGATATCCTCGAACAGCGTGTAGCGGCGGGAAGAAGGGTCAACAGGCATGACCTTAATCTGCGCCTGTTTTCGCGCCGCGTCCACTGTTCCGTGCCGTCGCGCGGGCCGCGCGGGGCCATGCGATCGCGGCCTTGCCCAAATCTGTGGCACAGCCGCCGCAGGAGGCCGGTTTTGCCAGGCGGCCTTGCCAGGCGGGGCTTGCCAGACGGCGGCAGGCCGGGGCAGGGAAGATGCACCCACAGATCGACAAGAGGAGGGGCCGAGATGACGTCATTCACCAACGCCCTGTCGACCGGGGGCAATCGACGCGGCATCTCGCGCGCCTGATCTGCCGTGCCCGTTTCGGGCATTTCCTCTGAACCCCTGGCCCTTCGATCCGTCTGACGCCCCCATACCGGGGCGTATGCGCCGCGTCCGGGGCCTTCTTTTCAACGCAACCCAGAAGGCCGGCCGCCGGGAAACCCGCGCCGGAACACAGATGACTCAGACCCTGTCCCGGAAAGACCTGCGCCATTCGACGACGATTGAGGCGGCGATTGCCGCCCATGGCGCCTGGCGCGTGCTGATTGCCGCCGCTGCTGCGCTGATGCGCGGGCGGATGCGCAAGGCACGGCCGCCGGATGCGCGGCATCTTGATGACCATATCCGCGCCGATATCGGTCTGCCGCCCCGCGCGCCTGCGCCCGACTGGCTTGCCCATGGCCCGGCCGCCTTCCGGCCGCGCTAAGAAAAAGGGCCGGGGGATCACCCCGGCCCTTGCTGCGTGACGGCTTAGCCCGCCAGCGCCTTGTTCAGATATTGGTCGACCTTTTCCAGGTAGCCCATCGTGGTCAGCCATTTCTGATCGGGCCCGACCAGCAGCGCCAGGTCCTTGGTCATGTAGCCATCCTCGACGGTCTGCACGCAGACCTTTTCCAGCGTCTCGGCAAAGCGCATCAGCTGATCGTTGCCGTCCAGCTTGGCGCGGTGCTTCAGCCCGCCGGTCCAGGCGAAGATCGACGCGATCGAGTTGGTCGAGGTTTCCTTGCCCTTCTGATGCTCGCGATAGTGGCGGGTCACGGTGCCATGGGCGGCCTCGGCCTCGACGATCTTGCCATCGGGCGTCATCAAGACCGAGGTCATCAGGCCCAGCGAGCCGAAGCCCTGCGCCACGGTGTCGGACTGCACGTCGCCATCGTAGTTCTTGCAGGCCCAGACATAGCCGCCCGACCATTTCAGCGCCGAAGCCACCATGTCGTCGATCAGACGGTGCTCATAGGTGATGCCGGCGGCCTTGAACTTGTCGGCGAATTCCTCGTCATAGACCTTCTGGAACAGATCCTTGAAGCGACCGTCATAGGCCTTGAGGATGGTGTTCTTGGTCGACAGGTAGACCGGCCAGCCCTTCAGCAGGCCATAGTTCATCGAGGACCGGGCGAAGTCGATGATCGACTGGTCCAGGTTGTACATGCCCATCGCAACCCCGGCGGCGGGGGCATCGAACACGTCCTTCTCGATCACCGTGCCATCTTCGCCGACGAATTTCATCGTCAGCTTGCCCTTGCCGGGGAAGTGGAAATCGGTGGCGCGATACTGGTCGCCAAAGGCATGGCGGCCGATGACGATCGGCTTGGTCCAGCCCGGAACCAGGCGCGGCACGTTCTTGCAGATGATCGGCTCGCGGAAGATCACGCCGCCCAGGATGTTGCGGATCGTGCCGTTCGGCGATTTCCACATCTGCTTCAGGCCGAATTCCTCGACCCGCTGCTCGTCGGGGGTGATGGTTGCGCATTTCACCGCCACGCCGACTTCCTTGGTCTTCATCGCGGAATCGATGGTGATCTGGTCGTTGGTGCGGTCGCGCTCTTCGATGCCCAGATCGTAATACAGCAGGTCGACATCCAGATAGGGCAGGATCAGCTTCTTCTTGATGAAGTCCCAGATGATCCGGGTCATCTCGTCGCCGTCCATCTCGACGATGGGATTTGCCACCTTGATCTTGGTCATCGGTTCCGCCCTTTGCTGTGATAGGAGTCGCTGAGCGGCCTATAGCGGAAAAGCCCGGGCCGGGAAAGGTGGTATGCGAAGGTATACCGAAGATGTCGCAGCTTTCCGCGGCTTTTGCCCGGCACCGCCCGGCCGGGGGCAGCGCCTTGCGCCGATCAGCCGAACCAGGGTCGCGCCTTGACCTTCACCCAATCCCAGATCCGCGGCGCGCCCCGGGCGATCTTGGAGCCGACGCGGGTTTCCAGCTGGTCGAAGGTGACATTGTAGGTGGCCCAGGTGCCGCCGCCCGAGGCAAGGTTCGCCATGACAGGCTGCACCCGGTCCAGGCTTTTGGCAAAGACCGCATCCGGGGTTTCGGCGGCCTCGAATTCATCCCACAGCGCGCGGAACTCGGCCGCCAGATCGGCGGGCAGCAGGCCGAAGATCCGATCGGCGGCGCGCTGCTCGGCTTCCTGCGTCGCGGCGCTGGCATGGGCCTGACCGTTCGCCGAATGGATCGGCACATCGCCCACGTCGATTTCTACCAGATCATGCAGGATCAGCATGCGGATGACCCTGTCGATGGAAACATCCGGCCCCGCATGGTCGGCCAGGGCCAGCGCATACAGCGCCAGATGCCAGCTGTGTTCCCCGGAATTCTCGCGCCGCGACCCGTCGCACAGCGTCGTCGCCCGCAGCACCGATTTCAGCCGGTCCGCCTCGTTCAGGAAGGCGAACTGCCGGTCAAGCCGCTCTGTCTGGGCCGGGCTCACTGCGCGGGTCTCTGCGTGGCTCACTGGGCGCTCAGATCCTTGGGCGCCTCGGGGGCCTTCGCCCCCTCGCGCTTGGCCTTCAGCACCCGGGCCAGGAAATCCCGGCCGCGCTTTTCCGCCAGACGGATGCGGATCGAGGTCATGAAGGCCTCGTTCAGCGTGGGCGAGGCCGCCAGCAGCACCCGGCCGACCTGTTCGTAGAAGCGATCGTCCTGCAATTCGTCCTGCGCGGCGATCACATCCTTTGCCAGCTGGTCGGCCAGATCCTGGATGAAGGACATCAGCGCGTGCCTTCGGTCATCCGGCGCTTCACATATTCCGAAACCGTCTCGATCATCGGCTTCATATGTGCCTCTTCATCCTTGAAGAAGTGGTCCGCGCCCTCGATCTCCTTATGGGTGATCGTGATGCCCTTCTGCTCGTGCAGCTTGTTCACCAGACCCTTCACATCCTTGGGCGGCGCCACCTTGTCGGCCGAGCCGTTGATGATCAGCCCCGAAGACGGGCAGGGGGCAAGGAAGGAGAAATCATACAGGTTCGCCGGCGGCGCGACCGAGACGAAGCCGGTGATCTCGGGCCGGCGCATCAGCAGCTGCATGCCGATCCAGGCGCCGAAGCTGAAGCCCGCGACCCAGCAATGCTTGGCATTCTGGTTCATCGACTGCAGGTAATCCAGCGCCGAGGCCGCATCGGACAATTCGCCGATGCCCTGATCATATTCGCCCTGGCTGCGGCCCACGCCGCGGAAATTGAACCGCAGCACCGTGAAGCCGAGGTTGTGGAAGGCGTAATGCAGATTATACACCACCTTGTTGTTCATCGTCCCGCCATAGGCGGGGTGGGGATGCAACACGATGGCGATCGGGGCGTCGCGGTCCTTTTGCGGGTGGTAGCGGCCTTCGAGACGGCCGTCGGGGCCGGCAAAGATGACTTCGGGCATTGTACTCGCCTGACTGTGAGCGATTCTTGACTGTTTCGCTCAGGGAAGTTAGAATTGTTCTAAGGCGCGCCGCGGCGCTCCTGGGTCGGCATTCGAGGTAATGGGCGCTGCGCGCGGCGTCAATGGATATAGGGCCAATCCGTTCGGGCCCATGGGTGGGAAAGATGAAGCTGTCGACCAAAGGCCGCTATGCGATGGTCGCGCTGGCCGATCTGGCGCTGGTGCGGGGCGAGGACCGGATGTCGCTGGCCGAGATCTCGAAACGCCAGGACATTTCGCTGCCTTATCTGGAGCAGCTGTTCGTCAAGCTGCGACGGGCGGGCCTGGTCGAGGCGGTGCGCGGGCCCGGGGGCGGCTATCGCCTGGCCCGGACGCCCGAGACGATCCGGGTCAGCGAGGTGCTGCAGGCGGTCGAGGAGACCGTCGATGCCACCCATGCCGGGGCCGGGGCGACCGGCGCGGTGTCGGGCACCCGGGCGCAATCGCTGACCAACCGGCTGTGGGAATCGCTGTCGGCCAATGTCTATGTCTTCCTGCATCAGGTCCGGCTGTCGGATGTCATCCGCAACGACCTGACGCCCTGTCCGGCGGTGCCCTCGCTGTTTCGGGTGGTGGATGAGGAATGAGCCGGCTCTATCTTGACTGGAACGCCACCACGCCCTTGCGGCCCGAGGCGAAGGCCGCGATGGCCGAGGCGATGGATCTGGTCGGCAATCCGTCCTCGGTCCATGCCGAGGGGCGGGCGGCCAAGGCGCTGATCGAAAAGTCGCGGGCGAAGATCGCCGCCGCCCTGGGCGCGGACGGGGCCGATATCGTCTTTACCAGCGGCGCGACCGAGGCCGCGGCGCTGGCGCTGGCAGGGCGGGGCCTGGACTGTGCGCCGGTCGAACATGATGCGGTGGCGGCCTGGTGCAACCCGGGCCTGGCGGTTGCGCCAGACGGGGCCGTATCGGGCGCCATACCGGGGCGTATGGCGCTGCAGATCGCGAATTCCGAGACCGGCGTGCTGCAGGATCTTCCGCAGGGCCTGGCCGTGTCGGACCTGACCCAGGCTTTTGGCAAGCTGCCGCTGGCCTTCAACTGGCTGGGCTGCGAGATGGGGCTTGTCTCGGCGCATAAGCTGGGCGGGCCCAAGGGGATCGGCGCGCTGATCCTTCGGCAAGGGATTGATCTGCAACCGCAATTGCGCGGCGGCGGGCAGGAAATGGGCCGGCGCGCCGGCACCGAGAACCTGATCGGAATCGCCGGTTTTGCCGCCGCGGCCGAGGCGGCGGCCCGCGATCTGGCGCTTGGCATCTGGGAGGAAGTGGCCCAGATTAGAAATGTTCTAGAATCAGCATTGCTGAATCTGGAAAAGAAGACTATTTCAGTCGGAAAAGACGCTGCCGCTGGCCGCCTGCCGAACACGCTCTGCCTGATCGCCCCCGGCTGGAAGGGGGAAACCCAGGTGATGGCGATGGATCTGGCGGGGTTCGCGATCTCGGCCGGATCGGCCTGTTCGTCGGGCAAGGTGCGGGCCAGCCGGGTCTTGACGGCGATGGGCTTTGGCGCGGACGAGGCGGGTCAGGCGATCCGCATCTCGATCGGGCCGGGCGTGACGGAACAGGATGTGCTGCGGTTCGCCGAGACGTGGACCAAGGCCTATGCGAAGGCCCGCGCGCGGGCCGCATGACGGGAAGGGTGCGATGAACAAGCCGATGGTCGAGGAAATCCGCGACGGTGTTGACCGCGAGACGATCGAAACCGTCCAGGCCATGGCCGGGAAGTACAAATACGGCTGGGAAACCGATATCGAGATGGAATATGCCCCCAAGGGCCTGTCCGAAGATATCGTCCGCCTGATCAGCCAGAAGAATGGCGAGCCGGACTGGATGCTGGACTGGCGCCTGGCCGCCTATCGGCGCTGGCTGCAGATGGAAGAGCCCCGCTGGGCGATGCTGAACTATCCTGACATCGACTATCAGGATCAGTATTATTACGCCAAACCCAAAAGCTTCGCGCAGAAACCTAAGTCTTTGGATGAAGTCGATCCGAAGCTGCTGGCGACCTATGAGAAGCTGGGCATTCCGCTGAAGGAACAGGCGATCCTGGCCGGTGTCGAGGCGCCCGAGGGCGAGCGTCGGGTTGCCGTCGATGCGGTTTTCGATTCCGTCAGCGTCGGCACCACCTTCAAGGAAGAGCTGAAGAAGGCGGGCGTGATCTTCTGCCCGATTTCCGAGGCGATCCGCGACTATCCCGAGCTGGTGCAGAAATATCTGGGCTCGGTCGTGCCGCAATCGGACAATTTCTTCGCCACGCTGAACAGCGCCGTCTTCAGCGACGGCTCTTTCGTCTATATCCCGCCGGGCACCCGCTGCCCGATGGAACTGTCGACCTATTTCCGCATCAATGCCGAAAACACCGGGCAGTTCGAACGCACGCTGATCATCTGCGACAAGGGCGGCTATGTCAGCTACCTGGAAGGCTGCACCGCGCCCAAGCGCGACACCCATCAGCTGCATGCGGCCGTGGTGGAAATCGTCATCCTGGAAGATGCCGAGGTCAAATACTCGACCGTACAGAACTGGTATCCGGGCGATGAGGAAGGCCGCGGCGGCATCTACAACTTCGTGACCAAGCGCGCCGATTGCCGGGGCGACCGGGCGAAGGTGATGTGGACGCAGGTGGAAACCGGCTCGGCGATCACCTGGAAATACCCGTCCTGCATCCTGCGCGGCCATGACAGCCAGGGCGAATTCTACTCGATCGCCATCGCAAACAATGCCCAGCAGGCCGATACCGGCACCAAGATGATCCATCTCGGCCGCAACACGAAATCGCGGATCGTGTCGAAGGGCATCTCGGCGGGGCGCGCGCAGAACACCTATCGCGGCCTGGTCTCGGTTCACCCCAAGGCCACGGGCGCGCGCAATTATACCCAATGCGACAGCCTGCTGATCGGCGACAAATGCGGGGCCCATACGGTGCCGTATATCGAGGTGCGGAACAATTCCTCGCGCTGCGAGCATGAGGCGACCACCTCGAAGGTTGATGAGGATCAGCTGTTCTACTGCCGGTCGCGCGGCATGGACGAGGAAGAGGCGGTGGCGCTGGTCGTCAACGGGTTCTGCAAAGAGGTCCTGCAGGCCCTGCCGATGGAATTCGCCATGGAGGCGCAAAGCCTGGTCGCGATCTCGCTGGAAGGCAGCGTTGGCTGATCTGACGAAATATCACGCCGTCGAACCAATTGCGTCCCATTGTGGCCATGTCGGTTCCTATGCTCGGTCCCGGTGCGGGAACCGGAGGGCGTGGGATGATGTCGATTCAGAAGGCCGAGTTCCAGGACCGGATCGCGCGGATCAAGGCTGGCAGCGGCACCTGCAAGGCGACGGTCTTCGTCGGGCAGGATCTGCGCTTCACCTATGCGCCGCGGCATCGCAAGGCCGGGCGGCGCGCGATCTCGGGCAATTGGCTGGCACTGGGGCTGGCCGCAGCGGTGGTCGCGCTGATTTTTATCGGTATGGCTTAGGCTTACGCGACGATCTTTCCGCTGGCTTCCGGCAGGGATCCTTCGGACAAAGCCGCTTCGTGGCCGGAGGCAGCCATGGCTGAACTCGGCTCTGTATCTGCCGCGCCGCCGCGCCCCGAGCTGACCCTGCCGCCGGCCGAGGCGGCAGCGCTGCGGGCCGCTTATGAAGCGGCGGATGTCGTGCTGGAATATGGCTCGGGCGGGTCGACCGTGATGGCGGCCGAAGCGGGGGCCAAGGTCTGGGCGGTGGAAAGCGACGCGGCCTGGGCGCAGATGATGACCGCGGCCCTGGCCGGTTATCCGGCGCAGATCCTGCATGTCGATATCGGCCCGACCCGCGATTGGGGCCATCCGCAGGATGATAGCCATGCCCGAACCTGGCCTGAATATTGTCTGAAAGTCTGGGACTTGCCGGATTTCGTTCATCCGGATGTCGTGCTGGTCGACGGCCGGTTCCGCCTGGGCGCCTTTCTGACGGTCGCCTACCGGATCACCCGGCCGGTGACGCTGTTTTTCGACGATTACACCCCGCGCGAGGCCTATCACAGGGCCGAGGCGCTGGCCCGCCCCACAGGGATCATTGGCCGCATGGCGCGGTTCGACCTGACCCCAACCCCGCTGACCCCCGACCGCATCCGCGCCTATACCCGCGCGCTGATGCAGCCGGTGTAAGGAGAGAAAGATGCTTGAGATCAAGAACCTGCACGTGAAACTTGAGGAAGAGGACAAGGCGATCCTGAAAGGGGTCGACCTGGTCGTGAAGGCGGGCGAGGTCCATGCGATCATGGGTCCGAACGGCTCGGGAAAATCGACCCTGTCCTATGTTCTGGCCGGCCGTGAGGGCTATGAGGTGACCGAGGGCGAAGCCAGCCTGGACGGCGCGGCCCTGCTGGAGATGGAGCCCGAGGAACGCGCCGCTGCCGGCCTGTTCCTGGCCTTCCAATATCCGGTCGAGATCCCGGGCGTCGGCAACATGACCTTCCTGCGCACCGCGGTGAACGCGCAGCGCAAGGCGCGGGGCGAAGAGGAATTGTCGGCGGGCGACTTCCTGAAGCTGGTGCGCGAAAAGGCCAAGCAGCTGAAGATCGACGCGGAAATGCTGAAGCGGCCGGTGAATGTGGGCTTTTCCGGCGGCGAGAAGAAGCGCAACGAGATCCTGCAGATGGCCATGCTGGAGCCCAAGATGTGCATCCTGGACGAGACCGACTCGGGCCTGGATGTCGATGCGATGAAGCTGGTCGCCGACGGGGTGAACGCGCTGCGCGATGCCGGCCGGGCTTTCCTGGTTATCACGCATTATCAACGGCTTCTGGACCATATCAAACCCGATGTCGTGCATATCATGGCCGAGGGGCGGATCATCCGCTCGGGCGGGCCGGAACTGGCGCTTGAGGTTGAAAACAACGGTTATGCCGATCTGCTGGCCGCCGAAGGCATGGGGGCGAAGTGATGGCGCTGCCCAAGGCCAAGGAAGATGCGCTGGCCGCGCGGCTGGCGGTTCTGGATCTGCCGCGGGGCGGCTTCACCAAGGCGGCGCGCGTCGCGGCCATGGCACGGCTGCAGGCGATGGGCATGCCCGGGCGCCGCGACGAATATTGGCGCTACACCAATCCGGCGCTGCTGAGCGACCCGCATCCGCAACCCGCCACGGCGCTGCGGGTGGAGCGGCCGATCTTCACCGGGCTGGACAAGCTGCGGGTGATCTTCACCGATGGTGTCTTCGATGCCGAAGCCTCGGATGACCTGACCCTGGCCGGGATAGAGATTTCCCTTCTGTCCCAGGCAGATGCGCAGGATATCCACTGGGCCGGCGCGGTCTATGGTACGCTGGAAGAGGCCGGGCAGACGCCGGTGGCGCGGCCGCTGGCGGCGCTGAATACGGCCGCGGCGCGCGAAGGGCTGCTGATCCGGGTCACGGGCAAGGCGCCAAAGCCGCTGCACATCTCTTATCGCGCAAGTTCCGATACTTCGGACGTGATGTTGCATCATTGCGTGAAGGTCGAGCCGGGCGCCGAACTGGTGCTGCTGGAAACCGGCTCGGCCGGGGCGCGCGCCAATGTGGTGATGGAGGTCGATGTCGGCCAAAGCGGCCGGCTGCATCACATCCGCCCGCAGGGCCGTGCGCATGGCCGGCAGATGGCGACCCATCTTTTCGCCCGCATCGCCTCGGAAGCGCTGTTCAAAAGCTTCACGCTGACCATGAACGGCGTGATGACGCGCAATGAGGCGGTGATCGAGCTAAACGGCGCGGAATCGGTGGCGCATATTGCCGGGGCCGCGGTGGGCGACGGCGATTTCCATCATGACGATACGGTTTTCGTCACGCATGCCGCGCCCGGTTGCGAAAGCCGCCAGGTGTTCAAGAAGGTGCTGAAGAACGGCGCGACCGGGGTTTTCCAGGGCAAGATCCTGGTGAAGCAGGCCGCGCAACAGACGGACGGATATCAGATTTCCCAGTCTCTGCTTCTGGACGGCGACAGTCAGTTCCTGGCCAAGCCCGAGCTGGAGATCTATGCCGACGACGTGAAATGCTCGCATGGCTCGACCTCGGGCGCGATTGACGAGACGGCGCTGTTCTATCTGCAATCGCGCGGTGTGCCGAAGCGGGCGGCGCAATCTCTGCTGGTGCTGGCCTTCCTGGCCGAAGCGATCGGCGAGATCGAGGATGAGCGCATCGCCGAGGACATCCGCGCCCGGCTGGAGGACTGGCTTCACCGCCACGAAAGCTGATGTCGGTCACAACGGACATTCTGTCGACCTGGCGCCATCCGCGCGCGGTGTTCCGGCGCTGGCTGGGCACGGCCCCGCGCGAGGATCGGGCGCTGGCGGTGCTGATTGCCGCCTGTCTGCTGATCTTCGTGGCGCGCTGGCCGGCGCTGTCGCGCCAGGTCGCGCTGGCCGAGGGGCAGGCCCATGCGCCGGGGCTGCAGGCGCTGATGGGGATCAACCTCTTTGCGCTGGTCTTCGTGGCGCCGGTTTTGTTTTACGCCCTGGCCGGTCTGTCGCATCTGATCGCCCGGGCACTGGGGGGGAAAGGCAGCGGATTTTCCAGCCGGATGGCGCTGTTCTGGGCCCTTCTTGCCACGGCGCCCCTGATGCTGTTGCAGGGGCTGGCGGCCGGTTTCCTGGGCGCGGGCCCGGCACTGACCGGCTTGGGCGCGCTGATCGGCATCGGTTTCCTGACCCTGTGGCTGACTTTCCTGCACGAGGCGCATTGGCGATAAGCCCGCAACCCGGAGCCTGACATGTATGACGTGACGAAGATCCGCGCCGATTTCCCGATCCTGGCGCGCCAGGTCAACGGCAAGCCGCTGGTCTATCTGGACAATGGCGCGTCTGCGCAGAAGCCTCAGGCGGTGATCGACGCGGTGACTCAGGCCTATTCGATGGAATATGCCAATGTTCACCGGGGTTTACACTATCTTTCGAACCTGGCGACTGAAAAGTACGAAGCCGTGCGCGGCATCGTGAAGCGGTTTCTGAATGCGCCTTCGGAAGACGAGATCGTGTTCGCGACCGGCGCGACCGAGGCGATCAATCTGGTCTCTTACGCCTGGGCCGCGCCGCGGCTGCAGCCGGGCGATGAAATCGTGCTGAGCATTCTGGAACATCACGCGAATATCGTCCCTTGGCATTTTCTGCGCGAAAGGCTGGGCGTGCAGCTGAAATGGGTCGATTGCGACGATGCGGGCCATCTGGATCCGCAGGCGGTGATCGACGCGATCGGGCCGAAGACGCGGCTGGTGGCGGTGACGCAGATGTCGAATGTCACGGGCACGGTCGTCGATGTGGCGGCGATCTGTGCCGCGGCTCGGGCCAAGGGCGTGCCGGTGCTGGTCGACGGCTCGCAAGGGGCGGTTCACATGCCGGTCGATGTTGCGGCCATCGGCTGCGATTTCTACGCCATCACGGGGCACAAGCTTTACGGACCAAGCGGTTCTGGCGCGATCTTCATCCGGCGTGAGAGGATGGAAGAGATGCGGCCCTTCCTGGGCGGCGGGGATATGATCCGCGAAGTCACGCGCGATACCGTTACCTATGCCGATCCGCCGATGAAGTTCGAGGCCGGCACGCCGGGCATTGTCAACCAGATCGGCATGGGCGTGGCGCTGGAATACATGATGGGACTGGGGATGGACAACATCGCCGCCCATGAGCGCGCCCTTCGCGATTACGCCCGCGGCCGGCTGGAAGGCCTAAACTGGCTAAATCTGCAAGGAATTACAAAAGACAAGGGTGCGATCTTCAGCTTTACCCTTCAGGGTGCGGCGCATGCCCATGATATCTCGACCGTTCTCGACAAGCGCGGCGTCGCGGTTCGCGCCGGTACCCATTGCGCCATGCCGCTGATGGAACGGCTGGGCGTGACGGCGACCTGCCGCGCCTCGCTTGGTCTGTACAATACCGAGGCCGAGGTGGATGCGCTGGTCTCGGCGCTGGAGCTTTGCCACGAGCTTTTCGGCTAAGCCGTTGTCCCGCCCGCGCATTAGCCGTTGCGGGTGGGTTCGCCAGCGGATATAGACGCCGCAGGCACCCGTAGCTCAGCTGGATAGAGTGCTGCCCTCCGAAGGCAGAGGTCACAGGTTCGAATCCTGTCGGGTGCGCCAAATCCCCTGATATTCCAGATATTTCGCGCCTTGGCGCGCGCCATGTGCTTGCGCGGCGCGTGCCAAGGCTTTGGCCGGCCCAAAAGACGCCGCCGCTCGCGGGCCAGACTAACATGGGTCAGGGCGCGCCTGTCCAACCTGTCGTAAAAGCAAGAAGACCCGCGATCTGCGCCTTCCTCCGAAGCCCGGGGGCAGGCGGCGCCGCGGGCGCCCCGCGACAGCCCGGAGAGCAGCGATGTCCATGCGCTCGACCCATTCGACGGTGACTTTCAGCCACGCGTTTTTTCTGCCGGGCTACACGGACGAACTGCCGCCCGGCGATTACGAGCTGATCGTTCATGAAGAGCTTCTGCAAGGTCTAAGCTTCGAGGCCTATCGACGGACCGGCACCTATCTGGCGGTTCACGGCAGCGGGCAGATGGCGGGGCGGGTCGAGTTGCGGCCGACCAGTCCGGCCGATCTGGACGTGGCCCTTGGCCGGGGCCGAAGACCTGCGACCCATGACAGCGAGACGGCGCTTTCCCCGTCGGAGGACTTGACATGAACACTCCCGAATGGCTCAGACCCGGCCTTTATGGCGCTGCGATCGGCGCGGTGATCGTCGGCATCGTCGGCTTCACCTGGGGTGGCTGGGTCACCGGCGGAACGTCCCGCGACAGGGCGACGACCATGGCGCATGACAATGTCGTTGCGGCGATGGTGCCGGTCTGCCTGGAAATGGCGCGCACCGATCCGGCGCGGGCGGCGAAGCTGGAAAAGATCAAGGCCGCCACGACCTATCAACGGCGCGACGCCGTCATGGAGGCTGGATGGGCGACCGTGCCTGGCAGCGATGCCCCGGACCGCGACATTGCGCAGGCCTGTCTGGCCAAGCTGGAGCTTTAGGGCAGGGGCCCGGGGCGCGCGCGCCGGCCTTGCCGCAGTTGAACGATCGCCGGCCCTCGGGCGCCAGGCGATCTTTCGCTGCCGGCTGGCCCAAGGCGCGGTGGCCAGGCGGGCTGCCCCCATTCTTTGCAGTAAAGCCAAGAATCACGATGCATGTGCAATTCAGATTTCCTTCCTGCGAAAGGGCCAATGCGATTGGACGATAACTCTGGCAATTCCCGCACCGCACCGCCCGGCTTGCGCATGAGCATTGGCTGCCGGCTGCGCTATGCATTCGTCCAGCCGACGCCGATGATTGCGATGCTGAATGTGCATTACTCGCGCTTCGGCGATCTGGAGCGGGCCGATTATCTGGTGACCTCGCCCAGCGTTCCGCTGGAAAGCTATCGCGACGATTTCGGGAATTGGTGTACACGCATGGTCGCACCGGCCGGAGATTTCACCCTGTCCTCGGACGGGATTTTCCGCGATGCCGGATTTCCGGATCCGGTGATGCCGAATGCCGCGCAACACGCCGTGCAGGATCTGCCCTTCGATACGCTGGTCTATCTGCTGGGCAGCCGCTATTGCGATACGGATCTGATTTCGGATCGGGCCTGGCAACTGTTTGAAAACACTCAATCCGGTTGGGCCCGGGTGCAGGCAATCTGCGATTTCGTCCATCGGACGGTGGTTTTCGACTATATGCAGGCCAGCGCCACGCGAACCGCCTCGCAGACTTTGGCGGGCCGGACGGGCGTTTGCCGGGATTTCACCCATCTTGCCATTGCGCTTTGCCGCTGCATGAACATTCCGGCGCGCTATTGCACCGGATATCTCAGCGATATCGGCCAGCCCACGCCCTATCCGCCCGGAGATTTCGCCGCCTGGATGGAGGTTTTCCTGGATGGTCGCTGGTGGGTCTTCGATCCGCGCAACAATTCCCCACGCATCGCGCGCATTCTGATTGCTCGCGGCCGGGATGCCGCCGATGTGCCTTTGACCCAGACCTTCGGGCCCAACACCTTGCAGGATTTCCAGGTCTGGACCGATCAGCTGACCTGATCGGTTTTCGATCTGGCGGCAGGAATTGTAGATCTCGGGAAATCCGGATGGATCGGAGAAAATGAAATGACGGACAAGCCGGTCGATCTGGACACGCGGCGCAGTGCCGAAGGCCGTATGGCCACCGATTTCCGGCGCTTTGCGCTGAAGGATTTCGAAGCCGATCAGCGCGCCCTGCGTCAGCGCCAGGAAGAGCTTGAGGTTCAGCTTCTGGCCGAACCGGCCACCTCGTGGCACGAGGCCGCGCTCAAGGCGCAATATCTGATCCGGCGCTATGCCGAGACGGCCGAGGGCAGCGATGCCCGGCGCCAGCAGCTGATCGAGCGCGCGTTGGGGGATCTTGCCCGTCTGATCGAAGAGGATGGCGCCGAGCAATGAGCGATGTCATGGATCCCGACAATGGGCCGGTGCGGGCCCCGAATGACGTGCCGCGCGAACGGCTTTGCCTGCGCTGCCACACGCAGTTTCCAAGCGAGGGGTTCGGCGAAAGGATCTGCCGGCGTTGCAAGGGCACAACCTCGTGGCGGTCCTCGGTGCAGTCGATGGTGTCCTCGGGGCGGCGGCGATAGGCGCTTTGCGCGTGCGCCGGCCGCTAGCCGGGCGGGCGCTGCGGGGTCTGGCCCTGGGCGATGATCTGGTTGATCAGCGCCGCGGCCTGACGGTGCATGTCGCCATCCGGTGACCAGAGGGGAATATTCTCATGCGTTGCCGCGGCGTCGCGAAGAATTCCGGTGATCTCATGCTCGGGCAGCAGCTTGCGATCGGTCATCGCCAGCAGCAGCGACTCGCAGATCGAAAGGGCGGCCAGTCCTGCAGCGTCGCTTGACGTAGACATCCGGTAGGGTCCTTTCACCGCGTCGCAGCCTGGCCGTGATGCCGGCCCGATCTGTTCCCCCTTTTTGCACGGAATGGGGTAAGCTGCGCTGATCGAGAGCAGTCCCCGAGCCAGTCTCGACATCTCCTTGGCATCCGAAAGGACCGGCTCATGACAGCGGCGATCCAAAGCCCGCTTGCGCGAAAGCTTTCGGCCTTTGCGGCCTTGTCCGAGGCCGAGCTTGCCATGCTTGCCCGCCTGCACGGGCGCCGGCGGGCCTTTGTCGCGGGGCGCGACATGGCGCATCAGGGCCAGTCCGACCAGGCCGCCTATATCCTGTCGGCGGGCTGGGTCTGTTCCTACAAGATCCAGCCCGATGGCCGGCGGCAGATCGTCGATTTCCAGGTGCCGGGCGATTTTCTGGGATTGCGCAGCGTCTTGCTGCGCACCTCGGATCACGGGTTCGAGCCGATCGTCGACATCCAGGCGGCCGAGGTTCTGACGGGCGATCTGCTCGATGTCTTCGCGCAGACGCCGCGGCTTGCCATGGCCATTCTCTGGGCGGCATCGCGCGACGAGGCGATGGTGGTGGAACATCTGGTCGGCATCGGTCGGCGCGATGCGGGGGCGCGCATGGCGCATTTCCTGCTGGAACTGGGTGCAAGGCTGGCGCTGGTCGGCATGGGCAGCAAGCAGGGCTATGACTGCCCGCTGACGCAATATCATCTGGCCGATGCGCTTGGGCTAAGCGCGGTGCATGTGAACCGGGTGTTGCGGCAATTGCGCGAAAGCGGTCTGGTGACCTTCCGCGACGGCCATGTGACCTTTCACGATTACGGCGGCCTGGTGGATTTCGCGGGTTTCGATCCGGCCTATCTGGACCAGACCGGGCCGCTGCTGAAGTAGGCCGGGCCCAGGGTAGAACGCGGGCTAGAACGGGAAGAACACCGGAATCGCCAGCACCGCGGCGATGCCCACGATGACATTCATCGGCAGGCCGATCTTCACGAAATCGGCGAACCTGTAATTGCCGGCGCCATAGACCAGCGTGTTGGTCTGATAGCCGATGGGCGTGGCGAAGCTGGCGCTGGCGCCGAACATGACGGCAACGACGAAGGGGCGCGGATCGACGCCGATCTGCGAGGCAAGGCCGATGGCCAAAGGGGTCAGCACGACCGCGACGGCGCTGTTGGTGACCGCCTCGGTCAGGATCGAGGCCAGCAGATAGACCGCGGCCAGCGTGACGATCGGGGGCAGGCCGTCAAGCAGCGGCGCCACCGCCCCGACGATCAGCGCAATCGCCCCCGATTGCTGCAGCCCCGCGCCGACGATCAGCATGGAAAAGATCAGCACCAGCACGCCCGCGTCGATCGAGCCCCAGGCCTCGTCATTGTCGATGCAGCGCAGCACCAGAAGACCGGCCACGGCGACCAGGGCGACAAGGCTGATATCGGCAACCCCCATGGCGGCCAGGGCAACCACTGCCACCAGCGCCGCAAGCGCGACGGGCGCCTTGCCGCGCCGGAAGGGCCGGCCGCCGGCCACCGTGACCCCGGCCAGATCGCCCGCCTCGATCAGGCGGTCATAGCTTTCCTCGGTGCCTTCAAGCAGCAGCTTGTCGGCCGGCCTGAGCAGCATGGTCGACAGGTCGGGGCCCAGGCTTTCACCATGGCGATGGGCGCCCAGCACCCGCATTCCGTAGCGGACCCCCATGGTCAGCTGCGCGATGCGCACGCCGCGGCGGCGATGCGCCAGGGTCACGATCGCCTCGGCCACGGTTGTCTCGGCGGTCTCTTCGGCGCGCGGGCCCTGACGCAAGCCGACATCCCAGCCGTTCCGGCTGCGGAAGGTCAGAAGCTCGGAGGTGCGGATGATCGCGATCAGCCGGTCGCCCGCGGCCAGGATGTGGCGCATCGCGTCCGCGCGCTTGATCTCGGCGCCAGAGCGCACGCCGATGATCGTCACCCCCGGGCGGGTCAGGTCGTCGATCTCGGCCAGGGGGCGGCCCAGGCCCTGGAAATCGTCGGTCGGGCGCAGTTCGGTCAGGAAATCGGCTTCGCCCGCCGCGCCCAGATCGGCCTGATCCCGGCGGTTGGGCAGCAGGACCGGGCCAAGCAGCAGCAGTGTCGCCCCGCCGGTCAGCGCCACGATCAGCCCGACCGGGGTGATCGACAGGATCGAGAAGGGCGCCATCCCCATCTCGCGCGCGACGCCATCGACCAGCAGATTGGTCGAGGTGCCGATCAGCGTACAGGTCCCGCCCAGGACCGCCATATAGGAAAGCGGAATCAGCAGCTGCGTCGCCGCAAGCCCCAGGCTTTGCGCCAGCCGGATGGCGACCGGGATCAGCACCAGCACCACCGGCGTGTTGTTCATCAGCGCCGAAGCCAGAAGCGTGGCACCCAGAAACAGCGCCGTTGCGGCGACGGGGCGCTGCGCCGCCGCCGCCACGACGCGGTTTGCCAGGGCATCCAGCAGGCCCGTGCGCACAAGCGCGCCGCTGAGGATGAACATCGCGGCGATGGTCAGGGGCGCGGGGTTCGAAAACGCCGCCAGAACCCGGTCTTCCGCCACCAGCCCGAACACCACAAACCCGGCCGCGACGGCAGCGGCGGTGACTTCGGGGGCGAAGCGTTCGTACAAGAAGCCTGCGAACAGCAGGACCAGCAGCGCAAGCGCAAGATAGGGCTGATAGGCGGGCAGATCGGGCATGCTTGTGTCTCTGGGTGGCTGTGGCAGACATGGGCCGGGCAGGGCAGCGATCACGGGCGGGGCGCGCCTTTGCCCTATGAGGCGATCACCGTATGCGACACCTCGACGCTGAGGCTGCGCATTGTGTTTCCCGGCCCCAGAAAACTTCCCGCGACCGGGACGACCTGATGAATGCCGCGGGCGACCGCGACGGGGATCAGGTTCTTCGACCCGACGCTTTGATTGGTGGGATCAAAGGCCACCCAGCCCGCGCCAGGCACGAAGACTTCGGCCCAGGCATGGGTCGACCCCGCGCCCCCCGAGCCGACAAGCCGGGTTTCGGGATCGAAGAGATAGCCCGAAACGATCCGCGCGCCCAGGCTGAGCGTGCGCACCGCTTCGGCAAACAGCACCGCAAAGTCGCGGCACGACCCCCAGCCGCGGGACAGGGTTTCCAGCGGCGCCTGCGTGCCTTCCCGCTCGCGTCCCTGATAGGATATCTGCTGCGACACCCCGTTGGCGATGTCCTTCAGCAGCGACAGCGTATGGGTCGGGCGCTGGCGCACGAACCCCTCGACCCAGGCCGACAGCCGGCCGTCGGGATCGGGATATTGCGGCAGGGTCAGGGCGCCCAGGTCGGCCCAGTCATCGGCGGAATACAGGAAGGGAAAGCTGATCGCCTCGGCCGAGATGGCGAAGACCGGCCAGACCGGCGCGGTCAGATCCACCGTCGCGCGGCTTTCGATCAGAAGCCGGTCGGTGGGCTGATGGAATTGCGCGGTTGCCACCGCATTTCCGGCCACGTCATGCGCCCAGGTGATGTCGGCCTCGGGCGTGAGGGTGATCTCATGCGACACCAGCCGCAGCTCGCGCGCTTCGCGGGGGCGCAACATCATCCGGTGCGGGCCCAGAAGCACCGGTTGGCCATAGAGATATTCGGTCCGGTGACAGGTTGTCAGCGTGGTCATGGCCGGTGTCTTTCGGGTTCGGAGGCGACGGGCGGGCCCGCGTCGAGAAGCAGGGTCACGGTCTGGGGCTGGCCGTTCAGCGGCAAAAGCGCCACCGCCCCGCGCAGGACCGTGCCGCCATCGGCGCCAGCCTCGGTCCTGTCCGCGGCCGCGTCGTCGGCGGGGCTGGCGCGCAGGACCCGGATCCTGCAATCGGTGCCCGCCACCCGCAGCGTGATGGAAAAGCCCGGCCAGTCCGGCGGAATGCTGGGCGCGATCCGCAGATGGTCGCCCTGCCGCGTCACCCCAAGGATGCCCTCGATGGCCGCGCGATGCATCCAGGCGGCCGAGCCGGTATACCAGCTCCAGCCGCCGCGGCCGACATGCGGGGCCACCGAATAGACATCGGCCGCCACGACATAGGGTTCGGTCCGGTAGCGCCGCAGCGCTTCGGGCGTGCGGCTGTGGTTGATCGGATTGAGCATGCTGAACAGATCGACCGCGCGCGCGCCTTCCCCCAGCTGCGCCCAGGCCAGGACGGCCCACATCGCCGCATGGCTGTATTGCCCGCCATTCTCGCGCAGGCCCGGCGGATAGCCGGCAATATAGCCCGGATCCGGCCTGACCGGGTCAGGCCCGGTGCCGAAGGGCGGGGTGAACAACCGCATCAGCGCTTGGTCGCGGTCGACCAGCAGCCGCTCGGCCGAGATCATTGCCAGCCGCGCCCGCGCGGGATCGGCCTGGCCCGACAGCACCGCCCAGCTTTGCGGGATCGTGTCGATGCAACAGGCCAGTCCGCCCGCCGCCCCCAGCCAGGTTCCGTCATCAAAGGTGGCGCGGCGATACCAGTCGCCATCCCAGGCCTGGCTTTCCATCGCCTGGCGCAGCGCCTTGGCCCGCGCGCGCCAGCGCTGTGCCCTTGCCGGATCGCGCTGTTGCGCAAGCGGTGCGAAAGCCGCAAGCGTCTGCAGCAGCAGCCAGCCCAGCCAGACGCTTTCGCCCCGGCCCGCGGCGCCGACGCGGTTCATCCCGTCATTCCAGTCGCCGCTGCCGATCAGCGGCAGGCCATGCCGCCCCGTCAGGCCAAGCGCGCGGTCCAGCCCCAGGGCGCAATGCTCGAACAGCGAGGCGCCATGGCCGGCATCGTCGGGCAGGAAGAAGGCGTCCTGCTCGGCCTCGCCAAGGCGATGGCCTTCCAGAAAGCCCAGCTGTTCGTCCAGGATCGCCGCATCGCCCGTCGCCGTCACATAGGCCGCTACCGCATGGCCCAGCCAGACGCAATCGTCGGAAATGCGCGTGCGCACGCCCTGGCCGGAATGCGGCAGCCACCAGTGCTGCACGTCGCCTTCCGGGAATTGGCGGCCGGCGACCCGCAGCAGATGGGCGCGGGTCTGTTCGGGGCGGGTCAGCATGAAGGCCATATTGTCCTGCAGCTGGTCACGGAACCCATAGGCGCCGCTGGCCTGGTAGAAGGCCGCGCGCGCCTCGATCCGGCAGGCAAGCGCCTGATAGGGCAGCCAGCCATTGACCATGATGTCCATCGCCCGATCCGGCGTCGCGATCTGAACATCGCCCAACCTGTCGTGCCAGTGGCGCTGGACCGCGTCCAGTTCGGCCTGCATGTCGGCCGCGCCAAGCCGGTTCAGCAGCGCCGCAACCGCCGCCGCATCGCGGCATTGGCCCAGAAGATGCACGATCTCGACGCTTTCCCCCGGCGCAAGCGTCAGGGTCTTCATCAGCGCAAGGCAGGGGTCAAGCCCCGCCCCGATCCGGCCCGACATCCGGCCGCCCGGGCGCAGCGCGGCGGGATGCGCCAGACTGCCGCCATGGCCCAGGAATTCCGTGCGGTCGCCCGTCCAGGCCTCGGCCGGCCCGGTGGCCGAGGCCAGCGCGGCGAACATCACCCGCCCCGGAAAGGCGGTGTTCCAGGGGTTGCGCACCAGCAGGGCCCCGGTTTCCGGCTGATGCGCGGTGACAAGGAAGGGCGCCGCGGCGGCGCGCGACAGGCCCATCACCGGCTCGGCATAGGCAATCACGCTCAGCCGGCGCGGCCGGGTCCCGGCATTGCGCAGCTGCAGCCGCGAGATCCGGACCGGGTCTTCCCGTGGCACGAACTGGACCAGATCGCAGGCGATCTCTTCGGCCAGATGCTGAAACCGGCTGAAGCCGAAGCCATGCCGCACCACATGCGGCTGGGCGCCGGCCTGGGGCGGCAGCGGGCGGGCGAGCGGCGAAAACACCGCCCCGCTGTCTTCGTCGCGAATGTAGAATGCCTCGCCCGCAGGGTCGGCGACAGCGTCATTGGACCAGGGCGTCAGCTGATTGTCGCGGCTGTTCTCGGCCCAGACAAAGCCGCTTCCGCTGGCCGAGATCTGACAGCCGAAGCCCGGATTGGCGATGACGTTGATCCAGGGGGCAGGGGTGCTGTCGCCGGGGCCAAGGCGGATCACATAATCGCGCCCGTCGCGGTCGAACCCGCCGGTTCCGTTGAAGAATTCCAGGTCCTTTCCCTCGGCCGGGCGCGCGGCTTCGGCGCGGGCGCGCGCCGTCCTGTCCCAGCGCAGGGCGCCCCTGCGATGGATCGCAGCGGGCCAGAGGTCGCCGCTCGGGGCCTGCGTCAGCCCGGGCTCGGCCAGCAGCGCATCAAGCTGGTCGCCGATCCGGCCACGCCGCGCCAGCAAGACCACGCGGGCCGCGGCCAGAAGCAGCGCCCGCGTGTCGGGCGCGATCAGATCGGCGCGGAGCGCGAACACCGCGCCGCGGGCCGGCGCGCGCGGCTCGCCCGGGCGGAAATGGCTGCTGCGCAGGGCAATGTCGATCGCGGTCTGCAGATCCTTGACATAAGAGGCCGGGTGTTCGTTCAGGATCACCAGATCGACGGCCAGCTGCTTGCCCAGCCAGTATTCATGCGCCTGAAGCAGGGCCCGGACCTGGCCGATATCGGCCGGATCGTCGATGCGCAGCACCACGATTGGCAGATCGCCAGAGATCGCCAGTGGCCAAAGCCCGGACTGGCGCCCCGCACCCTGGCTCAGCGCGGCGGGCGGCAGGCGGAAGCGGCGGTCGTGATACAGGATCGGCGCGGCAAGGCGCTGGAAATCGGCTGCTTCGGTCGAGGAAATCGCCAGATGGCGCAGCTGCACCCGCGCCTGCGTCCAGGCCAGGGTCCGGGCCCGCTCATAGGCGTTGCGGTCGTGATGGCGGTCGATCAGATCCAGCAGCGCCGCGCGGCTGTCGGCCGCCACCATCCACAGCAGGACCCGCGCCGTCCGCCCGGGCGCGACCAGAATCCGGTTGCGCAAGGCGAAAACCGGGTCCAGCACCGTGCCCGTGCCTCCGGCCAGCGGCGCCGGATCGGTGATGGCGCGCGGCTGGGTCTGGTCATGGTCGCGCCCGAAGGCGCTGTCGCGGTCGCTGTCATATTGTAGGGGGGCCACGGTCTTGCCCTCGACCACGGTGAATTGCGCCACCCAGACCTCGGGCTCTTCGGGGCTTCGCCGCCGGCGCCAGGCGATCAGCGCGCCATATTCGGGCAGGAATTCGGTCTGGACGAACATCCGCGAAAAGGCCGGATGCGCCCGTTCCGCGCCGGGTTCAGCCAGGGTCAGTTCGACATAGGAGGTGACATCCAGCTCGCATGGCTTGCGCCCGCCATTGGTCACCGACAGGCGCCGCACTTCCGCATCCGCCTCGCCCGAGACCAGAATGTCCAGCACCGTCTCAAGCCGGCCGCTGCGGGCGGTGAAGGTGGCGTGATCCTCGAAGAACTGCACATCCGCGTCTTCGGCCGTGTCCGGCGCGCCCGGGCCGAAGCACAGTTCGGACCCGTCCGACAGCGTGCGGATGTGAAGGCTGGCGCCGTGATGGTCGCGTGTCGCATCCTCGCGCCAGCGGGTCAGCGCGATGGCGCCCCAGCGGCTGAAACTGCCGCCGGTGGCGGTCAGCATCACCGCATAGCGGCCGTTCGACATCAGATGCGTTACCGGCGGCCCGTCCGGGCGGCCGGCGATCCGCCGCGCGCGGTCGGCCTCGGAGGGGATGAGATCGCGCGGCGTGGCATCTTCCAGCGCCGGCAGGGCGCGGCTGATATCGCGCGGCAGCCGTTCCTGCAGCAGCAACTCGCTGGCCTGGTTCATCGGTTCGCGGTGGAAGCGGCGGCGCATCAGGCCGCCGGTCAGGGCATTGGCGATCGCGACGATGGTCATGCCCTGATGATGCGCCATATAGCTTTGCACCAGCGCAAGGCGGCGGTCTGGCTGCACCCGGTCGGGAGTGAAGTCGAGCGCCTCGTAGAAGCCGCAATGTCCCAGCCCGCCCAGTGCGGCAAGCGCGTCATAGTTCCGCCGTGCCGCGCCCGGATCCAGCATCGCGGCCAGGCCCGTCGCATAGGGCGCGATCACCAGATCGCCCGCAAGCCCGCGCTTCAGCCCGAACCCCGGCACCCCGAAGGTCGAATACTGATAGTTGAAATCCACATCCCGCGCGTTGAAGCCGGATTCCGAAATGCCCCACGGCACGCCCTGCGTCCGGCCATAGGCGATCTGGCCCTCGACGATCAGGCGGCAGGTGCGGCCCAGCTGGCCGCCTTCGGGTTCCTCGATCACCAGACCCGGCATCAGATATTCGAACATCGACCCGGCCCAGGACACCAGCGCGGCGCCGCCCGGCGTTGCCATGACCGTGCGGCCCAGGCGGAACCAGTGCCGCAGCGGCAGGTCCTGCTTGGCGATGGCGAAAAGACTGGCCAGCCGCGCCTCCGAGGCCAGAAGGTCATAGCAGGACGGGTCAAGCGCGTTCTCATGCACCGCATAGCCGATCGACAGAAGCTTGCGCTCGGGGTCCAGCAGGAAGCCGAAATCCATCTCGACGGCAAATCGGCGGGCCAGCGCGCCCAGCCGAAGCAGCTCTGCCGCCAGATAGGGCTGGTCGGCGGCGCTTGCGGTGGCATCGGCCGCCGCTTCGGCCAGACCATCGCGCAACACGGCCAGCCAGCGCGGCGCATGCGGGGGCAGGGCGGCCGGCGGCGGCGACAGGGCTTCGGCCTTGGCGGCCAGGCGCTGCAGGAAGGGCCAGTTGACCTTCGCCTGTTTCAGACCCTCGCGCAGGGCGGCCATCGTATCGTCCGCGGCACCGCCGGGCGGGGCGGCCTGCGGCGGGGCCTCGGCTTCTGCCAGGTCCAGCAGATCGGTCAGCCCTGGGGATCGCGGGTCGGTCGCAGCGTCGGGGCGGGCGGCCCAGTCTTCGCAGGCATTGGCCAGGGCAATCAGATGGCCGGCCAGATTGCCGCTGTCCACCGACGAGATGTAGGGCGGGTCCAGGACCCGACCGTCGCGCGTGTCATACCAGTTGTAGAAATGCCCCTTGACCCGCGGCAGCGTTTCCAGCGTGGCCAGGGTCGCGGCGATGCGGCGGGTGGCCTGGTGCAGGCCGATCCAACCCAGATCGCGCGCGGTGACCGTGGCCAGAAGGTAAAGCCCGATATTGGTGGGCGAGGTGCGATGCGCGATGGCGGGCTGCGGCTCTTCCTGGAAATTGTCGGGCGGCAGATGGCTGTCTTCGGCGGTCACGAAGGTTTCGAAATAATGCCAGGTCCGGCGCGCGATCAGCCGCAGCGCCTGCGCATCCTCAGGGGTCAGCAGGGCGTCGGCCTGGGCCCGCGACGGCTGGCTTGCGCGAAACGCGATCAGCGGCGCGGCCAGCCAGAGCATGGCGAAGGGCAGGATCAGCGGCAGCGCGCCGGGGGCGGTCAGGCCCGCAAGGCCCGCTGTGCAAAGGCCCAGGGCAATCCCCGGCGCCATGGCCCGCGCAAATCCCGGCAGATCGGGGCGTGGCGCGGCCGCGGCCGAGGCGGCGGTGGTCCATTCCAGCAGATGGCGGCGCGATACGCCAAGCCGCCACAGCGTGCGGGCGATCGCATCCAGCGCCCGCCAGGCCGCATCGGCCAGCAGGCTGACCGACAGCCCGGTCTGCAGCAGGGCAAGCGCCAGGTCTTCGCGGATCAGGCGCAGATGGTTGCCGACATGCAGGCGCTTGTGATGCGGCACGGCCGAAAGGGCCGCATGCAGGAAGGCCGGAAGGCTCAGCGCGATCAGCGCCAGCAGCGTCGCCAGCACGGCGGCCGGGCCGGGCAGCAGCCAGCCCAGGGCCAACATCGCCAGCGTGACGGGCGCCAGCAGCGACCGGCGCAGCGTGTCCAGCACCTTGACGCGTCCCAGCGCCCCCAGCCCGCCGTCCCGGCCCAGCCAGGGCAGCAATTGCCAGTCGCCGCGACACCAGCGATGCAGCCGCCGCGCCGCCAGATCCTGCCGGTCGGGAAAGGATTCGATCAGTTCCACATCCGAAACCAGCCCGGCCCGCGCGAAGATGCCTTCCAGCAGGTCATGGCTGAGAAGGCTGTTCTCCGGCACCCGCCCGGCCATCGCCGCCTGGAAGACATCGACATCATAGATGCCCTTGCCGGTGAACGAGCCTTCGCCGAACAGATCCTGATAGACATCCGAGGCCGCGGCCGCATAGGGATCCATCCCGCCCGGGCCCGCCGTCGCGCGCAGAAAGGCGGTGCCGCGCCGTGCGGTCGGAAGCGACGGGGTGATCCGCGGCTGAAGGATAGCGTGGCCGGCGGTGACCCGGTTCAGCACCGGATCCAGGATCGGCCGGTTCAGCGGATGCGCCATCTTGCCGATCAGCCGCAGGGCCGCGTCGCGCGGCAGCCTTGTGTCGGAATCCAGCGTCAGCACATAGCGCACCCCGCCGGGCACCCAGGGAACGCTGCCATCCGCCTGGCGGTAATCGGTATCCTCGGCCCCGCGCAGCAGGCGGTTCAGCGCATGCAGCTTGCCGCGCTTGCGTTCCCAACCCATCCAGACCCGCTCGGTCACATTGTAGCGTCGCAGCCGATGCAGATGCAGAAAGCGCGCGCCCGAGGGCCCGGGGCCGTGAAGCGCGTTCAGCCGCGCCATCTCGGCGTCGATCCATCCGATCAGCGGCGCATCGGCGGGCATATGCTGCTCGGGCGCATCCAGCCCGTCGGTCAAAAGCGCAAAGCCCACCTCGCCCTGGCCGCCCGACAGGTAATGCACCTCCAGCCCTTCAAGCTGGTCGCGCAGATCGGCGGCCGAGGTCAGCAATGTCGGCACGACCACAAGCGTGCGCAAGCCGGCCGGCACGCCGCCTTCCAGCGCCAGCCCTGGCAGGACCGTCGCGGGCACGGACCAGGCCACCAGACGGTCGACCACCAGTTGCGCGACGGCGCTGGCGGGAAGCAGCGCCGCCAGAAGCCAAAGCGCAAGCATCGCCCAGGACAGCGCCGGGCCCGCCAGAGCCGACAGGCCCCAGGCGCCCAGCACCAGCAGCGCAAGCGTGACCGACAGGATGCTGCCAAGATAGCCCGCAAGCGCGGGCCGGAATTGCAGCCGGCGCCTTGTGCTGGGGCGATAGCCGATCTGCTTCTCGAAGGCCGCGCGGCCCTCGGCCAGCAGATGCCAGCCCGGATCGCTTCTGCGCTGCATCTCGGCCCCCGACACCGGGCCCGGTGCGGCCTGCGCCTCGGCTGCGGCCGTCGCCAGAACCCGCTCGGCCAGGTCCAGCTCGCTCAGTTCGCTGTGGCGGGCCAGATCCTCGATCGCGGTGCGGTACAGGTTGCGGCTGGCAAAATCCATCTCGGCAAAGCCGGGATGCAGGCGCAGCTTGGCATCGACCAGGCTGACGCTTTCGAACAGGTCGGGCCAATCCGTCTCGGCGATGCTGCGCAGGCTGGTGATGACATTGCGCACCGTGACATTCGACGCGCCCTGACGTTCCTGCGCATGGCGCACCACCAGATCGACCGTCGATCCCTGCGCGACCAGCCGATCCTCCAGCCAGCCGATCGCCGGGGTCGTCACCGGGTCGCTGTCGCGCAGCCGCTTGGCCAGCTGTGCGGCGAAGATCTCGGACAGAAGCCCCGGCGGGCCAAGATCCGCGCGGCTTGCAAAGCCGGTCCGGCCCGCCGCCAGAAGCCTGTCCGCCAGCGCATCGGCCTTGCGCCGCATCCGGTAGCCCTGGGCGATCTGGTCGGAAAGTCGGCGCAGGTTTTCCAGCAGGACAAGGCGCAGGGTGATCGGAACCGCCCAAAGCTCGCCGATGGTCAGCGGCTGCACCTGCTGATAGGCGCGCAGAAAGCGGGTCAGCGCCGGCGGATCAAGGTGGCTGTCGGTATGGGCGACATAGGCCCAGATCAGCTCGAACACCCGCGGATAGCCGTGGAACGGCCCCTGTGCCAGCTTTGGCAGCAGCCGGTAATAGCCGGGCGGCAGGTCGCTGTGGCAGTCGCGCACCTGCGCTTCGACCCGGTGGAAATTGTCGATCAGCCACTGGGCGGCCGGAACGATGGACCGGCCCTGCGCCAGTTCGGTCAGGCAGGCCCGGCGCGTTGCGCGCAAGGCCGCGGCATTGTCATCCAGCCGCTGGCGCAGCGAGGTGACCCGCGGTGTCGAGGTGCAGATCCTTTGCACCTCGGCCAGGCTGGCGGCATGCTGCTCCAGCCGTTCGATGCCGAACAGATCCGCGCGCACCGGGGCGGCGCTGGCCCAGGGAGAGCCACATCTGCCGCGAATGCGCGGGATGCGCAGCGCCCAGGCCCTCATGTCACGGGCCCGAAGCCAAGCGGCCGGCCGGTTCGAAAGGCCGCAGCGCGATGGGCCGCGGCGGCCTTCGGGCTGTGCGTCGGGGCTGGGCGCATGCCAGGGCGCGCCCGGCTCAGGCCTTTTTTCCGGGCGGCTTGGAATCGATCGTCAGCCCCTTGCTGAACGACGGGGCCGGCGCCGGTTCAATCTTCTTCTGTTTCGGTTTCTTGTCTTCCCGTCCGCGACGGCTTTTGCCCTTCGCCATGGTCTTCTCCCAGATGAGGGATGCCTGAGAAAGCCCTCGCCCCGGTCGGGCGAAGACCGCCTGCGCCCCACGCCGGAGATCCGACGGGGCGCCGCGCGCATCCGTGCAAGGGCCGAGTATCGGGGAAGACCGGCGCCGCGATGCTGATTCACATCAGCCCGCGGCGGAAGTTTCTGCAGCGAACGGGTGGCCCGGCCGAGGGGGCCGGGCCGCCGCCTTGGACTATGCCCGTTTCATCGGGCAGGTCGACAGGCCCAGCAGGCTGTAAAGCGGGCAGGTGCCGAAAAGTCCGGTCAGAAGCGGGACCAGGCCGATCAGCTTGGCCCAATGCCAGGGGCCGGCGCCGTGGTCGAAGACGAACCAGACGATCAGCGCCAGGCCGATGACGATGCGCAGAACGCGGTCGATGCCGCCGACATTGGTCTTGAACATGGCTGAGGTCTTGGACATCTCTGGCCCTCCTTGTGGCTGGGACTTGGTTAAAGCCAGTCTAGCACAGATTTCACATGCGTTAAAATGAATGTTTGTCGCAGGGGCAGGGGGCGGGAACCCGCTGGACGAATTGGCCGATTTCAGCGGGATCAGGCCGGCCGCGGCTGCGGCCTGGCTTCGGCACTTAAAATCGGGCCGCGCGGTCCCGATGTTAAGGTCCTGGCGCGAAGACGTGTCAGGTCACCAAACTCAGATCGGAGGAGAAGAGATGGCTGACCCCAAAGACCCGACCCGAGACCAGCCCCGTGATCCGCGGCAGCCCCAGGTGGGCGATCCGCATCGGCAGCCCGAGCGTGCGCCGGGCCGGCAGCACGAGCAGGAAAGCCCGCAGCAAAACCCGCAGCGGGCCCCTGACCAGCGGCCCGGCCAGCAGCAAGCCGGCGGCGATCCGCGCAGCCCGCAGCGGCGCTGATCTGGCCCAATCTGGCCAAAAAACGCGATGGCTGAATTCGATCGTTGAATTCGATGACTGAATGAAAACGGCGGGGCTGCGGCCCCGCCGTTCGCGTATCTGCCATACGGCCGTATCTACCCTACGGGCGTATCGACCATACGCCCGTATTCGCCATTCGCCCGTATCGGCCCTGCGGGCGTCTTCAGTCCATCGCCTTGAAGTTCAGCGAGGCGCCTTCCTTGATGCCCGAGAACCAGCGCGCCGTGACCGTCTTGGTCTTGGTGTAGAAGCGGAACGCATCCGGCCCGTATTGGTTCAGGTCGCCGAAGGCCGACCGCTTCCAGCCGCCGAAGGAAAAATAGGACAGCGGCACCGGGATCGGGAAGTTGATCCCGACCATGCCCACATTCACCCGCGATGCGAAATCGCGCGCCGTGTCGCCATCGGCGGTGAAGATCGCGGTACCATTGCCATATTCATTGTCCATGACCAGGGCCAGCGCCTCGTCATAGGTCTTGGCGCGCACCTGGCTGAGGACCGGGCCGAAGATCTCTTGCTTGTAGATCTCCATGTCCGGGGTCACGTTGTCGAACAGCGACGGGCCGATGAAGAAGCCCTTCTCATAGCCCTGCAGCTTGAAGCCGCGGCCGTCGACCACCAGTTTCGCGCCCTGCTCGACACCGGAATCGATCAGCCCGCCAATCCGCGCCAACGAGGCGCTGGTGATCACGGGCCCGAAATCCACATCGTCGCCCGCGGTATAGGGCCCGATCTTCAGCTTCTCGATCCGCGGCACCAGCTTTTCGATCAGCGCATCCGCCGTCTTCTCGCCGACCGGCACAGCCACCGAAATCGCCATGCAGCGTTCGCCCGCCGCGCCGAACCCGGCGCCGATCAGCGCATCGGCCGCCTTGTCCAGATCGGCATCGGGCATGATGACCATGTGGTTCTTGGCGCCGCCAAAGCATTGCGCCCGCTTGCCGTTCGTCGCCGCGCGGCCATAGATGTATTGCGCGATCGGGGTCGAGCCGACAAAGCCCACCGCCTGGATCACCGGATGGTCCAGAATGCCGTCGACGACGTCCTTGTCGCCATTCACCACCTGCAGCACGCCATCGGGCAGGCCGGCTTCCTGGAACAGTTCGGCCAGCAGCAGCGCGGTCGAGGGGCAGCGCTCGGACGGCTTCAGGATCATCGCATTGCCCGAGGCGATGGCGGGCGCCATCTTCCACAGCGGGATCATCGCCGGGAAGTTGAACGGCGTGATGCCGGCCACCACGCCCAGCGGCTGGCGCATGGCGTAAAGGTCGATGCCCGGGCCGGCGCTGTCGGTGAATTCACCCTTCAGCATCGCCGGCGCGCCCATGCAGACCTCGACCACCTCAAGCCCGCGCTGCACGTCGCCACGGGCGTCGGGCAGGGTCTTGCCATGTTCGCGGCTGACCAGTTCGGCCAGACGGTCCATGTTCTTGTTGATCAGCGCGCCGAAGGCCATCATCACCCGCGCGCGGCGCTGCGGGTTCACATTGGCCCAGGCCTTCTGCGCGACGGCCGCCTTCTGGATCGCATCGTCCAGCTCGGTCGCGGTGGCCAGCGCCAGGCGTGCCTGCACTTCGCCGGTGGCAGGGTTGTAGACATCGGCAAAGCGGCCGGACGTGCCCGCCACCAACTTGCCATTGATCCAGTGTCCGATCTCTTGCATCGCAAACCTCCCGTGCATCTGCATCGGTTTTACCCTTGCGGAAATGCGTAGGAAAGCGGCAATACTCCAAATCAGTCTTGCATAAACGCAAAGGATCCGGGGATGGATTGGGACGATCTGCGGATCTTCCTGGGCGTGGCGCGCGGGGAAAGCCTGTCGGGGGCGGGGCGGCTGCTGCGGATCGACCCGGCCACGGTCGGCCGGCGGGTGGCGCGGCTGGAGGCGGCGCTTGGCACAAGGCTGTTCGTCAAGGGCCCGCAGGGCTATGCGCTGACCGAGGCCGGGGCGCGGCTGGTGCCCGATGCCGAACGGGCCGAGGCGGCGGCGCTGGCGGCGATGGGCCGGCTGGCCGGGGCAGGGGCCGGCGGCGGGCTGTCGGGTCAGATCCGGCTGGGCGCGCCGGATGGCTGCGCGAATTACCTGCTGCCGCAGGTGCTGACCCGGATCGTCGCCGCCAATCCGGGGCTCGAGGTACAGCTGGTCGCCCTGCCGCGCCTGTTCAACCTGTCGAAACGCGAAGCCGACATGGCGATCGGCGTCTCGCGCCCCGAGACCGGGCGGCTGACGGTGCAGAAGCTGACCGACTACCATCTGAGCCTGGCCGCCAGCCGCGACTGGCTGGCACGCCATCCGGTCCGGGTGGCCGAAGATCTGCAACGGCAAAGCTTTGTCGGCTACATCCCCGATCTGATCTTCGACAAGGAACTGGATTACCTGGCCGAAATCGGCGCCCCGCCGGTCAGTTATTCGTCGAACTCGGTCTCGGTGCAGCTGAATTTCCTGCGCCAGGGCGCGGGCCTGGGCGTGGTGCATGATTTCGCCCTGCCATCGGCGCCCGAACTGCTGCGCGTCCTGCCCGAGCAGATCCGCCTGCGCCGCAGCTTCTGGCTGATCCGTCACGCCGAGGACACGCGCGTGGCCCGGCTGACCGGCTTCGCCGAGGCGCTGATCCGCGAATGCCGGGCGGAAATGCAGCGGCTGGAGGCCCTCGCCCAAAGGTCGGTCTTGACAGACTCGCCCCCATGACAAAGCCTTGATCTGACAAGTGGGAATTGCGGAGGAAACCCATGCTTGTCAGCCAGATCCTGAAATCCAAGCCCGAACAGGCGGTGGTCACCATCGCTCCGGGTGCAACTCTGTCCGATGCGGTGGCGCTGTTGTCGCAAAAGCGCATCGGTGCGGTGGTCGTGTCCGGCGACGGCAGACATGCAGCGGGCATCCTGTCGGAACGCGACATCGTGCGCGAACTGGGCCGGCGCGGCCCGACCTGCCTGACCGACCGGGTCGAGACGGTGATGACCAGCCGTCTGGTGACCTGCGCCCGCGGCGACCAGACCGATGCCGTGCTGGAAAAGATGACCGATGGCCGGTTCCGCCACATGCCGGTGATGGAAGGCGGCCAGATGGTCGGGCTGATCTCGATCGGCGATGTGGTCAAGGCGCGGCTTGAGGAATTGCATGCCGAAAAGGACGCGCTGGAAGGCATGATCAAGGGCTTCTGACCGCCTCTGCGCCGGCCGAAGATTCCGCACTGCGGCGAAATCACCCTTGCAAGGGCCGGCGCAATATTGTTGCGTGCAACTGCCGCATGGGCGGGCAGGGGGGACAATACATGCGCATCGGCCTTTATCCGGGAACCTTCGATCCGGTAACGCTGGGGCATATCGACATCATCCAGCGCGCCATGGCGCTGGTCGACCGGCTGGTGATCGGGGTGGCGATCAACCGCGACAAGGGGCCGCTTTTCACCCTGGAAGAGCGCGTCGCCATGATCGAGGCCGAATGCGCCGAGATCGTCGCCCGCACCGGCGGCGAGATCGTCGTGCATCCGTTCGAGAATCTGCTGATCAACTGCGCCCAGGATGTGGGCGCGGGAATCATCATCCGCGGCCTGCGGGCCGTGGCGGATTTCGAATATGAATTCCAGATGGTTGGCATGAACCGGGCGCTGGATTCCTCGGTCGAGACGGTGTTCCTGATGGCCGATGCGCGGCGCCAGGCCATCGCGTCGAAACTGGTCAAGGAAATCGCCCGGCTGGGCGGTGACGTCTCGCGCTTCGTGACCCCGCCGGTGGTCGAGGCCCTGACCGAGCGGCTGCGGCGCTGATGCAAAAGGGGGCCAGAGGCCCCCCGCATCTTACCGTCGGAATTGTTCGGCGGTCGCTGAGGATCAGCGGCCGTAGACGGCTTCGCGGGCCAGACGTTCCGCATCGCTGGGCGAGATCGCAAGATCCCAGGCCACGGCCTTGGGCAGGCGGGCGATCTCGTCACGGGTCCGGCGGTAAAGCGCCCGCTTGCGCGCGGCTTCCTTCCAGCTTTCGATCATCGTGATCATGGTATCATCCTTTCATGCGGGTTCTGTTCCGCATGACCAGAAGATGGGCCATTCCGTTAGCGCAAACAACCCTGATTGCTGCACTGCGGCATTGCGCCTGGTGCATGGCTTGCGCAAAAATGAAGGGGCGCCGAAGCGCCCCTGTCCGGTCGGGTCAGGTCCGGATCGGCTCAGATCAGCTTGCCCATCGCAACGGCCGTATCGGCCATACGGCACGAGAAGCCCCATTCATTGTCATACCAGGACAGGACCGACACGAAGGTGCCGTCCATCACCGTGGTCTTCTCGGTATGGAAGATCGACGAGCGGGGATCGTGGTTGAAGTCGGACGAGACATTCTTGAAATCGGTATAGCCGAGAATACCCTTCAGCGGCCCGTCGCCATCGGCGGCGGCGCGGATGATGTCGTTGATCTCTTCCTTGCTGGTCGGACGCTTGGCGATGAATTTCAGATCCACGACCGACACATTCGGCGTCGGCACCCGCAGCGAGAACCCGTCGAGCTTGCCCTTCAACTCGGGCAGCACCAGCCCCACCGCCTTGGCCGCCCCGGTCGAGGTCGGGATCATCGACAGCGCCGCGGCGCGGGCGCGGTACAGATCCTTGTGCAGCGTGTCCAGCGTGGGCTGGTCGCCGGTATAGGAATGGATCGTGGTCATCAGACCCTTCTCGATCCCCAGCCCGTCATGCAGAACCTTCGCCACCGGCACCAGGCAATTGGTGGTGCAAGAGGCGTTCGACACCACCAGATCGTCCTTGGTCAGCGTGTCATGGTTCACGCCATAGACCACGGTCTTGTCGGCGCCATCGCCCGGGGCCGAGATCAGCACCCGCTTCGAGCCATTCTCGAGATGCGCCAGGCATTTCTCTTTCGAGGTGAAGATGCCGGTGCATTCCAGAACGATGTCGACATCGCCCCAGGGCAGTTCGGCCGGCGCCTTGATCGCGGTCACCTGCATCGGCCCGCGGCCGACATCGATCCAGTCGGCGCCCGTCGTCACCTCGACCGGGAACCGGCCATGGACGGAATCGAAGCGCAACAGATGGGCATTGGTCTCGACCGGGCCCAGGTCGTTGATCGCCACGACCTGAATATCGGTCCGGCCCGATTCGATGATCGCGCGCAGGACATTGCGGCCGATCCGGCCAAATCCGTTGATGGCAACCTTGACGACCATGGTCTTCCTCCGGCTGAGATGGGTTCGGCGGCGGTGATAGCGCTAACAGCGCCCGGTCCCGCCCAAATGCCCCCTCAGTCTGCCCCGGTCAATCCCAGAATACCAGATGATCCATCAAGTCGAAGAAACGTCGCACCAGAAACAGCAGCGTCTCGCCGCCGGTCAGGGCAAAATCGCCCGCGATGAAGGCGGCGATCAGCAGCGCCAGGACAAGTGCGACGCGATCGGGCAAGCGCGGCTCCTCAGTTGAGGAGCCGACCCATCACCCCGGCCACGTCGGCCATGCGGCAGGAAAAGCCCCATTCATTGTCATACCAGGCCAGAACCCGGACCGAGCGGCCGACGACGCGGGTCTGCTCGGGCGCGAAGATAGAGGATTGCGGCGTGTGATTGAAGTCGATCGACACCTTGGGCTCGGGGTCATAGGCCATGACCATGCCCATATAGCCGGCGCAGGCCTCGCGCACGATCTCGTTCACCTGATGCGCGGTCACGGATTTCTCGGCGATGAAGGTCAGATCGACGGCCGAGACATTCGGCGTCGGCACCCGAATGGCCGAACCGTCCAGCTTGCCCTTCAGTTCCGGCAGCACCTCGGCAATCGCCTTGGCGGCGCCGGTCGAGGTGGGGATCATTGCCATGGCGGCGGCGCGGGCGCGGTACAGATCCTTGTGGCGGCGGTCCAGCGTCGGCTGGTCGCCGGTATAGGAATGGATCGTGGTCATGATCCCCGATTCGATGCCGATCGTGTCATTCAGCACCTTGGCCAGCGGCGCCAGGCAGTTGGTGGTGCAGCTGCCGTTCGACACGACCAGATGCTCGGCCGTCAGGCTGCGATGGTTGACGCCATAGACCACGGTCTTGTCAGCATGTTTCGCCGGGGCCGAGACCAGAACCCGCTTGGCGCCCCGCTCCAGATGCACGGCGGCCTTGCTGCGTTCGTTGAAATTGCCGGTGCATTCCATCACCACGTCGACGCCCTGCCAGTCCAGCTCGTGCGGATTGTACGTCGACATCATGCGGATCGGGCCGCGGCCCAGATCCAGCCCGCCATCGGTGACCTTGACCACGCCGGGAAAGCGGCCATGGACCGAGTCGTACTTCAGCAGATGCGCGTTGGTTTCCACGGGCCCGGTCGCATTGATCGCCACGACCTGCACGTCATTGCGGTTCGATTCGACGATGCTTGCCAGCGTGCAACGGCCGATCCGGCCAAATCCGTTGATTCCGACGGTGATGGTCATGGGTGCAGCCCTTTCGCGTTTCAGGGCTGATCTAACCAGTACGCGACAGTATGCAAAGCCTGAAAGCGACGTCTTATCAGCATGTTAGCGCAAACTTCCGGTGTTTGCGCTAACTGGCGACGCTGCTTTGCAGAATCCGGCGCACGTGCTTAACTCGGCAGCGATACAGGAACGAGGATCATATGAGCGGGCTTCTGGCGCTTCTGGACGATGTGGCGGCGATTGCCAAGGTGGCGGCGGCTTCGGTCGACGATATTGCCGCGGCGGCAACCAAGGCCGGGGCCAAGGCCGCCGGCGTGGTGATCGACGATGCGGCGGTGACGCCGAAATACGTGCATGGCTTTTCGGCCGAGCGCGAATTGCCGATCATCTGGCGCATCGCGCTGGGATCGGTGCGCAACAAGCTGATCTTCCTGCTGCCGGGGCTTCTGGCGCTGGACTGGGCCCTGCCGCAGGCGATCACGCCCTTGCTGATGCTTGGCGGGGCCTATCTGTGTTTCGAGGGCGCCGAGAAGGTGCTGCATGCGCTGGCGCCGCATGCCGATCAGGGCGTAGCCGAGGATTACGCCCAGACCGATCCCGCGCATCTGGAAGAACAGAAGGTCGCCGGCGCGATCAAGACCGATTTCATCCTGTCGGCCGAGATCATGACCATCGCGCTGTCGACGATCGAAAGCCCCAGCTTCTGGCTGCAGGCGGTGACGCTGGCGATTGTCGGGGTGATGATCACCGTTGCCGTCTATGGCGCGGTGGCGCTGATCGTGAAGATGGATGACGTCGGGCTGCATCTGGCGCGTAGGGCCCATACGGGCGTCGGGCGCGGGTTGGGGCGCGGGCTGGTACAGGCCATGCCCAAGGTCATGGCCTTCCTGTCCACCGTGGGCACCGCGGCCATGCTTTGGGTTGGCGGCAGCATCGTGATTCACGGGCTTGAGGTCACCCATCTCTGGGCCTGGCCCTATGAGACGATCCACCACCTTGCCGAAGAAGCCGCGCATCTGGTGCCGGAAGGCGCGCAGGCCGCGGTCGCTTGGGGGGTGACGGCCACGCTGGATGGGATCTGCGGTCTTGCGCTGGGTCTGCTGCTGATCCCGGTTGCGACACGGGTGATCGGCCCGCTTTGGGCCGCGGTCACCGGCCGCAAGGCGGCGCATTAGCCGCGCCGCGCGACCGAGACCAGATAGACCGCCAGCGAGGCCCAGATGAAGGCAAAGCCCAGCAGCTTGCCGGCCGAGAAGGGCTCGCCGAACAGGAAGACCGCGGTCAGGAAGATCATCGTGGGCGCGATATATTGCATGATCGCGATGGTGGTCAGCGTCAGCCCCTTGGCGCCATTGGCATAAAGGATCAGCGGGCCCGCGGTGACCACGCCGCAGCCCAGCAACAGCAGCGTATCGCGCGGACTGCCCATCAGGAAATGCCCCGCGCCGGTCAGGCCCAGATAGGCGGCATAGGCCAGGCCGAAGGGCAGCAACAGCAGCACTTCCAGCGCGAAACCCTGATTGGGGCCGATCGGCAGGCGGCGCTTGAAATAGGCGTAGAAGCCCCAGGTCAGGAACAGCGCGATGGCGACGGTGGGCAGCTTGCCCGAGTCGACCGTCAGGATCACCACCGCGATCAGCGCAAAGACGATGGCCAGCCATTGCAGCCCGCGCAGCCTTTCGCCCAGCAGAACCGCGCCCAGAAAGATCGAAAACAGCGGGTTGATGTAATAGCCCAGCGCCGCGTCCAGCGCATGGCCCGAGCCGATGGCCCAGACATAGATCCCCCAATTGACCGAGATCAGCGCCGCCGTCACCGCGCCCATGGCCAGCATCTGCGGATTGCGCAGCGCGGCTTTCAGATCGGCCGTGCGCCTCAGCCAGATCAGCACCGCCAGCGCCACCGGCACCGACCAGATCACCCGATGGGCGATCACCTCGACCGCGGGCACATTGGCCAGCGCCTTCATGTACAGGGGCAGAAAGCCCCAAAGCAGATAGGCCGAAAGCGCGTACAGAAAGCCCGCGCGGGTATCGCCGGTCTGGGGATGGGCTGGGTCGGTCATGCTCTCCGGCTTAGCGCCGCGGTCCTGGTGCCGCCACGGCAAACTTGTGCCCCTTACAATTGCCGCGGCCTTTGGCGCGGCGGTCAGGCCTGTGGCAGGGTCCAGCCGGGTGGGGCCAGTTCGAACCCTTCAAAGCGGAACCCGGGCGAGACGGTGCAGGACACCAGCGTCCAGTCGCCCAGGCTGCGCGCGGCCTGCCAATGCCCCGCCGGCACCAGGATCTGCGGGCGCTCGCCGCCCAGGACGGCCGGGCCCAGCCGGTGATCGCTGGCCGCGGTCTCGCCCAGCGACAGGATCAGCGGCGCGCCGGCATGCCAGAGCCAGATCTCATCGGCATCGACTCGGTGCCAATGGCTGCGCTCGCCGGCTTTCAGCAGGAACAGGATCGCCGTGCCCGAGGCGCGGCCGTCGCGCAGCGGTCCCTGCCAGGTCTGGCGATACCAGCCACCCTCGGGATGGGGCTGCAGGTTCAACTCCGCGATGATCGCCTCGGCCGTGCCGCTCATGCCTCTCTCCAACCGCCGGGCGACAGCCCGTCCAGCGTCCAATCGCCCACCCGCCAACGGATCAGCCGCAGACAGGGCAGACCCACGGCCGCGCACATCCGCCGCACCTGGCGGTTGCGCCCCTCGCGCAGGGTCAGTTCCAGCCAGGCATCCGGCACGGTCTTGCGCACCCGGATCGGCGGGTCGCGCGGCCACAACCATACGGGCGTATCCACCATACGGGCGCCGGCGGGCAGGGTCATGCCGTCTTTCAGCATCACCCCCTTGCCCAGCGCGGCCAAAGCCTCGGGACCCGGGCGGCCTTCGACCTGGGCCAGATAGGTCTTTTCCAGCTTGTGCCTGGGATCGGCGATCCGCGCCTGCAGCCTTCCGTCATCGGTCAGCACCACCAGCCCTTCGGAATCGCGGTCCAGCCGCCCGGCGGCATAGACGCCCTTGACCGGCAGCACATCGGCCAGCGTCGCGCGGCCCTCGCCATCGGTGAATTGGCAAAGCATGTCATAGGGTTTGTTCAGCAGGATCAGCCGGGCCATGGCCCTGCCTAGCCCAAGCCGCCCGGCCTTGCCAGAGCCGCGCGCTGCGGGCAGGCTGGTGCCATGCAGAAGACCGTGATCATCGGCGCCGGCATCATCGGCTGCGCCATCGCCTTCCAGCTGGCCCGGCGTGGCCATGCGGTCACCGTGCTGGACGCGGGCGGAATCGGCGCCGGCGCCTCGGGCCGCAGCTTCGGCTGGATCAATGCCAGTTTCCATCTGAGCGAGGCGCATTTCCGTCTGCGGATGGAAGGCATCACCGCCCATCACCGCCTGGCCGCCCAGCTGCCCGATGCGCCCACAAGCTGGCCCGGCACGCTGTTGTTCGAAACCCAGGGCGAGGCGCTGGCCGCGACCGAGGCGGATCTGGCGCGGCTGGGCTATCCGCTGCAGCGGCTGACCCGGGCCCAGATCGAGGCCACCGTGCCCGCCCTGGCCGATCCGCCGGCCGAGGCGCTGCTGTTCCCCGCCGAGGGCGCGGTCGACCCGGCCGCGCTGGCGCGGTGCCTGCTGGCGGCGTCGGGCGCGCGGCTGTGGCGCGGCGTTGCGGTGCTGGGTCTGGTGCAGCGCGCGGGGCGGGTGACGGGGGTGCAAACCGCAGAGGGCGTGGTTGGCGCCGATGCGGTGGTGGTGGCGGCCGGAACCGGCAGCCCGGCCTTGCTGGCGCCTCTGGGGCTGGACCTGCCGATGCTGACGCGGCCCGGCCTGATGCTGGCCACCCGCCCGCTGCCGCCCGCCTTGCCGCGGATCCTGGTCACCCCGGCGGGCGAGATCCGGCAGGATGGGGCAGGGCGGATCCTGATGCCCACCGCCGCGGGCCATCAGGGCGATGCGGCCGAAGATGTCTCGGGCCTGGCCGGGGCGCATGCCGACCGGGCCTTGGCGGGGCTGCAGGCGCTGTTTCCGGCGTTGGCGCTGGACTGGGCCGAGGTCGCACTGGCCTTCCGCCCGGTGCCGGGCGACGGGCTGCCGGTGATCGGGCCGGCGGCGCCGGGCCTGTGGCTGGCCGTGATGCATTCGGGCGCCACACTGGCCGCGGTTGCGGCCGAGCGGATCGCCGCGGAAATGGATGGGGGCGAAGATCAGCCGATCCTCGCCCCGTTCCGATTGTCGCGTTTCGCCCGGTCGGGCGCCGATTTTTGTACGAAAAATTGCCCCCGGCCTTAGCCCTTCGGCCCGACCTTAGCCCTTCAGGCCCGGCTTAGCCCTTCAGAATCGAATCGCCGGCATATTCCGCCGTCTCGCCCAGCATTTCCTCGATGCGGATCAGCTGGTTATACTTGGCCAGCCGGTCCGAGCGCGCCAGCGACCCGGTCTTGATCTGCCCGCAATTCGTGGCCACCGCCAGATCGGCGATCGTCGCATCCTCGGTCTCGCCCGAGCGGTGCGACATCACATTGGTGTAGCGGGCGCGATGCGCCATATCGACGGCTTCCAGCGTCTCGGTCAGGGTGCCGATCTGGTTGACCTTCACCAGCATCGAATTCGCCACCCCGCGCGAGATGCCTTCGGCCAGGCGGCGCGGATTGGTCACGAACAGGTCGTCGCCCACCAGCTGCACCTTCGAGCCCAGCTTGTCGGTCAGCATCTTCCAGCCTTCCCAGTCATCCTCGGCGCAGCCATCCTCGATCGAGATGATCGGATAGTCGGCCACCAGACGGGCCAGGTAATCGACATTCTTCGCCGGCGTCAGCGTCTTCTTCTCGCCGGCCAGCACATAGCTGCCTTCGATGAAATATTCGGTCGAGGCGCAGTCCAGCGCCAGGAACATATCCTCGCCCGGGCGGTAGCCGGCCTTCTCGATCGCCTTCAGGATGAAGTCCAGCGCGACGCGGGTGGATTTCAGGTTCGGCGCGAAGCCGCCTTCGTCGCCCACACCCGTGGCCAGACCCGCCGCCGACAGTTCCTTTTTCAGCGTGTGGAAGACCTCGCTGCCCATGCGCACCGCCTCGCGGATGTCCTGCGCGCCGACCGGCATGATCATGAATTCCTGGATGTCGATCGGGTTGTCGGCATGGGCGCCGCCATTGATGATATTCATCATCGGCACCGGCAGAACGCGCGCCGAGGTGCCGCCGATATAGCGATACAGCGGCTGCCCGGTATATTCCGCGGCCGCCTTGGCCACGGCCAGCGACACGCCCAGAATGGCATTGGCGCCCAGCCGCGACTTGTTCGGCGTGCCGTCCATTTCGATCATCGTGCGGTCGATGCCGACCTGCTCGGTCGCATCATAGCCCACCAGTTCCTCGGCGATCTCGCCATTCACCGCGGCCACGGCTTCCAGAACGCCCTTGCCCATGTAGCGCGACGCATCGCCATCGCGACGCTCATTCGCCTCATGCGCGCCGGTCGAGGCGCCCGAGGGCACCGCGGCGCGGCCCATGGCGCCCGATTCCAGATGCACATCCACCTCGACGGTCGGGTTGCCCCGGCTGTCCAGGATCTCGCGGGCATGGATGTCGACAATCGTGCTCATGGCAAACCTCGTGGGGCTGGATTTGCCCCCGTTTAGCCGCCCTTTGCCTGCAAGGAAAGCGCAGCCTTGCGCTTGCGCTCGCGCGCGAAGGCATAAAGTCCGGACAAGACGACGATTGCCGAGCCGATCAGCACATGCGCCTCGGGCCGCTCGCCCAGAACCAGGACGGCCAGGATCACCGCGAAGACCAGCCGCGTGTAGCGGAAGGGCGCAATGGCCGAGACCTCGCCGATGCGCATCGCATGCACGATCGCGTAATAGGCGATCAGACCGAAAAGCAGCGCGCCGCCCAGGTTCAGCGCGGTGCCGGGCGGCGGCATGACCGGCGCCTCGCCGCGCACTGCCAGAAGCAGCAGCCCCGCCGGAACCGAGGCAAGATAGCCCCAGGCCGAGACCGAGAACGTGCCAAGCGAGGCTTTCATCCGCCGCGTCGCCAGATCGCGCGCCGCCAGCGCGATCACGCAGACCACCATCGACAGGCCGGCAAGGTCAAAGCCCGAGCGCCAGGGCGCCAGGATCACCAGAACGCCGACAAAGCCCAGGCCCACCGCCAGCCAGCGCCGCCAGCCCACGGTTTCGCCCAGAACCAGCGCCGCGCCCATCGTCACGATCAAGGGCGAGGCCTGCAACAGCGCCGAGGCCATGGCCAGCGGCGCCAGGGCCAGGGCGACGATGTAGAAGAAGGCCGCGAAGCACTCGCTCAGATTGCGCACCAAGGCGGCGCCGCGAAACGCCTCAAGCGAGAACACCTTCTCGCCGCGCGATTGCGCGATGATCCAGAAGATCAGCCCGCCGATCCCGCCATTGATCAGCAGGACCAGGCCCGGAGGCACCACGCCCGCGGCCTGTTTCAGGAACAGATCCTCGACGGCAAAGCCGGCCATCGCGCCCACCATCCACAGCGTCGCCCGGGCGTTCTCGCCCGCGATCTGTGCTGCCGCCGTGGTCATGCGCGTCTCCCTGCCTGCTGCGCTCTCGTAGCGCGGGCGGCGCCCCGGCGTAACCCCATCCGCGACCCCTTGTGTCGGCTTCGGGCGCGCGGCAGAGCGGCCACGCGGGCATTGAGGCCGCACGAAAAGGGGCAGGCGATGCGCAAGGACAGGCTGGATGCGGCGGGCGTGGCGATGCTGCTGGGGGTGCAGCTGATCCTGGGGCTCAATCAGGTCGTGGTGAAGCTGGTCAATGCCGGGCTGCAGCCGGTGTTCTTTGCCGGGCTGCGCTCGGCCCTGGCTGTGGCCTTCCTTTGGGCCTGGATGGTCTGGCGCGGCCGCCCGCCGCGCTTCAGCCGCGCGGCGCTGGGGCCGGGGCTGCTGATCGGCGCCGTCTTCGCGGCCGAGTTCCTGTGCCTGTTCGTCGCGCTGGATCTGACCACGGTCGGGCGCGCCTCGGTGATCATGTATTCCATGCCGGTCTGGTTCGCGATCCTGGCACATTACGGCCTGGCCGAGCGGGTGACGCCGCAAAAGGCGCTTGGGCTGGGCCTGGCCTTCGCGGGTTGCGCCTGGGCGATCCTGTCGCGCGGGGCGGGCGGGGGCGGCAGCCTGGCGGGCGATCTTTGTGCGCTGGGGGCGGCGCTTGGCTGGGCGGTTACCGCCTATATCGCGCGCCGTCCGGTGATGCGGGCCGAGGGCGCCGAGATGCAGCTGTTCTGGATGGTGCTGGTCTCGGCCCCGATCCTTCTTTTGGCCGCGCCGCTGTTCGGCCCCCTGATCCGGGATCTGGCGCCCATCCACCTACTAGGTCTTGTGTTCCAATCCGTGGTGGTGGTCTGCGGCGGCTTCATCCTGTGGCTTTGGCTGATGTCGGTCTATCCGTCCTCAACGGTGGCCAGCTTTTCCTTCCTGACGCCGGTGCTGGCGGTTTTCCTGGGCTGGGCGATCTTCGGCGAGTCGCTGAGCCCGGCGATTCTGGTCGCGCTGGGGCTGGTGGCGGCCGGGATCGTGCTGATCAACCGGGCAGCGGCGCCACAGTCGGCGCGCGGCTGATCGGGCCCTGAGAATCGACGCATCTCGGCTGCAGATCTTATCCCAAGCTCAGCCCCGATCTGCACTGCGCGCGCCAAAGGGGCCGGGTTTCTGGCAAATCCGCCTCTCTTCAGAAACTGCTCCAAGTTTCATCCACAGCCCTACCCACAGCCCCCCGGTCGGCGCCGCCTGGTCGCCCATAGGTTGAGCGACCCCGTCAAGCCGAAAAATCGCCCCCAAGGGCCAAAATTTCAATTGAAGCTTGCGACCGATTGCGACAGTTTGACGAAGCGGCCCGAACAGACACAATATCTGGTAGGGCAGGGGGAAGCCGACAGACCGCATTTCTGGCGCCCGTATCACTGGTGCCGCGTCCCGATCGTGTCAAACGATCCGGGTCTTGGTCGTTCGATCCCCTGGCCCCGGCCGCACGAGACATGATCAACCGGCGCGCCGAATGGCGGCCTCACGCAAAGGGACCTAGGGGCATGAAGATCGAGCGCAGATTCACCAGCGAAGAGACCGGCGCCTATGGGGCCCTGGATTTCGCGGTGACCACCTCGGAAATCCGCAATCCCGATGGCAAAACCGTGTTCAAGAATGACGCGGTCGAAGTGCCGGATGGCTGGAGCCAGGTGGCCTCGGACGTTCTGGCCCAGAAGTATTTCCGCAAGGCGGGGGTTCCGGCGGCGCTGAAGCGCGTGCGGGAAAAGGGCGTGCCCGATTTCCTGTGGCGCTCGGTTCCCGATGAGGAGGCGCTGGCGAAACTGCCGGCGGCGCAGCGCTATGTCGGCGAAACCTCGGCCAAGCAGGTCTTCGACCGTCTGGCCGGCGCCTGGGCCTATTGGGGCTGGAAGGGTGGCTATTTCACCACCGAAGCCGATGCCCGCGCCTATTTCGACGAGATGCGCTTCATGCTGGCCCGCCAGATGGCGGCGCCGAATTCGCCCCAGTGGTTCAACACCGGCCTGCATTGGGCCTATGGCATCGACGGCCCGTCGCAGGGGCATTTCTATGTCGACCATGTCACCGGCAAGCTGACCAAGTCGAACTCGGCCTATGAACATCCGCAGCCGCATGCCTGCTTCATCCAGTCCGTCTCGGACGATCTGGTGAACGAGGGCGGCATCATGGACCTTTGGGTCCGCGAGGCGCGCCTGTTCAAATACGGCTCGGGCACGGGCACCAATTTCTCATCGCTCCGCGGAGAGGGCGAGAAGCTGTCGGGCGGCGGCAAGTCCTCCGGCCTCATGGGTTTCCTGAAGATTGGGGACCGTGCGGCCGGAGCGATCAAATCGGGCGGCACCACGCGTCGGGCCGCGAAGATGGTGATCTGCGACATGGATCACCCGGATATCGAACAGTTCATCAACTGGAAGGTGATCGAAGAGCAGAAGGTTGCCTCGCTGGTGGCCGGTTCCAAGGCGCATGAAATGCGCCTGAACGAGATCTTCGCCGCGATCCGCCAATGGGACGGGGCCGAGGCCGATGCCTGCGACCCGGCCAAGAATGCCGCGCTGAAAGCGGCGATCCGGGGCGCCAAGAAGGCGATGATCCCCGACACCTACACCAACCGCGTGCTGCAATACGCGGCGCAGGGCTATGGCTCGATCGAATTCCCGACCTATGACACCGACTGGGATTCGGAAGCCTATGTCACCGTCTCGGGCCAGAATTCCAACAATTCGGTCCGCGTGACCGACGCCTTCCTGACCGCGGTCAAGGAAGACCTGACCTGGGAGCTGATCCGCCGCACCGACGGCAAGGTCGCCCGCGAGGTGAAGGCGCGCGATCTGTGGCAACAGGTTGGCCATGCCGCCTGGGCCTGCGCCGATCCGGGTATCCAGTTCCATGACACGGTGAATGCCTGGCATACCTGCCCGGAAGACGGGCCGATCCGCGGCTCGAACCCCTGTTCGGAATACATGTTCCTCGATGACACGGCCTGCAACCTGGCCTCGATGAACCTGCTGACCTTCTTCAAGGACGGCGCTTTCGAGGCCGAGGCCTATGTCCATGCCAGCCGTCTGTGGACGGTGACGCTGGAAATCTCGGTGATGATGGCGCAGTTCCCCTCGAAGGAAATCGCCCAGCTTTCCTATGATTTCCGCACCCTTGGCCTGGGCTACGCCAATATCGGCGGCCTGTTGATGAACATGGGGCTGGGCTACGACTCGGCCGAAGGCCGGGCGCTGTGCGGCGCGCTGACCGCGATCATGACCGGCGTCGCCTATGCCACCTCGGCCGAAATGGCCAAGGAGCTGGGGCCCTTCCCGGGCTATGAGCGCAACCGCGACCACATGCTGCGCGTCATCCGCAACCACCGGGCCGCGGCCTGGGGCAAGACCGCGGGCTATGAGGCGCTGAACGTCAACCCGGTGGCGCTGGACGCGGCGAATTGCCCCGACCAGACCCTGATCGCGCTGTCGAAGTCGATCTGGGACGAGGCGCTGGCGCTTGGCGAACAGCATGGCTACCGCAACGCCCAGACCACGGTCATCGCGCCCACCGGCACGATTGGCCTGGTGATGGATTGCGACACGACCGGGATCGAGCCGGATTTCGCCCTGGTGAAGTTCAAGAAGCTGGCCGGCGGCGGCTACTTCAAGATCATCAACCAATCCGTTCCGGCGGCTTTGGAAAAGCTGGGCTATGCCGGCCATCAGGTGGCCGAGATGGTGGCCTATGCGGTGGGCCATGGCTCGCTGGCGCAGGCGCCGGGCGTGAACCACACCTCGCTGATCGGCCACGGCTTCGGCCCGCGCGAGATCGAGAAGGTCGAGGCCGCGCTGCCGACCGCCTTCGACATCCGCTTCGTCTTCAACCAATGGACGCTTGGCGCTGAGTTCTGCACCGGAACCCTTGGGATTCCTTCGGAAAAGCTGAACGACCCGACCTTCGATCTGCTGCGCCACCTTGGCTTCTCGAAGGCCCAGATCGACGCCGCGAACGACCATGTCTGCGGGACGATGACGCTGGAAGGCGCGCCTTTCCTGAAGCCCGAACATCTGTCGGTCTTCGATTGCGCCAATCCCTGCGGGAAGAAAGGCAAGCGTTTCCTGTCGGTTGACAGCCATATCTACATGATGGCGGCGGCGCAGTCCTTCATCTCGGGCGCGATCTCCAAGACGATCAACATGCCGAACACGGCGACGATCGAGGAAACGCTGGCGGCTTACGAACTGTCGCATTCGCTGGGGATCAAGGCCAATGCGCTGTATCGCGACGGGTCCAAGCTCAGCCAGCCGCTGGCCTCGGCGCTGATCGAGGATGACGAGGAGGCCGAGGAAATCCTGGCCACCGGCACGCCGCAGGAAAAGGCCCAGGTCATCGCCGAGAAGATCGTCGAGAAGGTGATCGTCAAGGAAATCGTCCGCTCGCATCGCGAAAAGCTGCCGGAACGCCGCAAGGGCTATACCCAGAAGGCGATCGTTGGCGGGCACAAGGTCTATTTGCGCACCGGCGAATATCAGGACGGCTCGCTGGGCGAGATCTTCATCGACATGCACAAGGAAGGCGCCGGCTTCCGCGCGATGATGAACAACTTCGCAATCGCGGTGAGCGTCGGCCTGCAATACGGTGTTCCGCTTGAGGAATTCGTCGAAGCCTTCACCTTCACCCGCTTTGAACCCGCGGGCATGGTGCAGGGCAATGACAGCGTGAAGAACGCGACCTCGATCCTGGACTACATCTTCCGCGAGTTGGCGATCAGCTATCTGGACCGCACCGATCTGGCGCATGTCGCCCCCAAGGGCCATGCCTTCGACGAGCTGGGCCATGGCAATGAGGAAGGCAAGCGCAACCTGGGCGAGGTTTCCGAAGCGGCCGCCACCAAATCGGTGGAATTGCTGAAGTCGATCTCCTCGACCGGCTATCTGCGCAAGCGCCTGCCGCAAGAGCTGATGGTGTTTCAGGGCGGAATCGGTGCCACGGCACTGGCGACCGGCACCGACACGGTGACCGCGCTGCTGCCCGATACGGCGCGGGTGTCGGGCCTGTCCGAGGGCACGTCGAGCTTAGCCCTGGGCACGGCCTCGGTCGATGCGGCGCGGACCAAGGCGAAGATGCAGGGCTATACCGGCGATCCCTGCGGCGAATGCGGCAATTACACCCTGGTGCGCAACGGCACCTGCCTGAAATGCAACACCTGCGGCTCGACCACCGGCTGCAGCTGATCGGTCGGGTTCGGAACATCCAGGGGGCGCCGGCGCGATCCGGCGCCCCTTGTCCTTTGCGCCACCGGGTCCGCACGGCGGGTCAGGAATGCCGCACCCTCATGTGATTTCTGAATATCGCATGGCAAGGCCCTGATCCGATTTCACATCTTGGAAAACTTGTGCCCGGCCTCATCGCCGCGATATGCGGCTTCGTGATTTCCCGCGCCCGATGCGCCCCCTATAGTGCGGCGTGATCACACCCGTCGCGACGGAAACCCCGCGCGGCGACGTTGTTGATCAACAGCCCGCAGCAAACCCGGGACGAGGACCTTGAGCGAAACGAAGACCGAAACCCGCCCCGATATCGCCAGTCTTGGCCGCATGCGGTCCGGCCGCAAGGGCCGGCGCTGGCTTTGGCTTGGGCTTGTGCTGGCGCTTCTGGCCGGCGGCGGCTGGTATTATCTGAACCAGCCCGCAGCACCTGTGCGCTATGAGACCGCCGAAGTCACCGAAGGCGCGCTGACCGTGACGGTGGTGGCCACCGGCACGGTGCAGCCGACGACGCAGGTCGATATCTCGTCGGAACTGTCGGGCACCGTCGCCGCGGTCGAGGCCGATTTCAACGACGAGGTCGCCGAGGGGCAGATCCTGGCGCGGCTGGACGACACCAAGCTGAAGGCGCAGCTGACCAATGCCCAGGCGCAGCTGGCTTCGGCCAAGGCCAAGCTGGCTTCGGCCGAGGCGACGGTTGCGGAAACTGCCGATGCGCTGGATTCGGCCATGGCGCTGGACAAGCGCGGCCTGACCACCCGCAATGTGGTGGTGCCCGCCAAGGCCGCGCATGACCGGGCGCTTGCGGCGGTGGACTCGGCCAGGGCCGATGTCCTTCTGGCCGAGGCCAATCTGGACCTGCAGCAGGCCGATCTGGAAAAGGCGGTGATCCGCTCGCCGATCAACGGCATTGTGCTGAACCGCACGGCCGAGAAGGGCCAGATCGTCGCCGCCTCGCTGGAGGCGCCGGTCCTGTTCACCCTGGCCGAGGATCTGACCCATATGGAGTTGCAGGTCGATATCGACGAGGCCGATATCGGCCGGGTCGCGGTGGGGCAGAAGGCCAGTTTCACCGTCGATGCCCATGCCGGCAAGCGCTTTGAAGCCGAGATCACCAGCCTGCGCTATGCGCCGCAGACGACCGATGGCGTGGTCACCTATACCGGCGTGCTGTCGGTGGAAAACGATCGGCTGTTGTTGCGGCCGGGCATGACCGCGACGGCGACGATCACGGTGGCCGAACAGACCGATGCCCTGATCGTGCCCACCGCCGCGCTGCGCTATGCCCCGCCGGTCACCACGACCGAGTCGCGCCGGGGCAGCGGGCTTCTGGGGATGATCATGCCCAGCCGGCCCGGCGCGGGCACGACCGGCAAGGTCGACGGCTCCAGCCTTTGGGTGCTGCGCGCGGGCCAGCCGGTGCAGGTCAAGATCACCCCGGGCGCGACCGATGGCAGCCGCATCGCCGTGACCTCGGACGAATTGAAGCCCGGCGACGCGGTGATCCTGTCGCAAAGCGCGGGCGGCTGAGATGGTCGACGCGACCCCGCCGCTGATCGAGTTTCGCAAGGTCAGCCGGATCTACGGCACCGGCGAGGCCGAGGTGCGCGCCCTGGACGGGGTGGATCTGCAGATCTGCCGCGGCGAATTCGTGGCGATCATGGGCCCCTCGGGCTCGGGCAAGTCGACCGCGATGAACATCATCGGCTGTCTCGACCGGCCCAGCGCAGGGGATTACCTGTTCGAGGGCACGCCGGTGCAGGACCTGTCGCCCGATGCGCTGGCGCTGCTGCGGCGGCATTATCTGGGTTTCGTCTTCCAGGGCTTCAATCTTCTGCCGCGCAGTTCGGCGCAGGAGAATGTGGAATTGCCGATGATCTACAAGGGCCTGCCCGCGGCCGAGCGCATCGCGCGCGCCCGCTCGGCGCTGGCCAAAGTCGGGCTGGACGGGCGCGAACACCACCAGCCCTCGCAATTGTCGGGCGGCCAGCAGCAGCGGGTCGCGATCGCGCGGGCGCTGGCGGGCGACCCGATGGTGATCCTGGCGGACGAGCCGACGGGCAATCTCGACAGTCACCGCAGCCATGAGATCCTGCTTCTGCTGCAGGAATTGAACCGCAAGGACGGCATCACCATCGTCATGGTCACGCATGAGCCGGATATCGCGGCCTATGCCAAGCGGCTGGTCATCTTCACCGATGGCAAGATCGTCAAGGACGAGCCGGTGACGGCCGCGGCGACCGAGACCGCGGCGGAGGCGGTCTGATGCTTCTTGAGGCCATCCGTCTGGCGCTGCGGTCGATCTTCCGCAACAAGCTGCGCAGTTTCCTGACCATTCTGGGCGTGGTGATCGGCGTGGCCGCAGTGATCGCCATGGTGACCGTGGGGCAGGGCTCGTCGGCGCAGGTCTCGGCCAGTGTCGAAAGCCTGGGCTCGGACGTGCTGGTGATCCGCCCCGGACAGCGCGGCTTCGGCCCGCCCTCGGGCGGCACGCCGGTGCGCCGCTTCAACCTGCGCGATGCCGATGCGCTGGCCGAACTGACCCGCCTGCGCGCGGTGGCGCCGCAGGCCACCTCCAGCGAGACCGTGGTCTATGGCAATGCCAATACCTCGACCTCGATCACCGGCACGAATGAGGCCTGGGCCGAGATTTCCGGCTGGACCTTCGCCTCGGGCCGCAATCTGACCGCGAACGAGGCCCGCTCGGGCGCGGCGGTCTGCGTGATCGGCCAGACCGTGCGCGAGAAACTTTTCGGCGCCGCGGATCCGGTGGGCCAGCAGATCCGGGTCAAGGCGATTGCCTGCCAGGTGGTGGGCCTGCTGGAAGAAAAGGGCGCGGGAAGTTTCGGCCAGGATCAGGACGATATCGTGGTGATGCCGATCCGGCTGGTGCAGCGGCGGTTGAACGGCAATGATGATGTCAGCACCATTCAGGCGGCGGTGGCCGACAATGTTCCGACCGAGGCCGCCATCGCCCAGATCGAGGATCTGATGCGCGAACGGCGCAAGATCGGCTTCGGGCAAGAAGATGACTTCTCGGTCACCGACATGAAGGAACTGGCCTCGATGCTGAATTCGGTGAATTCGGTCCTGTCGGGCATGCTGTCTTCGGTCGCGGCGGTCAGTCTGCTGGTCGGCGGGATCGGGATCATGAACATCATGCTGGTCTCGGTCACCGAACGCACGCGCGAAATCGGCATCCGTCTGGCGATCGGGGCGACGGGGCGGCAGGTGCTGACGCAATTCCTGGTCGAGGCGGTGGTCCTGTCGCTGATGGGGGGCGTGATCGGCATTCTGGTCGGGCTGGCGCTGGCCTGGGGGGCGGGGGTGTTCATGGCGATCCCCTTCACGCCTTCGGCCCCGGTCATCGCGCTGGCCTTCTGTTTCTCGGCGGTGGTGGGGGTGGTCTTCGGCTATTTCCCCGCCCGCCGCGCCGCGCAGATGGACCCGATCGAGGCGCTGCGGCACCAGTGATCAGCCGCGCCGGTCGTACTTCAACTGCAGGATCAGCTTATAGGCAGGGCCGGTCAGCTGGGCCGGCGCCTTGGGAAAGCGGCCGGCCGATTGCGCGGCCTTCACGGCGGCGCGGTCCAGCACGGCCGCGCCCGAGGATTTGATCACCCGCACCGCCAGCAGCGCGCCCGAGGGCGCGACGGTCAGCTCCAGCCGCACCACCCCCTCGGCCCTGCCGGCATCGCGCGGGTAGGTGCGGCGCCTTTCGATCTGGGCCTGGATCTTCGCGCCCCAGGCGGCTTTCAGATCGGCAACTTCCGATTTCGACAGGCCCGAGGCTTCGGCCTTGCCGCCCCTGCCGGATGTCGTGCCGCCGCCGCTGCCAGCCGCCTTTGCGCCAGACGGGGCCGGGCCGGCGGGCGGTTTTGCCTTTTGCACCGGCGGTTTTGCCGGCTTTTCCGGGGCAGGCGGCTTGGCGTCGGCCTTGGGTTTCGGCTTTGGCGGCGGGGGTGCGGTCTCGGCTGCGGGCGCGGTGTCAGAGGACAGCAGCGCCAGCTGCGGCGCGGGCCTGGGCAGATCGGGCAGCGCCTCGGGCGGGGG
>NZ_JAICBZ010000001.1 GCF_020179405.1 Xinfangfangia pollutisoli | reverse complement strand
GACCTCGGCCGACCGGCTGCATGCCGGCTGGACAGCGGCACAGCGCGCGCGGGTGCGCGGCCAGACCGGCGCGCAGGCGCAGATCGAACGGCTGCTGGCCGATGTGCCGCGCGACTGCCTTCTGGTCACGGTGATCGACGGCCACCCGGCCACGCTGTCCTGGCTGGGCGGCGTTTCGGGCCACCGGACGCTGGCCCTGGGGGTTGAACATTTCGGCCAGACCGGCACCATCGGCGATCTGTACCGGCATTTCGGCATCGACAGCGGCAGCATCGCCGAACGCGCCCTGGGCCTGACCCCGGGCCGCCGCCCCGCCGCGGGGGGGCCGGGCTAGACCAGCCGCGACTGCCGGCCCTTCACACGCCGGATCGGGATCGAGCTTTCCAGCGACGCCACCCCGGGCACCTTGGTCAGGCGCCCGGTCAGGAAGCGTTCGAATTCCTCCAGCCCCGACACCGCGACGCGCAGCAGATAGTCGCGGTTGCCGGTCATCAGCCAGCATTCCACCACTTCGGGACAGGCCAGGATCGCGCGTTCGAAATTGACCAGCTGGTCATCGACCTGCCGGTCCAGCTTGACCGAAACAAAGACCGAAAAACCAAACCCCATCCGGGCTTCGTCCACCAGGGCCGCATAGCCGGTGATATAGCCCTCGTCCTGCAATTGCCGCAGACGGCGGGCGCAGGGCGTGGGCGACAGGCCGACACGCTCGCTCAGCTCCTGATGGGTCAGGCGGCCGTCGCGCTGCAATTCGGCCAATATCCGGCGGTCAAGGGAATCAAGCGGTCGCGACATGGGATCAGCCTTTGCAGCCAGAGGGGCCCGTCGCCGCAGTGTCGATGCCCGCCGCGCCGGACGCAAGGGCAGGGCGCCGCCCGACCCCGCCGCTCGGCCCACATACGGGCATTTATTCCATTTATGCGTGTGTGCCATTGAAATTCGGCCGCGGCCCTGCGGATTACCAGAAACGGCTTGATGCAATTCGCGCATTCCCGGCCCGATTTCTTTCGCATATTGGAATTTCTCGCTTTTCGGGATAGTCACATTCAGGCTGTTGCTGCGTATCTTGTAGGACCCCGATGGAAACGACTGTCGTCAAAGCGCTGAAAGTGCTAGAGAATCTTGTTTCAAGAGAAAGCTCTCAGTCCCTGACCGAGATCGCCGACCAATGCGGGATCAGCAAAAGCAACGCCCATCGGCTGCTTGGCACGCTGGAAGCCTGCGGCTATGTGCGACGATCCGCCTCGTCCCGGAATTACGAACTGACCCTGCGGTTGTGGGAACTGGGGCAGCGGGTCTATTCACAGGTCGACCTGCGCGCCGTCGCAGCACCCTATCTGCGCAAACTGGCGATCGAGACCGAAGAGACGGTGAATCTGTCGGTGCTGGATGACAATCGGGTTCTGTATCTGGACAAGGTCGACAGCATCCATGCCGTGCGCACTTCGGTCAGCGCGGGCGACCGGGCGCCGGCCTATTGCACGGCCACCGGCAAGGCGATGCTGGCCCATGCGCCCGATGATCTGGTCAGCGCCATCGGCGCCACGATCGAGGCCTTCACCCCGAACACCGTGCGGTCGCTGGAAGAGCTGCGCCGCCAGCTGGATGAGGTCCGCGAAAAGGGCTATTCGGTCGCGCATGGCGAATGGCGCCGGGGCGTGCTGGGCTATGGCACCGCGATCCGCAGCCTTTCGGGACGGGTTCTGGGCGCAATCGGCGTCGCCGGCCCCGAAGAGCGCCTGCGTCAAAGCGATGCGCGCCGGTTCACCGACGCGCTTTTCGCCACCGCGCAGGAAATCGAGCGCGAACTGGGCTTCAGCGAGACCACCGCCCAGGCCGAACCCATCCGCCCGGCCCGCCGCACCGCCCGGCATTAGGCCCGCCCCCGAACCGGCATTCGGGAACGGCCTGTCGTTTTGCGCCGGCGCCGTCAGACCGCCGGCTTGCGGTGCAGCGTGGCCTGTTCATAGGCATAGGCCATGTTGATGATCGCCGCATCGTCCCATTGCTGGGCCAGGAAGATCAGCTCGAACGGCGCGCCCGAGGCGTAATAGCCCGCCGGAACCGTGATTCCGGGAATGCCGGCGATGTTCAGCTCGCCCACCGTCGTTTCGCGGATCGCATCGCCGGAATGCAGGCCCGGCAGTTCCTCAAGCATCTGCGGATAGGCCAGCGCGTCCAGATCGTGCCGCGCAAACACCTCGCGCAGCAGCCGCAGATAGGTGTCTTTCAGCGCGGTGAATTCCGGCATCGCGGGCGGCGTGGCCGGCGATTTCAGCGCTTCGGCGAAATCCGGCAATTCGTGCAGATAGCCCAGGATCGCCCCCTTGGCGAAGGGATCTTCGGATTTGGTCGCCTCGACGAAATCTTCCCAGGTCTTCAGCGCGGCATTGGGGCCCAGACGCTTGAGATAGCAGGTGACATCATAGGGAATCGATTCCAGCCCGCGACCGTCGAAGAAGGGCGTGCCGGGCGTGATCTGGCGATGGGTGTTGAAATCGGTGCCCGAGAACGGGTCTTCGACCAGAACCGCGCCGGCCGCCGCCAGTTCGGTTTTCGCCCGCTCGTACAGCGCCGCCGTCTCGGGCGAGAGCGCATCCTTGCGCCAGCCCGGGCCATACAGGCCGATGCGCTTGCCCTTCAGACCGTCCTTCGACAGGTTCGCCGCGAAGCCGCCCGCCGGGATATGGCCGACCGAGGCCAGCGTCTTGGGGTCTTCGGTGGTGAAGCCCGCAATCGCATCCAGACAGATCGCGGCATCTTCCACCGTGCGCGCGATCGGGCCCACCATGTCGCGATTGCCCGACAGCGGCACGACACCGGCATTCGGCACCATGCCGATCGTCGCCTTGATCCCCACCAGCCCCTGCGCCGAGGCGGGGTTCTGGATCGAGCCGCCGGTCTCTTCGGCCAGGCCCGTCAGGCAGAAATGCGCGGCAACGGCGCTGGCGGTGCCAGCGCTGGACCCGCCGGGGGCGCGGTCTTCGCGCACCACGTTCAGCGTCGGGCCGGCCCAGCTGTCGTTGGCATGGGTGCCGGTCCAGCTGAGGATCGGCACATTGGTCTTGCCCAGGATCACCGCCCCCGCGGCCTTCATGCGCGCGGCCACAGGCGCATCGCGTTCGGGCATCAGATCGACACCACCGGTGCCGGAATACAGAAGCCGCCAGCCCGCGGTCGAGGGATAGCCGACCATGTCGACCGTATCCTTGATCACCACCGGAATCCCCGCCATCGGGCCCAGCTTCTCTCCGGCGGCGCGGCGGCGGTCGATCTCTCGCGCGACATCCAGCGCGTCGTCGCATTCGAAGATCACCGCATTATACTTGCCGTTCAGCGCCTTCATCTGCGCGATCGAGGCGCGGGTCAGCGCCTCGGAGGTCAGGCTGCCATCGGCGAAGGCGGCCTGGGCCTTGGCGATGGTCAATGTGCCAAGGTCGATCTGCGGGGTCTCAGCTTTGGTAGACATGTGGGGCCTTTCCGCGCGGACAAGCGCAGCTGGCGCTCCGGCGCGGGGGCGGAGCGGGATAGGGGGAAGGCGCAGGATCAGAACGATGCCGGCAGCAAGGCCGAAACGGCCCTGACGGGCACCGTCGTCCGGTCGATGCGGGTGAAATGCTGACATCCTTGTCAGGCGGGGCGGGCAAAAGCGCTGCCCATCGGCCTGGCGTCATTGCCCTGCCGGGACCGTGGCCGCAGGCGGCGGGCGGGCCTAAGGCCCACAGAAGCCGCTCGGTGACGATCAGCGTTGATGTGACCTGCCATTCTGCCTGTCGTCAAGGCAGAATTTGCCGCAATTGTCCGCCGTGTCGCGCCAGGGACGGAATCTGCCGCAACGGGGTTTGACAAGCGGCCTGGCTTCGGTCTTGATGATCTTATCCTTGAGCAGGGCAGCTCTCTCCCGATTGATTTCGGGCAGGAGCTTTTTTGTTTTTTACGGACCGGATGAACCGGGCCGGGTTTCGGACGGGTGAATGACAGACGACCCCTGGAGGATCGGCGTGATCATGTCGCAAAGCGGCGTGACGGGTGCGATCGAGCGCAATCAGCTGGCCGCGACGCGGCTTGCCATCGCCGAGATCAACGCGATGGGCGGCGTGCTGGGGCGCAAGCTGCACGCGGTCTATCGCGATCCGAAATCGACGCCGGCGCTATATCGCACCCATGCGCAAGAGCTGTGCCGCGACGAGCGGATCCAGGTGATTTTCGGCGGCCATATGTCCAGCTCGCGCAAGGCGATGCTGCCCGAGATCGAGGCTCATAACGCGCTGCTGTTCTATCCGACGCTTTACGAAGGCTTCGAATATTCGCGCCATTGCGTCTATACCGGCGCCGCGCCGAACCAGAATTCGGTGCCGCTGGTCGACTATCTGCATCGCAGCTTCGGGCGCCGGCTGTTCCTGGTCGGCTCGGATTACGTCTATCCCTACGAATCGAACCGCATCGTCTCGGATCTGCTGCGCTCGCGCGGGGGAGAGGTGGTGGACGAGATCTATGTGCCGCTGGATCTGAAGCGCAAGCATGTGACCCAGATCATCGACCGGATCCGCGACCACAAGCCGGACATGATCTATTCCACCGTGGTGGGCGACGGGATCATCCCCTTCTACACCGCCTATCGCGAGGCGGGTTTCGATCCGCAGACCTGTCCGATCGCCAGCCAGTCGACCAGCGAGGTCGATGTGGCGCGGATGCCGCCCGGCGTGGCAGACGGCCATGTGATCGCGGCGCCGTTCTTCGATTCGCTGCGCATCCCGGCGGCGCTGGCCTTTGCCCGTGCCTTCCGGCTGGCGGCGGGCGGGCCGATCCCATCCACCGCCCCCGCCGAGGCCGCCTATTTCTCGGTCCATCTTTATGCCGCGGCGTTGGCTTTGGCCGGCGAGGACGGGATCGAGCGGCTTCTGCCGGCGCTGTACGAGGTCGAGGTCGATGCGCCGCAGGGCGCGGTGCGGGTGGACCGGCTGACCAATCACACCCATCTGTGGCCCCGCGTCGCGCGGATCCGCGAACAGGGCCCCTATGAAATCGTCAGCCATCCCGCCGAACGGGTGGCCCCCGACCCCTATCTGGTGCGGATCTCGGGCCTGCCCGAAGACGCCGACCCCATCGCTTTCCCCTTCAGCGCCGCGCGCTACTGAGGTTCATGATGAGCTACGCCTTCCTCAAGGAATTGCGCAATCTCTCGGTCGTCGTCCTGCATCCGATGGACGAAGAGGGCATGGCCCTGACCGACCATCTGCGGCGGATCGGCTGCATGCCGCAACTGGTCTGGCCGGTGCCCGAACAGCTGCCCCGCGGCACGAATATCGTGCTGGTTGCCATTGTCGATGACCAGCGCGAGGCGCTGCGGCGGCTGTTTCGCACCATGGGCAACCCGGCGCCCACGATTCTGGCGATTGTCAGCTACGAAAACCCCGCGACGTTGCAGCTGGTGCTGGAAAGCGGCGCGATGGCGGTGATCGGGCGGCCGATCAAGCCCTTCGGCCTGCTGACCAATCTGGCGATTGCCCGCAACATCTGGACGCAGACCCAGAACCTGGCCCGCGACGCGCGTCGCTACAAGCGCAAGGTCAAGGGCGAACAGGCGGTCAGCCGCGCCAAGACCATCCTGATGGCCAGCCGCGCCATCGACGAGGATCAGGCCCATCGCGAGCTGCGCGCCGAGGCCATGAGCCGCCGGATCGCGATCGAGGCGCTGGCGCAGGAAATCATCGCCGGCGCCTCTGCACAAATTGCAGGCTTTGCTGCATTTGGGGCAGAAAATTTCTTGTCCGACGCGAAGGAATCGGATTAGTCTCCGCGTCAGGATGGTCCCCGGCATGTCCGGCCACCACCGCACGGTCCGCGTCAGGCTGACCGTTCCATAGGCAATGCAGCCCGCGATCGTTCCCAGGGACGAGGCGGGCTTTTTTGTTTCGACAGCGCTGTCGGCCGTAGCTCCAACAAAAGACCCCCCATCGCAAGCATGGCCTTCGCAGGCGCATGGGCCAACACAACAGGGAAAAACCATGACACTGAAACGTCGTCAGTTTCTGACCACTGCTGCTGTTTCGGCGGGCGCGCTGGCCCTTCCGGGCTATATCCGCAGCGCCCGCGCCGCCGAGACCGTTCAGGTCGGCGCGCTGTACTCGCAGACCGGCGGGCTTTCCGTGGTCGAGAAGATGCTGGCCAGCGCGGTGCAGCTTGCGGCCTCGGAAATCAACGCCGCTGGCGGCGTGCTGGGCCGGCAGATCGAGGTCATCGTGGAAGATGGCGCCTCGGACCCCAAGACCTTCGCCGAAAAGGCGCAGAAGCTGGTGATCCGCGACAAGGTGGAAACCGTGTTCGGCTGCCACACCTCGGCCAGCCGCAAGGCGGTGCTGCCGATCTTCGAACGCCGCAATGCGATGCTGTTCTATCAGACCCATTACGAAGGCTTCGAATGCTCGCGCAATGTGGTCTATCTGGGCGCGGTGCCGAACCAGCAGCTGTCGAACTACATCCCCTGGATCATCAACACGCTTGGCAAGAAGAAATTCTTCATCGTCGGGTCGAACTATGTCTATCCGCGCGAGATGGCCAAGGTTTCGAAAAGCCTGATCGAGGCCGGCGGCGCCGAATGGGTGGCGGATGAATATCTGGAACTTGGCCATTCCGAATGGGCGGTGATGGTCAACAAGATCAAGGAATCCGGCGCCGATGTGGTGCTGTCGCATGTGGTCGGCGATTCGATCATTTCCTTCTACCGCGAATTCCGCAACCAGGGCCTCAGCCATGCCGATCTGCCGATCTGCGCCACGGTGACCTCGGAAATCGAGATCGCGGCGATGGGCCCGGAATATGCGGCCGGCAGCTACACCTCGTTCCCCTATTTCATGTCGATCGACCGGCCCGAGAACAAAAGCTTCATCCAGCGCTACCGCGACTTCGTGAACGATCAGAAGGCCATCACCTACCACTCGCTGGAAGCGGCCTATTTCCAGCTGTTCTTGTGGAAACAGGCGGTCGAGAAGGCCGGCGACTTCACCGCCGACGGCATCCGCGAAGGCATCCGCGGCCAGGAATATGACGCGCCCGGCGGCCCGGTGAAGGTGGACGCCGACAATCTGCACACCTGGGTGACCCCGAATATCGGCCAGTGGCAGCCCGACGGGCAAAGCAAGATCGTCGACAGCTACGGCCAGCCGATCAAGCCGCTGCCCTATTCCGGCTATGGCGAGACGGCCGAGAACCTGTTCTGCACCGCCGCCGGTCTCGACAGCTCGAAACTCTGATCTGCCGCGCCCGGGCGGGCCGCCGCTTGCCCGGGCCGACATTCTCTCCGAAAGGCCGGTCGACCGTGTTCGATATCCTGTTCATCGGATTGAGCCTAAGCTCGATCCTTCTGCTCGTGGCGCTTGGCCTTGCGGTCACCTACGGCGCCATGGGCATCATCAATATGGCCCATGGCGAAATGGTCATGATCGGCGCCTATGTCGCGGTCCTGTCCAATATCTGGCTGGGCGCCAATCTTCTTCTGGCGATCCCGCTGGCCTTCCTGGTCACCGCGGCCCTGGGCTACGGGCTGGAGCGGCTGGTGGTGCGCCGGCTGTACGGGCGGCTTCTGGACACGCTGCTGGCCACCTGGGGCATCGCGATCCTGCTGCAACAGGCGATCCGGCTGGAATTCGGCCTGACCTTTTTCGGCATCCATATCGAGGGGCTGGGCTCAGGCCTGCAGAACGTGCCGGTGCCGCAATTCCTGCAAGGCACGCTGGGCCTGTTCGGGCTGCAGCTGAACAGCTACCGCGTGTTCATCGTGCTGGTGACGCTGGCGCTGGCGGGGCTGACCTGGTTCACGCTGTACCGCACGCCCCTGGGCATGAAAGTGCGCGCGATCATCCGCAATCCGCAAATGGCCTCGGCCTGCGGCATCGACGTCAAGGCCACCAACGCCATCACCTTCGCGCTCGGCTCGGGCCTTGCCGGGGTCGCGGGCGTGCTGATGGCGGGCTTCCGCTCGGTCTCGCCCGATATGGGCGCGACGATGGTGGTCGACGGCTTCATGGTCGTGGTGACCGGGGGCGTCGGCAGCCTGTTGGGCACGGTGGCCGCCGCCGGCATCCTGGGCGAGATCAACGCGCTGGTCGCCATCTTCTTCAACGAGATCGCCGGGCGGGCCTCGGTCCTGCTGGTGGTGATCCTTGTGATCCTTCTCAGGCCCGCCGGTCTGTTCAGCTTCAAGGGGCGCTGAGGCATGACTTCCCTTCTGACCAATTACCGCATCTGGGCCTATCTTGTCTTCTTCGCCATCCTGCTGGCCCTGCCGCTGACCGGCGATGACTTCTGGCTGAACCGGGTGGCGAAATATCTGTGCTTCGGCATGCTGGGCGCCGCGATCGCGCTGACCTGGGGCTATGCGGGGGTGCTGAACCTGGGGCAGGGCCTGTTCTTCGGGCTGGGCGCCTATGCGATGGCGATGTCGCTGAAACTGGCCAGCTATACCAGCCTGCAGCAGGGGTCCGACCAGCCGGTGCCGGATTTCATGCTGTGGAATGCCCAGCCCGGCGCCTCGACCGATCTGTGCTGCATCACGCCCGGATCCTGGCTGTGGATCCCGTTCCAGTCGCAATGGTTCGGCGTGGCGATGGCGATCATCGCGCCGGTGATCGTGGCCACGCTGCTGGGCAAGCTGATCTTCGGCCAGCGGATCTCGGGCGTCTTCGTGTCGATCATCACCCTGGCGCTGGTGCTGCTGGCGCGGCTGTTGCTGGTCGACGCCCAGCCCGTGACCAACGGCTTCAACGGCTTGACCGACCTGGGCTATTTCAACCTGTTCGGAACCGAGCTCGATCCCTATGCGGTGACCACCTATTACGTCATCACCATCGCGCTGATCGTGGTGCTGACGCTGGCACGGCTTCTGGTTGCGACCCGCGCCGGCACCGTGCTGCAGGCCACCCGCGACAGCCAGACCCGGGCGCTGTATCTGGGCTATGACGTGCCGGCCTATCAGACCTTCTTCTTCGCCGTTTCGGCGGCGATCTCGGGCCTGGCGGGGATGCTGTATGTGGTGGTGGCGGAATTCGCCTCGCCCTCGTTCCTGGATCTGACCTTCTCGGTCACCATGGTCGTCTGGGCGGCCGTGGGCGGGCGCGGCTCGATCCTGGGGGCCTGCATCGGTGCGATCCTGATCAACGTGCTTGAGGCGCGGGCCTCGGAAACCGAAGCCCTGGTCGAGGCCTGGAAGGCGATCGTCGGCCTGGTCTTCGTGCTGGTGGTGATCTGGCTGCCCCAGGGTCTTGGCGGCTTTGCCCATGACATGATGCGCCGGCTGACCGGGCGGCGCCGCCCCGAAGCCCTGAAGCAAGAGGTGCGCCAATGACCGTCTATGCATTGCAGACCGAAGGTCTGGGCGTCAGCTTCGGGCGGTTCCGCGCCGTGGATGGCGTGTCGCTGAACGTGGCGAAGGGCGAGTTGCGGGTGCTTCTGGGCGCGAATGGCGCCGGCAAGACCACGCTGATGGATCTGATCAGCGGCCGCACCCGGTCGACCGCGGGGCGGGTGCTGCTGAACGGGCGCGATGTCACGAACCTGCGCGAATTCCGCATCGCGCGGGCCGGGATCGGGCGCAAGTTCCAGATCCCGTCGATCTTCACCGGGCTGACGGTGCGCCAGAATATCGAGGTGGCGCAGTCGCGCCATCCCGGCGTCTTCTCGAACCTGCGCATCGGGCGCAGTGCGGCAGACCGGGCGCGGGTGGAAGAGGTGATCGACCTGGTCGGCCTGTCCGATCAGATGAAGACCGAAGCCGGCACGCTGAGCCATGGCCAGATCCAGTGGCTGGAACTGGGCATGCTGATGATCCAAAGCCCCGAGGTCATTCTGCTGGACGAACCCACCGCCGGCATGACCCAGGCCGAAACCGGCAAGACCGCCGCGATCATCAACCGGCTGAAGGGCGATCACACCTTGCTGGTCGTCGAACATGACATGGCGTTCGTGCGCGACATTGCCGAGAAGATCACGGTTCTGCATCTGGGCCGGGTCCTGGCCGAAGGCACCGTGGCCGAGATCGAGGGCGATGCCGCCGTGCGCGCCGCCTATCTGGGATCGCAGGAGATTTCCGCATGCTGAGCCTGACCAATCTGGAAAGCTGGTACGGAAGGTCGCGCGCGCTGAACGGCATCAGCCTGGACGTGCCCGAGGGCAAGATCACCGGCATCGCCGGGCGCAACGGCACCGGCAAGACGACGCTTCTGAAAACCATCATGGGCCTGACCGACAGCGCCAAGGGCGTGGTGCGGCTGGGCGGGCGCGACATCTCGACCGCGCCAACCCATGTGCGCGCCCGGGCCGGGATCGCCTATGTCCCGCAGGGGCGCGGCATCATCCCCGATTTCACCGTGCGCGAAAACATCGTGATGGGCGGGTTCGCCAACCGCGCCGGCAAGCGCGCTGTGCCCGAGATCGTGCCGGAACTTTTCCCCTATCTGGCCGAAAACATGGACCGGCGCGGTGGGCTTCTGTCGGGCGGGCAACAACAGCAGCTGGCCATCGCCCGCGCCCTGGCGGCCGAGCCGGATGTGGTGCTGCTGGACGAGCCGAACGAAGGCATCCAGCCCTCGATCGTCGAGGATATCGAGCGGGTGATCCTGCGGCTCAGCCGCGAATTCGGCCTGACGGTGATCCTGGTCGAGCAGAACATCGGCTTCCTGCGCCGCGCCGCATCAAGCTTCGCGATGCTGGAAAAGGGCAGGGTGGTTGAAGGCGGCGATATCTCGGGCCTGACCGATGCGGTGGTCGACCGCCACATGACGATCTGAACCGGGCGAGGACTGCGATGCTGGATTTCACCTTTGATGCGCCCGGCGCCCTGCACATCGAATGGGACGGCGCCCGGCGGCTGGGCAGCCTGCTTGCGGCGCGGTTTGCGGCGCGGCGGGCGCTGCTGGTCACCGATGCGCCGCTGGTGCGGCTGGGGGTGACCGCCCCTGCGATCGCCGCGCTGGAGGCGGCGGGGTTCGATGTCACCGTCTTCGACGGCACGGTCGCCGACCCGCCGGAATCGGTGGCTTTGGACTGTGTGGCGCAGGGCCGGGCCGGGGGGGTCGATCTGGTGATCGGCTTCGGCGGCGGCTCGTCGCTGGATATCGCCAAACTGGCCGCGGTGCTGTTGCACAGCGACCAGCCGCTGGCGGGCCTTTATGGCATCGGCAAGGTGCAGGGCGGGCGGCTGCCGCTTGTCCAGGTGCCCACCACCGCCGGCACCGGGTCGGAAGTGACCAATATCACCATCCTGACCACCGGCGAGACCACCAAGATGGGCGTCGTCGCGCCGCAGCTTTATGCCGATCTGGTGCTGCTGGATGCCGCGCTGACGCTGGGCCTGCCGCCCGGGCAGACCGCCGCCACCGGGATCGACGCCATGGTCCATGCGATCGAGGCCTATACCTCGCGGCACAGAAAGAACCCGCTTTCCGACCTTTATGCGCGCGAGGCGCTGCGGCTTCTGGCCCCGAACCTGGTGACCGCCTGCACCGACGGGCAGAACCGCCCCGCGCGTGAGGCGATGCTGTACGGCGCCTGCCTGGCCGGCAAGGCCTTTGCCAACAGCCCGGTCGGCGCGGTGCATGCACTGGCTTATCCGCTGGGCGGGCGATACCGCCTGCCGCATGGGCTGACCAATGCGCTGATGCTGGGGCCGGTCCTGCGCCACAACCTGCCCGCCGCCGCACCGCTTTACGCCGAGCTGGGCGCGCTTCTGGGCTTTGGCGCCGAAGCCACGGATTTCATCGCCGGGATGGAGGCGCTGATGGACCGTTCGGGCGCGCCGCGCCGGCTGCGCGACGTGGGCGTCAGCGCCGAAAGCCTGCCCATCCTTGCCGCGGATGCCATGCTGCAGACCCGGCTTCTGGGCAACAACCCGGTCCCCGTGACCGAGGCCGACGCGCTGGCCCTGTACCGCGCGGCCTTCTAGCCGCCTAAGGCCGCAGGGCCCATCAGCAAGGCGGCGTGGCGGCGGATCTCTTCCATCAGGAAGCCGATCACCGCCCGCTCGCGCCGCATCTGCCGCGCGTCGCGGTGACAGGTCAGCCAGTAATTGCGCTTCAGCGTGATCTCACCGGGCAGCACCGGCACCAGATCGGGGCAGGCTTCGGCCATGTAGCAGGGCAGGATGCACAGTCCGATCCCCTGGCGTGCGGCGATCATCTGGCTGTAGATGCTGGAGCTTTTGAACCCCGGCCGCAGCGCGGGATGCACCTCGCCCAGATAGTCCAGGCCCGTGGCGAACAGCATTTCCTCGATATAGCCCAGAAAGCGATGCGCCGGCAGATCGGCGCGCGACCGGATCGGATCCTGCGCCGCCAGATAGGATTTGGCCGCATAGATCCGCAGCCGGTAATCGGCCAGCGGCTCGGACCGATAGGCGCCGCGCGTCACCGGATCCAGCGTCACGGTCAGATCCGCCTCGCGCCGCGACAGCGAGATCACCTGGGTCAGGGTGATCAGTTCCAGCGACAGATCGGGAAAGCGCGCGGTGAAGGCCGCCAGCATGTGTTCGCTGAAGAAATTCGAAAAACCTTCGGGCACCGCCAGCCGCAGATTGCCGGTCAGGCCCGGGCCCGGGCCCGCGCCGGGAATGATGCTGCCCGACGCCTCTTCCATCCGCTCGGCGGTTTCAACCAGGCGGCGGCCGCTGGCGGTCAGCTCATAGCCCCGGGCCGAGCGTTCGAACAGGCGCTGGCGCAGCGCGGCTTCCAGCCGGTCGATCCGCCGCGCCACCGTGACATGCGACGATCCCAGTTGCCGCGCCGCGCCGCTGAGCTGGCCATCCCGGGCCAGCGCCAGGAAAAACTGAATGTCGTCCCAGTTGAACTGCGTCATGCTGTTCATTTTCGTTCACAACCTGTGAGAAATCAATCAGGCCGCATGCCTTGTCTGACCAGAAATCCTGACGCATCCTTGCCGAAGGGCCCGGAGGAGGGCCTGAACATTTATGAACACTTCGATGCCCCGGCCGCGGTCGCTTTCCCTTGCGGGAAAAGCTGCCCGATGCTGGCCGCGCCGGGGCAGGCAGCAGGATGGGCGGGTCAGTGGAAAGCTATGATTACATCGTGATCGGGGCCGGCAGCGCGGGCTGCGTGCTGGCGAACCGGCTTTCGGCCGATCCGAAGACCCGGGTTCTGCTGCTGGAGGCGGGCGGGCGCGACAATTACCACTGGATCCATATTCCGGTGGGCTATCTGTACTGCATCAACAACCCGCGCACCGATTGGCGCTTTCGCACCGAGGAAGAGCCGGGGCTGAACGGCCGGGCGCTGCTGTATCCGCGCGGGCGGGTGCTGGGCGGCTGCTCGTCGATCAATGGCATGATCTACATGCGCGGCCAGGCGCAGGATTATGACGGCTGGGCGCAGGCGGGCTGCACCGGCTGGGGCTGGGACGACGTGCTGCCGCTGTTCCGCGCGCAAGAGGATTACCATCTGGGCGCCAGCGCGCTGCATGGCGCGGGCGGCGAATGGCGGGTCGAAAAGGCGCGACTGCATTGGGACGTGCTGGATGCCTTCCGCGATGCGGCGCTGGAATTCGGCATTCCGCGCAATGACGATTTCAACCGCGGCGACAATGAGGGCGCGGGCTATTTCGAGGTCAACCAGCGCCGCGGGATTCGCTGGAACACCTCGAAGGCCTTCCTGCGTCCGGCGGCGGGGCGGCCCAATCTGCGGGTGCTGACCGGCGCCCAGGCCGAACGGCTGATCATCGAGGAAGGCGAGGTGCGGGGCGTCGTCTTCCACCATCAGGGCAGCCGGAAAGAGGCCCGCGCGCTGCGCGAGACGGTGCTGTCGGCCGGCGCCATCGGCTCGCCGCAGCTTCTGGAACTGTCGGGCGTCGGGCGGGGCGAGGTGCTGGCCGCGGCCGGGATCGCGCCCATCAAAGAGGTGGCCGGGATCGGCGAGAACCTGCAGGACCATCTGCAATTGCGCCTGGTCTACAAGGTGCATGGCGTGCCGACGCTGAACGAAAAGGCCTCAAGCCTGTTCGGCAAGGCTTCGATCGGGTTGGAATATCTGCTGAAACGCTCGGGCCCGATGGCGATGGCGCCCAGCCAGCTGGGGATCTTCACCCGCTCGGGCCCGGAAAAGGCCAGCGCCGATCTGGAATGGCATGTGCAGCCGGTCAGCCTGGATAAATTCGGCGACCCGGTGCATCCCTTCCCCGCGATCACCGCCAGCGTCTGCAATCTGCGGCCCGAAAGCCGGGGCTCGGTGCATGTGAAGACGGGCGATTTCCGCACGGCGCCGGCGATCCGCCCGAATTACCTGTCGACCGAGGGCGACCGCGAAGTGGCCGCGCGCTCGATCCGGCTGACGCGGCAGATCGCGACGCAGCCCGCCTTTGCCCGCTTCCGCCCGGAAGAATTCCGCCCCGGCCCGGCCTATGAAAGCCGCGACGATCTGGTCCGTGCGGCGGGCGATATCGGCACCACGATCTTCCACCCGACCGGCACCTGCCGGATGGGCGGCGATGCGGGCTCGGTCGTCGATCCGCGGCTGAAGATGCGCGCGCTTGGCCGGTTGCGGATCGCCGATGCCTCGGTCATGCCCACGATCACCAGCGGCAACACCAATTCGCCGACGGTGATGATCGCCGAAAAGGCCGCAAGGATGATGCTGGAAGATGCCCGAGGCTGATCCGGTCCAACCCGCCGTCCTGATCCGCCGGCAGGGCCGCGCGGGGCGCATCACGCTGAACCGGGCGGCGCGGCTGAATGCGCTGACGCGCGAGATGTGCCAGCAGATCCTGGCCGCGCTTGATGCCTGGCGGGCGGATCCGGCGGTGGCGCTGGTGATCTTCGATGCGGCGGGGGACCGCGCCTTTTCCGCAGGCGGCGATGTGGTCGCGGTGGTCAAGGCCGCGCGGGCGGGCGATTTCGCCCTGGGCCGCGATTTCTTCCGCGACGAATACCGGATGAATGCGCAGATCGCGCTTTATCCCAAGCCCGTCCTTGCCTTCATGCAGGGCTACACGATGGGCGGCGGCATCGGGATCGGCGGCCATGCCCGCCACCGGATCCTGGGCGAGACCACGCAGATGGCGATGCCCGAAACCCGGATCGGCCTGGTGCCCGATGTGGGCGCCAGCGCGCTTCTGGCGCGGGCACCGGGGCGGATGGGTTATTACCTTGGCCTGACCGGCGCGCGGATGACGCCGGGCGATGCGGTTTTCTGCGGCTTTGCCGACCGCTTCCTGGCGCAGGCCGACTGGCCCGCGCTGATCGCCCGGCTGGCGGAAAGCGGCGATCCGGCGCTGCTGCCGCAGGGCAGGGCGCCCGGCTCGGATCTGGCCGGCCATGGCGCGCAGATCGACCGGATCTTCGCCCGGCCCGACCTGGCCGCGATCCGCGCCGCGGTGGCGCAGGAAACCGGCCCGATCGCCGATGCAACCCGCGCGGCCCTTGCCCAGCATGACCCGCTTGCCATGGCCGCGACGCTGCAGCTGATCGCGGCGGCGCAGGCCGCGCCGGGCGTGCCCGAAGCGCTGGAACGCGAGTTCCGCTTCACCGCCCGCGCCGCGGAACATGGCGATTTCATCGAAGGCGTGCGGGCCCGGCTGATCGACCGTGACGACCGGCCGGCCTGGCGCCATGCGTCAGCCACCGAGACAGACCTTGCCGCCGCCGTCGCCACGATGCTGGCGCCGATCTAGGCGCGCGGCGTCAGGGTTCGGCCTGTTCCGCGCCCGCCGCCGGGCTGGCCAAGGCGCTGAAACAGCGTTCGTACCAGCGCGCCGTATCGCCGATATCCGAGATCAGCGCCCGGCTGGCCGTGTCGTGATCGCCCCGCGCCAGCGCCTCCAGGATCTCGTTATGCCGCTCGACCCCGCGGCTGAACACGTCCGGCTCGTAGGTTTCGGCGCGGAAGGGCAGCCGCAGCAGCGGCCCCGCCCGCACCCACAGCGTCTCGATCATCCGGTACAGCAATTCGCCGCCCGCCAGACGGTACAGCAGAAAGTGGAATTCCATATTGGCGACGGTCACCGCCTCGGCATCGCCGCGCCGCACCGCCAGTTCCACCTTGTGATTGACCAGCCGCAGCTCGTCCATCTGCTCGGGCGTCAGCGGCAGCTTCAGCCGCCGCACCGCCGCGCCTTCCAGCATCAGCCGGATCTCGACCAGCTCGCGGAAACTGTCGGGCCGCATTTCCGGCACCCGGGCCGAGCGGTTTTCGGTCAGTTCCAGCGCGCGTTCGGCCACCAGGCGCTGCAGCGCATCGCGCACCGGGATCATCGAGGTGCCCAGCACCTTGGCCAGGCTGCGGATCGTCAACTGCGCCCCCGGAGCGAAATGCCCGCGGATCAGTGCATTGCGCAGGATCTGATAGACCCTGTCCTGCAGGTTCGCATCCTCCATCAATGACGTATCCAGCGCCAGCAACGCCTGGTCGTCCCGTCCTTCGGCCCGCTTCGTGCGCCTTCCCACTGAGGACTGTCCTTTCTTCACCACCTTCACCTAATGAACCGCCGTCATCCCGCCATCAACCACCAGCATATGGCCATTCAGATAGGCTGCGGCGGGCGAACACAGGAAAAGCAGCGGGCCGGAAAGATCCGAGGTCTCGCCCCAGCGCCCCAAGGGCACCCGGGCCGCGATCATGGCGCCAAACGCCGGGTCTTCCTGCAGCACGGTGTTGATCTCGGTGCGGATATAGCCCGGACACAGCGCGTTGACGCAGACCCCGTGCGGGCCCAGTTCAGCCGCCATCGACCGGGTCAGCCCCGCGATCGCATGTTTGCTGGCGGTGTAGGAATGGGCGTTCTTCTTGCCCTGCAGCGCCAGGATCGAGCCGATATTGACCACCCGCCCCCAGCCGCGCGCCCGCATCGCCGGGGCCAGCGCCTGGGTCAGGAACATCGGCGCGGTCAGGTTCAGGCCAAGCACCTGGTCCCAGCGCGGCGGCGTCACCGCGTCAAAGGGCGCGCGGTCGATCATGCCGGCACTGTTGACCAGGATATCGGGCGCCTCGCCCGCGGCGGCCAGGGCACCGACCAGGGCATCGACCCCGTCCTGCGCGCCCAGATCCGCCGGCAGGGGCAAGGCCTCGGCCCCGGCCTTCCCCAGCGCGGCAGCCTGCGCGTCAAGCCGGTCGAGAGTGCGCGCGACCAGGATCACCCGCGCCCCCGCCGCCGCCAGCACCCGCGCGGCCGCAGCCCCGATTCCGCCCGACGCGCCGGTGATCAGCGCCGTGCGCCCGGCAAGGGAAAACAGCGATCCAAGTTCAGGCAGGCGCTCAGCCGGCATCGGCTTCCTCCGCGATCCGGACCAAGGGGCCCCGGTAGCTTTCAAAATTTGCACAGATTCCGATGGATTGCCCGGAAATATGTTGCCCGGCATCCGAGGCCAGGAACACCGCCATCGCGGCCACATCCTGTGGCGTCACCGTCTGATGCATCGAGATGTTGTGCAGCATCAGCGGCAGATAGGCCTCGCCCGTCATGCCGCGCGCCGCCGCCTGTTCGGCGACGACCCGGTCTAGCCGCGGCCCGGCCACCATTCCGGGCATCAGGGCGTTGACGCGAATGCCATGTGCGCCCAGCTCGATCGCCAGCACATCGGTCAGGCCCCGCACCGCGTATTTCGAGGCGGAATAGGGCGCGCGCAGCGGCATGCCGATCCGCCCCGCGGTCGAGGACAGGTTGATGATCGCCCCGCTGCCCTGTGCCTTCATCCCCGGAATGACGGCGCGGGCGGCCAGGAACTGGCCGTCCAGGTTCACCGCCAGCGTCTGGCGCCACTCCGCCAGGCTGATCTCTTCCACCGCCCTGGTCGGGCCGGCGATCCCGGCATTGTTCACCAGCACGTCGATGCCGCCAAATTCCGTCAGAACCTCGGCAAAGAATGCCGCGACCGCTGCCTCGTCCGAGACATCGCATATCCGCGCCAGATGCGGCGAGGCCGCGACAAGGGCCGGGTCGATGTCGCAGACCGCAACTCTTGCGCCGGCGGCCGCGAAAGCGTCGGCCGTGGCCTGCCCGATCCCGCCGCAGCCCGCCGTGACCACCACCCGGCGTCCGGTCAGATCCAGTTTCATTGCAAAGCCTCCGTTTCGGTTTTTGCCGCTTTCGCCCGCCCGCCGCGCAGAAAGCCCGGCACCGGCAGTTCCCGCCCCCGGCTCAGCCCGTCGGGGCGCATGATCAGCGCCAGCAGCATGCACAGGCCCAGCAGAACCTCGCGCGAGCCGCCGGGGATCTGCAGCATCATGCCGCCGATCTCGACGCCGGTTTCAAAGCGGCGGAAGATCTCGGCCAGGACCGACAGCGCCAGCGTTCCCACCACCACGCCCGACAGGCTGCGGATGCCACCCACCACCAGCATCGCGATCACGATGAACGACAGGTTCAGATAGACATTGTTGGCCGTGGTCAGCGCGCCGTTGTTATGGCCCAGCATCACCCCGCCCGCGCCGGCGACCGTGGCGCTTAGCACGAAGGCCAGCAGCCGCAGCCGCATCACGCGGATGCCGGCCCCATGCGCCGCGACCAGATCCTCGCGGCTGGCGCGCAGCAACAGCCCGGCGCGCGAATTCTGGAAGATCCAGGCGATCATCAGCGCGACCAGCGCCGCCGCCAGGGCCGCCCAGGGCCCGACCCAGGTCGGCAGCCCGACCAGCGAGGCGGTGCCTTTCGTCCAATCGGTCCAGTTGTTGTAGATCACCGAAATCACGATGAAGAAGGCGAAGGTCGCGATCGAGGCGGCAATGCCGCTGAGCCGCATCAGCGGAATGCCCGCCAGAAGGCCCAGCCCCCCCGCAACCGCCATTCCGGTCAGAAGCCCGCCCAGCGGCGACAGCTGCAGGCCGCGCAGCACCTCGGGCAGGCCGGGCAGGATCACCCCCTTCATCGCCAGCGGTATCGTCACCCAGGCCGAGGCATAGGCCGCCACGATCAGGAAGGCGCCATGCCCGAAGGACAGGATGCCGGAATTGCCGACGAAAATGTACAGGCCGGTCACGATCACCAGCTTGATCAGCGTGTCGGTGGTGATCCGCGCCATGGCCGGGCTGATCTGCGAAAAGACCAGCGTCAGCGCCAGCAGCAGCACCGCCCAGACCGCCCAGGGCCACAGCAGCGCCGCCAGATCCCGCATCGGGGTTTCTTCGTCAGACATCAGACACGCTCCCATGCGGACCGGACGGCGATCAGACCCTGCGGGCGGACCAGCAGCATCAGGATCACCGAGGTGAAGACAAAGGCTTCGCGGAAGGGCTGCAGATGCGGCGGCAGCACCATCTGCAGGATCGTCGTCACCGTGCCGACCAGAAAGCCGCCAAGCGCGCATCCGGGCAGGCTGCCCATGCCGCCGATCACCGTGGCGACAAAGCCGATCATCGTCAGCGACACCCCGAAGAAGGGCGTCATCGAGCCGGTCTGCGCCACGAACAGCACCGTCACCGTCACCGCCAGAACCGCAGAAATCGCAAAGGCGACCGCGATCACCCGGTTGCTGTTCACCCCGACCAGCCGCGCCATGCGCGGGTTTTCCGACACGGCCCGCATCTGATAGCCGATGCGGGTATAATTGATGAACAGCGCCAGAACGGTTGTCAGCAGCACGGTCGCCGCGATCTGCAACAGGCTGACACCCGCGATGCGCAAGCCGCCGATTTCCACGCTGTGATTGATCGCCGGCAGGAAGTTGACGGTTCGGGTCAGCGATCCGAACATCACCACCCAGACATGCTGGATCATGAAGCTCAGCCCGAACGAGACGATCATCAGCGTCTCGGGCGGGGCGCGGCGCACCTGGCGGAACACCAGAAAATCGCTGGCCAGCGCGAACAGCACCACGAAGATCAGCACCGCGCAAATGGCGAAGGGCCAGTACAGGCCCGCGCTGAGCAACAGCACATAGGCGCCGACCATGATATATTCGCCATAGGCAAAGTTCACCAGGCCGATGACCCCGAAGATCAGCCCGATCCCGATGGCGGTCAGCGCGTAAAGCCCGCCGACGCTGGCGGCGTCGATCAGCATCTGCAGAAAGCTCATTGGGTCATCTCCTTGCCGGCATCCGCATAGCCAAACAGGACGGTTTCGACCGAGCCGCGCGCGCTAAGGGCCTCGGCGCGGCCTTCCTCGATCACCTGGCCCGCCTGGATCAGATAGGCGCGGTCGCAGACGGAAAAGGCGCGGGCGGCGTTCTGCTCGACCAGAAGGATGGTCGTGCCCTGATCGCGCAGCGCGGCAATCGCGGCATAGACCGCGTCGGTCACCACCGGCGCAAGGCCAAGCGACGGCTCGTCCAGCATCAGAAGCCCAGGGCACGCCATCAGCGCCCGGCCGATGGCCAGCATCTGCTGCTCGCCCCCCGACAGGAAGCCGGCCATATGGGCGTGCCGCTCCGCAAGCCGCGGGAAAAGCGCATAGATCCGGTCGGCATCGGCCAGGATCTGGGCCCGGCTCAGCCGCCGCCGGCTGGCGCCGATCAGCAGGTTTTCATGGGTGGACAGTTTCTTGAACACATCGCGCGTCTCGGGCACCAGCGAAATGCCCAGGCCCACGCGCTGCTCGGGCTCTTGCCCGGCCAGGTCGCGGCCGTCCAGCCGCATCGCGCCCGATCGCAGCGGCACCACCCCGGCAATCGCCAACAGCAGCGAGGATTTGCCCGCGCCGTTCGGGCCGATCAGCGCCACCGTCTCGCCCTTGGCGGCATGGATCGAGATCTGGTTCAGCGCGCGCACCGCACCATAGGTCACCACCGCCTGGTCGATCAGCAGATGCGGGGTCATGCGGCCGCACTCCCCAGATAGGCTTCGCGCACCATGGCGTGGTTGCGGATCTCGTCCGGCGTGCCCGAGGCCAGGACCTTGCCGCTGCGCAGAACCTGAACCCGGTCGCACAGGCGGAACACGATATCCATGTTATGCTCGATCAGCAGGATGCCGCAGCCGCGCGCACGGATCGCGTCGACCACCGACAGGAAGGCCATCGCCTCGTGATGGTTCATGCCCGCCGCCGGCTCGTCCAGCATCACGAAGGCGGGCCGGGCCATCATGGCGCGGGCAATCCCGACGCGACGCTCGACCCCATAGGGCAGCGCGCGGGCCTCGGTCGCAAGCCAGCCTTCCAGATCCAGAAGCCCGGCCAGAACGGCAATCTCGGCCCGCGCCTCTTTCCGGCCTTGCCCCATCGCAAAGGCCGCCGCCAGCAGATTCTCGGCCACCGTCAGCGCCGGAAACAGCCGCACCGCCTGAAAGGTGCGCAAAAGGCCCCGCCGAACCCGTTCATCCGGCGGGGTCGCGGTGATGTCGTCCGATCCGATGCGGATCGTGCCGGTCTGGGGCTTCTGAAAGCCGGACAGGACATTGACGAAGGTGGTCTTCCCCGCCCCGTTGGGGCCGATCAGACCAAGGATTTCCGAAGGGCGCAGCTCCAGATCGACATCGTCGATCACCGTCAGCCCCCCGAAACGGACGGTCACACCCGTCGCGGTCAGGATATGGGTCATGGCGTGCCTTTTGAGAGTGGGGGAACCGCGCCCCCGGGGGTCTTGCCCCGGGCGCGCGCGCAAGATCCGGGCGGCCGGAAAGCCGCCCGTGCCCCTGCTCAGAATTCCGGCGGATACACCTTTTCCGCCGCGCGCCGCCCGATCGGCTCGTACGTGCCGCCGGTGACCTTCATCATCAGCATCGGGCTGGTCAGGTTGATATGCAGCTCGGGCGTGAAGGTCGAAGGCCCGGTCAGCAGCGGCTCGTCGGTGAAGCCGTCAAGCGCGGTCTGGATGGCCGCCGTATCCAGGCTTCCGGCCTTTTCCACCGCCCGCGCCCAGGCCTCGACCGCGGTATAGCCGGTCACCACATGGCCCATCCGCGCCGGTTCGCCATATTTCTCCTGATAGCGGGTCATGAAGGCCGCGATCTTCGGATCGGGATCATTGCCCCAGATCGAGGCATAGACGGCAATGTAGAAATCCGACAGATCCGGCACCGCCTCGATCCAGTGGCTGCCATCCATCGATTCCGACGCCAGCACCGGCAGGTCGATCCCGGCCGAGCGCAGCTGCCGCATCATCGAGCCGTTGTTGGTGAAGCCGCACCAGACCACGAAATTGGCATCCGCCCCGTCCGACTTCATCCGCGAGATCTGGCCGGTGATCGCATTGTCATTCAGCCCGTTCCAGGTGTCTTCGCCGACAATGCTGTCTTCACCCTTCAGATCGACCCAGCGCTTGCGGAAATTGTCGCACAGCGATTTCGTGTATTCGATCGCCGTGTCCTTCATGATGTAGACCTTGTCCCAGCCCTGCTGCTCGGCTGCGAATTCGGCCAGAAGCGCGCCCTGGCCATTGGTGGCCAGCGACATCGTATAGGCCAGGGGGCCCACGCCCTGGATGCCGAACTTGGCATCGGCGGCGCAGCTCGACATGGCGATCTTGCCCTGCGAGATGGCGGTCAGCGCGGCCGGGGCGCCGAAGTCATAGTCGCAGGCGACCAGAACCATCTCGGCGCCGGCATCCAGCACTTCCAGCGCGGCGGTCGGCCCCAGCGAGGGGTCCGACTTGGTGTCGCGCACCACCAGTTCGACCGGGCGGCCCAGAAGCCCGCCATTGGCGTTGATGTCATCAACGGCCAGTTCGGCCCCGCGGGCGGCGCCCTTGTCCCAGGGTTCCAGCGTGCCGGTCTGGCCGCTGGCAACGCCGATCACGATGGGCCCGTCCTGCGCGATCGCGGCAGAACCAAGGCAAAGCAACAGGACGGCCGAACAGGCCGATGAAAGCAGGGTCTTCATCTGGATCTCCATCTGTTGGGTGGAATTTTGTTCTTGTTTTTATTCAGCTGTTCCGCAGGCGCTGGGTCGCGCCCCGGTCGATCTCATGCCCGTCGGTGACGGCAATGCCATAGACGTCGCGCGCCCGGTCGGCGGTGATCAGGCCTTCGCGCAGATCCTGCAGCACCCGTTCCGGCGCCCGCGCCCGGGGGTCGCCGAAGCCGCCCCCGCCACAGGAGAAGGACAGGACGCGCTCGTCCGGGGCGATGGTGACCGAGACGACCACCGGCAGTTCCTCAAGGCTGCCATCGGCGCGCTTGCGGTATTGCCGCGCCCCCGCGGCCGCGCCGCCGCCCGCCGCGCCCTTGGCCGCGTTGATCGTGCCGTCGCTGACCGCGTTCACCGTCATCGCGCAGCCATCGGGGCCGTATTCGCCCATCAGGCTGGGCGCGCCGGTGAATTCGCCCGCGCCTTCGCTGTCGGTCACCAGGCGGCGCTGGTAGCAGCGGATCGGATAGGCCATTTCCAGGATCTCGATGCTGTCGATATACAGCATCCCCGCATTGCCGGCATGCGCGATGGTGATCCAGCTGTCCTGGCCCGGCGTGCCGGCCCCGGCGGTGGCGCCCAGGAAGATCTGGTTCACGAAGGGCTTGCCCTTGCGCGGGTCCTTGCCCGAGATCACCGCCATCGTCGCGGGGCTGAGCGCGCCGGTCTCGGCCTGGCCGAAGCGGCTGTCCATCGCGGCAATCGCCGTCTGGACAGCATTGGAAATCCGGTCGGCCACGTTGGTTGTGGCAACCGAGCAGCTGGTCGGATGCTGCGGGATCCCGACCACCGCGCCCTCGCGCAGCTTCAGCCGCACCCGGCTGAACGACCCGGCATTGCGCGGCACGGTATGGTCGATCGAGTTGAACACCCCGATCAGCGCCGCCGTGCGCGTGCAGGCTTCGGACACGTTGATGCCCAGCTCCAGCGCGTCGATATTGTCGGTCAGGTCGATGTCGATGAACCCCTCATCCGGGTCGACCGCGACTGTCGCGTTGATCTTCACCCCCTCGGCCGGCGTGCCGGGCAACGGGTCATGGGTGGAACTGGAGCTGGCGGTCTTTTTCGGCAGCTTCGCAATCGCCGCCTTCATCCGGTCGGCGCTGTAGCTGAACCATTGCTCGCCCAGCTCGACCAGCGCGTCCCAGCCGAATTCGGCGCCCACGGCGCGGATCTCGCGCTCGGCGATCCGGCCGGCGCCGATCATGCCCAGATAATCGCCCCACCACTGGTCCGGCACCCGGATGCGCATCCGGCACATGCGGATGATGTCCTCGATATCCTTGTAATCGCGCTGCACCTGCACCGCCGGAAAGATCAGCGCGCCTTCGTTGTAGACATCCCGCGCATGGCCGAAATAGGTGGTCGGGATCGAATTGCCGATATCGGCCTGATGCGCCTTGACGATGGCGGTATAGCGGTGGCGGCCGTCATCGTCGAAGACCGGCACCAGGATCGACAGGTCGGCGGCATGCGAGCAGCCGTGATAGGGCGAATTGTGCAGGAAGGCATCGCCCGGCTTCAGATCCGGGTGCAATTCGCACATCGACCGCGCCATCATGTCCGGGCCGACCAGAACGTGGATCGGAATGCTTTCGGCCGTGGCCAGAAGCCGGTTGTCGGCGGTGACGATGCAGCAGGAGAAATCCCGCGCCGTCGCCAGGACGCCCGAGCGCCCGGTGCGCAGCAGCGTATTCGCCATCTTCCGCGCCACCGCTTCCCAGCGGTTGTTCAGGATCGCCAGCTTCACGCCGTCGATCGCCCCGGTCTTGCGCGTCTCTGCGCCGTGATTCAGCGGCCGGTTCATGCGTTTTCTCCCAGAAGTTCGATGACAACCGAGCCGGAGGCAACCTTGCGCGCTTCCGATCCGGGGAAGACCACAACCGTGGTGAAGGGGCTTTCGACGATGGCCGGGCCGCGCACGCGGTCGTCCTCGGTCATGTCCGAGAAGCTGGCAAGGCGCACCTCTCCCAGGCCCGTTTCGCGGAAATAGCAGTTCCGCCGGGTGGATTTGCCCCCGCGGCCGATGTTCTGCATCTGGCCGATGCTGCCCGAGCGGATCTTCACCGCCACATCGACGCGCCAGCTGACGATTTCGACCGGGGCGCCTTCGTCGCGCACCGCGAACAGCGCCTCATGCGTGTCGTGGAAGGCGGTTTCCAGAGCCTTCACATCGTCGATCCGGTCCGAGGGCAGCGGCACCTCGATATCCCAGACCTGCGAGGGGTAATGGCCTTCGAAGCTGAAGGTCATGCGGCTTTCAATCGCCTGATCGCCGGTCGCCGCCAGAAAGGCCTCGGCCTTTTCGCGCAGGTCTTTCAGGGTTCTGGCCACCAGATCGGCGTCAAAGGCATTGGTGCGCGTGGCGGCGATGACACGGAAATTGTTGGTCAATTCCGAAATCAGCCCGCCGCCCGCCGACAGGGCCGCACCAACCTGCGGCATGACCAGCGTCTTGCAGCCCAGGCGCCGCGCGATCAGCACCGAGTTGAAGCCCGCCGCCCCACCGCCGCCGATCAGCACCGCATTGGCCGGATCGAAGCCCTGCGCCACGGTGATGTCGTCAATCGCCTGCACCATGTTTTCGGTCACCACATCCAGAATGGCCGAGGCCGCCTCGAAGACCGAAAGCCCCAGTGGCCTGGCGATGCGTTCCTCGATGGCGCGCTCGGCCGCGCCCAGATCCAGCGCGATGGCACCGCCCAGGAAATTGTCGGGATCCAGATAGCCCAGCACCAGCGCGGCATCGGTCACCGTGGGCTCGACACCGCCCTTGCCGTAGCAGACCGGGCCCGGCACCGACCCCGCGCTGCGCGGGCCCACCGACAGAAGCCCGCCCTCGTCGACCGAGGCGATCGAGCCGCCGCCTGCGCCCACGCTTTTCACATCGATCGACGGGAAGCCGGTCATATGGCCGCGGAAGGGCTGGCCGATCCAGGTTTCCCGCGCCCAGGGGATGGTGCCGCCGCGGATCAGGCTGACATCATAGGTGGTGCCGCCGGTATCGGCGACGATGGCGTCTTTCGCGGCGCAATCGGCCTCGGCGAAATAGCGGCCGGCGACCGGCGCCATCGAGGGGCCGGAATTGATCGAATGGATCGGCTGGCGCGCCACATCCGCCGCATCCAGCACCCCCCCTTGCGAGGTCAGCACCAGCACCCGGCCGGCAAAACCCGCCTCGCGCAGCCGCGCCTCGAGCGTTTGCATATAGGTCGTCATCAGGGGCTTCAGCGAGGCATCGATCGCCGTGGCCGAGGTGCGGCGATATTCGCGCAGGATCGGGTTCACCTCATGCGACAGCGTCACCGGCACGCCGGGCAGATGTTCGGCCAGAAGCGCGCCGATCCGCAATTCATGCACCGGATTGACCACCGACCACAGCAGGCTGACCGCCACCGCCTCGACGCCCCGCGCCTTCATCTCGGCGATGATCGCCAGCAGCGCCGCTTCGTCCAGCGGCTGGTCCACGCTGCCATCATGCAAGATGCGCTCGGGCACTTCGAAGGTCAGGGCGCGGGGAATATAGGGCTTAGGATAGGGCACGGTGAAGTTGAACGGCTCGATCCGCCCGCCTTCGCGCAGAACCAGCACCTCGGGATTGCCCCAGGTACACAGAAGCGCCGTCTTCGCCGCCGTGCCGGTCACGATGGCATTGATCGCCCGCGTGGTGCCGTGGATGAACAGGTCGCCCTTGGCCAGCATTTCGGCCCGGCTCATCCCGTAATCGTCAGCGGCCACCTGAAGCACGTCCAGCACGCCCCGGATCGGGTCGTCGGGCGTGGTCGAGGCCTTGAACATCCGCACGAAACCATCGTCATCCTCGACGACGAGATCGGTGAACGTGCCCCCGGTATCGGTTGCAAAGCGCATAGTCTCTCCTGTTGCTGAAGACCACTTTGGCGTGGCTCTCATTTGTCGGAAGGGCGCGGGCCGGTGGCCCGGCCCCTAGATCGCGGTGGCCGCGGCCCCTTTCAGATCCAGCATCTGCCGCGCCTCGGCGGGGCTGGCGATCTCAAGCGAAAGGTCTTCCAGGATGCGGCGGATCTTGGTCACCTGATCGGCATTGCTTTTGGCCATCTGGCCCTTGCCCAGGTAAAGCGAATCCTCCAGCCCCACCCGCACATTGCCGCCCAGGATCGCGCCCATGGTGCAAAGCCCCATCTGGTGGCGCCCGGCGGCCAGGATCGACCATTGGTAATCCGTACCAAACAGCTTTTCAGCGGTTTCGCGCATATGCATCACATTGGAAGGGTCTGCCGAAATGCCACCCAGAATGCCGAAGATCGACTGCACGAACAGCGGCGGCTTCACCAGCCCGCGTTCCAGGAAATGCGCCAGCGTGTAAAGATGGCCGATATCGTAGCATTCGAATTCAAAGCGGGTGCCGCAGTCGTCGCCCAGATGCTTCAGGATATATTCGATATCCTTGAAGGTGTTGCGGAAGATGAAGTCGCGGGAATTCTCAAGGTATTTCGGCTCCCAATCATGCTTCCAGTTCGGATAGCGCTCCAGCATCGGGAACAGGCCGAAATTCATCGAGCCCATGTTCAGCGAACACATCTCGGGCTTGAATTCCAGCGGGGCGGCCAGGCGTTCCTGCACCGTCATGTTATGGCCGCCGCCGGTGGTGATGTTCAGCACCGCATCGGTCGCCTCGGCGATCTGCGGCAGGAATTCGCGGAACACATCGGGCGAGGGCGTCGGGCTGCCATCGACCGGATTGCGCGCATGCAGATGCAGGATCGCCGCCCCGGCCTGTGCCGCCCCGATCGCCCCGTCGCGGATTTCGTCCGGGGTCAGCGGCAGGTGATCCGACATGGTCGGCGTGTGGATCGAGCCGGTGACCGCACAGGTGATGATCACCTTGCTGCCGGATTTCGCTTTCTTCTCGCTCACGACAATGCTCCTTCAGAGGATTCTTCCCGCGCCAGCTGCTTCAACCGACGCAGTTCTTGCAACTTGCCGGCCAGCCAGGTCTGCCGCGCCGGAATTGCTTTCAGATCAAGCGTTTCGCGTCGCGCCTGGGCGATCAGCGCCGGCGCCTTGCCGCTCCAGCCGCTGGTCGCGCTGCCCCCCGGCGCCGAGGCGGCCAGCGCGGGGCCCAGCCGGGCCGCATAATCGGCGAACCCGCCGCTGGCGTTCAGGTCCATCACCTCGAACGGGCCGGCAAAGGCCCATCGCATCCCCAGACCCGAGCGCACGGCGCGGTCGACATCCTCGGGGCTGGCCACACCGCCGGCGACCAGCCGCAGCGCCTCTTCCACCAGCGCAGATTGCAGCCGGTTCAGCACGAAGCCCGGCTGGCTGATGCGCACCCGGATCACGTCCTGCCCGAGATCCGTCATCATCGCGGCGACCCGGTCCAGAAGGGCGGGGTCGGTCGCGGGGGCGGGCACCAGTTCCACCACCGGCAGCAGATGCGGCGGATTGGCGGGATGCGCGACAAGGCAGCGCTGGGGCCGGCGCATCGCGGCAAAGATATCGTCGGGCAGCAGCGCCGAGGTCGACGAGGCCAGCACGCAATCGGCGCCGACCTGATCCTCGATGGAGCGAAACAGCGCCTGTTTCACCGCCAGATCTTCCAGCGCGGCCTCTTGCACGTAATCGGCGCCCGCCAGCGCCTCATCCAGCCCGGTGCAAAAGCGGATGCGGCTCAGCGCCGCCGGCGACAGCTGTTCGGCCAGCCATTGCCGCGCCAGATCCAAGGCCGCTTGCGACATGTCGCAAAGCCGAACCTCGTGGCCCGCAGCGCCGAACAGAACCGACCAGGACCGCCCGATCAGACCCGCCCCGATGACTGCGATAACCGGCTTCGTCATATCTGATTTCCCCTTCGGACAGGGCCATCATTCAGATCGAATCAGGATTCTGTCAATAGTGTTATATCACTTTTGAAACGCAGCTTTGCGCATGAAACCCATGAAACATGGGCCATGTGCAGGAAATCAGCGCAGCCATCGCATGCAACGTGTTTTGATCTAACGATATATCACATCTTCTACACCAGTTCGGCCCCCGCTAGACAGGCGACAAGGCACGCCGGCACGCGGCCTGTCCCGCGCCCGGGATTGTGCCAGCGGCCCGTGACTGCGAAGGCCAAGGCCCGGGGGTCAAGAAATCATGGTTGGGGATCGGTCGCGGGCGGCAGGCGTGCGCCTTGCCGGATTCCGATAAGTGATATTATGTAAATAAATCGTTAACCGGGCGCGCGGATCCGGCCAATCGCGCGCAACACCGATGCGGGCCCCGCTCAGCCGGTCATGAACATCGTCTCAGAGGTGCTGAAGAAATTGCGCACGATCGGATCCAGGTTGCTGCCATTGATGCGGAACAACCCGCAGGCGGTCAGCGCTTCGCGCAGGGTCAGGTTCACCCGCAACCGCCGCAGGATCACCCGCGAGGCGAAGGGCCCGCGATGCGGATGCCAGCCGATCCCCGAGGCCATGCCGGTCAGGTAATTCGCCTGATGGCGATGCGCGGCATACAGGATGGTCTGGCCGAAGCCGTCGACCGGGCCGCGCGCATGTTCCAGGATGAAGATCCGGTCGCCGCGCAGCACCGCATGGCCATGAAAGCGCGACCGGGTGATCCGGCCATAATCCGGGTCCTGCACCCGGCCGATATAGCGCGTCAGCACCCGGTGGTCGCGCTCGTACAGCTGCAGCAATCCGCATTGCACCTGGCCCGGCCAGGACGGCGTGAGGAAATAGTAGAAGTAGAAGCCCAGATAGTGGCGCAGCGCGGCCAACTCGCCCGGTTCGGGCTGCAATGCCGCGGCAAAGGACGAAGGCGCCTCCAGCCCGGGCGCACCCACCGTGTCATCCAGCTGACCCGACAGAAGCTGCTGCTCGCTAAGCGCGAAATAGCGCGCGATCCGCCGCAGATTATGCGCCGAAGGCAGCGATGCCCCGGTCAGATAGCGGTCGAACTGCTGCCGGTTGATGCCGATTTCCCGGCAGATCAGCGAAACCGAGGCCCGGCTTGCGCAAAGATTCCGCAAGGAACGGGAAAAAATTTCAGCCGTCCGCCCCGTCGGCGCCGCCATTCCTTACGCCCCTTTGCGCAACCTCGCGAAAACCCGCGTTATCTAGCGTAAAAGCGCGCAATTGGCAAGCCGCGCCCGGTCTTCTTTTTTTCCCCAACCCCCTGCCACAGGGCCGGGATGACCATGGGAAGAGCGTCGGGCATGACTGAAATCGTCGAAACACCGGATATGGCCATTCATCTGCCCGATGGCACCAGGCTGTCGGCCCGGGTCTGGATGCCGGAAGATGCGCCCCGCCATCCGGTTCCGGCGATTCTGGAATTCCTGCCCTATCGCAAGCGCGACGGCACCGCGCAGCGCGACCAGATCACCCATCCCTGGTTCGCCCGCCAGGGCTATGCCTGCCTGCGCGTCGACATGCGCGGCTGCGGCGAATCCGAGGGCCTGTTCGACGACGAATATTCCGCCCAGGAAATGCAGGATGCGCAGGATGTGATCGCCTGGATCGCCCGGCAGGACTGGTGCAGTGGCGCGGTGGGGATGATGGGCATCTCCTGGGGCGGGTTCAACTCGTTGCAGGCCGCCGCCAACGGGGCGCCGGCGCTGAAGGCGGTGATCAGCCTGTGTTCCACCACCGACCGCTTTGCCGATGACATCCATTACAAGGGCGGCTGCCTGCTGGGCGAGAATATCGGCTGGGCGGCGACCGCCAGTTCCTGGTTCTCGCCGCCGCCTGACCCGGCCCTGGTGGGCGAGGCCTGGCGCGAGATCTGGCTGAACCGGCTGGAGCATATGCCCTTCCTGGCCGAGACCTGGCACCGCCACCAAAGCCGCGACGCCTATTGGAAACACGGCTCGGTCTGCGAGGATTACGACGCGATCGGGGCTGCGGTCTTTGCCATCGGCGGCTGGCATGACGGCTATCGCAACACGCCCGCGCATCTGGCGGCCAATCTGAAGGCGCCGGTGCGCGCGCTGGTCGGGCCCTGGAACCACAAATACCCGCATCTGGCCGTGCCGGGGCCGCGTATCGACTTTCTGCACGAGGCGCTGATCTGGTGGGACCGCTGGCTGAAGGGCAAAGACAATGGCGCCGAGCGCGCGCCGGCCTATACCGCCTGGCTGATGGACAGTGTGAAGCCCGAAACCTCGTTCAGCCATCGCCCGGGCCGCTGGATCACCGAGGCCGAATGGCCCTCGCCGCGGATTGCCGAGCGGGTGTTCCATCTGGGCGCGGGCAGCCTTGCCGCCGATCCGGCGGCCGCCCCCTTCGCCCAGCAGGCCCGGCCCTCGACCGCGGTTGGCCTGGCGACCGGCGAATATTTCCCCTTCGGCTTCGGCCCCGGCGAATTGCCCGATGACCAGCAGCAGGACGACGCGCTGTCGGCCTGTTTCGACTCGGCCCCCCTGGCCGAGACCTGCGATATCGTCGGCGCTCCGCGCCTGCGCCTGACGCTGGCGGCCGACCAGCCGCGGGCCCAGATCGCGGTGCGGCTGTGCGACCTGCGCCCCGATGGCACCTCGGCGCTGATCACGCTGGGCATGCTGAACCTGCGCCATCGCGACGGGTTCGAGACGCTGAAGGATCTGGCGCCGGGCGTGCCGGTCGAGGTGGCGCTGGATCTGGACCAGATCGCCTATCGCCTGCCCGCCGGCCATCGGCTGCGGGTGGCGGTGTCGACCAGCTACTGGCCGTTCATCTGGCCCGAAGCGGCGCCGGTGAGTGTCACGATCTCGGCCGGGCAGCTGTCGCTGCCGCTGCGCCCCCTGGCCAGTGGCGACGAGGTGCAATTCGGCCCGCCCACCGGCGCCCCGCCGCTGGCGCTGAAATACCATTCGGAAACGGTGGAATCGAAACGGGTGGAAACCGACCCGGCGACCGGCGAGACCCGCATCATCATTGCCGGCACCACGCCCCTGACCGAGGATCTGACCCATGGCCTGACCACCGGCTCCAGCGTGGAAGAGATCTGGTCGATCCGCAAGGACGACCCGGCCAGCGCGCGGGTCGACATCACCTGGGACCGCAGCCTCGGGCGGGGCGACTGGCAGACCCGCAGCCGCGTGGTCACCAGCCTTTGGGCCGATGCGCAGGATTTCCACATCGTCCAGCGCATCACCGCCTGGGAAGGCGAGCGGATGGTCTTTGACCGCCGCCATCAGGACTCTGTCCCCAGGCTTTGACCCGGCGGACATCAAACGAAAAAGGGCGCCGTCCGGGCGCCGGCACAGGAAGGGACGTGACTTATGGCCAAGATTGACATGACCGCCGTTTCGCGGCGCGGCTTCATCGCCTCGACGCTGGCGCTGGGAACCGCGGGGCTGGCGCTGCGCAGCCATCCGGCGCTGGCGCAGGTCAGCGCCGAGGGCGGCCGGCTGCGCGCCCGGCTTTATGCCGACATCTCGAACCTGGATCCGGCCTTCTGGACCTCGGGCTCGGACGCCTTGGTGATGGAATGCATCTTTGCCTATGCGATGCAGTTCGAAACCGGCACCGCTGAATTCAAGGCCCAGCCGCTGGCGCTGAAGTCGATCACCGTGATCGACGACACCCATATCGGCTTCGAGCTGCACCCCGGCATCCTGTATTCCGGCGACTATGGCGAGATGACCGCCGAAGACGCCAAATTCTCGTGGGAACGCATCGCCGATCCGGCCGTGCAATCGCCCTATGCCGCCGACTGGGCGCAGCTGGACCATGTCGAGGTGACCGGCCGCCATACCGGCACGATCGTGCTGAAGGCGCCCTTCGCGCCGCTGTTCACCACCACCCTGCCCGCGACCAGCGGCATCATCCTGCCCAAGGCCGCGATCGAGGCCGCGAATGGCAAATTCGCGACCGAGCCGCCGGTGACCTCGGGGCCCTACCGCATTCGCGAATGGCAGCCGCGCACCCGGCTGGTGCTGGAAAAGAACCCGGATTTCAAACTGTTCGACGTGGAATTCGACGAGCTGATCCTGATCCCGATCGAAGATCCGAAAACGGCCGAGCTGGGCTTCGAAGCGGGCGATCTGGACCATGCGCAGACCTCGATCTCGTCGATCCCGCGCTTTGCGGCGGGGGCGCCGAAGGGCGGGCGCTTCGACCAGTTCACCGCGCTGAACTATTACTGGCTGGGCATGAACGAGGCCAATGCCGATCTGACCGACCAGAAGGTGCGCCGCGCGATCCAGCATGGCATCGCCCGCGATGCGGTGGTCGAGGCCGCCTATCTGGGCGCCGCCAGCCCCGCCGCCGGCATCATCGCCCCCGGCCTGCCCGGGCATCGCGCCGAGAACACCTATAATTACGATCCCGACCTGGCCCGCAGCCTGCTGGCCGAAGCGGGCGTGTCGGGCCTGACCGTCACCCTGTCGATCCAGCAAACGGCTGAGGATCTGGCCGCGGCGCAGATCATCCAGGCGCTGCTGGCCGATATCGGCGTGACGGTGCAGATCGACCAATATGAAAGCGGCAGCTTCTGGAGCCTGGGCATCGAGGCCGACGGCGATCAGTGGAAAAACCTGCAGCTGTTCCTGTTCAGCTTCACCATGCAGCCCGATCCCAGCTGGGCCACCGCCTGGTTCACCACCGAACAGGTCGGGATCTGGAACTGGCAGCGCTTCAGCAATGCCGAATTCGACCAGCTGAACCGTGACGCCGCGACCGAGCTGGATGTCGCCAAGCGCGACACGATGTATATCCGCATGCAGGAGCTGATGGAGGAATCGGGCGATTTCGTCTTCCTGACCTTCGAGCCGGTCGGCACCCTGTCGGCCGCCGGCGTCGCGCCCGCGATGCGGCCCGATGGCTGGCCGATCCTTTCGCGCTTCGGGCGGGGCTGATCGGCCCCGATGCTTGGCTATCTGGCAAGGCGGATCGTTCTGGCGGTTGCGGTCATCCTGACCGTGATCGCAGCGCTTTTTGCGATGATGCGGGCCATTCCCGGCGATCCGGTCCGCACCGCGCTGGGGCCGCGGGCCAGCGAGGCCATGGTCGAGACCTATCGGATCAAGATGGGGCTCGACCAGCCGGTGATCGTGCAGATCTGGCGCTTCTTCAGCACCATTCTGCAGGGCGATCTGGGCAGCGATGCGATCTCGGGCGTGCCGGTCGCGCGGATCATCATGGCCCAGCTGCCCGACACGCTGTATCTGGTGTTGGGCGCGATGGTGGTTGCCGTCGTGCCGGGCGTCTGGCTGGGCGTGCTGTCGGCCACCAAGCGCGGCAGCCTGTTCGACCGGGTGACCTCGGTCCTGTCCGTCTCGGTCATGGCGGTGCCGTCTTTCGTCATCGCGATCTACCTGCTGCTGATCTTTGCGATCCAGCTGTCCTGGTTTCCCGCCATCGGCGCGGGCGAGGGCCTGGCCGACCGGCTGCACCGGCTGGTCCTGCCCTCGGTCGCGCTTGGCCTGGCCTGGATCGGCTATATCGCCCGGATCCTGCGCGCCTCGATGCTGGAGGTGATGGGCGAGAACCACATCCGCACCGCACGCGCCTTCGGCCTGTCGGAACGCAAGATCATGTATGATTACGTGCTGCGCATCGCGATCCTGCCCACGATCACGGTGCTGGGCATGGGGATCGGGCAGATGCTGTCGGGCGCGGTCTTTGCCGAGATCGTCTTCGGCCGGCCCGGGATCGGCAAGCTGGTCTACGATTCCATCGCGGCGCGGAACTATCCGATCGTCACCGGCACGCTTCTGGTCACCACGGGCTTCTTCGTTCTCGTCAACCTGATCGCCGATCTGCTGATCGCTTTCCTTGACCCAAGGGTGCGCAATGTCGTCAGCCGCTAAGCCCATGGCCGCAAAGCCGCGCCGGGCGCGGGGCGTGCTGCGCCGGCTGATCGGCGATCCGCTGGGCGCGCTTGGCCTGGCGATGATCGTGGTCACCGTGATCGCCGCCCTGTCGGCCGGGCTTCTGCCGCATGATCCGGTGAAGCTGAACCCGATGGTGCGCTTTGCCGCGCCGGGGGCGGATCACTGGCTTGGCACCGACAATCTGGGCCGCGACCTGTTCACCCGGATGCTGTACGGCGCGCGGATCGCGCTGGTGATCTCGATCGGGGCGACGATCGTCTCGCTGCTGGTCGGGCTTTTGCTGGGCGTGCTGGCGGGCTTCGGGCCGCGCTGGCTGGATTCGATCCTGCTTCTGGTGATGGATGCGATGAAAAGCGTGCCCACCGTGATGCTGGCGCTGGTGCTGATCACCTGGACCGGGCCCAGCCTCTGGGCGGTGGTGCTGGTCGTGGTGCTGGTCAACGGGCCCACCTATGCGCGGATCGTGCGCACCCAGGTTCTGGCCCTGCGCAATGCCGAATTCATCGAGGCCGAACGCGCCCTGGGCGCGGGCTTCCTGCGCGTGGCCAGCCTGCATGTGATCCCGAACATCATCGGCCCGCTGCTGATCCTGGCCGCGATGGATATTCCGATCGTCGTCGGCATCGAGGCCGGGCTCAGCTTTCTGGGCCTGGGCGTGCGGCCACCCACGCCGTCCTGGGGGACGATCCTGTTCGACGGCTTCTCCTACATCCGCGACAGCGTCTGGATGGTGATCGCGGGCGGCCTGCCCATCGTCATCACCGCCCTTGGCTTTACCTTCCTGGGCGAGGCGCTGCGCGACACGTTCGACCCGAAACTGGCAAAGAGGTGATGATGTCCCGCGATGCCACGCAGGCTCCGGTGTTGCAGGTCCGGGGGCTGGATCTGTCCTATGACACGCCGGCCGGCGCCTTGCAGGCGCTGCGCCAGGTGAACCTGACCATCGGCAAGGGCGAGATCGTCGGCCTGGTCGGCGAAAGCGGCTCGGGCAAGTCGACGCTGATGCAGGCGATCCTGGGGCTGTTGCCGGGGGCGGCCAAGGTGCAGGGCGGGCAGATCCTGTTCCAGGGCCAGGATCTGGCCGGCCTGTCGGCGCCGCAGATGCGCGGGCTTCTGGGCGACCGGATCTCGGTCGTGTTCCAGGATCCGATGACGGCGCTGAACCCGGTGCTGACCATCGGCCGGCAGATGATCGACATCCAGCATCGCAGCCGGATCAGCCGCGCCGAAAAGCGGGCCCGGGCGATCGGCATGCTGGAACGGGTCCGCATCCCCGATCCCGAAAGCCGCTTCAACCGCTACCCGCACGAATTTTCCGGCGGCATGCGCCAGCGGGTGGCGATCGCCATGGCGCTGATGGCGCGGCCCGCGCTTCTGGTTGCCGATGAGCCGACCACCGCGCTGGATGCCACGCTGGAAATCGCCACCATCGACCTTCTGCGCGAATTGCAGGCCGAAATCGGCTGCGCGATCCTGTTCATCACCCATCACCTGGGCGTGGTGGCCGAACTTTGCGACCGCATCGACATCATGTATGCGGGCGAGATCGTGGAAAGCGGCGCCACCGCGCCGGTGTTCCGCGACCCGCGCCACCCCTATACGCAGCTTCTGTTCGCCTGCGATCCGGCGCAGATCAGCCGGCCGATGCGCCACCTGCCCTCGATCGGCGGCGGCCTGCCCGACCTGACCCATCTGCCGCCCGGTTGCATCTTCGCGCCGCGCTGCCCGCGCGCCGACGCCACCTGCCGCGCCACCCGCCCCGCCGACCATCAGGCCGGCCCCTCGGATCTGGTGCGCTGCCATTACCCGCTGGCGCCCCGGCTGGAGATCACCGCATGACCCCGCTGCTTTCGGTGCGCAATCTGCAGGTCTCTTACCCGACAGGCGGGCTTCTGGCCCGGCTGCGCGGCCAGGGCGAGCTGAAGATCGTGGCCGGGGTGGATTTCGATCTGGCCCGGGGCGAGACGCTGGCGCTGGTCGGCGAAAGCGGATCGGGCAAGACCACGCTCGCGCGGGCGGTGGCCGGGCTCGGTGGCACGGTTTCGGGTCAGATCGGCTTTGACGGCGCGCCGCTTTCGGCGAAAGGCCGGCAGATCCGCCGCGACATCGCCTTCATCTTCCAGGATGCCGTCAGCTCGCTCAGCCCGCGCTTCACCGTCCGCGCCCTGCTGCGCGAACCCTTCGCGATCCATTCCCTGCCCTGCCCCGAGGGCGAGGTGGAACGGCTGCTGACCCTGGTGGGCCTGCCGGCCGCGCTGGCCGAACGGCGCCCGCATGAATTGTCGGGCGGGCAGGCAAGGCGGGTGGGCGTGGCGCGGGCGCTGGCGCTGAAGCCGCGGCTGGTGATCGCCGACGAGCCGACGGCGGGCCTTGATGTCTCGGTGCAAAGCGAGGTCTTGAACCTCTTGAACGATCTGCGCGTCCGGCTGGGCCTGTCGCTGCTGATCATCACCCATAACCTGAACATCGTGCGCCATGTCGCCGACCGGATGGCGATCATGTATCTGGGCCGTTTCGTGGAAACCGGGGCGACGGCGCCGGTCTTTGCCCGGCCGCGCCACCCCTATACGGCGGCGCTGCTGTCGGCCAATCCGATCATCGACCCCGAGGCGCGGCGCGCGCGGCTGCATCTTGAGGGCGAGGTGCCCAGCCTGACCCAGCGCCCGCAGGGCTGCGAGTTCCACAGCCGCTGCCCCTTCGCCCGCGACCTGTGCCGCCAGACGCCGCCGCCGCGGGTGACGCAAGGCGATGTCAGCTATACCTGCCACTTCCCGATCGAGGCCCTGCGCCATGACTGACCGCGCCAATCTGCGACTGCCCCCCGCGGCCGAGGCGCGGCTGCCCGACGCGCTGCGCGCCGCCTGCTGCAATCTGGCCGTCGCGCCCTATTGGCTGGATGCGGGGCGGTTCTGGTATCGCCGCCAGACCGCGGGCCTGCCCGACTATGTTCTGGTCTCGGTCGACGGCAGCCGCGCGCCCGCCTTCGACCATCCGGCCCTGCGCGCCGCGCTGGGGGATGACGCGGTCTTCGCCCGGCTGCTGATCCTGGCGCAGGATGCAACCGGCGTGACCCTGGCCGCAGGCCGGTCGCGCTGGCATTTCGGCGCCGGCCGGCTGACGGCCCTGGCGCCGCGCCCGCATGCCGATGACGAAAGCCTGTCGCCCGATGGGCAATGGATCCTGTTCCGCCGCGATGGCGATCTGTGGCTGCGCCCGGCCGCAGGCGGGCCCGAGCGGCGGCTGACCCACAGCGCCGCACCGCATTTCGAATGGGCGAAATCGCCCGATCAAAGCCTGGAGACCCTGCATCTGCGTCGCCGCGGCATCGCCCTGCCGCCCATCGCGCTTTGGTCGCCGGATTCGCGCCGGATCTTCACCTATCAGCTGGACGAACGCGCGGTGCGCCGGGTCGCGCTGGTGCAGAATGTCACCGAGGGCGGCGGCCCCGGCCCGATCCTGCACGAGATGCGCAATGCCTTTGCCGGCGACACGGCCCTGCCCGTCGCCCATCAGGCGGTGATCGAGATCGACACCGGCCGCATCATCCCCTGCGGCCCGGCCGATGTGACCGAGACCTCGGGCCTGGAGAAGCGCGAAGCCTGGTGGAGCGGCGACAGTCAAAGGGTGTTCTGGCTGGAGCATGACCGCTACGAGCGCGCGATCACCCTGGTCGAAACCCAGGCCGCCACCGGCGCCGCCCGGCGGGTCATCACCGAAACCGCCGAAACCTTCGTCGACATCCACATGGCCTATGGCGGCATGCCGAACATCCGCCTGCTGGATGCGACGGACGAGCTGATCTGGTTCTCGCAGCGCGACGGCTATGCGCATCTGTATCTGTGCGATCTGCGCAGCGGCGCGATCACCCGCCAGATCACCTCGGGCGATGCGCCCGTGGTCGAGATCCTGGCGGTCGATCCGGCAAGGCGCCAGGTGATCTATCTGTCCGGCAGCGGCGAGACCAGCGCCGATCCCTATGCGCGGCGGATCTGCCTGGCCGGGCTGGATGGTGGGGCGATGCGGGTGCTGACGCCCGATCCGGGCGATCATGCGCCCCATTTGCGCGATCTGGGCTGGTCCGAACTGATCGAGACCGGCGCCGGTCCGGTGCCCGCCCCGCTGTCGCCGGATCTGGCGCATATCGTGGTGACCAGCGCGGGCGCGGGCGATCTGGGCCGCAGCCGGCTGTTGCGCCTGTCCGATGGCGCTGTGATCGCCGATCTGGAACAGGGCCATACCGATCTGGATCTGGTGACGCCCGAGCGGGTCACGCTTCTGGCCGCCGATGGCGAGACCCGGCTCTTCGGCATGCTCTGGCGCCCGCTGACGCTGGAGCCCGGCCAGCGCTATCCGCTGCTCGACATGGTCTATCCCGGCCCGCAATGCATCCAGACCCCGCGCTCGGCCCTGCCGCAGGACGAATTGTCGAAGCTTGCCATGGCCCATGCCGCGACAGCGCTGGGATTTGCGGTGCTGATGATGGACGGGCGCGGCACGCCCTGGCGGTCGAAGGCGTTCCACGATCTGTGCCATGGCAATCTGGGCGATCCCGGCTTCCTGTCCGATCATGTCGCCGCCTACCCGCAGCTTGCCGCGACTCGGCCCTGGCTGGACCCGGACCGGATCGGCATCATCGGCCATTCCGCCGGCGGCCACGCGGCGGCGCGCGCCATCCTGGCGCATCCCCGGGTCTATCGCGCCGCTGTTGCGACCGCCGGCAGCCATGACCTGACCGGCTACAACCGCTGCTGGCCCGAGAAATGGCAGGGTCCGCTGATCCGCCATGCCGATGGCAGCACCAGCTATGACGATACCTGCAACGCCCGTCTGGCCGGGCGCCTGCAGGGCCGGCTGCTGATCGGGCATGGCGACATGGATGAAAACGTGCTGCCCGCGCTTAGCCTGCAACTGGGCCTGGCTTTGGCGCGGGCGGGCAAGTCCTACGATCTGCTGATCTCGCCCAATGACGATCACGCGACGTTCAAAAGCAACCCCTGGGTGCAGCGCCGGCTGCTGGCGTGGTTGCGCGACGCGCTGTAGCCGGCCGCCCCACCCCCCTGCCCCGAACCCCGCCCGGCCGTTGCAGCCGGGTGACAGGGCCGCGCCCAGAGCGTCGGCCTGTGCCGCATTGCGTGCCGCCTGCGTTGATCGTGCTAAGCCATTCCCACACCTTGCCCTTTCACCCAAGGCCCACCGCGCCGACGCGGCGATGGGCCCGCAAAAGAAGGAATCGCTTGCATTGTATACTGGATACAGTATGGTGAATTCATGAACACAGGACATGCCTATAAGCTTTCGGCCGGCATCGCAGACAATCTTGTCTCGATCCTGGAAGAGGCGATTGTCTTCCTGGAACTCGCCCCGAACGAACGCCTGACCGAAGAGGAAGTGGCCGAACGCTACGGTGTCAGCCGCTCGCCGGTGCGCGATGCGCTGCGGTCCCTGGAACGCGACGGGCTGGTCCTGCGCGAAGCGCGGCGCGGCATCTGGGTCACGCCGATGTCGTTGCGCGATTTCGATGAAATCTACAGCTGCCGCGTGGCGCTTGAGGCGATTGCCGCCGAACAGGCCGCGCGCTCGACCAACACCGCGCTGAAGGCCCAACTGGCCCAGGTGCTGGATGCGATGCGCGCCGCGCGCGAAGCCGGCGATGCGCGGCTGTTCTTCTCGCATGACGTGCGCGGCTCGGAGCTGATCTACCAGATCGCCGACAATGCCACGCTGCACCGGCTGCTGAAGGGGCTGGAAAAGCAGGCGCTGCGCTATCGCTATCACCTGTATCGCCGCAACCCGGGCGTGGTGGACCTGTCGCTGGACGATACCGCCCGGGTGTTCCAGGCGATCATCGAGGGCGATGTGCCCGGCGCCTATCGGATGGAACATGACCTGATCGAGCGGATCTGGCGCGAAACCCGCGACGCGATCCGCGACGAGTTCGGCGAGGGGCGCAAGTGACGATTCTGCAGGCGGCATATCCCTATCTGGATACCCATACGGCCGGACATCCGACCCGGGCGATCCTGGGGGGCGTGCCGCCGCTGAACGGCCAGACCGTGCTGGAGCAGCGCCAGGATTTCGAACGCCGCTTCGATCATCTGCGCGGCACGCTGCTGCATGAACCCCGCGGCCATGCCGCGATGGTCGGGCTGATCCCCGTGCCCTCGCAAGTGGCCGATTTCGGGGCGATCTTCATCTCGTCCTATGTCTATCTGGGCATGTGCGGCCATGGCACGATCGGCCTTGCCCGCACGCTTGCCTTCACCGGCGCGATTTCCCCCGCCACCGGCGACCGCTTCACCCTGGAAACCCCGGCCGGCGTGGTCGAGGTGCGGCTGGACTGGACCGATCAGGGCGAGTTGGGCTCGGTGTCGCTGAAGAACGTGCCGGCCTATATGGGCCTGCCCGCGCTTGAGGTGGACGTGCCGGGCCTGGGCAAGATCACCACCGATATTCTGTATAGCGGCATGTGGTACGCGATGGTGCCCGCCGATCCCCTGGGTCTGGCGCTGGAGCCCGACAATGTCAGCGCCTGCCTGGCACTTGGCTGGCGGATCAAGCAGGCGATCGCCAAAGCGACCGAGGGCCTGCCCGTCCTGCGCGGCCTGCCCGCGCCCAGCGTGATGTTTCACAGCGACAGGGGCCCGGCGCATTCCCGCCAGATGCTGGTCCTGGCCCCCAACAAATACGACCGGTCGCCCTGCGGCACCGGCACCTGCGCGCGCATGGCCCAGCTTCTGATCCGCGGCGATCTGAACGAAGCCGAAACCTATCGCGCCGAGAATATCCTGGGCGTGCCCTTCACCGCGACCCTGGCCGGTACGGCCGAAGTCGAAGGCCGCACAGGCTATGAGATCGTCGTCCGCGGCCAGGCCCATCTTTCGGCCCAGGGCACGATCTATGTCGAAAAGGGCGATCCTCTCGAAGGGGGGTTCCTCGGCCGGTAGCCACCCGGCCTGCAATCAAAACCAAAGATCAGGGAGATCTGAACATGTCTTTCTTCGGAAACATCCTCCGGGCGCTTGCCCTGGGGGCCGGGATGACTGTTGCCGCGCAGACCGCTGTGGCACAGGACAATCCCTCGGCCGTGCTGGACGAAATCAAGGCCAGCGGCGAATTGAAGATCCCGGTCATGATCGGCGAGGAACCGGGCTATATCAAGGATCCGGTCAGCGGCGAATGGACCGGCTTCTATGTCGAATTCCTGACCGAGATCGCCGATGAGCTGGGCGTCAAGGTCACCCCGGTCGAAACCACCTGGGGCAACTTGGCGGCCGATTTCCAATCGAACAAGATCGACATCGCCATCGGCGTGAACCCCAACCCCAAGCGCGGCCTGGTGGTCGACTATCTGTGGGAACCGCTGTTCACCGATGCCTGGGCGGTTCTGGCGCCGAAGGGCAAGCCCGTCGCCACCTGGGCCGAACTGAACACGCCGGAAAAGACCGTCGTGGTGCAGAAGGGCTCGACCATGCAGATCGTGGCCGAGGCGCTGCTGCCGAAGGCGACGCTGACCGTGGTGGAAGACCGCAACCTTGCGATCCTTGAACTGCAGGCCGGCCGCGCCGATGCGATGATCCAGTCGGTCTTCGACACGCTGCAGATCGCAGCACAGGTCGGCGGCGAAGTGACCGTGCCCGAACCCATGCTGCGCAACCCGGCCACCCTGGCCGTCGCGCGCAAGCCGGGCAATGCGGGCTATATCAACTTCCTGACCAACTGGGTGCTGCAACAGCGCTCGCTGGGTCTGGCGCAGGGCAAGCTCGCCAAGGCCTTCGAAGACCGCGGCATCGACCTGTCGATCCTGCCGTCGAACTTCAGCTTCTGATCCCATGGCCCGGTCGGCGCCTGCGCTGGCCGGGTGCCTTCCCGCAACCTCCTGTGCCGGAGTCGCGCGCTTGTTTCACTTCGATGTCATCACCCAGAACTGGCCCCTGTTCTGGGCCGGCCTGCAGGTCACGCTGTTCTACTCGGCCATCTCGATCTCGGCGGGGCTGGTGATCGGGCTGGTCGTGGGCCTGATCCAGCTGACCGGCTCGCGGACCCTGACGATCATCGGCCGGGTCTATGTGGAAATCTTCCGCAACATCCCGCTGCTGGTGATCCTTTTGTGGATCTACTACGCCTTCCCGATCTTCGCCGGGCTGAGCATCACCAAGTTCTGGGCCGGTTTCGCGGGCCTGTCGCTCTATGCCGGCGCCTTCTATGCCGAGATCCTGCGCGCGGGCGTGCAGTCGATCGACAGGGGCCAGACCGATGCCTCGACCGCGCTTGGCATGACCTATGGCCAGCGCATGCGCCGGGTGATCCTGCCCCAGGCCTTCCGCCGGATGATCCCGCCTTTGGCCGGCCAGTCGATCATCCAGATCAAGAACACCACGCTGATGTCGATGATCACGGTCCCCGACCTGCTGTATCAGGCCAGCTATGTCAGTTCCTTCACCTATCGTCCGATGGAGGTCTACACCATGGTCGGCGCGATGTTCCTTGTCCTTCTGGTGCCGCTGACCCTTCTGTCGCGCCGGCTTGAGAAAGTATCGGAGCGCGTGAAATGAGCGTCCATCCCAATCCCGGCCCCGCTGCGGGCCCGCTGCTGAAGGTCGAGGCGCTGCGGCTGAAATTCGGCACGCGCGAGGTGCTGAAAGGCGTCGACCTGACGGTCAGGAAAGGCGAGGTCGTGGTGCTGATCGGCGCCTCCGGCTCGGGCAAGACCTCGCTTCTGCGCTGCGTCAACCTGCTGAACCTGCCCAGCCATGGCAAGATCACCATCGGCGGCGAGGCGATCTACAGCGCCAACCCCGCGGCGCGCGACGGCAACGGCGTGCCGCTGGCCACGGTGAACCGGATCCGGGCGCAGACCGGCATGGTCTTCCAGCAGTTCAACCTGTTCCCGCACATGACGGCGCTTGAAAACGTCATGGAAGGGCCGGTGACGGTGAAGAAGGCCAATCGCGACGCGACGCGGCGCGAGGCGCTGGATCTGCTGGCGCAGATGGGGCTGGCCGACCATGTCGGCAAATATCCCCGCCAGCTGTCGGGCGGCCAGCAGCAGCGCGTCGCCATCGCCCGCGCCATGGCCATGCATCCGCAGGTCATGCTGTTCGACGAGCCGACCTCGGCCCTGGACCCGGAACTGGTGGGCGAGGTGATGAAGGCGATGCTCGATCTGGCGCGCAGCGGCATGACCATGCTGATCGTCACGCATGAGCTGGGCTTCGCCTTCGAAATCGCCGACCGGGTGATCTTCCTGGACGAGGGCCAGATCGTCGAGGACGGGCCGCCGCGCGACGTGCTGCTGCGCCCCACCCATCCGCGGCTGAAAAGCTTCGTCGGCCGGTTCCATGAAACCGCCGATCTTCTGCGCCCCTTCCTGGAAGGAAGCTGACGCCCGCCGCCCGCGCGCGCAAGCCCCGGCCTGCCGCCCCCGATGCCCCCTGCCGCCGGCCTGCTCTGGGCCGGCGACGGACCCCTGCACGCCCCTGCAGGACTGCCCGCAAAGGAAAGACCATGGTGCTGACGTTCAATCCCGATACCGTTTCCGTCTCCTCCGGCCATCACATCGGCGGCCGTTTCGTCGATCTGCCCGGCGAAGAGATCGTGGTGCTGCGCCCCTCGGATGGCCGCCCGATGGGCACGATCACCGATGGCGGCGCCGCCGCGGTGGACAGGGCGGTCGCGGCGGCGAAAGACGCGCTGGCGCGCAGCGGCTGGGCGGGCATGGCCCCGCGCGACCGGGCGAAGATCCTGTTCGCCTTCGCCGCGAAGATCGAGGAGAAGGCCGAATATCTGGGCCGCGTCGAGGCGATGGGGTCAAGCCGGCTGATTTCCGGCACGGTGACGGGTGATGCGGTGCGCACCGCCGGCGTGGTGCGCTATTTCGCCGAATATTGCGACAAGCTGGAAGGCATCGTGACGGCAACCAAGGCCGGCACGCTCAGCTATACCCGCCGCCAGCCCTATGGGATCGCCGGCGCCATCGTGCCGTGGAATTTCCCGATGATCACCGCGGCGTGGAAATTCGCCCCCGCCCTGGCCGCCGGCAATGCGGTGGTAATGAAAACCTCGGAACTGACGCCGCACAGCCTGCTGGCCCTGGCCGAATGCGCCGCCGAGGCGGGCCTGCCCGCCGGCCTTCTGAACGTGGTGAATGGCTGGGGCCATACGACCGGCGCCGCCATTGTGGCGCATCCCGAGATCGGCATCATCTCCTTCACCGGATCGACCCAGACCGGGGCCGCGATCATGGCGCTGGCGGCGCATTCGGGCATCAAGCCCGTCGTGCTGGAACTGGGTGGCAAAAGCCCGCAGATCGTGACCCAGAACCCCGGCGAGATGGATGCCATCGCCACCCGCGTTGCCAATGCCTTCATGGTGAATGCAGGCCAGGTCTGCACGCTGGCCTCGCGGCTGATCGTGCAGCGCAGCGTGGCGGACGAGTTGATCGACCGCGTCCTGGCCAAGACCAGGGCGATCAAGCCCGGCCCGACCTGGGACGAGACCACCACCTTCGCGCCCGTGATCTCGGCCAAGCAATTCGACCGGATCGACGCGCTGGTCCAGCAAAGCGTCGCCGACGGCGCAACCGTGCTGACCGGAGCCAGCCGGCTGGACGGCCCGAACCAGGGCAATTTCTACGCCCCCACCCTTCTGGCCGATGTGGGCCGCGACACCACCGGCTTCATCCAGGAATTCTTCGGCCCGGTGATGTCGGTCACGCCCTATGACGAGATCGAGGAAGCCATCGCCGAGGCGCAGCACCCGATCTATGGCCTGTCGGCCTCGATCCACACCCAGGATCTGAAGCTGGCGATGAAAGTCGCCGATGCGGTCGAGGCGGGGATGGTCTGGGTCAACCAGCACGGCCGCGACCCCGAATTCACCTATACGGCCGGCGGCTGGAAGGGCTCGGGCTTCGGCAAGGACATGGGCCGCGCCGGGATCGAGGAATTCACGCGGCAAAAGGCCGTGTGGATCAATACGCTTTAAGGACATCGGATATGATCTACGATTTCGTCATCGTGGGGGGCGGCTCGGCCGGCGCGACGCTGGCGGCGCGGCTGTCGGAAAACCCCGGCAAACAGGTGGCGCTGCTGGAGGCCGGGCCCGATACCCCGCCCGATGCCGTGCCCGAGATCATCGCCGACAGCTATCCGGGCCTTTCGTATTTCGATCCGAAATATCACTGGTCGAAGCTGCGCGTCTTTGCCCGCAACCCGCGGTCAAACTCTGAAACCGTCCCGCCCACCCGGTTGGAACAGGCCCGCGTCATGGGCGGCGGCTCGTCGATCAACGGGCAATTCGCGGTGCGCGGCCTGCCCGGCGATTATGACGAATGGGAAGCCAAGGGCGCGACCGGCTGGGGCTGGCAGGGCATGCTGCCCTATTTCCGCAAGCTGGAACGCGATCAGGATTTCGACGGCGATCTGCATGGCACGACCGGGCCGATGCCGATCCGCCGGGTGTTTCCGAAGGACTGGGCGGGCTTCACCTCATCGGTGATGGCGGTGATGGAGGGCGAGTTTCCCTATCAGCCCGACTATAACGCCTCGTTCTCGGATGGCTGTTTCCCGCTGCCCCTGACCAATGAAAACGACCGCCGCGTGTCCACCGCGGTTGGCTATCTGACGCGCGCGGTGCGGGCGCGCAAGAACCTGCACCTCTTCCCACTGACCCAGGTCGAGGCGCTGGAACGCGACGGCACCCGGATCACCGGCGTGCGCGCCCATCGCGACGGGCGCCCCGCCGAGATTTTCCGGGCCCATGAGGTGATCCTCTGCGCAGGCGCCCTGCACACCCCGCCGATCCTTCTGCGGGCCGGCATCGGCCCCGCGGCCGAGTTGCGGGCCCTGGGCATTCCTGTTGTGGCTGATCTGCCCGGCGTCGGGCGCAACCTGATGGACCACCCGCATCTGGCCGTGGGCGCGCATTTCAAAAGGTCCGCCCGCCTGCGCCCGAACCAGCGCCGCCACATCTTTCTGGGCGTGCGCTATTCCTCGGGCTACGAAGGCTGCACCGGCTCGGACATGCTGATCATGCCGGTCAACCGCGCGGGCTGGCACCCCCTGGGCAAGACCATGGGCGCGCTGAATGTCTGCGTGAACAAAAGCTATTCGCAGGGCACCGTCACGCTGAAATCGCCCGATTGGCGCGACGAGCCGGTGGTGAACCTGAACCTGGGCGGCGACGAGCGCGATCTGATGCGGCTGGTCGACGGGTTCGAGCGGATCTACCGGGTGATGGAAGACCCGCGGGTGCGCAACCATGTGAACACCTGGTTCCTGGCCGGCTATACCGAAGAGGCACGGTCGCTGTCGGTGAAAAAGCTGTCGAACTACGTCAAGACCGGCACGGCCGCGATGCTGTTCGACTATGCGCCCTTCTTCCGCGAAACCCTGCTGCGGCGCAAATTCGGCACGACCGAGCGGATGCATCAGATGATGCAGCATCGCGACCTGATCGTCGATTGGGCGAAGAAGGCGGTCTGGTCGGGCTGGCATGTCTCGGCCAGCTGCAAGATGGGCGGCGAGGACGATCCGATGGCGGTGCTGGATCCGCACTGCCGGGTGCGCGGCGTGCAGGGACTGCGCGTCGTCGATGCCTCGGCCATGCCCTCGGTCATCGCCGCCAACACCAACATCACCACGATCGCCATGGCCGAAAAGGCCGCCGATCTGATCCTGAACGCCTGAATCACGAAAGGATAGACCATGCGCGAAAGCAAAGTCCGCAATCTCTGGGCCAAGGGCGACTGCGCCGTCACCGGCTGGCTGGCGATCCCCTCCAGCCTCTCGGCCGAGCTGATGGCCCAGCAGGATTTCGACGCGGTGACGATCGACATGCAGCATGGCTGCGCCGATTACGCCGATGTCCTGACCATGCTGCAGGCGATTTCCACCACCGACCGCACGCCCTTCGTGCGCGTGCCGTGGAATGACCCCTCGATCATCGGCCGGGTGCTGGATGCCGGCGCCTATGGCGTGATCGCGCCGATGGTCAACACCGCCGCCGAATGCCAGGCCTTCGTGCAGGCCTGCCGCTATTATCCCGAAGGCGGCCGCTCGGTCGGGCCGATCCGGGCGGGGCTGTATGGCGGGGCGGACTATTTCGCCAATGCCAACAAGACCGTCATCACCATGCCGATGATCGAGCATAAGGATGGCATCGCGAATCTGGATGAAATCCTGGCGGTGCCGGGGCTGGATGCGATCTTCGTCGGCCCGTCCGATCTGGCCGTGTCCATGGGCCACACCCCGGGCTTCGATCCGAAATGGGACGATGTGAACGACGCCATCGCCCTGATCGCCGAACGCTGCATCAAGGCCGGCGTCGTGCCGGGCATTCATGTCGGCTCGGTCGAATATGGTCAGAAGATGCGCAAGCTGGGCTACAAGTTCATCGCCTATCTGTCGGATTTCCGCATGCTGCAGATGGCTTACGCCAAGGCGATGCCCGCCTTCCGCGCCGGCACGCCCTCGGCCGACGCGCCCTGAGCCGATCATGACCCCGGGATCGCGCGGGCAGAAAGTGGCCGTCATCGGCGCAGGCATCATCGGTGTCTGCGCCGCCAATGCGCTGGCGGATGAAGGCTATCGGGTCGAGGTGATCGACCCGGTCCTGCCCGGCAGCCCGGAGCAATGTTCCTATGGCAATGCCGGGGGGCTTTCCCCCGGCTCCTGCATCCCCAACGCCATGCCGGGCATCGCGCGGCAGGTGCCGGGCATGCTTCTGGACCCCGAAGGCCCGATTGGCCTGCGGCTTCTGGATCTGCCGCATGCCCTGCCCTGGCTCTTGCGCTTTCTGTGGAATTCCCGGCTGTCGCGGGTGCGGCGGATCGCAGACGGGATGATCGCGCTGAACCGGCTGACGCTGGAGTGCTACGAGCCTTTGCTGCGCGAGGCGGGCTGCGCCGATCTGATCCTGCACCGCGGCCAGTTGTTCGCCTATGAGAACCCCAAAGGCCCCGAAGGCAGCGCGCTGTCCATCGCCCTGCGGCGCGAGCGTGGGGTGAAGGTCGAAATCCTGAACGCCGCGCAGATGCGCGACCTGGAACCCGCGATCAATCCCGATTACTGCGCCGGGGTCTTCCTGCCCGAACAGGGCCAATGCCCGAACCCCGGGCGGCTGGTCGAAGCCATCGCGCGGCTGGCGGCGCGCAAGGGCGTGCTGTTCACCCGGCAAAGGGCCAAGGCCTTGGTGCTGGACCAGGGCCGCGTCACCGGCGTCGCGACCGAGGCCGGGGTCGCCCTGGCCGACAAGGTCGTCGTGGCCGCCGGCGCCTTTTCCGGCCCCTTCGCCCGGCAGGCGGGCGTCCGCGTGCCGCTGATCAGCGAACGCGGCTATCACATCATGCTGCCGCATGCGAAAACCGGGCTGCGGGTGAACGTGAACGCGGCCGAGCGCAAATTCGTGGCAGCCCCGATGGAGGGCGGGTTGCGCCTGTCGGGCACGGTGGAATTCGCCCGCCCCTCGGCCCCGCCGAACTGGCGCCGCGCCGAGATCCTGCTGTCGCAGGCCAGGCACATGTTCCCCGGCGCCGATCTGCGCGGGATGACACCCTGGATGGGCAACCGCCCCGGCACGCCCGACAGCATCCCGGTGATCGAATGCGCGCCGCGGCATGACAATGTGATCCTGGCCTTCGGCCATGGCCATCAGGGGCTGATGGGCGGCTCGGTCACCGGCCGGCTGGTCGCCGATCTGGCCACCGGCCGCCCCTGCCCGATCGACATGACGCATTTCCGTTCCGACAGGTTCTGAGCGGTCCATTTGGCCGGCCCCGGCGGCCGGAAAGGAGAAGACGATGTACGAGGAAAAGATCGAGCTGCTGATCGACGGCGTGTTCCGCGCCGGCAGCGAAGGCCAGGATCATCCGTTGCTGAACCCCGCCACCGGCGCCGAGCTGACCCGGGTGCCCCATGCCAGCGCCGCCGATCTGGACGAGGCGCTGGCCGCCGCCGAACGCGGCTTCGCGATCTGGAAGGCAGAAACCGCGCTTGGCCGCTACAAGGTGATGATGAAGGCCGCCGCGCTGATCGACGCGCGGCTGGAAACCATCGCCCGGGTGCTGACGCTGGAAAACGGCAAGCCGCTGGCCGAATCCCGTGGCGAGATCGCCTTCTCGGCCGAAGCCACCCGCTGGTATGCCGAAGAGGGCAAGCGCGCCTATGGCCGGATCGTGCCGGGCCGCATGCCGGGCCAGCGCCAGATGGTCTACAAGGAACCCGTGGGCCCGGTCGCGGCCTTCGCCGCCTGGAACTTCCCCGCCTCGAACGTGATCCGCAAGATCTCGGGCGCGCTGGCGGCCGGCTGTTCGATCATCCTGAAGGCCGCCGAGGAAACCCCCGGCACCGCCGTCGCCTTCGCGCGCTGCTTCCAGGAGGCCGGCCTGCCGCGCGGAGTTCTGAACCTGGTCTTCGGCGTGCCCGACATGATCTCGCGCCATCTTCTGGCCTCGCCCATTCCGAAGAAGGTCACGCTGACCGGCTCGACCGCGGTGGGCAAGCATCTGCTGCGGCTGTCGGCCGATACGCTGAAGCGCACGACGATGGAACTGGGCGGCCATGCGCCGGTGCTGGTCTTCGGCGATGCCGATGTCGATCATGCGGTGGCCACGCTGGCCGCGGCCAAGTTCCGCAACGCGGGCCAGGTCTGCACCTCACCCACCCGTTTCTTCGTGCATGAAACGGTGGCCGAGCGTTTCGCCCACGGCCTGGCCGCCAAGGCCGCCGCGCTGAGCGTGGGCGAAGGCATCGAGCCTGCAACCCAGATGGGCCCGATGATCGCCGCGCGGCGCTGCGATGCGGTGCATGCGCTGGTCGAGGATGCGGTCGACAAGGGTGCAACGCTGATGACCGGCGGCCACCGGCTGAACCGGCCGGGCAATTTCTACGCGCCCACCGTCTTGAACCATGTGCCCGACGCCGCCCGGATCATGTCCGAAGAACCCTTCGGCCCGGTGGCCTCGATCCAGTCCTTCGCCAGTTTCGACGAGGCGATCGCGCGGGCCAATGCCCTGCCCTACGGCCTGGCCTCTTTCGTCTTCACCCGCGACGGCGCCACCGCCCGCGATGCCGAGGCCGCGCTGAATGCCGGCCTGGTCGGGGTCAACCACACGATGATCTCGACCCCCGAAACCCCGTTCGGGGGGGTGAATGAATCCGGCTGGGGGTCGGAAAGCGGCATCGAGGGACTTGAAGCCTTCCAGCGGGTCAAGTTTGTGTCGGAACTGTTCTCCTGACGTCGAAAGGGCCCGACATGACCGATGCGAAAATCCTGATCTGCGACCTGGTCGGTCTGGCCCCCGGGCCAGACGGGCGGCCCGATGCCTCGGCCGTCCGCGCCCATATCGAAAAGCGCGGCGGGGCCTTTCACGAAGGCTCGGCCCGCGATCTGCCCGCGCCTTCGGGCCAGGGGCCGCAATTCTACTACCTGCCGATGCTGTCGACCGAGGCCGAGTTGCTGGCCGAGGCGGGCGACGGCACTTATGACGCGGTGATCGCGGCGGCAACCTTCCTGCCCGCCGGCACCCGTTTCGCCAAGGGCGGCGTCCGCATCGGCGCGGGCACCGGCAATATGGGCTCGGCCAGCTGGGGCGGCGGCGATGGCAAGGGGGGCACGGCCCCCCTGATGAACACGCCCGGCATCAATGCGCGCGCCACGGCGCAGATGGTGATGAAGGCGCTTCTTCGCCTGCGCCCCGATCTGCCCTTCGACCGGCTGAATGCGCTGGTCTCGGCCGGCGATTTCGACACCGGCCGCGATCTGGTGCGCTTCCCGACCGCCAAGCTGGAAGGCCGGGTCTTCGCCGTGATCGGCTATGGCAATATCGGGCGCGAGGTCGCCAAACTGGCCCGCGCCTTCGGCATGGAGGTGCGCATCCATGCAAGGCCCCGCCACCGGGTCTGGATCGAAAGCGAAGGCTTCACCTATGCCGCCACCCCGGCCGAGGCGGCGCGCGGCGCCGATGCGCTGTCGGTGCATCTGGGGCTGGGGCCGATGGGCCCGGCGGGCCCGGCCAATGCCGGGCTGATCGGGGCCGAGGTTCTGGGCGCGCTGGCCCGGGGCGCTGTGCTGATCAATTTCGACCGCGGCGAGTTGGTCGATGTGCCGGCACTGGGCCGCGCCCTGGCCGCGGGCACGGTCGGCCATGCGGTGATCGACGCCGATCTGTTCCGCGATGCCGAAACCGGCGCGCTGTCGGGGCCGATGCAGCCCTATCTGGCGCTGCTGCCCGACCATGCCGAGAAGCTGACGCTGCTGCCCCATGCTGCCGCCGATACCGACCACCCGACCCGGGTTGCCGGCGCGATCCAGGCGGTGGACCAGATCCTCGATGCGATCGACCGGCACGAGATCCGCAACCTGAAGGGCGATCTGCCCGAGGGCTATCGCGATGCGGGCTCGACCCGGCCCTCGGGCATGGGCGGGGTCACGGCGCGGCAATTGGCGGCGCTGCAGGCCGATGCAACGCGCTTCGCCGCGCTGCAGACCCAGGCCCGGGCGCTGGTGGCGGGCCTGGACGCCTTGGCCGACCAGGGCCCCGAACCCGCGGGCGAGGCGCTGATGCTGGCCGCGAACCGGCTGGCCGCGCTTCTGCGGGAGACCGGCCTGGAAGGCCCGTTCAGCGACCGCGGCTAGGCCCGCGCGAAACAGCAAGGCCTCGGACCCGGTCAGGGCCCGAGGCCTTTTGGGTCAGCCGGCGACCGGCACCTTGGTATCCGACATGCGATAGCGGAACTTCGTATCGGTCAGCCCCGCCGCATCCGACAGTTCCGCTGCCAGCAGCTGGGCCGCGAAAATGTCGATGATGCCCTGCGCGATGCGGTTTTCCACCGCCGGCACCTTGATCACGGTCAGCAGATCGCCCTCGGCCACGCCCTCGGCCGTGGTCACCAAAAGCGCCGGGCAGCCGATCTTCTGCAGATGCTGGGCCAGTTCCACCTCGCGCCCGGCGCCGAACAGCACCACCGCCGTGCCCGCATCCATGCTTTCCATCGGCCCGTGCAGGTAATGCCGCGTGTCATAGGCCGCCGCCGGAATGCGCGAGGCTTCGCGGATCAGCAGCGAGGCGCCATCGGCCGTGCCAAGCGCCGCGCCGGCGCCGACGCAATCCACCGCCCGGCGCGCAGGCATCAGCGCAGCCAGACGTTTCATCTTGGCGCCGGCCGTGGCCAGAACCTCGGTGGCCAAGGCCGGGATCGCCGCGAAGGAATCGGCCGCCCCCATCAGCGTTTCAAACGCCATGCCGGCGGCCAGAAGCGTGGCGGTGTAGCCGGTGCTGGACGGCGTCGCGTCCGAGCCATTGGCCAGCCGCAGATGCAGGTTGGCGGCCTTGGCCAGCGGGCTTTCGGGATCATTGGTGATGGCCAGCCGCGCCGCCTGCGGCAGCTTTTCCAGCGCCGCCACGGTTTCGACGCTGCGGCCGCGATGCGACAGGCCGACCAGCGCGTCGCACAGATCCAGCCCGCGGTCCATGTCGACCGAGCGGATGGCGAAGGCGCGCTTGCCCTGCGCCTGCATCTCGGCCGCAACCACGGTGGCGGCGGCAAAGCTGGCGCCGATGCCGGTGACGCCGATCACCGGCTTGTCCAGGATCGACAGATCCATCCCGGCCAGTTCCGCCTTCACGGCGGCATGGGTATCGGCCAGCGCCTCGGGCTGGCGGGCGATGGTGGAACGATAGCTCACGTCTAGGTCCTTCCTGAGATCAGGGCAGCGCAGCCGCGGCCCCGGGGGTGACGGCAAGCCCGGCGGCCAGGCGACAGGCGCCCTCGACCGGCTTTCCGATGAAAAGATGCGGCTGAAGCGCGCCGGCGCTGGCCTCGGTCAGGCCCTGGGCAAAGGCCTGCCACAGAAGCGGCTGGGCGGCGATCACGCTGCCGCCGGCCACCGCATGGCCCGCACCCGCGCCGCGCCGCTGCACCAGCACCGCCAGATCGGCCAGCGCCCGGCCGCCCTCGCGGATCACGTCGCGCGCCAGCACCGATCCGGCTTCGGCCGCGGCAAAGACCGCCGGCGCATGCCGCCCGACTTCGGCGGCCGAGCGCATCTCCGACAGCACGCTGCCCAGCCGCGGCACCGAAGGCACCTGCAACGCGGCAAAGATCGCCTCGACCAGCGGCTCGTCCCGCCCGCCGCCGGCATCGAAATGCCGCGCCACGGCGCGCACCGCCTCGCGCACCAGGCTGGGGGCGCTGCCCTCGTCGCCGACGATCCAGCCCCAGCCGCCGGCAACCAGCATGCCGCCGCCGTCGGGCCGGCAAACGGCGATGGACCCGGTTCCCGCCACCACGCCGATCTGGCCCTGCAGCCCCAGCGCCAAGGGCATCAACTCGGCATCGTTGACCACCCGCAGCGGAAGCGCGGTCTGCGCGGCGAAGGCCTGCTGGAACGCCGCGCATTCCGCCGCATCGTCGCAGCCATGCGCGCCCACGCCCAGGGCCGCGACCCGCGCGCCGCCGGTCAGGTCCTGCATGATCTCCAACAGCCGCGCCGCGTCGCGCTGCCAGTCGCGCACCCGCCAGTCGCGGCTGGCGATCACCAGATCGCGCGGCGCGCCTTCGCCGCCCAGCGGCAGCGCGCGCAGATGCGTTTTCGTGCCGCCGATGTCGATCCCGACGATCAGCGCCGTTTCGTCCCGCTGTGCCTGCATCATGCCGCCCGCCCGTCCCGGCCGCGGATGCGCAGCCCGTCGGGTCCGAAGATCAGCGCATGGCGCAGATCGGCCGCCACCCGCAGCACCGAGGGCGCCAGATCGGCCTCGCGCCCGGCGCGCAGGGTGATGCGCGTGCCATCGGCCAGATCCAGATGCACGAAGCTTTCCGAGCCCAGCTCCTCGACCATCACCACCCGGCCTTCCAGCACCAGCCCCGCCGGCGCCTCGCCCGGCGCGACCAGATGCAGATGCTGCGGCCGCAGGCCCAGTTCCACCGCGCCCTGCAGCCCCGGCACGTCCAGCGGCAGATCCGCCTGCCCCGACCCGCCGATCCCGCTTAGGCGCAGGCGACCCGCTTCCGAAGCCACGACCTGGGCCGGCAGGAAATTCATCTTGGGCGAGCCGACGAAACCCGCGACGAAACGGTTGTCGGGGTCGTCATACAGCTGCAGGGGCGGCCCGGCCTGCTGCACGCGCCCGCCGCTCATCACCACCATCTTGTCGGCCAAGGTCATCGCCTCGACCTGATCATGGGTGACATAGATCATCGTGGTGCCCAGCCGGCGGTGCAGGTCCATCAGCTCGGCCCGCATCTGCACCCGCAATTCGGCGTCCAGGTTGGACAGCGGCTCGTCGAACAGAAAGGCCCGCGGCTCGCGCACGATGGCGCGGCCGATGGCGACGCGCTGCTTCTGCCCGCCCGACAATTGCCCGGGCTTGCGGTCCATCAGCCGGTCCAGCTTCAGGATCGCCGCCGCCTGCCCCACGGCCTTGGCGATCATCTCGCGCGGCTTGCGCGCCATGCGCAGCCCGAACGAGACATTCTGGAAAATCGTCATATGCGGGTAAAGCGCATAGGACTGGAACACCATCGCCGTGCCGCGCGCTGCGGGTTCGATGTCGTTCACGACCTGACCCTCGATGGAAATCGTGCCCGATGTGATGGTCTCCAGCCCCGAGATCATCCGCAGAAGCGTGGATTTCCCGCAGCCCGAAGGGCCCAAGAAAACCACGAATTCGCCCTTCTCGATCAAAAGGTTGACGTTTTCCAATACGGTCTGCGCGCCGTAGGATTTCGAGACGGATGTGATGTCAAGGAAGGCCATGTTTGCTCCGATCAGCCCTTGCTTCCCGACATGGCGATGCCTTCAACGATCTTGCGCTGGAAGATCAGGAAGAACAGCAAGGGCGGGATCGCGGCCAGAAGATTGGCGGTCATGACCGTGTCGACCGTGTGGTGCGACAGGGGCGAGTTGAACAGGCCCACGACCTGACCGACGGTGTACATTTCGGGCTTGGTGGCCACGATCAGCGGCCACATGTAATTGCCCCAGGTCTGCATGAAGGTCAGGATCGCCAGCGTGACCATGGCATTGCGGCACAAGGGCAGCGCGACATGCCAGTAGATCTGGAAATGGCTGGCACCATCCAGCCGCGCGGCCTCGATCATGTCCTTCGGGATGGCGCGCATGAACTGCACCAGCATGAACAGCCCGAAGGCCGAGGCCAGGCCGGGCACGACCAGCCCCTGCATCGAATTCAGCCAGCCGATCCGCGCCGTCAGCAGATAGGTCGGAATCACCGTCACCGCCGTCGGCACCATCAAAGACAGCATGACCACGGCAAACAGCGCCTTGCGGCCCGGAAAGTCGAACAGCGAGAATTCGAAGGCCGCCAGCGATCCGAACAGCAGCACGCCCGCGATGGTCAGCACCGCGTAAAGCAGCGAGATCGCATAGGCGCGCAGATAGCCGGTCTCGGCAAAGATCATGTGGATCTTGTCGAACCCCGCCGAAAGCGAGGTGGGCCAGAGCCGCGGGTTCAGCGACACCGGCTCGCCCGGCAGGGCGAAGACCACGTTGATCATCCACCAGATCGGGAACAGCGCCACGACGGCAATCGCCAAGGCCAGCATCCATTTCGCCACCGTCCAGGGGGTGACGCCTGCGGTAACGGCATTCATCTCCGCTCTCTCCAGCTGCGCAACAGGAACATGGCGGCGGTGATGGCGATGATCGCCAGGGTCAGCAGGAAGCCATAGGCGGCGGCCTCGCCGAACTTCACCCCGCCGAAGGCGCGGCCCATCATGTCCATCACCGGAAACAGCAGCGCATTGCGCCGCCCGCCATAGCTGGTGAAGGACGATCCGGTCAGCAGCCAGGGCTTGTCGAAGACCTGCATCGCCGAGATCAGCCCGTAGGTGAAGACGAAGAACAGGACCGGCGCCAGCATCGGCACGGTCACATGCACGATCTGCTGCCACTTGTTGGCGCCATCGAGCCGCGCGGCCTCGTACAGCTCGGTCGGGATGTTCTTCAGCCCGGCCAGCAGGATCACCATGTTGAACCCGGCCGAGACCCAGACATCGACGGCGATCAGCGCATACATCATCGTGCCGGTGTCGTTCAGAAAGTTCACCGAACCCGCGCCGAACCAGCCCAGGATCACATTCAACAGCCCCAGATTGGGCGCATAGATCCAGCGCCAGATCGTCGCCGCCAGAAAGGCGGGCAGCACGACCGGCATGAAATAGGCGTTGCGGAAGAAATTCGCCCAACGGCCGGTGAAACTGTCGACCAGCAAAGCCAGGCCAAGCGCCACCAGAATGCCCAGGGGCACGGTGATCGCGATATAGATCAGCAGGTTGCCCATGGCCCGGCTGAAATCGCGCGAGGCCAGGATCTTCTCGTAATTCTGCAGGCCCACGAATTCCGGCGGCTTGGCGCCGTTCCAGTCGTGGAAGCTGTAATAGAAGCCGCTCAGGATCGGATACAGGAAGAAGACCGCGAACAGGATCATGAACGGCGCGATCATGAGGTAATGCGGCAGATGGCGGCGCAGGGACATGCGGGCTCCGTCAGGGGATGCGGCCGGCACCTTGGCCGACCGCAGGGATTTGGATCGCGCAGGGCCTATTGGGCCAGGCAGGCGTTCAGCTCTTCGATCATCGCCTTGGCGCCCTCTTCGGGCGTGTATTCCCCATCGGCCGTGGCCGAGGCGAAGTCGATCACCGTCGCGTTGTAGCAGCTGGGCACCGAATCGATGAAATAGGGCGCCGCCACATCCATCGCGCCATGCGCCGCATCGACCGAGACCTTGATCAGGGGCAGCGCCGAGACATCGGGGTCGGCCATGGCCGCGGCATTGGCGTTGTAGCGCGACAGAAGCTTGGCCCAGCGGGCCATCTGCGCCTTCTCGGTGATGAAGGCCGCGAATTCGAAGGCGATTTCCGCATTCGGGCCCGGCGCCACGCCGATCATCTCATAGCTGCGGATGCCGCCGGTCTTGCCCGGCTCGTCGCCCGGGATCAGCACGAAATCGTATTTCAGCCCGCTGGCCTTGGCCGCCTCGGCATAGGTCGGGTTGACCCAGGGGCCGACCGTGTGGAAGGCCAGCTGATCCGAGATGAACAGATCCTTCGTCGCCTGATCGTTGCGGCTGGTGCCGGTGTTCAGATCCTTCATGTCGACGAATTTCTGCAGCACCTTGGTCATGATCGCCGGGTCGATCCGGGTCTTGCGGTTTTCCCAGTCGAAACCCCAGGTCTCGGTGCTGCCCGAGGTCGCGTAGATCTCGGCGATCGAGTTGAAGACCAGCGTCTCATCCGGGATCGCATAAAGACCCGCCGCCTTGACGGCCTGCATCTGCGCATACCAGTCGGCCCAGCTGGCCGGCGGCACCGAGGCGTCGATCCCGGCCTTCTCCAGCACGGTCAGGTTGCGATAGAGAAGCGAGCCGAAGCCGGTATAGGGCAGGCAGTACAGCTCTTCGGGGCGCGGCATGCAGGCGGCCAGGGCCGATTCGTCGAACTGGGCCCGAAACGCTTCGGGCATGGCCATCCATTTGCTGTACAGATTGTCCAGCGCCCCCACCTCGACCAGCTGGGCGCCGACCGATTGGGCATTCATGAACACGTCCGGCAGGTTGCCGCTGGCCGCACCCGCCACCTGGCCCGCGGTCAGGTCGTCATCGCCCTTGCCGACGATGTTCACCGTCACGCCCGGATGCGCGGCGGTGAATTCCTTGATGAAGTCCTGCTGCAGGGCCAGCGCCTCGCCCTGGGCGAAGTCGGAATAGACCCAGTATTCCAGCGTCACATCCTGCGCGGCGGCGATGCCCGCCATCGACATTGCGACCAGCGCGGCAATCCCGGCCGCCCCGGAACGAAGAGTGCTGTGCGTCTTCATTTTTCCTCCTGTTGGAACCCGCGCCGTCGGGGACGGCCCGCCGCCCTTATGTGTTAGGCTGCTTAACTAATAAAAACGAACAGGCAGACGTCAAGCCTTTCCTGCAGGCAGGACGGCAAAATCTGCGGAAGGTCAGGCCTCTTGCCCGATCACCCGCGGCAATGCTGTTTCGATGGCCAGCCGCTCGATCCCCAGCACGGTCGCATCGGCGCCCAGCAGGGTGGACCGGATCTCGGCGGCATAGGACAGGCGGTTCACCGTCTCGCGCACGCCGGGCAGCAACAGGGGCGAGGCGCCAAGCCCCCCGCCCAGAACGACAAGACCGGGATCGACCACGCTGACACAGCTGGCCACCGTCGCGCCGATGTCGTCGGCATGGCGCGCCACATGCTGCAGCGCAAGCGCATGGCCCGCGCCGGCCAGCGCCAGCAATTCGGCCGTGTCGGCTGGCGCCGTGCCCGCATCGGCCGGCCAGTCGGCGCGCACCCGGGCCAGAAAGGCCTCGGTGCCCAGATATTGCTCGGCCTCGCCGGGCCGGGGCTGCAGGCCGGGGGCAAAGGGAAAGCTCAGATGGCCGATCTCGCCCGCGGCGCCGTTGCGGCCGCGGATCAGCTGATCGCCCAGCATCAGCCCCATGCCGATCTTCACCCCGACCTGGACATAGGCGAAATTCGCCTCGCCCCGCGCCGCGCCGTAATGGCGCTCGGCCACCGCGGCGCAGTTCACGTTGTTCTCCAACACCACATCCACGCCCGGCGGCGGGGTGAAGGCGCTGAACACCACTTCCTGGCGGCTGGCCACCACATCGCCGCCCGGCCCCACAACCCGCGTCGGCACCGCAATGCCAAGCGCGCGCAGCGGCCCCCAGTCGGGCTGCGTCGCCGCCAGCGCCGCCGCCACCTGCTGGGCCACGGCGCGGCTGACCTGATCGTTGATCGAGATCTGGCTGACCGGCAGGCGGTAGACCCGCGCATCCAGAAGCCGCCGGTCCAGCGTCGAGACCCGCAGGCTGACATGGGTCGATCCCGCATCGACCGCCATCACATGGCCCGCGCCCTGCCCCACCCGGTATTGCGCCGCACTGCGCCCCAGGGGCCCCTGCACGGCACCGATCATCTCGACCAGGCCGGGCTTTTCCAGTTCGGCAATCGCCGCCGACATGGTCGGTCGCGACAGGCCCAGCGACTGGCCGATCTGCGGCCGGGTCGAGGGGCCTTCTTCGACCAGACGCCGGAACACGGCGCGCGCGCTGCCGGTCAGCGCAGGTCGGGCTGCGGCAGGCAGTCTCTGGTCCAAAGCGTCCTCGAACATGGTAGGGGCGCAGAGTGTCAGACTGACCGGGCAGAGTAAAGCAAGCGCCCGCGCGTCGCTTCCGCCTTGTGCAGCCCGAACCAGCGCAGGCGGTTTGGCCTGCGGGCGGGCCGGCGGTCAAGCGGCATGGCCTAATGCCATGCGCTGTCCTATCCTGCGGCTGAGCGATGATTTGAACGGCCCGGCGGCCCGTTTCCCGCCAGGGCCTGGTCGGCCATGGTCTTCCCGCCCGACCGAAGCGAAGGACAGACCATGCCCCCCCGCCTTCTTTGCGCCACCGATTTCTCGGAACGCTCCGACCGGGCCCTGCGCCGCGCCGTTCTGGTGGCCCAGGCGCATCAGGCCCGGCTGGATCTGGTTCATGTCGTCGATGACGACCGCCCCAAACGGCTGGTCGATCACGAGGCCGCCGATGCCCGCGCCCTGCTGCACCGGATGGCGCAGACGCTGCAGCAGCATGACGGCCTGCGCTCCGAGACCGAGGTGATCTTCGCCGATCCGTTCGAGGGGCTGTTGCGCGCGGCCGAAACCCGGCCCCTGCTGCTGGTTCTGGGCCCGCATCGCCGCCAGGCCCTGCGCGATGCCTTCATCGGCACCACGGCCGAGCGGGTGATCCGCAAGGCCGCCTGCCCGGTGCTGACGGTCAATGCCCCGCCGGCCGGCCCCTATCGCCACATCCTGCTGACCACCGATCTTTCCGAAACCTCGGCCGCGGCGCTGCAGGGCTTTCTGGATCTGGGGCTGTTCCCCCAGGCGCGGCATTCCCTGCTGACCGTCTTCGATCTGCCCTTCCTGCGCCTGGCCATGGCCGACACTTTGCCGCCGCCCGACCAAAGCCGCGAAATCGCCGCCCATTCCGCCACGTCGCTGGCCGATCTGGCGCGCTTCGCCGCGGGCTTGCGCGGCCCGCTGCTGCAGCCCCTGACGCGGCGGCGCGAAGCGGGCGAGGCGGCCGAGATCCTGAAGGCCGCGGCCGAGATCGGGGCCGATCTGGTGGTCATGGTCAGCCAGGGCAGAAGCGCGCTGGCGCGGATGATGTTGGGCAGCGTCACCCAGCAGGTGCTGCAGCAGGCCCAGGTCGACGTGCTGACCCTGCCCTGCCCCGCCAGCGCCTAGGCAGCCCCCTGCGCCGCGGCTTTCCCGGTCATTCGGCCATCTGCGTGACGAATTTCGTCGTCAGATAGGCCTCGATCGCCTCGGACCCGCCTTCCGTGCCATAGCCCGAATCGCGCACGCCGCCGAACGGCACCTCGGGCAGGGCCAGACCCAGATGGTTGATCGTGGTCATGCCGGCGTCGATCTCCAGCCCCAGCCGCTGGATCGAGCGGGCCGAGCGGGTGAAGGCATAAGAGGCCAGGCCGTAAGGCAGGCGGTTCGCCTCGGCGATCGCATCGTCCAGCGACGCGAAGCGGTTCACGATGGCCACGGGCCCGAAGGGTTCCTCATGCATGATCCTGGCCGACAGCGGCACATCGGCCAGCACTGTGGGCGGGAAGAAATTGCCGACATTGCCGATCCGCTTGCCCCCGGTCACCAGCTTTGCGCCCTGCGCGACCGCATCGGCCACCAATGTCTCCAGCGCGGCCACGCGGCGGTCATTCGCCAGCGGCCCGATCTGGACACCCTCCTCCAGCCCGTTGCCCTGGCGTGCGGCTTGCACGGCCGCAGTAAAACCGGACAGGAAGGGATCGAACACCGCCTCTTGCACCAGAAAGCGCGTGGGCGCGACACAGACCTGCCCGGCATTGCGCAGCTTGCTGCCCGCGATCAGCCGCACCGCCTTGTCCAGATCGGCGTCGTCACAGACGATCACCGGCGCATGGCCGCCCAGCTCCATCGTCACCCGCTTCATGTGCTGGCCGGCCAGCGCGGCCAGATGCTTGCCGACCGGCGTCGAGCCGGTGAACGAGATCTTGCGGATCACCGGATGCGGGATCAGGTATTCCGAGATTTCCGCAGGCACCCCGTAGACCAGATTGATCACGCCGGCCGGCACGCCGGCATCGGCAAAGGCGCGGATCAGCGCGGCCGGGGCGGCGGGGGTTTCCTCAGGCGCCTTGACGATGATCGAACAGCCCGCCGCCAGGGCGGCCGAAACCTTGCGCACCGCCTGATTGATCGGGAAGTTCCAGGGCGTGAAGGCCGCAACCGGGCCGACCGGCAGCTTGACCGTCATCTGCGTGACGCCCGGCACCCGGGCCGGGATGATCTGGCCATAGGCGCGGCGACCCTCTTCGGCGAACCAGTCGATGATATCGGCGGCGGCCAGCACCTCGCCGCGGGATTCCGCGACCGGCTTGCCCTGTTCGCGGGTCAGGGTGACGGCAATCTCTGCCGCCCGCGCGCGCAGCAGGTCGCCGGCGCGGCGCATGATCCGGCAGCGCTCGAACACACCCGTGGCCGCCCAGATCGAAAAGCCGCGCGCGGCGGCGTCAAGGGCGGCATCCAGATCGGCGATCTCGGCCCGGGCGACGGTGCCGATCTGTTCCGAGGTGGCGGGGTCGATCACGGGAATGACACGCCCGCCGCTGCCCGCACACCAGGTGCCGTCGATGAAAAGCTGGGTATCGGGGTAAGTCGCAGTCATCGGATGTCCTTGGCGGATGCGGAAACGGAATGCGGCGAAGGCCGCGCGGGGTCAGTTGCCCGGCAGATAGCCAAGCGCGGCCGAAATGGTCTGGGCCGCCTCCATCACTTGCGGGGCGATCAGTTTCAGCTGTTTGCGCTTGATGCGGGAATCGGGGCCGGACATGCCGATCGCGCCGACCAGATCCCCCGTGCGGCCCAGGATGGCGCAGGCACAGGCGGCAATGCCCTCGCGCCATTCGCCCTGCAGCACCATCGCATAGCCCTGCTCTCGGGCCAGCTGGATATCCGCGCGCAGATCCTCGATCGTGACACGGGTGGTATCGGTGTAGCGGCGCAGATGGGGCCGGAACCGTTCCAGATAGTCGTCGGGCATATGGGCCAGCATCGCCTTGCCGGTGGCCACGGTGAAGGCCGGCGCGCGCGAGCCCACACTGGTATTGGCGCGGATGTGATGCGCGCTTTCGATCTTTTCGACATAGACGACGTCGATATCGTCCAGGATCGACAGATGGATCGTCTCGCCGGTCTGGTCGGCCAGCCGCTGCATCGTCGGACGGGCGACCGAGATCAGATCCATGCGCCGGATCACATGGCTGCCCAATTCCCAGATCTTGGTCGTCAGCTCATAGGTGCTGTTCGGCGGCACCTGCCTTACATAGCCTTGCGCCTGAAGGGTTTGCAGCAGGCGGTGGATATTGCTTTTCGTCATCGCCAGCTGCGTGGCAAGATCGCTGACGCCGCGCGGCTTGGGACTGACGGCAAGGCATTCCAGCAATCGCAGCCCCTTTATGAAAGCCTTGTCCATCACGGCACGTCATTCCTTTCGGCACAGATCGCCACAGGCGCGCGATCTTTGCCAGTATACGGTAGGTTGCGGTGGCCGCCACCGCAGCAAGCGGCCACCGCGCAAGATTATTGCGCCAGAAGCGCGTTCAGCTGTTCCTGACCATATTCCTCATTGGTCATGGCGCCGTCCGCCGTCATCGCCCCCCAGTAATCCGGGCTCCATTCGATGGCGCGCGACACGTTTGCCGGGTTGTTGGCCCAATAGACGCTGATCGCGGGATCGGCCGCCTCGAACACCACCGGCGAAGGCAGCGCCACCGGGAAGTTCGAGGTCAGCTCGGCGGCGCGCTGCGGCTCCAGCCGCCAGGACAGCAGCTTCATCGCATTCTCGTAATTCGGCGCCCCCTTGGGGATCGAGAAGAAGTCGTAATAGACGAAGCCCTGGTTCCATTCGACTTCGATCGGCGCGCCTTCAAGCGCCAGCTTCGAGGTCGAGCCGGTATAGGCCATGCACATATCCGCCTCGCCATCCAGCAGCAGCTGCGGCGGCTGGGCCGAGGTGGTCCACCATTTCGACACATGCGGCTTGATCTCGGCGATCTTCTTCAGCGCGCGCTCCATGTCCAGCGGGTAAAGCTGGTCCTTCGGCACGCCATCGGCCATCAGCGCCGCTTCCATCACGAAGCGGGGCCAGGCGGGCAGGCAACGCTGGCCCGGGAATTTCTCGACATCCCAGAAATCGGCCCAGCTGGCCGGCTTCGCATCGCCGCTATAGACGTCCTTGTTATAGACCAGCCCCACGCCGATCACCTGCAGCGCCACCCCCTTCTGACGCTTCAGATTGTCGGGCATGGCGGCAAGGGTCTTCTGCGCCTCGTCGGACATCATGCTGTAGTCGATGTCGGCCAGGCAGCAATCGCCCAGAAGCTTGGTTTCCTGGTCAAAGATGAAGGTCAGGTCCCATTCGGTTTTGCCGGCTTCGACCTGGGCCTTGATGCGCGGGCCCGAGCGCGCCTCTTGCACGGTGACCACGGTGATGCCGGTTTCCGCGGTGAAGGGATCGTACATGACCTTGCGCAGCGCCTCGCCATAGCCGCCGCCGGGATCTTGCATGATGACTTCGGTGCTTTGCGCGGCCACCGGCCCCGCCAGCAGGGTGGTCACGGCCAGGGCCGAAACCAATCCCCTCAGGTTTTTCCGTTCAAGCATAACATCCTCCTCCGTTGTTGGGCTTGATCTTGTCGTCAATGGCCTCCACGCGACCGGGACAGAACCGGACGCGCCAGGATCACCCCGCCGACCACCAGCAGCACTTCCAGCGTCGAGACCACCGCCAGAACCGGGTTCAGCTGGTAGTTGATGTCCGCCCACAGCATCAGCGGCAGCGTCTTCATCCGCGGGCTGGACAGGAACAGCGACAGCACCAGCTCATCGAACGAATGCAGGAAGGCGAAGAACACCGCTGCCGCCAGACCCGGCGCGATGGCGGGCAGCGTGACGGTGCGAAAGACGGTCAGCGGCGATGCGCCATGCACGGCGGCGCCCTGCTCCAGCCGGCGATCCACCGCCTGCAGCGAGGCCGCGACAATCACCACCACGATCGGGATACCGCCAATCGCATGGGCGGCCGCCAGTCCGAAATAGGTGCCGACCAGCCCCAGCTGCAAAAACAGGCTGTACAGCGACAGGCCCATCACCACGGGCGGCACGATCATCGGGCTGACCAGCAACAGCATCAGCGCCGATTTGTAGCGGATCTCGCTGCGCACGATGCCCATGGCCGCGGATGCGCCCAGGGTGACCGCAATCACCGCCGACAGCGCCGCGATCCCCATCGAATTCCAGAAGGCCGTCATCCAGTTGGAATCCGAGAAGAACTTCTCATACCACTTCAGCGACCAGCCCGGCGGCGGGAAGGTCAGGTAGCTGGCCTCGCTGAACGAGATGACGATGACGACAAGGATCGGCAGGATCAGCGCGCTGATGATCACAAAGCCGATGCCCCGCACCGTCCATATGCCCACCGAAGCCGGCATCCGGCCCAGGATCCGCAGCAGCGGCCAGCCGACCGTATCGGCGAAGACCATGCCCAGGCTGCGGCGCCGCGGCCGGGTCTTGCCGGGCCGCGACTCGGTGGCGGTCTCGGCCGGTTCCGCCAATTTGCCGCCGCCCCAGATGAACTCGAACCCCATCAGGCGCCCCGCCACGCCCACGACGATCAGCGTGATCAGCAAAAGCACGACCGCCAGCGCCTGAAGGAAGCCCTCGCCGGTGATGGAATCGGCCTGCTGGGTGATGTGCATGGCGAACATCTGATCCGCCGGGCCGCCCAGAAGCGTGGGCGTGATGAAGAAGCCAAGCGCGCTGACGAAGACCAACAGAAAGCCTGCGCCGATTCCGGGCAGGGTCAGCGGCAGAAGCACCCGCCAGAACACGGCCAACGGCCCCGCCCCACTGGCCAAGGCCGCACGGGTCAGGCCGGGATCAAGCCGCGACAGGCTGGAATAGATGCTCAGCACCATCAGCGGCATCAGCACCGCCGTCATGCCCAGAAGCACCGTGCCGCGATTGAACAGCAAGGCCAGCGGCTGGTCATAGATCCCCAGCCAGATGGCGAATTTGTTGATCGGCCCATTGCGGCCAAGCAACACCATCCAGGCATAGGTGCGGATCAGAATGGCGATGAAATAGGGCAGGATGACCGCGGTCGCGATCAGCACCTGCGTCGTGCCCCGGCTGCGCTGGATCAACAGCGCGGTCGGATAGCCGAAGACCACGCAAAGACAGGCCACCGTCAGCGCGATCTGCATCGTCCGCACCAGCGAATCCCAGTACAGCGGCACCGAGAAGACACGGTCGAAATAGGCCCACCAGGGATCGCCCGACAGGCTGACGCGGCCCAGATCAATCAGCGGCATGACATAGATCACCGCCAGGAACAGCGTCGCGGGCACCAGCAGCAGGGCGGGGTTGCGCAGCAGCGGTCTGCGGCGCGCCGGGGCGGTCTCGGAGACAGGCAGGTCCGTCATGCCAGCACCCAGCAATCCTCAGCGCCCCAGCTGACATGAATCTGGCTGCCGACCTGCGGCAGGCTGCGCGCGGCCGTGTCCTGGCAGCGGATCAGCAGGGTCTCGCCCCCGGCCAGCTCGGCCTCGATCCGCAGGGTTTCGCCCATGAACAGGGCCGAGGTCACGGTGGCGGGCACGCTTTCGGCGGTTGCCGTGTCGCAAAGCGCGATGCGTTCGGGGCGCACCAGAACCGTGGCCGTGCCCCGGGCACCGGGATCGCGGCTTTGCGCCTGAAACAGCAGGCCCGCGCGGCTGCGCAAGCGCATCATGCCGCCGCGATTCTCCAGGATCTCGGCCTCCAGCAGATTGCTTTCGCCGACGAAAGACGCAACGAAGCGGCTTTGCGGATGACGGTAGATTTCCAGCGGACGCGCGACCTGGATGATGTGACCCTTGTCCATCACCGCGATGCGGTCGCTCATCGTCAGCGCCTCGCTTTGGTCATGGGTGACGAAGATGATCGTGCTGCCGATGGTCTGGTGCAGGGCGCGGATCTCGATCTGAATCGATTCGCGCAGCCGCCGGTCCAGCGCCGAAAGCGGCTCGTCCATCAAGACGACCTTGGGCCGCATCACGATCGCCCGGGCAATCGCCACGCGCTGCTGCTGACCGCCCGACATCTCGGACGGCGTCTTGCGCGCATGCTCTGACAGCCGCATCATTTCCAGCGTTTCGGCCACGCGCCGGTCGCTGGTGGCACGGTCGACGCCCGCCATGCGCAGCGGGAAGGCGACGTTCTGCGACACCGTCATGTTGGGGAACAGGGCATAGCTCTGGAAGACCATGCCGAAGCCGCGCCGATGGGTGGGCACATGGGCGATGGACTTGCCATCAATCAGGATTTCGCCACCGTCGATGGTCTGGAATCCGGCCAGAAGGTTCAGAAGCGTGGTCTTGCCGCTTCCCGAGGGCCCCAGCAAGGTGATGAACTCGCCCGGCTCGACATCCAGGCTGATGCGGTCCGCCGCGCAGAAGGCCCCATAGGTCTTCACCACGTTCCGCATCGAGATGCTTGAACCGATCACGTCGCGGCTGGCCTCAATCGGGGCTGCAGCCGCGACGCCCCGACGGGGTTCGCGCCAAGCCAAGGTCTCTGCCATTGCTTCCTCCCTCGTGTTCCATAGTATGGAACGCCATTCTGTATCTTATTTTCCGGCGACATTTTCACTTGTCAAGAAAATCCGCAGGCCCCTCTGCCGCCGGGTCGAAATAATCCTCGCAGCACAGACATTGACACGTCGCGCGGGCTCTGCCTATCATAATTTCAGAAAGCCGTTCCACGATATAGAACGCGCTGACGCCGGGCCCTTCGGGGCCGGGCGCGAGGGGGGAAGGATCGGAATGCAGGGCGATCTTCGGTCAATGGCAAGCCGGGTCCGGCCGGGCATGTGCCTTGCGCTGCCGGTCGATTATGCCGGCGTCTCGATGGCGATGACCGCGCCGCTGATCCAGAATGGCGCGGGCGATTTGCATCTGGTCTGCGTCCCGACCGGCGGCTTGCAGGTTGATCAGCTGATCGGGGCCGGACTTGTGGGCCTGGTCGAAACCAGCGCCGTCAGCCTGGGCGAAGCGGGCGGTGCGCCCCGTTTCAACGCAGCGGTCAAGTCGGGCAGCATTCGCCTGCGCGATGCCACCTGCCCGGCCATCCATGCCGGGCTGATGGCCGCCCAGAAGGGCAGCCCCTTCATGCCGATGCGCGGCCTGATCGGAACCGATGTGCTGCGCCATCGCCAGGATTGGCGGGTGATCGACAACCCCTTTGCCACCGAGGGCGATCCGGTGGTGCTGATCCCCGCCATCCACCCCGATATCGCGATCTTTCATGCGCCGATGGCCGACCGTTCCGGCAATGTCTGGATCGGACGGCGGCGCGAGCTGGCGGCGATGGCCTATGCATCGTCCCAGACGCTGGTGACGGTCGAGCGGATCGTCGAGCAGAACCTGCTGGCCGACGAGACGACCGCGGCCGGCACTCTGCCCGCGCTTTACGTGACCGAGGTCGCCCAGGCGCCGCGCGGGGCCTGGCCCTATGGGCTTTGGGGCGAATATCCCACCGATACGGCCGAACTGATGCGCTATGCCAGCGCCGCCCGCAGCGCCGAGGGTTTCGCCGATTACATGGCCGGGCAGGCAAAGGTGCAGGCATGACTTTGGCCCCGCTTCCGCGTGAGATCCTGATCTGCACCATTGCCCGGCTGCTCGACGGCGTGCGCCATGTCGCGGTTGGCGCCTCTTCGCCCATGCCCGCCGCCGGCGCGATGCTGCGCCGCGCGCTGGATGAGGGCCAGGCGCAGGTGCGGCTGTCGATCCTTGGCTCGGTTGCGCATAACTTCTTCACCAATGGCTCGGCCGAGCTGTTCGACAGCGCCGGTCAGGGGCGGCTGGATGCCTTCTTTCTGGGAGGCGGCCAGATCGACGGTCAGGCCAATGTCAATCTGGTGGGCGTGGGCGACTATCCGCAGACCAGCGTGCGCTGGCCGGGATCCTTCGGGTCCGCCTATCTGTACTTCACCGTGCCCCGCGTGATCCTGTTCCGCGAAGAGCATACGCCCCGGGTGATGGTCGAGAAGGTCGATTTCATCTCGGCCCCCGGGATCAGCCCGCCGGGGGTCTATCGTCCGGGCGGTCCGGTGGCGCTGCTGACCAGCAAGGCGCTGTTCCGCTTCGAACGCGACCGTCCCGGCTTCGTGCTGGAAAGCCTGCATCCCCGTCACAGTCTGGACGAGCTTCGCGCCGCGACCGGCTTTGCCTTTGCCCATGACGAAGACCCGCCCGTGACGCCTGCGCCCGATGCCGCCACGCTGGCGCTGCTGCGCGGGCGCGTGCTGGACGAGCTGGAAGAAACCTACCCCGCCTTTGCCGCGGACTGGCGCCGCGAATTGGCGGCGCATTCTCTTGCCTGATCGAAGGACATTCCAATGCTGCATCCCGGCTCTTTGGCCAATCTCAAGGTGATCGACGCCAGCCGCGTGCTGGGCGGCCCCTATGCCGGGCAGATCCTGGCCGACCACGGCGCCGATGTGATCAAGGTGGAACCGCCCGGCGGCGATGAAACCCGGGGCTGGGGCCCGCCCTTCCTTGAAGGCGCCGCCAGCTACTTCCTGGGTCTGAACCGCAACAAGCGCGGCATCGCCGTCGATCTGGCGCAAGAGGCCGGACGCGCCCTGCTGCTGGAACTGCTGGCGGGGGCGGATGTCTTCATCGAGAATTTCAAGACCGGCACATTGGAACGCTGGGGCCTGGGCCATGACGAGCTGGCCGCCCGATTCCCCCGGCTGATCCATTCCCGCATCTCGGGCTTCGGCGCCGATGGCCCGATGGGCGGCCTGCCCGGCTATGATGCCGCCATTCAGGCGCTGTGCGGCATCATGAGCGTGAATGGCGAGGCCGGAGGACAGCCGCTGCGCGTCGGCCTGCCCGTGGTCGATATGGTGACCGGGCTGAATGCCACGATCGGCATCCTGATGGCGCTGAACGAGCGTGCCCAAAGCGGCAAGGGCCAGTTCGTCGAAACCAGCCTTTACGATTGCGGCGTCTCGTTGCTGCATCCGCATCTGCCGAATTACTATCTGTCGGGCAAGGTTGCGGGCACCTCGGGCAATGCCCATCCGAACATCTGCCCCTATGACAGCTTTGCCACCGCCACGACCCCGATCTTCCTGGCCGTGGGCAACAACCGGCAATTCGTCACCCTCTGCCGCCAGATCGGCCGTCCCGACCTGCCGGATGACCCGCGCTTTGCCACCAATGGCGAGCGCAACATCCACCGCGACGCGCTGAAGGTCGAACTGGAAGCCGCCCTGGCAGGCTTCGACTGTGCCACATTGTCGGATCAGCTGATCAAGGCCGGCGTCCCCTGTGGCGCGGTGCGCAGCATTGACGCTGTGATGGCCGATCCGCATACGCTGCATCGCGAGATGGTGGTGGATATCGGCGCCTATCGCGGCACGGGCAGCCCGATCAAGCTGTCGCGCACCCCGGCCAGCTATCGCCGCGCGCCGCCGCAATTTGCCGAACACAGCGTCGAAGTCCTGCAAGAACACGACCTCGACGCCGAAGCCTACAGCGCCGTCCTTCCGGGCCTCGGCGCGCACGCAAAGGATGCGACATGACCCAGACAGAACTGACCATCGGCGTCATCGGCGACGGGTTCATGAAACCCGCATTCTTCATCGACGCCCTGAAGACCCGCCTGGGCGCGCGCCCCGTCTCGTTCCGCGAGATGGAGATCGGCTGGCCCCTGCAGCGGCAATCGACCAAATATGACAAGACCTTGCCGGTCGGCGAATTCGTGGGCCGCCCCGAGGAATATTACGGCTTCATCCAGGGTCTCGATATCCTGGTGACCCATCTTGCGCCGATCATCGGCGACAGCATGGATCAGGCGCCCGACCTGAAGGTGATCGCCGTCTCGCGCGGCGGGCCGGTGAATGTCGACATGGCGGCCGCGCGCGCCCGCGGCATCACGGTGATCAACACGCCCGGGCGGAATGCCTCGGCAGTGGCGGAATTCACCGTGGCCTCGCTGCTGGCCGAGACGCGCAACCTGATCCGCGGCCATAATGACGTGGCCAACGGAACCTGGGGGCGCAGCTATTATCACAGCGATCATGTCGGCCCCGAACTGTGCGAACTGACCATCGGGATCGTGGGCTATGGCGATATCGGCACCCGGGTCGCGCGGCTGCTTCAGCCCTTTGGCTGCAAGATCGTCATCTATGACCCGTTCAAAGAGCTGACCGAGGCCGAGAAGGCCGCCGGATTTGAAAAGGCCGATCTGGACGATCTGATGCGGCGCTGCGATGTGGTGACCCTGCATCCGCGCGTGACGCCCGAGACCAAGGGCATGATCAGCCGCGCCCGCATCGAAATGATGAAGCCCGGCGGATATATCGTGAACACGACCCGCGGCCAGGTCCTGGATTACGCCGCACTTTACGATGCGCTGGTCAGCGGCCATCTCAGGGGAGCCGCGCTGGACACGTTCGAGCCGGAACCCCCGCCGAAGGACTGGCCGTTGCTGAAGCTGCACAATGTGACATTGTCGCCGCATATCGCGGGTGCCTCGCGTTATGCCGCGGTGAAATGCGCCCGGATGATCGCCGAGGATATCGCCTTGATCCTTGACGGCCAGCCGCCGCTCTATCCCTGCAAATGAGGTGATCCGATGACCGATGACGAACGCGCGCTGCGCAGCGAACTGATCGAGGCCTGCCGCAGCATGAACCGGCTGGGCATCAACAAGGGCACCGCGGGCAATATCAGCCTGCGCTATGGCGACGGGTTCCTGATCTCGCCCACCGGCATCCCCTATGACAAGCTGACGCCCGAACATGTGGTGGCGATGAATTGGGATGCGACCTTTGCCGGCGATGTGCTGCCCTCGTCGGAATGGCGCTTTCATCGCGACATCCTGATGGCCCGGCCCGATCTCAATGCGGTGGTTCACACCCATTCCACCAACGCGACCGCCGTCTCGATCCTGGGGCGTGACATTCCGGCGATCCACTATGCCATCGCGGCGGCGGGCGGCGGCACCATCCCCTGCGCGCCTTATGAGATCTTCGGGTCTCAGGAATTGGCCGATGCCGTGGTGCGCGCGCTGCAAGGCCGCCGCGCCTGTCTGATGGCGCATCACGGCGTGATCGCCGCGCATGTGTCGATCGCGCGGGCCCTGGCCCTGGCGGTGACGGTGGAAGAACTTGCGACGCTCTATCTGCAATGCCTGCCCCTGGGCGAGCCGCCGATCCTCAGCGACGCGCAAATCGCCGATGTGATGGAGAAGTTCAAAACCTATGGCCAGCAGACCCCCGAGGTTCAGCAAGGGTTGCGTCAGGCGTCTTGACCATGGACCCGATCCTGCTTGCCCTTGATTCCGGCACGACGGCGGTGAAGGCGGCGGCCTTCGCCGCCGATGGCCGGATGATCGCCACGGCCGAGCGCGCCAATGGCGCGTTGCGGCGCGACGGCATCCGGGTCGAGCAGGATATGGAGGTGACGCGGGACGAGGCTTTCGCCGTGCTGCGCGACTGTGTCGCGCAGATTGGCGGGGCCGCGCAGGTCCGCGGCCTGGTGCTGACGGGCCAGGGCGATGGGCTTTGGCCGGTGGATGCCGCAGGCCAGCCGCTGGGGCGGGCGATGACCTGGCTTGACGGGCGCGCCCGCGACATGATGCCGGCGCTGGCGCCGCAGATGGATGCGGTGCAGGCCATCACCGGGTCGCGCCCGACGGCCGCCTCGGCCAGCCTGCAACTGCTGTGGCTGCAACGCCACGATCCGGCGCGGCTTGCGTCGATCGCGCAGGCGCTGCGGCTGAAGGAATGGCTGCTGCTTTGCCTGACCGGGCAGGTCGCGGCCGAGCCGACCGCCGCCCTGCCGGTCTGGGGCAGCTGGCAAAGCGGCGAGATGCGGCCCGAGGTGCAGGCCGCCCTTGGCCTGCAGCGGGGGTTGGACCTGCTGCCCCCCTTCAGCCCGGTCGGCCAATGCGGCGCGCCGCTTGCCGCCCGGGCCGCGCGCGATCTGGGCCTGCCTGCGGGCCTGCCGGTTCTGCTGGGGCCGGGCGATGTGCAGGCCAGTTTTATCGGCATGGGTCTTGGCAGCCGGCCCGGCGTGTCGCGCGGCTCGATCTTCGGGACCAGCGCGATCCATGCCTGCCTGCACCCCGATCCCGCCGCGATGCAGGCCACCCCGGCCGGGACGATGGTGCAGCGCTTCGCCCTGGGAGAAGGGTATCTCTGCTTCCATCCGGGCTTCAACGGCGCGACGCTGCTGCACCATCTGGCCCGAACCTTCCAGGATCTGCCAAACCCCGCCCCGCCCGCCTATTCTGCGCTGATCCTGCATCCGTTCCTGGAACCGGGCGGCGAACGCGCCCCCTGGACCGACCCGCATGCACAAGGCGCGTTCCTCGGCCTGACCGCAGCCTCCTCCCCCGCCGAGATCGCCTGGGCCGGGCGCGAGGCGCTGGCCTTTGTCGCCTGTCACAGCCATGCCCTGCTGGGCGGCGCGCCGGGCGCGCTGGCTTTGGGCGGCGGGCTGGCCGCCGACCGTTCTTTCGCGCAATTCCTGGCGACCGCGTCCAATCGCATGGTGCAGCGCAGCACCGGCGGCCATGCCGGTCTGCGCGGGCTGGCGGTGATCGGCGCGCGCAGCCTGCTGCAGGTCAGCCCGGACGACCTGGCCGCGCATTGGCTGACCCCGCCGGACGAAACCCTGCTGCCGCAAACCGGCGCGGTGGCGGATTACGCTGGGCAAAAGCGCCGCCTGTTCACCGATCTTCTGGACGCGGTGATGCCCTTCTGGGCGGCCCTGTCCGATCTGCGGGCCACAGCCCAAACCCTGACAAAGCGAGACACGGCATGAACGGTGCGGATATCCTGTGCGAAACCCTGTTGGCCAACGGGATTGACACCTGCTTTGCCAATCCCGGCACCTCCGAGATGCATTTCGTGGCGGCGCTGGACCGTCAGCCCCGGATGCGCTGCGTTCTGGGCCTGTCCGAAGGCGTGGTGACCGGCGCGGCCGATGGCTATGCGCGCATGGCCGGAAAGCCGGCCGTCACGCTCTTGCATACCGGGCCGGGCCTGGCCAATGGTCTGGCCAATCTGCACAACGCGCGCCGGGCGCGCAGCCCGATGGTGAATGTGGTCGGCGATCACGCCACCTACCATCTGCAGCATGACGCGCCGCTGACCTCGGATATCGAGGGGCTGGCCCGGCCGATGTCGCATTGGGTGGGCCGGATCACCGATGCCGGAGATCTGCGCGCCCGCACCGAAGCCGCGATCCGCGCCGCGCTGACCGGCGCCGGCGGGATCGCGACGCTGATCCTGCCCGCCGATGCCGCATGGTCGGCCGCAATCGGCGGCACGCCCACAGCCATTGCCCGCCCGCAGCCCGATCCGGTCGATGCCGGGCGGGTCGATGCGGCGGCACGCGCGCTGGCCAATGGCTTGCCGACGACGATCCTGGTGACCGGCACCGCCCTGCGCGCCGGCACGCTGGAGGTGCTGGACCGCATCGCCCAGAAGACCGGGGCCCGGGTGATGGCGCAGCAGGCCAATGGCCGGATGCAGCGCGGCGCGGGCCGGGTCGCGCTGGACCGGGTGCCCTATGTCATCGACCAGGCGCTGGACAGCTTTGCCCAAACCGCCCAGCTGATCCTGATCGGCGCCAAGGCTCCGGTCGGTTTCTTCGCCTATCCGGGCAAGCCGGGCAGCATGCTGCCCGAAGGCTGCAGCGTGATCCAGATGGCCGGCGCCGATGCCGACCTGCCCGCCGCCGTCGAGGCGCTGGCCCAGGCGGTGGGCGCCAGCCCCGCCCTGCCCCCCCGGCTGGCCGCGCGTCAGCTGCCCGATCTGCCCGGCGGCGCGCTGACGCCCGATGTCATCGCACTGTCCCTGGCGCGGCTGATGCCGGACGAGGCGATCATCTGCGACGAATCCGTGACCTCGGGCCGGGATTTCTTCCGCGCGACCTATGGCGCCGCGCCGCATGATTTTCTGCAATTGACCGGCGGCGCCATCGGCATCGGCATTCCGCTGGCCACCGGCGCGGCCGTCGCCTGCCCCGACCGCAAGGTGATTGGCCTGCAGGCCGATGGCAGCGGCATGTATACCCTGCAGGGCCTGTGGACACAGGCGCGCGAAAACCTGGACGTGGTGACCATCGTCTTTGCCAACCGGCGCTACCAGATCCTGCATGGCGAGTTGAAGAATGTGGGCGCGGGCCAGCCGGGCGAGAATGCGCGCCGGATGCTGGATCTCGACAATCCGGCGCTGGACTGGGTCAGCCTGGCCCGCGGCATGGGGGTCGAGGCCGCCCGCGCCGAGACCGCCGAAGCCTTCCATGACCTCTTGCAGGCCGCCTGCCGCCGCAAGGGGCCGTTCCTGATCGAAGCCGTAATCTGAAGAGGCGACCGATGATCAAGCGGGTTCCACATTGCAGCCATTGGGGCGCCTATACCCTGCTGGTCCAGGATGGCCGGATCGTCGGGGTCGAACCCTTTGCCCAGGATCCGGCCCCGTCCGAGCTGATCCATTCGGTGCCGGAATGGGCCAAGCCCGATCGCCGCGTGCTGCAGCCGATGGTGCGCGAGGGCTGGCTGGCCCATCGCCAGCACAGCGACCGGCGCGGCCGTGGCCGCGAGCGGTTCGTGCCGGTCAGCTGGGACGAGGTGACCGATCTGGTCAGCGCCGAAATCCGCCGCGTCTCGGCCGAGCATGGCAATTCGGCGATCTTTGCCGGCAGCTATGGCTGGACAAGCTGCGGCAGGTTCCACCACGCCTCGACCCTTCTGAAGCGGATGCTCAATCTGGTCGGCGGTTTCACCGGGCATGTCGACACCTATTCCATTGCCGCCGGGCCGGTGATCCTGCGCCATACGCTGGGCGATGAAAGCGCCTGCGGCGGCCAGTCCAACACGCTGGACAGCATCGCCGATCACAGCGAGACGCTGGTGGTCTTCGGCGCGATGTCGCCCCGCACCGCCCAAAGCGAGGCCGGCGGCATCGGCGCGCATTACCTGGAAACCTATCTGCGCCGCATCGTCGACCGCGGGGTCCGGGTGATCCTGGTCTCGCCGCTGAAGGATGATCTGCCGGACTGGGTGGGCGCCGAATGGTGGCCGATCCGCCCGAACACCGACACGGCGCTGATGCTGGGCCTGGCCGGAGAGATCCTGCGCGCCGGGCGGCAGAATGCCGACTTCCTGGCCCGCTGCACCAGCGGATCGCCGCTGTTTCTGGCCTATCTGCGCGGCGACAGCGACGGCCAGCCGAAGGATGCCGATTGGGCGGCGGCGATCACCGGCCTTCCGGCCGAGGCGATCCGGGCGCTGGCCGGCCGCTTGCCCGAAACCCGCAGCATGCTGACGGTCAGCTGGGCCTTGCAGCGCGCCCATCATGGCGAACAGCCGTTCTGGGCCGCCCTTGGGCTGGCGGCGGTGATCGGACAGATCGGCCTGCCGGGCGGCGGGGTCGGCTACGGCTATGGCTCGCTGGGCGGGGTCGGCGCGCCCTTCACCATCGGCAAGTCGCCGGCCATGTCGCAATTGTCGAAGCCGATCAACAGCTTCATCCCGGTCGCACGGATCAGCGACATGCTGCTGAACCCCGGCGCCCCCTACAGCTACGAAGGCCAGGACCGCCACTATCCCGATATCCGGCTGATCTATTGGGCCGGCGGCAACCCGTTCCACCACCATCAGGACCTGAACCGCCTGGCCGAGGCCTGGACCCGGCCCGAAACGATCATCGTGCAGGATCCGATGTTCACCGCCACGGCACGGCGCGCCGATATCCTGCTGCCCGCCTCGACCTCGATCGAGCGCAACGATCTTGCGGGCAACAAGCGCTCGGATGCGATCCTGGCCATGGGTCAGGCCATCGCGCCCCTGGGCCAATCCCGGTCGGATTTCGACATCTTCAACGCGCTTTGCGAAAAGCTGGGCGTGGCGCCGGCCTTCAACGAGGGCCGCGACGAGATGGGCTGGGTCCGCCACCTTTACGACGAAAGCCGCGATTATGCGCAACAGCGCCACGGTTTCGCGATGCCCGATTTCGACACGTTCTGGGCGCAGGGCTATGCGAAATGTCCCGTGCAGCGCGACCATGTCTATCTGGCCGAGTACCGCGCCGATCCGCAGGCCCATCCGCTTGATACCGAAAGCGGCTTGATCGTGCTGGGAAGTGAAACGCTGGCCCGGCTGGGCCATGCCGATTGCCGGGCGCATCCGGCCTGGATCGCGCCGGCGGAATGGCTTGGCGCGGCCGGGCCCGGCGAGTTGCACCTGATCTCGCATCAGCCCAACGGCCGGTTGCACAGCCAGCTGGAGACCGGCAAAGCCAGCCTCGCCGGACGGCGGGCGGGGCGCGAACAGGTTCTGCTGCATCCCGCCGAAGCCCGCGCCCGCAAGATCGCCGACGGGCAGACCGTGCGGCTCTGGAATGCGCGGGGGGCCTGCCTTGCCACGGCGCGGGTGACCGACAGCGTGGCCCCGGGCGTCGTCATCCTGCCGACCGGCGCCTGGTTCACCCCCTCGGACACAGGCGGGCCCGAGCTTGCCGGCAACCCCAATGTGCTGACCCTTGATATCGGCACCTCGGCCTTCGGGCAGGGCTGCTCGGCCCAGACCTGCCTGGTGCGGGTCGAGCCCCATGCCGGCGATGCCGGCGATGCCATCCAGATCTATGACGCCCAACTGGCAGAACTCCTGCCCAACCGTGAAGGACATTTCTCATGACCGCAGCCGCCATCAGCCGCTTCCCGATCCCCGAGATCGCCGACATGCCCGAAGACCTGCGCGACCGCATTCTGGCCGTGCAGGAAAAATCGGGCTTCGTGCCGAATGTGTTCCTGACGCTGGCGCATCGCCCCGATGAATTCCGCGCCTTCTTTGCCTATCACGACGCGCTGATGGACAAGCCGGGCAATCTGACCAAGGCCGAGCGCGAGATGATCGTGGTCGCCACCTCGAACCTGAACCAGTGCCAGTATTGCGTCGTGGCCCATGGCGCGATCCTGCGCATCCGCGCCAAGGATCCGCTGATCGCCGATCAGGTGGCGATCAACTACCGCAAGGCCGACATCACCCCGCGCCAGAAGGCGATGATCGACTTCGGGGTGAAAGTCTCGGTCCGGGCCTACGAAGTCGGCGACGACGACATCGCGCTGCTGAAATCCCATGGCTTCACCGAGGAAGACATCTGGGACATTGCCGCCATCTCGGCCTTCTTCGGCATGTCGAACCGGCTGGCCAATGTCACCAGCATGCGCCCCAATGACGAATTCTACAATCTCGGGCGCTAGGCATGGCCAAGGGATATAAGGACATGCTGGCCGAGGCCGAGGCCGTCGTGACCTCGGTCGAGGGCGACGAGATGGCGGCGCGCCTTCAGGACCCCGAGATCGTCATGGTCGATATCCGCGACCCGCGCGAATTGGAACGCGAGGGGATGATCCCGGGCGCCTTCCATGCGCCGCGCGGAATGCTGGAATTCTGGATCGACCCCGACAGCCCCTATCACAAGCCGCGTTTCGCCGAAGGCAAGACCTATGTCTTCTACTGCGCCAGCGGCTGGCGGTCGCTGCTGGCGGCCCGGGTCGCGCAGGAAATGGGTCTGCAGGCGCGCAGCCTGCGGGGCGGTTTCGGCGGCTGGAAGACGGCGGGCCGGCCGGTGGCCGAAATGCCCCGGCGCGGCTAGGGCTCGGAACGGCGGCGCGAAACGGCTGGGGAGCGAAACGACTGGGGCCCGGCGCGGCTGGGCCCGGCGGGCTTTGGGGGACAGGCCCGAGGGGGGAAGAATGAGCAAATACGAAGACGGCCTTGGCCGATGCGCCGCCAATCACCAGCCGCTGACGCCGATTTCCTATCTTGAGCGGGCCGCCCACACCTACCCGGCCCATCCGGCGATCGTGCATGGAAGGCAGCGTCATTCCTATGCCCGGCTGTGGCAGGATTGCCGCCGCCTCGCCTCGGCGCTGATCGCGCAGGGCGTCGGCAAGGGCGATACGGTCACGGTGATGCTGCCCAATGTGCCGCCGATGGTGCAGGTCCATTACGCGGTGCCCATGGCCGGGGGGGCGGTGCTGCACGCGCTGAACACCCGCTCGGATGCGGCAACCATCGCCTTTCAGCTGGACCATGCCGAAACCCGCGTGTTGATCGTCGACCGCGAATATGCGGCGGTCATGGCCGAGGCGCTGGCCCTGGCCCGGGTGCGGCCGCTGGTGATCGACTATGATGACAGCGAATATCCGGTTGCGGGCGGTCCGCCCAGGGGCGCCCGCATCGGCACGCTCGACTATGATGCCTTCCTGGCCAGCGGCGACCCTGACGGCGCCTGGTCCCTGCCCGCCGATGAATGGGATGCGATCGCGCTGAACTATACCTCGGGTACGACCGGCAACCCCAAGGGCGTGGTCTATCACCATCGCGGCGCGGCGCTGATGGCGCTGAACAATGTCTTGCATGGCGAGATGGGCAAACATCCGGTCTATCTCTGGACGCTGCCGATGTTCCATTGCAACGGGTGGAGCTTCAGCTGGGCCATCGCCGTTCAGGCGGGCACCCATGTCTGTCTGCGCTGGGTGCGGGCGGGCGCAATCTACGCCGCCCTTGCCGACCATGCGGTGACCCATCTGTGCGGGGCGCCCATCGTCATGTCGACGCTGATCAACGCCCCCGATGCCGAACGGCGCGCGCTGCCGCATCGGGTGATCTTCAACACTGCCGCCGCCCCCCCGCCCGAAGCGGTGCTGCAGGCGATGGCGAATGCCGGGTTCCGGGTCAACCACCTGTACGGGCTGACCGAAACCTACGGGCCGACCGTGGTGAATGAATGGAATGCCGACTGGGACGCGCTGCCCGCCGCCGATCAGGCGGCCCATAAGGCGCGGCAAGGCGTGCGCTATCTGTCGCTCTCGGATCTGGCCGTGCTGGACCCCGAAACGATGCAGCCCGTTCCCGCCGATGGGGAAACGCGGGGCGAGGTGATGTTCCGCGGCAATGTGGTGATGAAGGGCTATCTGAAGAACCCTGCCGCCACGGCCGAGGCCTTCGCGGGGGGCTGGTTCCACTCGGGCGATCTGGGGGTTCTGCATCCCGACGGCTATATCCAGCTGAAGGACCGCTCAAAGGACATCATCATCTCGGGCGGCGAGAATATCTCGTCGATCGAGGTCGAGGACGCGATCTATCGCCATCCCGCCGTCGCGCTGTGCGGCGTCGTGGCGATGCCGGATGCGAAATGGGGAGAACGTCCCTGCGCCTTCGTCGAGCTGCGGGCGGGCCAGACGGTCACCGAGGCCGATCTGATCGCGCATTGCCGCCACCAGATCGCCAAATACAAGCTGCCCGCGCGGGTGGTCTTTGCCGACCTGCCGAAGACCTCGACCGGGAAGATCCAGAAATTCGTGTTGCGCGCGCGTGCAACGGAAATCGCCGAAGCCTAGGGCCGCGCGGGGGGCATGATGACCGAAGACAGAACCGAAGCTTTGCTGGCCCGCCTGGCCCAGGTGCTGCCGCAGCGGGCGCTGATGATCGGCGATGCCGTGGATCCGCGCTATCAGGAAGACCGGCGCAACCGCCCCTCGGCCCGCCCGCCCTTCGTGCTGCGCCCGGGATCGACGGCCGAGGTGGCGGCGGGTGTCGCGGCTTGCAACGCCTTTGGCCAACCCTTGGTGGTGCAGGGCGGCCGCACCGGCCTGTCCGGCGCCCATCGGATCTGGGCGGGCGAGGCCGTCCTGTCGCTGGAACGGATGACCGCGGTCGAACCCGTGCAACCCGGCGCCACCACGGTCCTGGCCGAAGCCGGGGCGCCCCTGCAACGCGTGCAAGAGGCGGCGCTGGCCGCCGACCAGATCTTTGGCGTCGATATCGGCGCGCGCGGCACCGCCACGATCGGCGGCAATATCGCCACCAATGCCGGCGGCATCCGCGTCTTGCGCTATGGCATGTTCCGGGCCCAGGTGGCCGGGCTTGAGGCGGTCCTGGCCGATGGCACGATCCTGTCGGCGCTGAAGGATGTCGAGAAGGACAATTGCGGTTATGACCTGAACCAGCTGTTCATCGGCAGCGAGGGCACATTGGGCATCGTCACCCGCGCCCGGCTGCGCCTGCACCCGCGCCCGGTGATCGAGGCGAATGCCTTTGTCGCCCTGCCGACGATCGAAGCGGCACTGGTTCTGCTGACGCGGCTGCGCGCCGCGGTGGGCAGCACGCTCTCGGCCTTCGAGATCATGTTGCCGGGCGCCTATCATGGCGTCACCAAACATCTGGGCCTGACGCCGCCCCTTGCCACAGCCGCCCCCGCCTATGTGCTGGCCGAGATCCAGGCCCCGGCCGGCGCGGCCGAAGCCGAAGAGATCTTCATGGCAAGCCTGGTCGCCGCGATGGAAGAGGGGCTCGCGCTGGACGCGGTGGTGTCGCAATCCCCGCGCGAGTTTCAGGCCCTTTGGGATCTGCGCGACGGCTGCCCCGAATATGTACGATCGCTGCAGCATGTCGCCAGTGGCGATATCAGCGTGCCGACGGCCCGCATCGCCGATTTCCTGCACGAAAGCCAGGCGGCCTTGCGCGCCATCGACCCCGAGACCGCCTTCCATGTCTTCGGCCATCTGGGCGATGGCAATCTGCACTATGTCTTCCAGACCCCGCAGAAAGAGCCGGCCATGGCCAGGCTTCTTCAGCTGGTGTCAGACTATGGCGGCTCGATCTCGGCCGAACATGGCATCGGCGTCGACAAGAAGCCCTTCCTTCACCTGTCGCGCAGCCCCGCGCAGATCGCGACCATGCGGCTGCTGAAAACCGCGCTGGATCCGCAGATGATCCTGAACCGGGGTCGCATCTTCGACATGCCCGCCGCCGGCTGATCCCACGCCCGACTGATCCTCGGCGCCAATCTGAAAGCCGTTTTCAGCGCTATATCGCCCCTCCCCCGGGGGCCGGGGCCAAGAAAGTTGCGCAACTTCCGCCGCTGCGGAACAAAACTGGCTGAGCCCGACTTGAAACCAAATCCCGAGCGACTTAATCGGAAGCGACGTCCTTCCAGTGATCCGGGGTATGGGCACGATCCGCCGCAGGCGATCGCGTTGGTGACTTGTGTCATAAGGGAAGCCGTCCCACCGATTGACCGTGTAAAGGATTGCCCCAGGCGCATGATCGAAGAAAACCTGCTGCTTATCCTGGTCGGCCTTCCCTTCGCCGCGGCCATCGCCGCGAGTACGGTTTCCACGACGGCACATCGTGCGGCGGCCTGGGTCTCGGGAATTCTTCTGGCCGTGGGCCTGCCGATCCTGGCCACGCTGCACGGGCCGATCGCCGATGGCCAGGTGCTGCGCGCCTCGCTGTATTGGGTGCCCTCGCTGGGGCTGACGCTGACCTTCCGGATGGACGGTTTCGTCTGGATGTTCGTGGCGCTGGTCTATGGCATCGCCATTCTGGTGCTGATCTACGCCCGCTACTACCTGTCGAAATCCGATCCGGTGCCGCGCTTCTACGCCTTCCTGATGGCCTTCACCGGCGCCATGGTCAGCATGCTGATGTCGGGCAACATATTGATGTTGGTGGTGTTCTGGGAACTGACCTCGATCCTGTCCTTCCTGCTGATCGGCTATTGGTATCAGGGCCAGGCCGCCCGCGACGGGGCGCGCATGGCGCTGATCGTCACCGGCCTGGGCGGGCTGTGCCTGTTCGTGGCCATGCTGCTTCTGGGCCAGATCGTCGGCAGCTACGATCTGGACCGGGTTCTGCTGGCCGGAGACAAGGTGCGCGCCGATCCTTTGTATCCGCTGCTGTTGACGCTGTTCCTGCTGGGCGCCTTCACCAAATCGGCGCAGATGCCGTTCCATTTCTGGCTGCCCGGCGCCATGGCCGCGCCCACGCCGGTCTCGGCCTTCCTGCATTCGGCGACCATGGTGAAGGCCGGGGTCTTCCTGCTGGTGCGCTTTTCGCCGGTCATGGGGCAGACCGATCTGTGGTTCTATGCCGTCACCGGCACCGGCATGGTGACGCTGGTCCTCGGCTCGCTGATCGCGCTGTTCCGCCATGACCTGAAGGGCTTGCTCGCCTATTCCACCATCAGCCATCTGGGCCTGATCACCGCCCTGGCCGGGATCGGCAGCCAGGCCGCCATCCTGGCCGCGATCTTCCACATCGCCAATCATGCGGTGTTCAAGGCCAGCCTGTTCATGGCCGCCGGCATCATCGACCACGAAACCGGCACCCGCGACATGCGCCGGCTCAGCGGGCTCATCCGCGCCATGCCGGTCACCGGCAGCCTGGCCATCGTCGCCTCGGCCGCCATGGCGGGGGTGCCGCTGCTGAACGGCTTCCTGTCCAAGGAGATGTTCTTCGCCGAGGCGGCCGACTGGCACAACGGATCCTGGCTGGACGATTCGCTGGCCTATCTGGCCACGCTGGCCGGGGTCTTCGCCGTGGCCTATTCGCTGCGCTTCATCGCCAGCGTGTTCTTCGGCCCGCCCGCGACCGACCTGCCCAAGACCCCGCACGAGCCGCCGGGCTGGATGCGCCACCCAGTCGAGCTTTTGGTGCTGGTCTGCCTGATCGTCGGCATCTTCCCCGACCAGACCCTGGGCCCGACCCTGCATGTCGCCGCCCGCTCGGTTCTGGGCGCCGATCTGCCCTATACCGATATCGCGATCTGGCACGGCTTCACCCTGCCCCTGGGGATGAGCCTGATCGCCCTGGTCGGCGGGGTGGTGCTGTACATGCTGTTCCGCGACCGGATCGCCGCCGGGCCCGAAGGCCCGCCGCTGTTGCACCGGCTGCGGGCGCAGCGGGTGTTCGAACGGCTGCTGCTGCTGTTGACCTGGAAATTCCCCCGCCAGGCGCATCGCCTGATCGGGGCCGACCGGCTGCAGCCGCAGCTGCGCATCATCGTGCTTCTGGCGGTGGCGGCGGGTGTGGCCACGCTTTGGGGCGGGTTGCGCCAGGCGCCGCAACCGCTGGCCACCCCGCTGAACCCGTCTTTCGCGGTGATGTGGCTGGTCGGCGGCGCCTGCGCCATCGGCGCGGCCTGGATGGCCAAGTACCACCGCTTCGCCGCCGTCGTGCTGCTGGGCGGGGCCGGCGCGGTCACCTGCCTGACCTTCGCCTGGCTTTCCGCGCCCGATCTGGCGGTGACCCAGCTTCTGGTCGAGATCGTCACCACCGTGCTTCTGCTTCTGGGCCTGCGCTGGCTGCCCAAGCGGCGCGAAGAGATCGCCGAGGACCGGCTTCTGCCCGCCCGCCTGCGCCGCGGCCGTGATTTCGTCATCGCCGTCGTCGCCGGGGCCGGCCTGTCGGCCATCGCCTATGTGATGATGACCTGGCCGCATATCTCGAATGTCGGCAACTGGTTCCTGCGCAACGCCTATAGCGAGGGCGGCGGCACCAATGTGGTCAATGTGATCCTGGTCGATTTCCGCGCCTTCGACACATTCGGCGAAATCACCGTGCTGGCGATCGTGGGCATCAGCGTCTATGCGCTCTTGCGCCGCTTCCGTCCGGCGCCGGAAAGCATCGACCAGCCGGCCGACCAGACCGGTCCCGAACAGCGCAGCATCACCGAGGTGCTGCTGGTGCCTTCGGTGATCATGCGCTGGATGTTCCCGGTGCTGATCGTGCTGGCGGCCTATCTGTTCTTCCGCGGCCATGATCTGCCGGGCGGCGGCTTTTCGGCCGGGGTGACCGTTTCGATCGCCTTCCTGCTGCAATATCTGGCCCATGACGTGCGCTGGATCGAGGCGCGGCTGACCGTGCTGCCGATCAAATGGATGGGGGCGGGCCTGTTGGTGGCGGGGCTGACCGGCGTCGGCGCCTTCCTGTTCGGCTATCCGTTCCTGACCGCGCATGCGCAATATGTCGACCTGCCGCTGATCGGCAAGGTTCCGGCGGCGACGGCGCTTCTGTTCGATGCCGGGGTCTTCGCCCTGGTCATGGGCGCGACGGTGCTGATGCTGGTCGCCATCGCGCACCAGGCGCTGCGGATCGCCCGCCTGCGCGAACGCGACGCCGCGGCGCGCAGTGAAACGGAGGGCCTGTGATGGAACTTGTGCTGTCGCTGGTGATCGGCATCTTCGCCGGATCGGGGATCTGGCTGTTGCTGCGGCCGCGGACCTTCCAGGTCATCATCGGCCTTTGCCTTCTGTCCTATGCGGTCAACCTGTTCATCTTCTCGATGGGCCGGCTGACCGTGGGGGCGCCGGCCATCATGCCGCGCGGCGGTTTCGTCAACCCCGCCGCCTATGCCGATCCGGTGCCCCAGGCGCTGGTCCTGACCGCAATCGTCATCAGCTTTGCCACCACGGCGCTGTTTCTGGTGGTGCTGATCGCCGCACGCGGGCTGACCGGCAATGACCATGTCGACGGAAGGGAGACCGAGCAATGATGCCCGGACCCGATCACCTGATCATCGCTCCGATCCTGATCCCGTTCTTCGCCGGGGCGCTGATGCTGGTCTATGACGAACGCCAGCGCAGCGCCAAACTGGTGATCAGCCTGGCCTCGGTCCTGGCCACCCTGCTGGTCGCGATCGAGCTTCTGGTCCGCGCCGAGGGCAGCGAGCTGGTCGGCGACAATGACATCGGCTTCTATCTGCTGGGCGACTGGGCGGCGCCCTGGGGCATCGTGCTGGTGATCGACCGGCTGTCGGCGATGATGCTGGTGCTGACCGGGCTTCTGGCCCTGCCCGCCCTGGTCTATGCCGCCGCCGCCTGGTCGCGCCAGGGCCAGCATTTCTACAGCATGTTCCAGTTCCTGCTGATGGGGCTGAACGGCGCCTTCCTGACCGGCGACCTGTTCAACCTCTTCGTGTTCTTCGAATTGCTGCTGGCGGCGTCCTACGGGCTGTTGCTGCATGGCGGCGGGCAGCTGCGCGTCTTGGGCGGCATGCATTACATCGCCATCAACCTGGCCGGTTCGCTGCTGTTCCTGATCGGCGTCAGCCTGATCTACGGCGCCACCGGCACGCTCAGCATGGCGCATCTGTCGAACATCGTCCCCACCCTGCCCGAGGCGCAGCGCCCGCTGCTGCAGGCCGGCGCCGCCTTCATGGGCCTGGCCTTCCTGATCAAGGCCGGGATCTGGCCGCTGTCCTTCTGGCTGCCCACCGCCTATATGGCCGGCGCCGCCCCGGTCACCGCCATGTTCGCCATCATGACCAAGGTCGGCGTCTATGCGATCCTGCGCCTGGTCTTCCTGCTGTTCGGCGCCAGCGCCGGCGTCTCGGCCGGCTTCGGCGGCGAGGTGCTGATCCTGGGCGGCATGGCCACCGTGACCTTCGGCTTCCTGGGGGTCCTGGCCTCGCAGGGGCTGGGGCGGATGGCCGCGCATATGGTGCTGGTCTCGTCCGGCACGGTCCTGGCCGCCGCGGGCTTCGTGCTGCTGGGCGGCAGCGTGCAGATCCTGGCCGCGGCGCTGTTCTACCTTCTGTCCTCGACCCTGGCCATCAGCGCGCTGTTCCTGCTGATCGAACCGATGAGCCGCGAGGAAGGCGGCATTGCCGCCCTTCTGGCGCTGACCGCCGATGCCTATGGGCTGGACGACCGCGAGGAGGACCGCCAGCCCGAAGTGGGCCTGGCCATCCCGGGCACGCTGACCGTACTGGGCCTGGCCTTCGGCGCCTGTGTGCTGGTGCTGGCGGGCCTGCCGCCCCTGTCGGGCTTCCTGGGCAAGCTCGGGATGCTGCAGGGGCTGCTGCGCGACGGGGCGGCCACGCCGGTCCTGTCCTGGACCTTCATCACCCTGCTGATCCTGTCGGGCTTTGCCACGCTTCTGGGCCTGGTGCGCGTCGGCATCCAGACCTTCTGGGCCAGCGAGGGCGAACCGCCCCAGGTCCTGGCGCTGGAAATCGCCCCGGTGATCGCCTTGATCGGCATGATCCTGTTCCTGACCTTCAAGGCCGATGTGACCCTGCGCTACATGGAAAAGACCGCCTCGGCCCTGCTGCGGCCCGCGATCTATGCCGAAGGCGTGCTGGGCGCCCCCCGCGCCGCCGATGAGGCCGAAGATGCCGCCGAAGCGGCCGCGGCCGCCGCCGCTGCAAAGGAGGCCAAATGATGCGCCTTCTGCCCCATCCCCTGCTGTCGGCCGCCCTGGTGCTGATGTGGCTGATGCTGACCCGCTTCTCGCTGGGCCATCTGGTCCTGGGCTCGGCCATCGCGGTCATCGCGGGCCTGGCCCTGGCCCGGATCGAGCCGCCGGCGCCGCGCATCCGGTCCTGGCCGGCGCTGATCCGGCTGTTCGGCATCGTCACGCTGGACATCCTGCGCTCGAACTGGGCGGTGGCCCGGCTGATGCTGACCAATGGCCGCCACGGCGCCCGCCGCTCGGCCTTTGTCGACATTCCGCTCCGGCTGCAGAACCCGGTCGGGCTGGCGCTTCTGGCGGTGATCGTCACCGCCACCCCCGGCACGGCCTGGCTGGAATACGATCAGGAAAGCGGCGTGCTGCTGCTGCATGTCTTCGACATGATCGACGAGGATGGCTGGCGGGCGCTGATCCGCGACCGCTACGAAGCCCTGCTGTTGGAGGTGTTCGCATGACCACGCTGCTCTGGGTCGCGCTGACCTATGCCCAGATCACCCTTGCCCTGGCCGCCTGCCTGGCCGCTGCGCGCATCCTGATCGGCCCCAGGGCGCAGGACCGGGTTCTGGGGCTGGATGCGCTGTATATCGTCATCATGCTGCTGTTCATCGTCACCGGCATGCGGCTGGGCACGCCCTTCCTGTTCGAGGCCGCCCTGATCATCGCTGTCGCGGGCTTTGTCAGCACCGTCACCCTGGGCAAGTTCCTGCTGCGCGGCGAGGTGATCGAATGAGCGGGCTTGAAGGTCTGCCGCCCTGGCTGATCCTGCCGGTCGCGGGGTTTCTGGTGCTGGGCAGCACGCTGACCCTGCTGGGCGCCTTCGGGCTTCTGCATCTGAAAAGCTTCTACGACCGCATCCATGCCCCCACTCTGGGCACCAGCTGGGGCACGGCGGCCATCCTTCTGGCCTCGGCCCTGTCCTGGTCCTGGGCCGAAGACCGGGTCTTCCTGCACGAGCTGGTGATCGGCATCTGCGTCATGGCCACCACGCCCGTCACGCTGATGGTTCTGGGCCGCGCCGCCCTGCACCGCGACCGGACCGAGGGGCGCGGCGATGTGCCCCCTGCCCCGCCGCGGACCGAACCGGCGCCTGAGGGCGCGGATAAGGCCTAAAGGGCCCCCTGCCCTACCGCTGCCGCTACGCGATCACCTGCACCGCCGCGATCGACGGATCGGCCGCCCGCAGCGCCGCCAGCAGCCGCGGCTGCAGATGCGTCATCACATATGAGGCGTGAAACCGCGTCGGCGCGGCCAGGGTGATCCGGCCGTCCTCCAGCCCCGCCTCGGTCAGCGGATGGAACCAGGCGCCATAGCTGGCCGCATCCTGCGCCAGAAGCCGGGCCTGCGCCTCGGCCCAGGTCGAGCCATCGGCCACCGGCTGCGGGGCTGCCACCGCGCGCAGAGGCACCACATTCGAGGCGGCCGAGGCGGCGGGCTCGGTCTCGGCCTGCCCGCCCAGCCGCGCCACGAAATCCGGCCCGATCCGCGGCCAGGCGGGGCGGGTGTCTTCCAGCATCCGCTCCAGATCCAGCCCATAGACGCTGACCCGTCCGCGGGCGCCCTGGCGTTTCTGCACCAGCCAGCCCTGCGCCCGCAGCCGCGCCATCTCGCGCTTGACCGTGCGTTCGTCGACCGACCACAGCCGGGCGATCTCGGCCTGGCCGACCGACAGCTCGTCGCGCTGCCAGTTGTAGCGGCTGGTGATCAGCGCCATGATCCGCAGGACCAGCCGCTGCACATGCTTGTCCTGGGCCAGGGCAAAGGCCATCAGCGCCGAAAGGATATCATACTTCCGGGACGCCGCCTCGCGGCCGACGGGCCGGGGAAGCTGCATGGGGTTCTCCTGTCGCCTCTGCCGGGGGGACCGGCCTGCCTCTGGTCCGACCATTCGCAGGGGGCGCTGCGGAGCCGAACTCAACGTTCTTGTTTGCTTGTCCGCCATTAACGTCCGCCGTTTCGATTCTGTCAAGATCGACCTGCAGATCTGCCGACCCCTGCCCCAACCATTTCGAATCTGAAATGGGTTCAATGGTATTGGGGGACGGCTTGTCTGTCCCGTAATCGGACAGAAATGTCCCCCAATATGCTGCGGGGCGCCCGGGCATGTCCCCCAATATGCGGCGTGCCCCCCGCAAATCCCGCGTCCGCCCCGCCTGCCGCCGCAGGCCCCCGATTCGGCCCGATTCGGCGGGCCCGGCCCGGAAATCTTCCCCGCGGGGAAGGTCTTGGCCCTTCCGCGGCGCAGGACGCTCCTGGCCTGCACATAGTCTAACTTCGCTTTTGCATTTCTGGCAAATCCGGCGTAATTCTCAAATCGACAAGAATTAACGTTGCGACCGAGGCAAAGATGTACACGCATGAAGACCTGGCCCGTATGCAGGCCCAGTCGCTGAAGATGCAGAACTGGATCCGCCAGCAGACCTTCAGCCCCGAGAACCGCAAGACGCTCCGCCGCTTCTCGTCCTGGGAAGTGTCCGAGCTGATCTTCCGGATCAACCAGTCCACCTTCCGCGGCCGGCTGGCCTCCGAGCCCGACCTTCCGGGCGGCGAGGTCGAACCCGATGGCCGCCAGCGCTGGTTCACGCTGGACGAGATCAACGAGCTGCGGCGCAAGATGAAGATCAACCGCAAGTCGCTGATGCCCCCCCGCCCCGCCGGCAAGCGCGCCTTCCGCGCCGCCGTCGCCAACTTCAAGGGCGGCGCCGGCAAGTCGACCGTGGCGCTGCACCTCGCGCATGCGGCCGCGCTGGACGGCTACCGCATCCTTGTCGTCGACTTCGACCCCCAGGCCACGCTGTCGCATTCCATGGGCCTGACCGATGTGGCCGAGGATTATACGGTCTGGGGCATCATGGCCCGCGACCTGATCCGCGAGACCGACCGGATGAACGCCGGCACCGCGACCGGCGCCGCCTCGGGCACCGCCCTGCCCCGCCGGCAGATCCCGGCCTCGATCCGCGACCTGGGCCTGGGCGAGCTGCGCCATGCCGACTTCATCAAGCCCACCGCCTGGTCGACGATCGACATCATCCCCTCCTGCGCCAACGCGGCCTTCGTCGAATTCGCCAGCGCCCAGTACCGGCACCTGAACCCGGAATGGTCCTTCTTCGCCGCCGTGTCGCGCTATCTCGACGGGCTGGCCGATGACGATTACGACCTGATCCTGTTCGATTGCCCGCCCGCCATCGGCTACCAGTCGATGAACGCGGTCTTCGCGGCAGACATGCTCTATATCCCCTCAGGCCCCGGCTATTGGGAATACGATTCGACCACCTCCTTCATCGGCCAGCTGGCCGAGGCGCTGGCCGACCTGTCGGGCTTCGGGTCAACCTTCCCCGCGGGGAAGATCGCCCTGCCCAAGGCCTTTACCGATATCCGCTTCCTGATGACCCGCTACGAGCCGGGCAATGACCTGCATCGCGCGATGTTCGAAGCCTTCCGCAAGGTCTTTGGCGATCATGTGGCCGAACACCCGATCGAGATGACCCGCGCGGTCGAACAATCGGGCCGCTTCCTCGCCTCGGTCTATGAGATCGACTATCGGGAGATGACGCGGGAAACCTGGCGGCGGGCGCGGGCCAGCTTTGATCGCGCCTATGAGGAATTCAAGGCCAGCACCGTCGCGGCCTGGGACAAGATCTGAAAGGGGCCGCGCCATGAGCAAGAAGCGCCGGATGTTCGACATCGACCTGCCCGAGGATGCCGCGCCCGAGCAGACCTTCCCCGCGGGGAAGCCCACAGATCCGCCCGCCCGCCGCGGGCCCATGGCCTCGGCCATCGCGGAAACCGTCGATACGGTGCGCGAACGCGCCGGGATCGAGGCGGCGATCCGTGCCGAAAATGACGCGCTGGCGCATGAACACATGCGCCTGAAGCGGCTGGGTCTGGTGCTGGAGCCGGTGGCGCTGGACCTGATCGACATGAAAAAGCTGGTGCGCGACCGCAAGAAGGGCCCGGATTTCGAGCTGAAAGAGCTGACCGATTCGATCCGCGATCTGGGCCTGTCGAACCCGATCCGGGTGGAAGCGCGGGCCGATGGCCGGTTCGAACTGGTGCAGGGTTATCGCCGGCTGTCGGCCTATCGGGCGCTGCTGGAAGAGACCGGCGATGCCGAACGCTACGGCGCCATCCCGGCCGCCGTCAGCCCGCCGGGCGAGGGGCTGGATGCGCTGTATCGCCGGATGGTCGACGAGAACCTGGTCCGCAAGGACATTTCCTTTGCCGAAATGGCGCAGCTGGCCGCCGATTACGCCGCCGATCCGATCGTGGGCAACAATGATCCCGACAAGGCGGTGGCGATCCTGTTCCGCTCGGCCGGCTACCAGAAGCGCAGCTATATCCGCGCCTTCCTGCCGCTGGTGCAGCGCCTGGGCCGCGACCTGGCCTATATCGAGGAAATCCCCCGCCGCCTGGGCCTGGCGCTGGCCAAGCGGCTGGAGGAAGACGAAGGTTTCGCGCCAGCGCTGCGGGCCGAGCTGAAGCGGCATGACAACCGCTCGGTCCAGGACGAACTGGCGCTGTTGCGGCGGATGCTGGGGCAGGGCGACGACGAGGAGGCGCCGGTCGCCGCCGCCGCGCCATCGCAGTCCGCGGCGCCGCGTCCGGGCCGCGCCAAGACCAGCTTTCAGTTCGACCGTCGCACGGGCCGGGCGAAGTGCGTGGCGGCGGTGGGCAAGCTGGAAATCCAGATCGACCGCGATTTCACCACCATCGACCGGCGGCGGCTGGAACAGGCGGTGCGGCTGATGCTGGATCAGCTGGACGATTGATCTTCCCCGCGGGGAAGACCGTCAGCCCAGCAGATCGGCGGCGGGATTCTCGCTGAACTCGACATCGGCGTAATATTTCTGGGCCTGCACCGCTGATCGGTGCAGGCTTAATTTCATCGCGGCGGCCAGGGGCGCGCCATCCAGCGCCGCCTGGGTCAGAAAGCCCGCGCGCAGCCCATGCGGGGTGGCGTAATCTTCCGGCAGGCCGGCCAGCGCCAGACGGTGGCGCAGGATCGGGCGCAGCGCATCGGGGGCAAGCCGGCGGTCCAGCACCCGGTCGGCCTTTGACACCGGCCGGAACAGCGGCCCTTCGCGCAGGCCCGTGACGTCAAGCCATTGCATCAGCGCCTGGGCGGCGCGGCCCTTCAGCGGCAGGCGCGGGGCCTGATCCTTGCGGGTGGTCTTGGTCTCCAGCAGGCGGACCCACAGCAGCCCGCGGGCCGCGAAATCGCCGCGGCCGATGTCGTCGACCGACAGCGCCGTCACCTCGGACCGGCGGCGGCCGCCACTGGCGAAGGCCAGCATCAACAGCGCGCGGTCGCGCAGGCCGCGGTGGCTGTCATCGCAGCTGGCCAGCAGCGCCTCCAGCACCGGGCGGGTGATCGGGCGCGGCGATCTGGGCCGGCGCGGTGCGGCATTGGCCCGGCGGGCCTTCTGGCGGGCCTGTTGCACCAGCGGTGCCGCGAAGGGAGAGGCAAGGCCGCGCATCCGGTGGAAGGCCTGCCAGCTGGCGATGCGGCGGTCCAGCGTGGCCGGGGCCGGGCAGGCCAGGCTCAGCCGCAGGCCAAGGGCGATCAGGCCCCGGGCGCAGTCCTGCGCCGGGCCGGGCCGATCGGTCAGGTCCTGGGCATGGTCCAGCACGAAGCGCAGGGCGACGCGGTCTTCTTCGGGCCAGGCCAGCGGGCGGCCGAAGGCGGCCATCTTCCAGGCGGCGATATAGGCCAGGTCGCGCTCCCAGGCGCGCAGCGTGTTGGGGGGCGTGCCGCGGCGGTACAGATCGGTCAGCGCGGCCTCGTCGGCCTCGGACAGCTGGGCGAAGGCGGGCAGGATCGGCAGGCTCATGTCGGGGCGGCTCTGCTGGGGGCGTGCGATGCGGGTCGGGGCCGCGCAACGGCGGCGAAACGGGGGTAGGATCGGCGCAGGATGGCCCCCGGGCGGGCGAAAGGCAACAGTCCTGATAAGGCAAAATTATCGTGACTAATGGTGCCGCCGGTGGAACTTGCCAGTGTGCGTTTGTTTCCCGATTTCAATTGAAGCGGTTAGCTGAAACCTGAGCGGTCAGGTTGCAGCTTGGCATTCAGCAAAGGCGTGTCGGACGGGCAGGGGGCTTACAGGCCTGCGGCTTTGGTCAGGTTCACCCGGAACCTGTCGCGGCGCCGCTGATATCGGCGGGTCATCTCTGCGCTGGCATGACCGAGCTGCTTTTGAACATAGCGCTCATCAACTTCCGCGCTGCTGGCAAGGCCTGCACGCAGAGAATGGCCAGAGAACAGCCGCACGCGCTCGGCCTCCGGCAGATCAGGGCGTAGCCCGGCCTCGCGGGCGCAGGTCTTGATCAGCCGGGCGACATGCTTGTCCGACAACCGCTCCGCGGTGGCCTTCAGCCCGTTGCGGGATACCGCGACGAAGAGAGGGCCGAAGTCGATCCTTGCATAATGCAGCCACTGCGTCAGGGCATGCACCGGGCAGGTCTGTTCCGATGACCCGCGGGCGATCTCGACCTCGCGCCAGCCGGTCTTCCCGCGCAGGGTAACCAGAATGCCATCCTCCAGTATCTCGATCCAGCCGCCGCTATCGGGCGTGTCGTCCTTGCCGTGGTCAAGAGAGACAATCTCGGACCGCCTTAGGCCACCGGCAAAGCCGATCAGCAGGATCGCCCGGTCGCGAAGGCCGCGCAGGTCGTGGGGCAGGGTGGCCAGCATGTCGCGCAGGTCTTCGGGCAGGATCGCCTCTTTCTGTGCGGGCGGACGGGCGTGCTTGCGACGGATCCCGGCCAGGACGCTACCGATGTGGCGGTCCTTGCGGTCAAGGCGTTCCCCGCGCTGCGTGTAGCCCCAGGCAAGGCCCGAGAGGCGGCGTTCGATGGACGACACCGAAAGGGCAGGGGTCTTTCCTCCCGGCGCCGCCAGATCGGCGATGTAGAGGCCGATCAGTTGCGGAGACGCGGGCAGGGGATCGGTCCCGCGCATCCGGCACCAGCGGGCGAAATGGGCCCAGTCCTTTCCATAGGCCTTCAGCGTATTCTCGGAGGCCGCAGCCCTGGCATAGCCCCGCGCGGTTTCCACCAGCCGGTCAAGCGCTCCGGAGCTGGCAACGTGGGAAGGCAGGGCGAGGGCCGCATCTTCGGATGCCCCGCTCTCGTCCCGTTCATGGGGATCCACGTCCTCTGGCTGCCCTGAAGGCGATTTCCGGTGCGTTTCGGTCATGCCTTTGAGCATACTTCCTGTATGTCTGATAATGCAAACTTATTGGACATTGCCGAGAAATGACAGGCGCGGCGGATCTGATGTATAATTGTGGTTCAAAGCGCCGATAGCTGCTAAGGTTCCGGCATGGTCTCTGCCCCGAAATCCTCTTTGCCTTCCTTAACTCCTTCGGCTATGCCGCGCTGGGTTCGGCAGGGCGTCGGTCGTGATGATGTTGAAACCGCGATGTTTTCTGCCGGGGCAGCCCTTGCTGTGCTGGATCCGATTGCGCGGTCCGACGACCCGGTCGGCATCCTTTGGCGCAAGCGGCTGGCGCTTTCGGCCGCAGCGGCCGTTTCCCGGCAGGAAGGGCGCCGTGAAGGCGAAGCCGAACTCCGCGATGCCTTCGCCCTGCGCAGACCCGGCGACGATCCCGGCCCCGCGGGGCGGATGCTGATCGGCTGGCGTGCGCTGGGAGAGGCGCGGGCGCTGCGTTCGGCAGATTGGCCCGCACGTCTGCCCGGCTTCTTCGATTTGCCGCCCGGGCCAAGCGCCAAGATCCTGCACGACCTCGGCGCGCGCCTTGCTGGCCGTACGCCGCCGCTGCGCTTTGCTGCTGAAGCCGGGCGCGAGGGTCTTGCCCTTGGTCCGGCCGGTCGCGGTTTGGCGCTTTGGTTGGCGGATGCGCTGTTGGCCCGGGCGCTTGGCTGGGAGCGACCGGTCCCGCTGCTTGCGGCCCATCTGCCGCGGGCAGAATTCCGGCTGGAGGGCGAGGCATGGCTTGCGGCCTGCGCGCGGGCCTGGGGCAGGGGGGCCGTCGCAGCGGTAGATCTTCACGCCGATCTGACCCGCCGGGCCAATGCCTTGCGCGCGGCACATCTGCGACGGCCGGGAAAGGACGCGGCCGCCACCCTTGCCGCAGTTTTGACCGAGGATGCGCTGGCGGCCCAGGCGGGGGCCGCGACCAGCGACCGTGCGGCGCGGCGGCTGTTTGAGCGGCTGACCTCACTGGGCCTGGTGCGCGAGTTGACCGGACGGCCGACCTTCCGGCTTTACGGGCTTTGACGATGGCACAGAAATCATCCGAACCGCTGGACACCGAACTGGCCGATCTGCCGCCGGCCCTGCGCTGGCGCGAATGGATGGCGCGGGTCGAGGCAGTGCTGTTTGCGTCCTCCGATCCGGTCGGGCGCGACGTCCTGGCCCGTGTGGTCGGCCGGGATTGTGCGCTTGATCTGCTGATCGAGGATATTTCTGCCGAACTTGCGAGTCGTCCCTACGAGATCGCGCGCCTTGCGGGCGGTTGGCAGTTCCGGACCAGGCCAGAGCATGCCGCCGCGATCCGCACCGCGCGGAAGGACGGCGATGCCATGCGCGATCTGACCCGGAACGAAGCCCTTGTGCTGACCATCATCGCCTATATGCAGCCGGTGACCCGTGGCGCGATCGCGCGCCTGACGGGCCGCGAGGTCAGCCGCGATCTGATCGCGCGCCTGCACCGTCAGGCCCTGATCGCCCGCGGCCCGCGCAGCCCCGAGCCGGGCGCGCCCTACACCTATGTCACCACGCCGGGGTTTCTGGTGCAGTTCGGGCTGGAAACGCTGCGCGACTTGCCCGACTTCGAGGCGCTGGAAGATGCGGGTTTGCTGAGGCCCGCGACAGACCCCGCGCTGGATCTGCCGATTGTGGGCGATTAGCGCATGGACGCAGACCCTTGAGACATTGCCCCCAATGTCACGCCGGCCTGACGGATCCTTGCGGCCGATGGATCAACCCGTCCCGCCGTCCCGCGCCGCGCGGGACCATCGCGCCGGCAGAGGCCGAGGCAAATCCGGCGCGGTTCAAGATGGTCACGCGTTCGGCGGAGGGACGGGGCCGGAGACCTGTCAGCCCCCGGTCATCTGCGCGAAATGCGCCATCATCCTTTCCGGATCCGGCTCTTGCCCGGTGAACAGGCGAAAGGCCGCGGCGGCCTGGAACACTGCCATGCCGCCGCCGTGCAGCACCCGGCAGCCGCGCGCGCGCGCCGCTGTCAGCAGGGCGGTTTCCAGCGGGAAATAGACGATCTCGGCCACCCAGTGCCGGGCGGTCAGCAGTCCGGGGTCCACGGGCAGGCCGGGATGAGCTTCCATCCCCATGGGTGTCGCGTTGATCAGCCCGTCAACCTGCGCCATCGCGCTGGCCAGATAGGGCGTTGCAACGGCGGGGGTGGCGCCTGTCCGCGCGTTCAGATCGGCGGCCAGCGCCTCTGCCCGGGCGAGGTCGGCGTCGTGAAGCCACAGCCGCTCGACGCCAAGCCGAAGGCAGGCATGGGCCACGGCGGCGCCCGCGCCGCCTGTTCCCACCAGAAGCACATTGCGGAAGGCCACATCAGGCAGGCCGCGGCGGAAGCTTTCGGCAAAGCCCGACCAATCGGTATTGTGCCCGATCCGGCACCCGTCGCGGAACAGCACCGTATTCACCGCGCCCAGCTGGGCTGCATCTTCGGACAGCTCATTCAGCAGCGGGATCACCCGCTGTTTGCAGGGATGGGTGATGTTCACGCCGGCAAACCCCTGTGCCTCGGCCGCGGCGAGAAGCTCGGGCAAGGCCTCGGGCCCCAGGCCGCGCGCGGTCAGGTCGATCAGCTCATAGCTCAGCGAAAGGCCCTGCGCCCGCGCCTCCTGCATATGCAGAAGCGGCGATTTGGACTGTTGGATGCCTGCGCCGATCAGGCCGACGCGGATTTGCCCCGGCATGATCTTAGCCGATCAGGTCCAGAAGGGCCCGAACGGCGACCGGGTAGCCGCGCGGGCCCAGCCCGGCGACCACTGCCGTCACGACGGGCGACATCAGAGACCGGTGATAGACCGCCTCGCGCGCATGGATATTCGAGATGTGAAGCTCGATCTTCGGCGCGGGGTACATCTTCAGCGCGTCCATCACCGGCACCGAGGTGAAGGTCAGCCCGGCCGGATTGATGATCAGACCGGCGGCCTTGGCGTCGATCGCCTCATGCACCCAGTCGATCAGCTGGAATTCGGCATTGGTCTGGCGGAATTCCACCGAGTGATCGCCTGCCGCCGCACGCGACCAGGCCTCGACCTCGGCCAGGGTCGTATGGCCGTAGATTTCGGGTTCGCGCTTGCCAAGGCGGTTCAGGTTGGGGCCGTTCAGGATGTAGATGGTCATTTCGGTCACCAAAGGTCAGCCGGCATAGCCCGCCATGCGGGGCAGCCAAAGCACGAGGTCAGGGAAGAAGGTGATCAGTCCAAGGCAGAGGACCATCCAGCCCAGGAAGGGCAGGCAGTCGCGGATGATGTCCCTCATCGGAGAGCCGGAGATATTCGTCATGATGAACAGCAAAAGCCCATAGGGCGGCGTGACCAGCCCCAGCATGATGTTCACGACCACGACCACGCCGAAATGCACCAGATCGATGCCAAGTGCTTGCGCGGCCGGGATGAAAACCGGAACGATGATCAGAAGAACCGCCGTTCCTTCCAGCACGCAGCCAAGGATCAGCAGGATCGCGTTCACCAGCAGCAGGAATTGCAGCGTCGACAGCTCCCATCCCTGCAGCAGGACACGCAGGGTTTCGGGGATGTTCTCGACGGTGACGACGTAATTGAAGACCAGCGCCCCGCCGATCATCATCCCGATCGAAGCCGAGGTCTTGGCCGAGATCAGGACGGCATTGTAGCCCTCGCGCCAGGTCAGGCTGCGGTAGATCACGGTAGAGACCAGCACCGCATAGGCGGCGGCCAGGGCGGCGGCCTCGGTGGGCGTGGTCACGCCGCTGTAGATGCAGCCCAAAAGGATGACGGGCATCAACAGCGTCGGGAAAGCCGCCCAGGTGACGCGGGGGATTTCCCGCATCGCGACACGCTCTTCCACCGGGAAATTGTGGCGCCGTGCGTCCCAGGCCACCTGCGCCATCTGCATCGCGGTCATCAGAAGGCCGGGCACGACGCCGGCAAGGAACAGATAGCCGATCGAGGCGTCGGAGACGAGCGCATATACCACCATCGGGATCGAAGGCGGCAGGATCGGCCCGACCACCGATGTCACCGCCGTCAGGGCCGCCGTATAGGACGGCGTATAGCGGTTGTCGCGCGTCATCATGTTCTGCATCATGCGGCCCGATCCTGCCGCATCGGCGATGGCCGATCCGGACATGCCCGCGAAGATCAGCGATTGCACGACATTCACCTGCGCCAGACCGCCGCGCATATGCCCGACCAGCACGTTGCAGAACCGCAAGAGCCGTTCGGTCATGGAGCCAGAATTCATGATCTCGGCCGCGAAGATGAACAGCGGCACCGCAAGGATGATGTAGTTGGAATACATCCCGTTCAGGAACTGCTCGGCTGCGGTGCCCATATCCATGCCGGACATCCACAGATAGCCGATCGATCCCACGATCATCGACAGGCCGATGGGCAGACCCAGCAGCGCCAGCCCGGTGATGGCAAGAATAGTCAGCGAAAAGGGGCTCGTCAGGGTCATACGCCGGAACTCGCCTTGGTGGGGTCGTAGGCCTCGGGACCGCGGCCATAGATGGCGCGAAAGCCGACCCAAAGATGACGGAGGATCATGGCCGCCGCGAAGACGACATAGATCGAGTAGAGCCAGTCGAACCGGATGCGCAGATAGGCCGACTTCTCTACCTTCATGAAGGTGACGTAATCCCAGGTTGCGGGCATCGACCAGACCAGGGCCGCCACGGTGACGACCGCCGTGATCAGCGCGAAGGCTCGGCGTGTGCGGGCGCCCACGACGGAATAGACCAGATCAAAACGCATCTCTTCAGAGTCGCGGATGACGAAGGCGCCGCCGAACAGCACCAGCCAGATCCACAGCACCACGCTGACCTCATGGGTCCAGCCCATGGGCAGGTTCAGCACGTAGCGCGACACGATCTGCAGCAGGAACACCAGAAACATGGCCAGAAGCATCAGGACCATCACGTCCTCGGCGCGGCGGCGCAGCCACGCGGAAAGCCTTGCAAGGGGCATGGGCGACCTCGGAAATTTGGGCGCGCGCGGCCCCGGTGCAGGGGCCGCGCCGAGTGCAGCGGATCAGAGAGCGGTAATCCGGTCGACCAGCCCCTCGGGCCAGTCCTTGGCCAGGTCGGATTCGAGATAGGCCTTCTGCACATGGGCGCGGAACACCTCGACATCGGGTGTGTAGACGTCCAGCCCCCGCTCGGCCATGGTCTTGGCCAGATCCGCTTCGCGCTTCACATGCTCGGCGGTCGAGAAGGCGATCGCCTCATCCGCGGCTTTCTGGACCGCAGCTTTCTGATCGTCCGACAAGGCGGCCCAGACCTGACCGGAAAGGGTCAGCAGGTCAAAAGCGACAAGGTGCGAGGTCAGGACGATTTGCTTCATCACCTCATAGAACTTCATGTTCTCGACATTGGGCAGCGGATTGTCCTGCCCGTCGATCGCCCCGGTCTGAAGGCCGGTATAGACCTCGGCATAGGCCATGGGCGTCGGGTTCGCACCAAGCGCCTGACCCAGGAACTGCCAGGCCTCACCGCCGGGCATCCGCAGCTTGATCCCGGCCATATCTTCGGGGGTGCTGATTTTCTTGGTGGTGGAAAGGCCAACCTGGCGGGTGCCATAGAAGGTTGGCCCAAGGATCTTGATCCCCAGCTGCTCCTCGGCCATGGCCTTCATCTCGGTGCCGGCGTCGCTGGCAAAGAAGGCGGTCAGATGTGCCGAGTCGCGGAACAGATAGCCCGAGGTCAGCGCCGACCACGCGGGCACCTGATTGGACAGGTCCTGAGGCGCGATGTTCGACATCTCCAGATTGCCGCGCTGAAGGGCGACCAGTTCGGTTCCCTGCTTGAACAGCACCCCGCCATAGAACCCTTCATAGGCAAAGCCGGGGCCGATGCCTTCGGCGAATTTCTTCATCATCTCGGCCCGGATGTCCTGTTCCGAGAACACGGCAGAGAACCGGATCTTCACCGGGTCCTGTGCATGGGCAATACGGGACACGAAGGGCGTCGCCAGAACGGCAGTCCCAAGGGCGGCAAAGCTGCGCCGCGTGACTTTGATGGTCATATATTCCTCCCTGAACGGCGATACCGCTCTCCCCAGCGGCCGGCCTGAGAGAAGACTGCCATCGGATCTTTCTTCGATCAACCATTGATTCATCTTTCATATGAGATTTTCAAAACCACCATATGATATGCCGATGCACGTGCATCTTGCGCTTCTGCAGGGGTTCAGCTTCACTGCGGGCAGGAGGACGGAAGATGATCGCGGCACGGGCCCCCGGCGACCCACCGGGCGAGATGACCTACAGGCGTCTGCGGGAGGATATCCTGTTCGGCCGCCTGCACCCGGGCGGCAAGCTGCGGCTGGAACGGCTGCGCGACGAGTATGATGTCAGCGTGACCACCCTGCGCGAGGTTTTGGCCCGTCTGGTGGCCGAGGGGCTGATCCTGTTCGAGCCGCAGAAGGGCTTCGAGGTCGCCCCGATCTCGGCCCGCGATCTGCGCGAGATTTCCGATATGCGCATCCTGTTGGAATGCCATGCCGTCGGCCCGTCTTTCGCCGCGGGAGATCTGGAATGGGAGGCCGCGGTCGTGGGCACGCATCACAAGCTGGCCCGGATGGAGGCGCGGATGCTGGCGGGGGACCGCAGCGATACGGCCCGCTGGAAACGCTATGACCGAGAATTCCACGTCGCGCTGATCTCGGCCTGCGGATCGGCCGAGCTGCTGGCCACGCATGAGCGGATCTTCGACCGTTTCCTGCGCTATCAGGTTCTCTTGGTGATGTTCCGTGGCACGGTGGCGGCGCAGGAACATGATGCCCTGCTGGCCGCGGCCCTGGACCGCGACGCCGACCGTGCCCGGGCCGTGCTGACCGCGCATATCGGCGCCTGCGTCGACTATACGACGCAGAACGGCTTGTTCCGCACGACTTCGGGAGCGGCGGCATGATCGCGCTTCCGCCGCAGCCGGAGACCGCCGAAGGCATGGGCCGGGAAACCGTGGGCGCCACCATCTATCAGCGGCTGCGCAGCGATATCATCATGGGCCGCCTGCGCCCGGGCCAGCGGCTGCGGCTGGACCAGCTGAAAGAGGATTACGCCGCAGGCGCCAGCACATTGCGCGAGGCTTTGTCGCGGCTGACAGCGGATGGGTTCGTGCTGGCCGAGGGGCAGCGCGGCTTTGAAGTGTCGCCGATTTCGGCCGAGGGTCTGCATGAGATTGCCGCCTTGCGCCTGTTGATCGAGGAACATGGGCTGGCGCTGAGCTTTGCGCAGGGCACGCTGGAATGGGAGGCGGAGGTAATCGCCGCGCATCACCGGCTGGAAAGCCACGAATTGCGGCTTGAGGCCGGGGATGCCTCGGAAATCACCGCCTGGCGCAAATGCGACTGGCAGTTCCATCAGGCGCTGATCGCGGCCTGCGGATCGCGGGTGCTGATGCAGACACATGCCGAGGTTTTCGACAAATATCTGCGCTATCAGATGATCGCGCTGGCTTTCCGGCCGGCCGCCTCGCGCCCCGAACATCAGGCGCTGAAAGAGGCGGCGCTGGCGCGGGATGTGCCGGGGGCGGTGGCGCTTTTGCGCCGTCACCTGCAGGGCGGCCTGGATCAGGCGCTGGCGCTTGGCGTTTTCGGCCCGACCCCTGCAAGATAGCCAATCGGAACGCGTCAGCGACGCGGCCGGTGGCGCAACCCGCGCCAAACCGGGCTGCAGGGGCTCGGGTCGCGGCTTTCGGAAAGTTCAGGGGCAGGTCAACCGAACCCGAAGCGGGGAAAACCCCCTTGCCATTGGGCCTTTCGTGGGCGGCACATAGAACCGCTCAAGCGCCCGGCAGAAGGGCGCGACGGTAGAGCTGCGCCTCTATCGGCATCAGCCGCGGCACCCTGTGCAAGGATGTCATTGCCGGTGCCGCCATAGACCGTGTCGTTGCCGCCATCGCCATTGATCACATCATTGCCGGCTTCGCCGTGGATCAAGTCATCGCCGATGGGGTTCACGGTGACCGGCGGGATTGCCGGCGCTGCCGCATTGACCTGCACATTGTCGATAACCGGATTGTAGGATCCGGTGGTATTGGCGTCGAAGCGGAGATAGAGCGGAACCCCGGTCGCGTTCGCCACGCTCAGCGCGTAGGTCTGCCAGGCAAGCGAATTTCCGTCCAACAAGATTTGGGTGACCGTATTGCCCAGATAGGTGAAGGGCACCGCGCTGTTCAAATCATAGGGGTCGGTCAACAGACGGAAGATCGTGTAGGTTCCACTGTTCGCGATCTGCTGGCCTGCCCCGTCCCATTCCGAATACTGGAACTGGATGTTCAGACTGGACCCGGCAGCCGGATCGACCTCGGTGAAGGCCCAAGGCTTGTTGAAGTGCGGGTAGTTGCCGAAACCCAGCCCGCCATGCGACAGGTCCACGGTCTGACCGATGTTGCCGGGGTCGATGCTGGTGGTCCAGCCGTTCATGTTGCTGGCGAAGGTGCCGTTGCTGACCAGCTGCGAATTTGTGGCGGGTGTCCCCGGGATCACATAGCTTGGCCCGTCGCCCGAAAGCGTGTCGTCGCCCGAGCCGCCATGGATCGTGTCGTTGTCGTGGCCCCCTTCGGCGCTGTCGTTGCCAAGGCCGGCTTCGATGCTGTCATTGCCGTTATAGCCGCGGATCGAGTCGTCGTTCGGCCCCGCGCCGGGCAGGATCGCATCGTTGCCGTCGACAACATCGCCCGTGGGGTCCTGGTTGTAGCTTGCGTCGATATGGTCGCTGCCCTGCGTGCCTTCGACGATGCCGTCCGTGTCATGGACATTGGTGTTGTCAAAGGTCAGGCCCGACCCGGCAACGGCGCTGCCGCCGTTGTAGATCTGAAGGCCGCCGGCCTGTTCAAGCGTTCCGTTCGCCTGATCTGCCCGAAGCCAGGCCAGGGGGGTCGCGTAGGTCTGGCCGGGATTGGCCGCATTCCAGGCCGCAAGGGAAACGGTATTGTAGAACTGTGACAGATCCACGAAGTCGTTGTTCTGCTGGTTGCCGTCGGCGTTGTTCGCCAGACTGAAATCGCTGATCCGGTCCGCGGTGCCATCGGCGATGAACACGTCATTGCCGGCCCCGCCGGTCAGCGAGTCCACCCCGGCGCCACCGTTCAGCAGGTCGTTGCCATTTCCTCCGAACAGGCTGTCAGTGCCGGCATCGCCAAAAAGCTGGTCATTGCCCGCACCGCCGAAGACGGATTCATTGCCGTCTCCGGCATAGATCGTGTCAGAGCCGCCGTTGACCGTGTCTCCCGACGTGTCGCCGTAGATCGTGTCGTTGCCCGCGCCGCCATAAAGCGTGTCGTTGTCGGTCCCGCCGAAGAGGCCGTCATTGCCGTTGGCGCCGTCCAGCAAATCGTTGCCGGCATCGCCATAGAACGTGTCGTCATAGGTGATGGGAACCAGCGTGTTGTTCACCGACCAGACCACGAGATCGGAGCTTGCCGTCCCGGTCGAGGTCTGGTTCGTGATGCGGATGGTGGTGTTCGGGCCGGCGGCGATGTATTCAAGAGTGAAGAACGGCTGCTGTGCATTGGCGACAACTTCCGTCCGCGACGCGATGACGTTGCCGCTGCCGTCCAGAACCTCGATCAGGATCGTGTGGTCTGCGTTGCCGCCGCCAAGTTCGCCGGCCTGGAGCGTCAGGTTGTATCTAGCCCCCGCCGCCGTGGTGGAGATCGTCTGCTGGATACCGTCGCCGTAGACCGCCTCTTCGTAGCCGTTGAGGCCGACATAGGCATTGTTATTATAGACACCCTGATACGGACCCGTTCCCCCGGTCGGGTTCAGGGGCGTCCAGCCGACGAAGGGGGTCTGGCCCATTTCCGGATCGTGGTTCCGGCCGTCGTGGCGGTGTAATCCAGGGTCGGGCTGACGGAGGTGCCGTTGTTCACCCAGACTGTCGTCGAAGCAATGACGACGCCGTTGTCGTCAACTGCCTCGATCAGCACCTGATGGTTCTGAATGCCGCTCCCGAATTCACGCGCGTTTACGGTGATCTCGTATTGCGCGCCGATGGTAGTCGTCACGCGTTGCGCAATCCCGTCGCCGTCGTTCTGCGTGTCGGTCGAGTTAAGCAGTGCGACACCGGGCTGCCAAGTATAGCTGACACCAGCCGCATTCTGACCGGCCCCGCCAGTCGGGTTGATCTCGGTCCAGCCCGCACCGTTGGGAATGTCGAAGCTGGAGTTGAAGGTCGTCCCCGGTTCGTCGGAATCGCTGATGAAGTCGTTACCGGTCCCGCCATAGCCGGTGTCGTTGCCGGCCCCGCCGTTCAGGACGTCATTGCCGGCGCCGCCATCCAGGCTGTCGTTCCCCTGCTCGCCCCGCAGCGTGTCGTCTCCGGCGCCGCCGTCCAGGCTGTCATTGCCCAGTTCGCCGCGCAGATCGTCGTTGCCGGTTCCGCCGTAGAGCGAGTCGTTGCCCTGACCGGAAAGGATCGTGTCATTCCCATCGCCGCCGCTCAGACTGTCGTCACCCCCCGCCGCGCCAGGGTCGGACGGTGTCGCGACCAGGGAATTGATCGCCTGATCGATATGCAGGTCGCTGTTGACGGTATTGGTTGACCCGGTGTTGGTGATCTTGATCGTCGTGCCGGGCGTGGTTGCCGTATAGGTGACAGGAATGCCTTGCCCCGTCGCGCCATTGGCGATGGTCATGACACCGGAGGTGCCGATCACGGTGCCGTTCTGATCGATGATCTCGACCAGAAGGTCATGGTTCCCGCTGCCCGAGCCCACCTCGCCCGCGGTGACGGTCAGGGTATAGGTTGCGCCCGGCGTGGTCTGAACCACCTGCTGCGCATAGTCGCCGTAGGTTGCCTTGTTCGCTTCGTTGAAGCGCAGGTATCCCCCGAAATGGTGGGCGCAGCCCCAGTTGCTGCCACCAAAGACCAACCGCACGTGTTCGAGAAAAGCCCGTTGGTCAGATCGCCTTGCAGCGCCGTGATGTCGTTCGATTCCGCGATGTAGTCATTGCCGGCCCCGCCCATGAATGTATCGTTCGCCGTGCCCGCCCCGGTGAGCGAGTCATTGGTCGGGGTGCCGCCACTATAAGCCATCTATGTCCCGTTCGCCGCGCTGCCAGATTTCGTGCCAGCACTCGACTCGTGCGGCCTTTGGACGAAGCAGTCCCATAGCCGCGCTCAAACGGGGTGGGGTCAGGGATGAAGGGACGAAATTTGGGACCGAGGGACGAATGAAGCCGCAGGCTTCGGCTCGCCAATCTGGGGCGTAGGCAGCCGCCTGCGCCGCGGATAAAATGTGGCAAGATTGTGTCGTGCCACCGGCGCCCCATCGGTTCTTGATCAGTCCGCCCGGTTTTCAGGGTGACCCGTACCCCGTAGCAAATCGCAAAGAAGCGAACAGCCAGGTTTGCGGCGGGCCCCCCAGTCTTGTGTAAAGATGGCATGCGCTCAGCGCTGGACCAGTGCGCTTATCTGCCCGTCCCTTCCCGACCCCTCGTATGCACCTGATGTACGCTAAACTGTCGGCTTAGCTTTTCTACGGTGCGTATGTGTGAGTGAGGTCGATTGCCATGCAGGTTGTCTCCGACTTTTTCGGACGAGAGGCTGATATGGACTATCTCTCCCAGCTTCAGTTCGATCTGAGGTTTGTGAACGGACAGCGGCTCAGGGTTTCGGCAAATGAAATTATAGAGCTGCTTTACCACAGATACATGGTCGCCTTCTATCTTGCGGCGATCCTGATCATTATCGCCTTGCCTCCGCACGACCAGATGCAGGGGCTCCATGGCACGGCTTTCGTCCTGGTCTATTTCAGCATCAGCTTCTTCAGCTTCTTCAACTTCGCGACCTTCCTCATCGCCGTTGCCTGGACCCTGCAGGGCCTGGGCCGATCGACAGTCTCGGTCACGGCGACCCAGTTCGGCGTCACGCTGATCCATACCTGGCTGGCCAGCATCACCATCTTCGAGATGGCCCTGACCGGTTTCGGCCTGACATTCGGGCCCGCGATGCTGCGCGAGATCCGAAGCGGGGATCAGGCGATCGGCGACAGCCGGATCGCGGATATGATGGAGACGCATTTTCAGGCCGGGGAGGTCGTTCTCAAGCCGGATGACCCCGCCGCCCGCCGCTGGGTGCCGGATCTGGATGCGCATCCGAACGAGATCGTGCGCGCCGAGGCCCAGCAGAACTAGTTCTGGTCTTCACCGCCAACCGCCGCAAGCTGGTACGCATCCCCTTTCAGCGCTTCATCGCGTTGATGCCCGAAGGCCTGGGCGTGCGGATCCATCGGTCCCACTGGGTGGCGCGGTCGGAAATCGCGGATTTCGTCGCGCAGGATGACAAGGTTTTCGTGCAGCTGAAGGACGGCGTCCAGCTGCCGATCTCCAAGCAATACAGGCTGGACGTCCTGCCCAACGACTGAAGCGGCGACCGATTATTGCGGCTGGTCCGGCGCCGATTGCGAGTCTTGCGCCTCAGGCCGCCGGCGGCTCAGGACGACGCAAAGCCCAATGCCCAGGCAGACCGGGATCAGATAGATCGGGCAGACGCAAAGCGCCGGCAGCCCAAGTGTCGAGGCGATCAGAGCGAAACCTGGTCCAAGCAGCGAACCGAGAACCAGCATCGGCGTGGCGACCCGCGGCTGCAATCCCGGCTGCTGCCCCTGATCGGGCAGCGGTCCGACAGGGTCGGACTGTTCGTAGATATGCAGTTCCATTCCGGAGGCCAGCCGCTCGGCGACCGAGCCGTCAAGATGGGCCGTCTGGCTGGTCAGGCGCTGAAAGGTCTGCACGCGCTGTTCCACACGCCGGACCCTTGCCGCCTGCCCTGTTGCGAGACCGCCCTCGGCCTGACGGGAGACCGTCCCCTGCTTGGCGCCCGCGCGATGCGCGGTGGATGGATCTGTCGCCGACCCGGCACCTTGCATTGGCATTGGCATTGGCAATGGCGATGCTTGCGACGACATGGTCGTCTCCTCCATGCCCTTCCTGCGCTTCATCCCGAAATTCTCCCGGACTGGCCCCGGTCCGAGGCCCCATGCCGGTCATCTAGTCCGTATTCCTCTGCCGCCTTCAGCGGGGGTGACGGAGGGATGGGTTCTGTGACGAAGGGACGAAGGGACGCCGGGCCTGCGCGGCTCGGACCCCTTGTCCCTCCGGCTGGCATCCTGCGGTGAGCCGCCCCGGAAGCCCCGCAGAGGGATACCCCCAAAGGGCAAGCGCGATGACAGCGCAAGGATCCTGGCCGCCCGTTCCGCACCGGCTGCTGTGCAACCTGGCTGTGTTGGGGCAGCGCGATTTGGCCCGCGACGTGGCGGGGCTACAGCCGTTTGCCGATCGTCGCGGTCAGGGTGAACAGACGGTCCAAGAGCGCGGGCGGCGGCTCGGCGGCCAGGTGCTGGATCGAGCCGATCAGGCCGATTGACCCGATCAGCTTGCCGCTGCGATCCAGGATCGGCGCGGCAAGCGCGTTGATGCCCAGCATGGCCTCTTCCGGGGCGGTCGCATAGCCGAGACGGCGAATGTCTTCTAGCTCTGCCAGCAGGTTGGGCAGTTGAGTCTGGGTCTTGGGCGTGGCGCGCGGCAGGGGCTCGCGCAGCGCCTCGCGCAGTTCCCGCCCGCCAAAGGCCAGAAAGATCTTGCCCTGCGCCGAGGAATGCAGAAGCAGCTCGCTGCCGGGCCGGACCCCGATATTGATCGGCTGGTTGCTGGGCAGGGTGGCCAGCACGAAGGCCGATTTCGGCGTGGGCACGGACAGGACGACCGCCAGCCCCAATTCGTCGCGGATGCTGCGCATCAGGGGGGCGGCGATCTCGGACAGTACCTGGCCCTCGGGCGCCTTCTGGCCCATCAGCCAGATCTTCGGCCCCAGAAGATACAGCGAGGTCAGCGGATCCTGCAGCACCATGCCGTGATCCATCAGCGTGCGCAGATGCTTATGCGCCGCGCCCTTGGCGATGCCCACGCCCTGCGCAACCTGGGTGACGCCCAGCGGCGTCTCGGCAAAGGCGATCATCTGCAGGATCCGCAGGCTGACATCCGCCGCCCGCACCACATTGCCCCCTTCCGCAACTTCGATCCGGTGACCTAGCGGTTCGCTGCGCTGTTGACTCATCATCGGCCCCACGTCATTATGAGAACACTGTTCTCTATACGAGAACAACTGGGAGGAAGCAATGAAATACTTCGCAGCCGGCGCCTTTGCCGGTCTTTTCTTGGCGACGGCCGCCTTCGCCGAGCCCGTCACCTTGCGCCTGGGCCACCCGGTCTTTGAGGCGCATCCGATTCACGACACAGCCAAGCGGTTCAAGGAAGCGGTCGAGCGGCTGTCGAATGGCGACATCACGGTCGACATCTATCCCGCGCGCCAATTGGGCGATGTGAAGGAACTGGCCGAAGGCGTGCAATTCGGCACTATAGACATGACGGTCAACTCGACCTCGGCCTATGCGACGCTGGTGCCCTCGGTCGATTCCTTCCAGCTGCCCGGGCTGATCCCCGATTATGAGACCTTCGCGAAGCTTGCGGTAAGCGATGAGGCGCATGCGATCATGGCGCAGTTCGATCAGCACGGCATGATCGCGCTTGCGGTGACCGAGGGCGGGCAACGCCATTTCATGACCGTTGGCGCGCCGGTGGAAAGCATGGAGGGGCTGAAGGGCCTGAAGACCCGCATCGCGCCGAACCGGATGTTCCTGGACGCCTGGGCCGCAACGGGGGTGAACCCCACGCCCATGGCCTATGGCGAGGTGTATTCGGCGCTGGAAACCGGCACGCTGGATGCGGTCGAGATCAACCTGACCTCGATCGAAAGCGAGAAATACTATGAGATCGGCAAGTCGGTGACCCTGACCGGCCATTACTTCTGGCCGAGCTTCCTTCTGGTCAACAAGGCCCGTTTCGACAGCATGACGCCCGAGCAACAGCAATGGATGCGCGAGGCCGCCGCCGAGATCGTGGAACCCCAGGTCATGGCGGTGAAGGATCTGGATGCCAAGGTTCTGGCCCATCTTGAAGAGCTGAAGATTCCGGTCATCACGCCCTCGCCCGAATTCAAGGCGGCTTTGAACGAAGCCTTTGCCCCGGTCGTTGCCAGCTACGAAGCCTCTGACCCGCTGATTGCCGCCTTCGCCGCCAAGGCAAGGGCGCTGGCGCCGGCGCAGTAAGCCTGTCTTTGTAACGCGGCGGGGCCCGGTGGCCCCGCCTGCCATCCCTTCAGCAAGGTTCCCTCAATGTCCAAGCTCTGGCGTGCCTATCTTGGCGCGATCGAAGCCTTTTGCGTGGCCGGGGTCGTTCTGATCCTTGTGGTCAGCGCGATGCAGGTCTTCGCGCGCTATGTGCTTGAAAGCTCGCTCTTCTGGTCGGAAGAGCTGATGCGCTACACGATGCTGTGGATCGTGGCGCTTGGGGCCGGCGTCAGCTATGGACGCGGCCAGTTCCTGGGCATGCGGATGCTGGTCGAAAGCCTGCCGCCCGCCCTGCGCCGCGCCTGCGACCTGCTGGGCGCGGTGCTGATCCTGGCCTTTCTGGGCTTTGTCATCGTCTACGGATTCAAACTGTCCTGGGGCACGCGGATGCAATCGGCGGTCGCGCTGAACATTTCGCTGTTCTGGATCCATGTCTCGGTCGTGGTCGGGGCGCTGCTGCTGGCGCTTCATGTCGCGCTGAAAGAGTTCTTCGGCGTCGCCTCGGGCGAACCTGCCGTCGGGGAGGGCGAGGCATGATCTGGCTGGGTTCGGTCTTTCTGTTCACCCTGCTGATCGGCATGCCGATTGCCTTCGTGCTGGGGGTCAGCGCGCTGGCCTATTTCCTGTTCACCGGCCAGACGCAGTTCCTGCTGGTTCTGCCGCAGCGCATGCTGGCGGGGATGGACATGTTCGTCTTGCTGGCCATTCCGCTGTTCGTTCTGGCGGGCAGCATCATGGATGTGGGCGGGCTGACGCGGCGGCTGATCGGGGTGGCCAATTCCTTCGTCGGCCGCTTCCGCGGCGGCATGTCGCTGACCGCGATCTGGGGCTGTTTCCTGTTCGGCGGCGTCTCCGGCTCGGCCGCGGCTGATGCGGCGGCGATTGGCACGGTCATGGTGCCCGACATGAAGCGGCAGGGTTACGATGTCGACTATTCCGCGGCCTTGATCGCGGTGTCGTCGCTGATGGCGCCGCTGGTGCCGCCTTCGATTGCGATGATCATCTATGGCGCGCTGTCGGGCACCTCGATCTCGCAGCTCTTGATCGCCGGCCTGGCGCCCGGGATTCTGCTGGCGGTGTTTCTGTCGGCCTATGCGGTCTATGTTGCCCGGCGCGAGAATTATCCGATTTCGCCCAAGCAATCGGCGCGGGAAATCGGCCAGGGCTTGCTGAAGGCGCTGCCGGTGCTGTTCCTGCCGGTGCTGATCGTGGGCGGGATCCGCGGCGGCGTGGTCACCGCGACCGAGGCCGCATCGGCCGCCGCGATCTATGCGCTGCTGGTGGCAACCTTCATCTATCGCGCGATGAGCTGGCGTTTCCTGAAAGAGGCGATGGTCTCGACCGCGATCATCACCGCCGCGATCTATTTCCTGATCGGCATCGCCAATGTCGCAGGTTTCATCTTTGCCATCGAGCAATTGCCGCAGAAGACCGTGGCGCTGCTGACCGGCATCTCGGACAATCCCTATGTCATCCTGCTGATGGTCAACCTGATCCTGCTGGTGATGGGCATGTTCCTGGACACGGTGGGCGTGCTGATCCTGACCGTTCCGGCACTGACCGCCATCGGCCAGAGCCTGGGCATGGACCCGGTGCATCTGGGTGTGATGGTGGTGTTCAACGTGCTGGTGGGCTTCGTGACGCCGCCGGTCGGGCTGTGCCTGTTCGTCATCGCCGGGGTGACCGGGCGGCCGATGGAGAAGATCGCCGTCAAGGCGCTGCCGATGATTGGCATCGCCATGATCGTTCTGGCGCTGATCACGGTCTTTCCGCAGGTCTCGCTCATCCTGCCCGAGCTGTTGGGGGCGCGCTGATGGGCGAGGCTTTGACGGTTCGGATTGGCGACACCGCGTTGAAAAACCCGGTGATCGCGGCGCCGGGCGAGCATCTGATCTTTGATGCTGGCCTGCGCGCGGCGATTGCGGCCGGGGCGGGGGCGGTGGTGATGAAGTCGACCAACGACTCTGCCGCCGCCAAGCGCCAGCTTCTGCAGGCGGAATATGCGGCGCTGGGGCCGGGCTGGCAGCCTTTGCCCTGGGGCGCCGACACGCCCGCCCATGCGACCGTGCTGACCCGGTCGGGCCTGCATCCTTTGGCCTTCGACGCCTGGCTTGATCAGGGGCTGCGGCTTCTGCCCGAGGCGCGGGCGGCGGATTGCCTGCTGGTGCCCTCGCTGATCCTGGCGGGGCTGCCGCAGGCGGTCGAACAGGCCCGGGCGGTGGAAGAGGCGGGCTTTCCGGTCTTGGAGCTGAACATCGGCACGCCCTATGCGTCGCTGGCACAGAAAGGCGCGGTTTCGACCGAGCTGGATCCGGCCCGGGTGGCCGAGATCGTCCGCGCTGTGACCGCGGCGGTCAGCCTTCCGGTCTGGGTCAAGCTGTCGGGCCAAAGCGAGCGCGTTCCGGCTTTGGCGCAGGCGGCGGTGACGGCGGGGGCCGCGACCGTGGTGATCGCTGGCCGCGCGCTGGGGATGCTGCCCGATCTGGACAGGCTGGCGCCGGTTCTGGGCACCAGCTGCGGCATTGGCGGCGGCTGGAACCTGCCGCTGACCTGCCATTGGCTGGCCGAAACCCGGGCCACTTTGGGCCGCGACCAGCCGCTGATCGGCATCAACGGCGCCACGTCGGGCGCCGATGTGGCGCGGATGATCCTGGCGGGCGCCAGCGCCGTGGGCCTGAGTTCGGCGGTGATGATGCGCGGCTTTGGCGTACTGACCGAAGCCGTTGCCGAGCTGCAGTCATGGTGCACCGAAAAGGGCCTGTCTGCCGCCCAGGCCATTGGCCGTGCCGCCGACGCGCGGCGCAGTTTTTCGGAAATGCCGGTCCTGGACCAGGTCTGGCGCAACTTCATTCCCCCCGCCGCTCGGGCGGGTTGACCTAAGAAAAGGAGCCGCAAAATGGCGATCGCCAAGGACCGTATCGACGCGCTGATGACCGGGGCTGTGGATCTGCATGTCCATTCCGGACCCTCGTTGCATCCCCGCAAGCTGGACCATTTCGCCGCCCTGCGCGCGGCCGAGGATCAGGGCATGGCGGCGGTGCTGCTGAAGGACCATTATTACCCGACCATGCCCATCGCCCGGTTGATCAACGACAATCTGGGCCTGAAATGCCAGGCCATCGGCTCGATCGTGCTGAACAACCCCTTGGGCGGCTTCAACCCTTCGGCGGTGGATTACGCGCTGAAGCAGGGCGCGCGGGTGGTCTGGATGGCCACGGCCCATGCCCGCAACCATATGGAACACGAAGCCTCGAAACCCGGCTTCCAGTTCCCGCAGAACTCGAAGAAGACCGTGGCGCCGATCCCGCTGGCGCTGACCGATGACAAGGGCGTGGTCGTCGATGAGGTGAAGCATATCCTTGACCTGATCGCCGAAGCGGATGCTGTGGTCTCGGGCGGGCACCATCATGTGAGCGAGCTGTTCCCCTTCTATGAAGAGGCCAAGGCGCGTGGGGTGAAGCGGCTGTTCCTGAACCATCCGACCTATGTGAACGACTGCACGATGCAGGATGTGACCGCGCTGGTCGGCATGGGCGTGAAGATCGAGCATTCGATCTGCATGTTCGTGGAATCGACCTTCAAGATGTTCGACGACGAGCATCTGAAGGCGGTGATCGCGGCGGCCGGGGTCGAGAATACGTTCTTCGGCACCGATCTGGGCCAGATGAAGAACCCCGATCCGGTCGACGGCATGCGCCAGATGATCGAATTGCTGCTGGGCCTGGGCTACAGCGATGCCGAGGTGCGGCTGATGACGACGACCATCGGCGCTGATCTGGTGGGGCTGGCGGCATGACCGCCGCGCTGCGCGCCCGCATCGCGGCGGGCGAGGTTGTCATCGGCACCTTCATCAAGACGCCTGCGGTGCAGGGGGTGGAAATCCTGGGCCGGGCCGGTCTGGATTTTGCCGTGGTCGATCAGGAACATGCGCCGATCGGGATCGAGGCGATGGATCTTCTGTCGCTTGCGGCGCGGGCGGCGGGGCTGCCCCTGCTGTCGCGGCGCTGGGGCGCGGGCGAGGACTGGATCTCGCCCCTGCTGGATCTGGGGCTGACCGGGGTGATGGTGCCGCATGTCGCCGATGCGACGCGGGCCGAAGCGGTGATGCGGGCGATGAAATTCGGCCGCGGCCAGCGTGGCCTGTCGAATTCGCCGCGGGCCGGCGATTATGGCGGGCTGACGCTGGAGGGGTTCCGCAGCGCCTCGGACGAGACCACCGTGGCGATGCTGCAGATCGAGGATGCCTCGGCCCTGCCGCTTTTGGACCAGATCGCGGCCGTGCCGCAGGTTGACGTGCTGTTCGTGGGCCCCGCGGATCTGTCTTTCTCGATGCAGGTTCCGATGGGATCCGAGGCGCTTGGCGCCGCCATTGACCAGGTTGTCGCGGCGGCGCGGCGGGCCGGCGTGGCGGCGGGTCTGTTCGTGGCCGACGAGTCGCAGATCGCGCCCTGGGTGGCGCGGGGCGTGACCGTGTTCGTGGTCGGTTCGGATCAGGGTTTGCTGAAAAAGGCGGCGCAGCGGGTGATGACCGCCGCGCGCGGCTAAGCGAAGGAGCGAGAGATGTACAAGGACAAGGACCCGCGCGCCGATCTGTTCGCCGCCGCGTCGAAACCGCCCGCGACCGGGCTGATCGCCGAAGAGCAGCTGGCGCTGTTCTATGCCAGCGCGCCGCAGGATCAGGGCGAGGGCTGGAAGACCTGGCTGCAGCGCGGCTGCAATTTCGTGCTGGCCTATACCGAGGCCGCGCCGGGCGCGGTGCTGTCGCGGGCGGGCCAGCCCGATGAATATGTGCTGTACCTGCCCGATTCCGATCAGGGCGCGGTGGTGACGGCGGGGGCCGAGACGGTGACGATCCCCGGCGGCTCGATCGCCTTCCTGCCGCCGGGCGACAGCACGGTGACCCTGCCGAAGGGCGGCAAGATCGCGCGGCTGTTCACTGTGCTGTCGGACGATCTGGCCAAGGCCGCCGGGAATGCCGGCGCCTATGACCAGACGCGCAGCCATATTCCGCCCTTCGCGGCCTGGCCCATGCCCAAGGATGGCTGGCGCATCCGCCATTACAGTCTGGACGTGCCCGACGCGCCCGGCCGGTTTGGCCGGATCTTCCGCTGCACCACCTTCATGGTGAACGTGTTCCGCCCGCAGGTCGGCCCGCGCGACACGGCCAAACTGTCGCCGCATCACCATGACGATTTCGAGCAATGCTCGCTGGCGCTGAAGGGCGGCTTCGTTCACCATCTGCGCTGGCCCTGGACGGTCGACATGGCAGATTGGCGCGACGACAAGGCGATCGCGGTTGGCGCGCCCTCGTCGCTGGTGATCCCGCCGCCGGTCATTCACACCACCCGCGCGACCGAGGCGGGCGAGAATGATCTGGTCGATATCTTCTGCCCGCCGCGGCTGGATTTCTCGCTGAAGCCGGGCTGGGTGCTGAACGCGGATGACTATCCGATGCCCCAGGCCTGACAGGACAGCGCGGCCTTTGCCCTAGGGGCGGGGGCCGCGCCTTTCGGTGCGGGCGGGGCAGGGCCCTACTTGCGGAAGATCGCCACCAGGTCGCTGGCGGCATCGGCCGGGTCGTTCAGTTCCAGATGCTGCTCGATATGGCGCAGGTGGTCGGCCATTAGCGCCGCCGCCGCCGACCCATTGCGGGTGCGGAAGGCCTCGAAGATCTCGTCGTGATCTTCATCTCGGCAGTTCGACACGCCGGGGCTGCCGAAGATGCCGATGATCAGCGAGGTGCGGGTGACCAGTTCCTTGACCATGCGCAGCGCGACGGTATTGCCCGCGATCTCGGCCAGAAGCACATGAAACTGCCCCGACAGGCGGATCGCGTCGCGCCGCTTGCCGCTGTGATTGGCCTCATGCTCCAGCTGCAAGTGGCGCTGCAGCCGCTCGACATCGCTGTCGCTGGTGCGTTCGGCGGCCAGCCGCGCCACGTTCGGCTCGATCATCAGCCGGGCCTCGAACACTTCGCGGGCCTGTTCGGCACTGGGCGAGGCCACGAAGGCGCCGCGGTTGGGCAGAAGGTTCACCACCTCGCGGCTGGCCAGCAGCAAAAGGCTTTGCCGGATCCGCATGCGCCCGACCCCGAAGGCCTCGCACAGCGCCGCTTCGGACAGTTTGGTGCCCGGCGGCAGCCGCTGGTCGATGATCGCCTCGAAGATTCGCGCGACGATCTCTTCTTCGGCCAGTTCCTCGTCCCGGATCTCTGGTTCGGCAGCGCTGCCGAGGCTTTTCATGTCAGGGGTCCGATCTGAAAGTGATTACGTTTTAGGATAGTAGGGAAGAACCACGCCCATCAAGGGGGCCATCGTGAACATTCGCCGAAATTTTCGTTGACAATTTTGTCAGCGAGTCCGTCAATCATCTTGGCGCGGACTTGAATTCCGCAGACCAATAAACAGGGAGAACTGCAATGAAGAGACGCGTATTCCTTGCGACGACGGGCCTGTCGCTGGCGCTGGCGGTTGCAAGCGGTTCGGCCGCCTGGGCCGAGAATGCCAAGCTGAAGATCGGCTTCGTCGGCGTGACCTCGGGCCCGGCGGCGGCCTGGGGGATTTCCAACCAGCGGTCGATGGAAACCCGCGCGGCCTGGCTGAACGAGCTGGGCGGGGTCAAGATCGGCGACACGACCTATGATGTCGAAATCGTTCCCTTCGACGACCAGAAAGACCCCAAGCGCGCGATCGCCGGCATGGAGAAGATGGCGCAGGACGGCATTCATTATGTCGTGGGCCCCAATGTCGATGACGGCGCCGCCGCCGTCCGCCCGGTGGCCGAGCAGAACGGGATCATGTATTTCCCCTATGCCTTCCCGAAGGAACTGTACACGCCGCCGGCTTCGAATGCGATCCTGGGCATGGTGGCGAATTACCAGTCGGGCCCGGCCATCTACAAATACCTGATGGAAAACAGCGGCGTGAAGACGGTGGCCTTCGTTGCCGCCAATGAATCCGATCCCCTGTCGCAGCGCGATGGCGGCGTCGAGGCCGCCAAGGCCCTGGGGCTTGACGTGGTGTCGGCCAGCGTGACCTATCAGGTCGACACGACCGATTTCACCCCGGTTCTGCTGCCGGTCATTCAGACCGCGCCGGACCTGCTGGTCCTGTCGGGCGTGTCGCCCGCCAATGCGCCGCAGCTGATTCGTTCGGCGCGCGAGCTGGGCTATACCGGCCTGATCTCGACCGAGACGGCGCAGGATGCCACGGTGCTGGCGGAAGGCGCGGGCGAATTGGCGAATGGCTTCATCTCGGTCGGCGGCGCCTCGACCCCGGAACTGGCCAGCGACACGATGAAGGAATTCGTCGAGCGCTATACGAAGATGTTCGGCGAATACAATGACGAATCGAACACCAAGGTCTATGCGCTGGAATACATCATCGAGACGCTGAAGGCGAACCCGGCGGCGATCGACAATGTCGATGAGTTCAAGAAGACCATGGACACGTTCAGCGCGCCGAACCCGTTCATGGTGGGCGATGCCACGCTGACCTATGTCGGCATGACCTCGTTCGGGCAGAAGCGCCAGGTTTCGGTGCCGCTGGTGGTGAACGAATTCAAGGACGGCAAGTTCGAGACGCTGTTCGTCGCGCAGGTCGACTGAGCCGGCACGGATGTCCGACCCCCGGGCCGCCCGCGCGGCGGCCCCCTTTCCCTGAACCCGGAGGACCGTGCATGGAGCAGATCCTTGCAAACGGGCTGTATCTTGGCGCGCAATATGCATTGATCGCGCTGGGTCTGACCCTGATCTTCTCGCTGATGAACGTGCTGAACTTTGCCCATGGGCAGATGTACGTCTTCGGCGGATTCGTGACCTATACGGTCGTTGCGCAGCTGGGTCTGCCGTTCATCGTGGGGCTTCTGGCCTCGGCGGTGGTGCTGGCGGTGATGGGCGCGCTGATCGAGAAGTTTCTGTTCCGTCCGGTCATCCGCAGGTCGAAGCGCGATGAATCGACCATGCTGCTGGCGGCGGGCATCGCCTTCTTCCTGGATGCGGTGATCCTGCTGTTGTTCGGCGAGAAGCAGCGCGGCGTGCCGAAGATTGTGAATGGGGTCTTCAACTGGGACATGCGGCTGATCATGCCCTATGACCGGATCCTGATCGCGATGGCGGCGGTGGCGCTGATCGTGGGCTTCATCCTGTTCATGCAGTATTCGCGCACCGGCCGCGCCATGCGGGCGCTGGCGCAAGACCGGGTGGCGGCCCAGCTGATGGGCGTCGATGTCGACCGCTATTCGATGATCGGCTTTGCCATGGGGGCGATGCTGGCCGGGCTGGTCGGCGGGCTTCTGGTCACCATCACCGGGATCAACCTGGGCATGGGCGGGCCGACCTCGGTCAAGGCGTTCCTGATGATCATGATCGGCGGGGCCGGGGTGATTTCGGGTGCCATCGCCGGCGGCTTCATCCTTGGGATGATGGAATCCGTGGGCCTGACCGTTCTGGCCGCCTATGGCGACATCACCTATCTGGTGATCTTCGTCACCCTGATGATTTTCCTCGCGATCCGGCCTCAGGGCCTGATGGGCAAACCCTGGGGTTGAACCGATGACCGATCACACGCATTCCTCGGACCCGACCCAAAGGCCCGGCCTGCCCGCGCGCCTGCTGGGGATCGCCGCCTTCCTGCTTCTGGTCTTCGTGCTGGTGCCGCTGTTCATCCGCATCACCGGACGCTGGGACTTCTACTATACGCTGACATCGGTGGCGCTGCTGTCGGTGGCCGCGGCCGGGGTCTGGCTGACCTTCTATATCGGCCGGATCAACATCGGGCAGGGCGCCTATGCGCTGACCGGCGGCTATGTCTCGGCCATTCTGATCATGAAATACGGGGTCAGCTTCTGGCTGACGCTGCCCTTGGCCGGGCTGTTCTGCGCGGTGGTCTCGGTGGGGATCGGGCTGCCGATCCTGCGGCTGCGCGGGGTCTATTTCGCCATGGTGACGCTGGTTCTGACCGAGGTTGCCCGGCTGACCGCGCTGGCCCTGCCGATCACCAATGGCGCCAAGGGCATCACCTCGATTCCGCTGCCGGGCGAATTGTCGATCTTCGGGCTGACGATCATTCCGGATTTCGCCACGCTGCAGAACCCGAAGCTGGCCTTCTACCTGATGGCGGCGCTTCTGATGGTGCTGACCTATCTGGTGCTGTGGCGGATCGTGAATTCGCGGCTGGGGCATCTGTGCCGGTCGCTGCAGCAGAACGAAGAGCTGTCGGCCTCGATCGGGGTGAATACCGCGATGCTGCGGGTCTTGGCCTATGCGATCTCGTCCTTCTTCGGCGGGCTGGCGGGGGCGATTTTCGTCGCGATCTCGCAATCGATCTACCCCTCGTCCTTCGTGGTGAACGACAGCGTGAACTTCATGCTTTACTGCTTCCTGGGCGGCCTGGGCTACGTGTTCGGGCCGATGCTGGGCACGCTTCTGCTGTATTTCGGCTGGGACCTGCTGTCGGTGGCCAAGGAATACCAGCTGCTGATCTATTCCGGCACGATGATCGCGCTGATGCTGGTGCTGCCCAATGGCGTTCTAAGCCTGCTGGACCGGAAAGGAGGCCGCAAATGACCCCGATCCTGCAGATCAAGGGCGTCACCAAGCGCTATGGCGGGCTGACGGCGAACAATGACATCACCTTCGACGTGGCCCCGCAGGAGATCCTGTCGGTGATCGGGCCGAACGGGGCGGGGAAGTCGACGCTGTTCAAGCAGATCGCCGGCTTCGTCACCCCCACGACGGGCGAGGTGATCTACAAGGGCAACCGCATCTCGGGCCTGCCGCCGCACAAGGTGGCGCGGCTGGGCGTGGTGCGGACCTTCCAGGAGACGACGATCTTCAAGTCGATGACGGTGCGCGAGAATGTGATCGTCTCGCATCACCTGCGCTCGAAAGCCTCGCTGCTGGGTTTCTTCTTCGGCTCGGCCCAGGCGCGGGCGGATGAGGCGGAATTCGGCAAATCGGCCGATGACATCATCGACTTTCTGGGGCTGCAGGCGATCCGCAACGAAACGGCGTCGAACCTGCCGCAGGGCCATCTGCGCGCGCTTGGCATGGCGATCGGGCTGGCCACGCATCCCGAGGTGATCCTGCTGGACGAACCTTTCGCCGGCATGAACCATGACGAGACGATGAAGATGGTCGCCCTGGTGCGCCGGCTGCGCGACGAGCGCGGGCTGACGGTGCTGCTGGTGGAACACGATATGCCGGCGGTGATGAAAATCTCGGACCGGATCGTCTGCATCAACTTCGGCGAGAAGATCGCCGAGGGCACGCCTGCCGAAATCCAGGAAAACCCCCGCGTGATCGAGGCCTATCTGGGCAGCGAAGACGCCGCGATCGGGATGTAAGCCATGACCCAGACCGTTCCCCAAACCTCGCCTTCGCCCTCGGCCGCGCGCAAGATGCTGAGCTTCGACAATGTCGAACTGTACTATGACCATGTCTACGCGCTGAAAGGCGTCAGCATCGAGTTGATGGAGGGCGAGACCATCGCGCTCATCGGCGCGAACGGGGCCGGGAAATCGTCGATCCTGCGGGCGATCACCGGGCTGCGCAAGATCAAGTCGGGCGCGATCAGCTATCTGGGCGAACGCATCGACGGCCGCTCGGCCGCCGAGATCGTGACCCGCGGCATCGCCATGGTGCCCGAAGGCCGCCGGGTCTTTCCGCTGATGAGCGTGAAGGACAACCTGCTGATGGGCGCCTTCACCCGCAGCGACAAGCAGGGGATCGAGCAGACGCTGGACAGCGTGCTGACCCGTTTCCCGCGGCTGAAAGAGCGCTACAGCCAGCAGGCCAGCACGCTTTCGGGCGGCGAGCAGCAGATGATGGTGATCGGCCGCGCGCTGATGGCCAAGCCGAAGCTGCTTCTGCTGGACGAGCCCTCGCTGGGGATCGCGCCGAAACTGGTGCAGGACATCGCCCGCGCCATCGTGGCCATCGGCCGCGATGAGGGGGTCAGCGTGCTGCTGGTGGAACAGAACAGCCGGATGGCGCTGTCCATCTCCAGCCGCGCCTATGCGCTTTCGACAGGTCAGGTCGTGCTGTCGGGGAATTCCAAGGATCTGATGCATGACGACCGCATCAAGGCCGCCTATCTGGGCGGGGAGCTGTAACATGCGCCTTCTGGTGATCAATCCCAACTCCACCGCCTCGATGACCGAGAAGATCGGCGCCGCGGCCCGGGCGGCGGCGGGGCCGGGGACCGAGATTCAGGCGGTGAACCCGCCGCAGGGCCCGGTCTCGATCGAGGGCTATTATGACGAGGCGCTGAGCGTGCCGGGCCTGTTGCGCATCATCCAGACCGCGGCCGGTTTCGACGCGGTGATCATCGCCTGCTTCGACGATACCGGGCTCGATGCGGCGCGCTGCCTGACCGACCGGCCGGTGATCGGCATCGGCGAGGCGGCCTATCATTTCGCCTCGATGATCTCGAACAAGTTCTCGGTCGTCACGACGCTGGGCCGGTCGGTGCCGGCGCTGGAACACAACCTGCACCGCTATGGCCTGTCGGCGCGCTGCGCGCGGGTGCGGGCGTCGGAAGTGGCGGTGCTGGAGCTGGAACATCCCGGCTCGGATGCCAGCACCCGGATCAGCGCCGAGATCGGCCGCGCCGTGGCCGAGGACCGCGCCGAGGCGATCGTGCTGGGCTGTGCGGGCATGGCCGATCTGGCCGGGCGGCTTGAGGCCGAGCATGGGCTGCCGGTGCTGGATGGCGTGTCCTGCGCGGTGCGACTGGCCGAGGCGATGGTCGGGCTGGGGCTGCGCACCTCGCGCCGGGGCGGCTATGCGCCGGTGCCGGCGGTGAAGCTGCGCGCCTCGGCCTGAGGCGGGGCGGGGCGGCGGGGGCCCCGCGGAAATTGTCGGTAAATGGTGATCCGGCCCGCGCTTCTGGCGCGGGCCGTTTTGTTTGCGCCCCGGCGCGGGTTGCCGGGGGATGCGGTTCCGGGAAAGAGGTAAGAGTCGTTTCTAACCCTTGATCGCGGCCGAATATATGTTCTAAGTCGCCGAATAAGACATATGTGGCGTGTGATTGCCCGCTTGCCCGCGGTTCTGCCGCACGGCCGGCCGGGCGCAGGCGCGCCGCCCAGCAAGGAGCGAGACGATGACGACAGACCCCCGGGCCCGGCAAGGCCTTGGTCCCTATGATCTGGGCCGGACCACCGTTTACGCCTCGCGCCAGGATCCGCGCTTCCCCTATTGCGCCTATGTGCCCAGCGATTACGACCCCGCGGGCGACAAGACCTATCCGCTGGCGGTGATCGTGCATGGCACCGAACGCGGCATGGAAGCCTATCGCGATGCCTTTGCCGATTTCGCCGAGGCGCAGGGGGTCATCGTGCTGTGCCCGCTGTTTCCGGTGGGCATCTGCTTTCCGGGCGATCTGTCCAGCTACAAGATGCTGCGCGAGGGCGGGGTCGATTATGACCTGATCCTGATCGACATGATCGAGGAGATGCGCGGGAAATACCGCATCCCCGACCCGCGGGTGATGATGTACGGCTTTTCCGGCGGCGGTCATTTCACCCATCGCTTTCTGTATCTGCATCCCGAGCGGCTGATGGCGGCCTCGATCGGGGCGCCGGGCATCGTGACGCTGCTGGATTTCAACCATGACTGGTGGGTGGGCCTGCGCGATTTCGGCCAGCGCTTCGGCAAGGAGATCGACCTTCAGGCGATGCGCCGGGTGCCGGTGCAGATGGTGATCGGCGGCGATGACCTGGAAACCTGGGAAATCGCCATTCCGCCCGGCAACAGCTGGTGGATGGAAGGCGCCGATCTGGCGGGCGAGACGCGCAACGACCGGATGCGCGCGCTGAGGGCCAGTTACGAGGCGCAGGGCATTTCGGTGCGCCATGACATCGTGCCCGGAGTTGCACATGACGACCGATCCATGCTGCAAAGGGTGAAAGACTTTTTTGCCGATTGCCTGCGCCAGGAGGTGCCCCGCTGATGCCAGACCCCGCCGACAGGCCCGAGGCGCCGGACGATCCCGCACTTGCGGAGGCCGATCTGGCCGAGGGCGAGGCCGAGGCGGGAACGCTGAGCGCGCTGCAGATCGAGGTGGCGCACAAGCTGATCTCGGTGATCCGCAGCGGGCGCTGGCAGGTGGGCGAGCGGATCTCGGATGCGGGGCTGGCGCGAGAGTTCGCCATCTCGCGCAGCCCGATCCGGCAGGTGCTGCAATATCTGGTGGCGCGCGGCTTTCTGGCGCAGCGCGACCGCGGCTTCACCCTGGCGCGGCGGGCCGAGGATTTCGATCTGGCCGAAGAGCTGTTTCCGCCCTCGGGCGGGGAACAGCTTTACCGCCGGGTGCTGCAGGCGCGGGCCAGCGGCGAGATCGGCCCCGAGGCGACCGAGGCCGAGTTGCTGGACCTGCTGGAGGCGCCACGCAGCGCGCTGCGCCGCACGCTGATGCGGCTGTCGGCGGAAGGCCTGGCCGAGCGGCGCGAAGGCCATGGCTGGCGCTTTGCCGAATGCCTGGACAATGTGCAGGCGGTGAATGAAAGCTACGCCTTCCGCACGGTGATCGAATGCGGCGCGGTGCAGGAAGACACGTTCCGCGCCGATCCGCAGGAGATGGCCGCGCTGGAGGCCGAGCAGCGGGCGCTGCTGGCCGCCGCGCTGGCCGAGATCAAGGGCAGCGACTGGTTCGAGGCCAATGCGCGCTTTCACGAGACGGTGGTGTCCTGGTCGCGCAACCGCTTTCTGGTGCGGGCGATCCAGCTGCAGAACAATCTGCGCCGGATGACCGAATACAGCGAATTCACCCAGTTGACCGAGGCCGGATTGCGCCGGGCCGCGCAGGACCATCTGTCGATCCTGCAGGCGATCCGCCAGGGCGACCGCCGGCTGGCCGCCGCCCTTCTGGTGCGGCATCTGAGCCGGGTCCGCCCCGAAACCGACGCGCCGGCCTGACCGGCGCGCAAGGGGCGGCGCGCAAGGGGGCGCGTGCGCTAGCCGGGAACCTGGGCGCGGGCGTAATCGGCCAGCGTGCGGCATAGCCGGGTCAGGCTGGCCTTCAGCGCCGGATAGCCGGCGGTGCGTTCGCGGGTGACCTCGTCCATGTAAAGCCGGCGGTTGATCTCAAGCTGCACGGAATGGCGGCCATGCGCGGGGCTGGACCAGGCCTGCGTCAGCTCGGCGCCGCGGAAGGGGCGGTTCAGCGCCACGTCCAGACCCTCGGCCGCCAGCGTGTCGCGGATCAGCGCCACGAAGTCCGGCGCGGCGGCGGTGCCGTGCAGATCGCCGATGCAGATATCAGCGCGCTGGGTGCCCGCGCCATCCGAGGAAATCGCATGGCCCTGCGCGGTCATCGAATGGCAGTTCAGATGGTAGACCCGCCCGAAGCGGCCATAGACCGCATGCATCAGCTGCGCCATTTCGCGGTGATAGGGCTGCCAGTAGCGGCGGATGCGGTCTTCGGCCTCGGCCACGGTCAGCTTGCGGGCATGCATCGGCTCATCCCCCCAGGCATAGCGCCACATCAGCCCCATGCCGCGCGCCGCGGTGGGGCTGCGCCCGACCGGATGCGGCCAATCGCCCTCGACCATGGTGACGTCCATGTCCAGAAGCGACCGGTTCACGTCCAGGAAGCTGCGCGGGAACAGCGCCGCCAGCAGCGGAGCGCCCAGATCGGGCGCGGCCGAGACCAGATCGTCGACATGGGTATCGGCGGCGACCAGCACCCGCTCGGCGCTGACGGCGGGGGTGAAATCGGCCGGGATGGTCAGGCCGGAATGCGGGCTGTCCAGCACCAGCGGCACCAGGGGCGCGCGGGGCGCGTGCAGCTGCAGCACGCCGTCGATGGTCAGATCCTTGATCGGGTCAATCATGGCAGGTCCTGTACGGGAAGAGGGGCGGAAAGGGAAAGGCGGCGGGCGGTGACCGCGGGCAGTTCGCGCGCGGCGGAATTCACGTTGACCCGGCGCGACAGGCGCAGGTCTTCGCCGTCGAAGGCGATCTCGATCGTGTCGCGGAAGGCGGTTTCCACCAGAACCAGATCCAGGGTCAGAAGGTCGGCCGCGGGCGACCAGCAGGCGCAGGCGGCGGCGGCCAGCCCCTCGGGCGGCTGATAGGAATGGTGCAGCCGGGCGCCGGGCAGTGTGCAGCGGCTTTCGACGAAATGCGCATAGCCCGCCGCTATGCGGTGGGTCTGCCCGGCGACGACCAGCCACAAATCCAGCCCGTCGGGTCCCGGGGCCAGGCCGATCTGGGTGATCTGCTGGTCGTTCGGGGCGGCCTGCCAGGTGCCGGCCCGCGCAGCGATCTGCGCCGGGGCGGCGCCTGGCCCGCGCGGGCGGGTGGCCAGATGCAGGCCCGCGACTTGGGCGGCCAGCGCCGCATCGCCCGCCGCATCGCCGCCGCCCGCGCCAAGCGCCGGGCGCAGCCGGTCATAGATCAGCCGGTGCATCCGGTCATCGTCATCGTCAAGCCCGCCGGTAAAGGCCACCACGGCGCACTGGTCGGGCAGGGCGATGCAATATTGCCCGAACAGCCCATTGGCCGAGAAACTGTCATGCGGCCCGCGCCACCACTGATAGCCATAGCCTTCGCGGACCTGGGCGCCCGCCGCCTCGGGGCCGAGGTAATGGTCGCCGGTGAAGGCGCCCATCACCACATTGCGCAGCTGCGCCGCCGTGGCCTGGGCCACCCAGTCGGCCGGCAGAAGCTGCTGGCCCTGCCACTGCCCGCCCTGTAGATGCAGGATCCCCAGTTTCAGCAGATCGGCCGTGGTGCAGGACAGCCCGTTGCCGCCGGTGTTCACCCCGTCGGGCCCGATGTCCCAGGTGATCGCGCGCGACATCTGCATCGGGCGGAAAATCCGCTCGTCCAGCAGGTCCAGCACCTGCCGGCCGGTGGCGCGCTGCACGATGGCCGACAGCATGTAGCTGGCGGCACTGTCATAGACGAAGACCTCGCCCGGTTCGTAGGTCATCGGCTGGCGCAGGAAATCGGCCACCCAGCTGGTGGCGATGCGCCGCCAGGACCCGCCCGAGATGCCGCGGCCATGGCCCGAGGCCATGGTCAGCAGATGGCGCAGCGTCATGCGCTGCAGCCGGGCCAGATCCTGCGCCGGCAGATCGGGCAGTGGGTGGTCGGGGAAGAAGCCCAGCACCAGATCGTCCAGCGCCAGCCTGCCCTCGGCCAGGGCCAGTCCGACCGCGGCCGAGGTGAAGCTTTTCGTCACCGAATGCATCATATGCGGGCGCGCGGGCGCGAAGGGCGCCCACCAGGCATCCAGGATCAGCGCATCCTTTTGCCAGATCAGCAGGCTGTGCAGCTCGATCGCTTCGGCACGGATCGTGTCCAGGACAGCGGCAAGGATGGCGGGATCGGTCCCGCGCGACGAGGGCGCCCGGCGCGGCAGGCCATCGGAATCAGAGGTCATCGGTCTTGGCTTTGTCCTGGAAGGCCTTCGGGGGATGCGGCGGGAAACCCCGGCCCGGCAGAACGGGCTGCAGCGGCAAAGGGGAGACGGGGAATTTCAGCGATGATTGTATTTAGCATTTGTAAAAAGCAAAACATCTGGGCTAGCATGTGTCAATGATGATTCATGATGCGATCATAAAACAATCAACCTGCCCGATCCGCCGGCATCTGCCGGGGGGGACGAGGCGGTCTCTCCAGGGTGGGCGGGCGCGATGACCGAGGTGACGATCTCGCTGGCGACGCGCGACTGGGATCACCTGACCCCGCTTCTGCTGGGCGATGTGACCTCGGACCGGGTCACGCTGAAGATCACCCGCCTGCCGGCGCTTTTGCCGGCGCTGCGCGCGCCCGACGGGTTTGACGCGGTCGAAACCTCGCTGGCGCGCTATGTGCTGCTGCGCGCGGCGGGCGAGACCCGGATCACCGGCCTGCCGCAGTTCATCATGCGCGGCTTCCGGCAGCGCTGCGTGCTGGTGGCGGCCGACAGTCCGCTGACGCGGCTGGAGCAGCTGCAGGGCGCGCGCATCGGGGTGACGGGCTGGCATGATACCGGCACGATCTGGACCCGCGCGGCCCTGGCCGAGGCGGGGGTGGGGATCGAGGCGGCCACTTGGTTTGCCGGGCGGCTGACGGCGGATCAGCCGGTGACCGACCGGCTGCGCGGTTATGGCCGCCCCGGCCGGATCGAGCCCTGCCCGGATGAGGCGCCGATGCTGGATCTGCTGGCCGAGGGCCGACTGGATGCGATCTGCGCGCCCTTCCTGCCGCCCGAGGCCTTCGGGCCGCAGCCGGCCTTGCGCCCGCTGCTGCCCGACATGGTGGCGGCCGAGCAGGCCTGGTTCGCCCGGTCGGGCTTTGTGCCGGGGCTGCATCTGATCAGCTTCCGCAGCGAGGTGCTGCAGGGCCGGCCCTGGATCGCCGCCGAGGTCAACCGGATGCTGGACCAGTCGCGCCAGGTCTGGCTGGCGCGGCGCCGCCGCTATGCCGAGACCAGCCCCTGGATGCTGGACGAGCTGTTGCGCGCGTCGCGCGCCCTGCCTGACAGCGCCTATGCCAGCGGCGCCGCGGCCAATCTGCCGATGCTGGCGGCCTTCTGCCGCGCGCTGCACGACCAGGGCATCCTGGCCGATCCGCCCGATCCGACCCGCCTATTCGACCCTGCCCTCAGCTGACCGCGCCGCGGGCAGGTTCCGCCCCCGACGCCGAATCCCGATACGGAGACCGCCATGCGCATCGCGCTTCTGCAACTGAACTCTCGCGACGACAAGGCCGCCAACCTTGCCACCATCACCCGCTTCTTCGACGAGAAGATCGCCGGGCGCGGGGTGGATCTGGTGGTGGCGCCGGAATATTCCACCTTCCTGGGCGGCAGCCGCGAAGAACAATGGGCGGCGGGCGAGACCTTCCCCGAGGGCGAGGGTTATCGCGCGCTGCAGGCGCTGGCGCGGCGCCATGCGGTGACCTTCCACACCGGCTCGATGATCGAGAAGCAGGACAATGGCTATTTCAACACTTCGGTGATCTTCGGACCCGACGGCACGGAACGCGCGCGCTATCGCAAGATCCACCTGTTCGACGTGGTGACCCCGGGTGGCGAGGTCTATCGCGAATCCGACACGATCCGCCGCGGCGAAGAGATCGTGGATTTCGCGCTGGACGGGCACCGGATCGGCTGTGCGATCTGCTATGACATGCGCTTTCCCGAGCTGTTCCTGGCCCATATGAAGGCCGGCTGCGACATGCTCTGCGTGCCGGCGGCCTTCACGATGGAAACCGGCAAGGACCATTGGGAAACCCTGCTGCGCGCCCGCGCGATCGAGACGCAATGCTGGCTGATGGCGCCGGGCCAGGTCGGCAAGCACCGCGTCGGCGAGGCGGAAGTGGCCTGCTATGGCAATTCGATGATCATCGACCCCTGGGGAACGGTGGTCGCCCGGGCCTCGAACGTGCCGGGGGTGATCATCGCCGATGCCGATTTCGCCTGGCAGGACCGGGTGCGGTCGATCCTGCCCTCGAACCGCCACCATGTGCTGTAAGCCGGCCATGCAGCACGCGTTCTGGATGAGCACGCCGAACCTCGATCTCTTGGAGATCGTCGCGGCGCAGGGCTTGCGGACCCTGGTCTGCGATGTCGAGCATAACGCCTTTGCCCCCGACCGGCGCGAGGCGCTGGTGGTGGCGGCGCGGGCGATGGGGCTGGCGGTCTATTTCAAGATCGAGGCGCCCGAGCCGGTGCATGTGCAGCGCGCCGCCGATCTGGGGGTGGATGGGGTGATCATCCCGCATGTCGGCCGGCTGGCCGGGGCAGCGGCGACGCTGGCCACCGCGAAATACCCGCCGCTTGGCAGCCGCAGCTATGCGGCCGGGCGCTCGGCCCGTTTCGCGCCGCCCGATGCCGATTTCTTCCAGCGCTCGAACCGGGCGCTGCGCTGCCTGCCGATGATCGAGACGGCCGAGGCCTTTGCCGATGTCGAGGCGATCCTGGCGCATGACTGCGTGGATGGCATTTTCATCGGCCCCTTCGATCTGGCGCTGACCCGGGGACGGGCCGGCTATGGCTTTACCGAGGCCGATCAGGCCGATCTGGCGCGGCTGGCCCAGGCGGCGCGCGCGGCGGGCAAGCCCTGGTGGCTGCCGGCCTGGCGCCCGGCCGAGCAGGCCTTTGCCCAGGCGCAGGGCGCCGAGATGGCGGTGGTCGCGGCCGAGCATGACATCATGGCGCGCGGGCTGCGCCAGGTTCTGGCCGCCGTGCCGGGGGCGGAAGGCGCGGGGGCTGCGGCATGAAGGATTTCATCCGCAACCCGCTGCCGCCACAGATCGCGCCGGCTTTGGTGCGCAAGCTGCTGGCGGCCGAGGCCGCGACTTGCGGGCATTTCCTGCATTCGCATTTCATGGCGGGCGAGATCCAGGCCATGGGCCCCGAGGCGCGCATTGCCGGCACCGCGGTGACGCTGCGGCTGGCCGCGAATGACTCGGCGCTGCTGCATGACGTGATCTCGGATCTGCGGCCCGGCGATGTGCTGATCGTCGACCGGTCGGGCGACACGCGGCATGCGTGCTGGGGCGGCGGCGTCACCCATGCGGCGGTGCTGACCGGAATGGCCGGCGCCGTGGTCGACGGGCCGCTGACCGATCTGGGCGAGATCCGCCGGCTGGGCCTGCCGATCTGGGCGCGCGGGCGCTCGGCCCTGACGACCAAGCTTTACGCCCAATCGGGGGCTTTCAACATTCCGGTGTCCTGCGGCGGCGTGATCGTGCATCCGGGCGATGCGGTGATCGCCGATGAAAGCGGCGTCGTGGTGCTGCCGCCCGAGATCGCCGAAGCGGCGGCCGACCGGGCCATCGCCATGCAGGCGGCCGAACAGACGCTGATCGCGCGGCTGCGCGCGGGCGAGCGGATGGGCGACATCTCGGGCGCCTCGGCGATGATCGCGGAGCGGCTGTGATGACCCGCCCCGCGCCGGCCCTAGCTTTCCGCGGCGCTGCGCAGATGCTGGCGCAGCAGGGCGGCCGCCCAGTCGCGGTCGCCGGCTTCGACCGCATCGAGAATGGCGATGTGTTCGGTACAGGATTGCTGCAGCCGCGCGGGGGCGAGGACGCGGTAATACACCGCCTCTTGCATCTGGCGCAGGTTGTTCTGCTGGCGGATCGCCTCTTGCAGGAAGCGGTTGCCCGACCAGGAGGCCAGGGTCTCGTGGAAACTGGCATTGACGCGGAACCATTCGTCGCCCGGTACTTCGCCGCGTGGCGCGGCCAGCACGCGTTCATGCGCGCGGCGCAGCTGGCCGATCTGGTCGGGATCGGCGCGGAAGGCCGGCGTCAGCAGGGCGGCGCATTCGACGATGATGCGGAATTCGTAACTGGCCTGGAAATCGGCGTCGCTTTCCAGCGTATCGACGAAGCGCCAGCCATGGCCCGGCAGGCGCCGCGCCAGGCCTTCGGCAGCAAAGCGCATCAACAACTTGCGGATCATCCCGCGCGCGACGGCATAGCGCGGCAGCAATTCGGCCTCGGACACTTCCTGCGGCAAAAGGCCCGCGGCGCGGTCGGACATGATGCGGTGATACAGGGTCTCGGCGGCGGAACTGGGCAGAAGATCGGTCAGGCTTTCGGCCGAGATGTCGCGCGCGACCTGCATGCCACGCCCACCGGCCGCGCAGACGACGCCCTTCTCGCGCAACAGCTCCAGCGCCGCCGTGACGGGCGAGCGCGACACGCCGAAGCTGCGCGCCAGATCGGCCGCCGGCAGCCGCGCGCCCGGCTTCAGCCCAAGGTCGCGGATTCGCTGCAGAATGCGGCGGGCGACGTCGATCTGCAGATCGCTGGCCTCTTCCGCCGGGACATCGGGCGGCGGTTCGGCCAGCGGCTGGGGCGGGGTGTCATGGGTCAAGGGCCGGTCTCCGGACTGTGCTGCTGCCAAATGAATTCTGATTGCATTTAAATGCAACAAAATTCTCAAATGCCGGCTTTTATGCTTTTCATGTGCGTAAAATGCGCTAGCGTCGCCGGAACAGACAACAGGGAATCCAGGACATGACAGAGGTAACGGCCTTTCCGCTGGTGGAGGTCCGGGGCGCTCCAAAGCAACGGGGCGAAAGCTATGGCGAGCAGGCGCGCGACCGCATCCGTCTGTCGGCCGGGCATTACCAGGCGCAGCTGGGCCGGCTGGGCTTTGACCGGGCCGAGGTGACGCGGCTTGTCGAGGTGTTCCTGCCGCGGATCGCGGCCTGGGCGCCGGATCTGGTCGACGAGATGCAGGGCATCGCCCGCGGCGCGGCGGTCGATCTGGCGACGGTGGTGCTGATCAATGCGCGCACCGAAGTGCTGCAGCTGGCGCAGCGCGAGAAGGGCGTGAGCGATGACGAGCCCGATGGCTGCACCGGCGCGGTGATCCTGCCGGAAGCCACGCGCGACGGCCGGGTGATCCATGGCCAGAACTGGGACTGGAAGGCCGAATGCGTCGAGACTTCGGTGGTGCTGAAGATCCAGCGCGACGATGGGCCCTCGCTTCTGACCTTCACCGAAGCCGGCGGGCTGGCGCGCAGCGGCTTTAACGCCATCGGCACCACGATCACCGCGAATTACCTGGAATCCGACCGCGACTATCGCGAGATGGGCATTCCCCTGCCCTTCATCCGCCGCCGCGCGCTGGAGGCGGGCAGTTTCGCCCAGGCGCTGAAAGTGGTGGCGACCACGCCGAAATCGGGGTCGAACAACATGATGCTGTCGACCGCCGAAGGCTATGCGGTCGATCTGGAATGCGCCCCGGACGAGGCCTTTCCTCTGTACCCGCGCAACCACATGATCGTGCATGCCAATCATTGGCAAAGCCAGGTCGCGCTGACGAAGCTGCGCGAGACCGGCCTGGCCCAGGTGCCCGACAGCCTGTATCGCGACCACCGGGTCGAGAAGCGGCTGCTGGCGCGGCTGGGCGATCTGACCGCCGAGGATCTGAAAGAGGCGCTGTTCGACCGGTTCGGCGCGCCGCTGGCGGTGTGCCGGGCGCCCTTGTCGCGCGATGGCGACAATCTGTCGGCGACCGTGGCGATGATCATCTGCGAGCCTGCGCGCGGGGTGATGGAGGTAGCACCTCTGCCGGCGCTGAACCGCGTCTTCACCCGCTACATGCTGGAGATGGACCCCGAGATGCAGGCCCGCTTTGCCGATGCGGCGCGGGCGGAGCCGGTCCGATGCTGAAATTCCTGCTGACCCGCATTGCCAGCGCCGTTCCGACGCTGCTGATCGTGACCGCCGCGATCTTTGCGCTGATGCGGATGATCCCGGGCGACCCGGCGGTGCTGATGCTGGGCGACATGGCGCAGCCCGGCCAGGTGGAAGAGCTGCGCCAGCGCATGGGGCTGGACCAGCCCCTGCCGATCCAGTTCGTGACCTGGCTGGGCAAGGTTCTGAGCGGCGATTTCGGCCAGTCGATCGCCACGGGCGAGCCGGTCCTGCCGCTGATCTTCGAGCGGTTCGGGGTTTCGGCCTCGGTGGTGCTGATCGCGGTGGTGCTGGCCTCGGTCATCGCGGTGCCGGCCGGGATGATCGCCGCCTGGCGGCAGAACAGCCTGGGCGATGTGGCCATCGTCGGCACGGCGACGCTGATGCTGTCGGTGCCCAGTTTCTGGCTGGGGCTGATGCTGCTGACGGTGTTCGGCCTGTGGCTGGGCTGGCTGCCGGTGGTGGGCTATGTCTCGCTGGCCGATGACCCGACGGCGGGGCTTCTGTATCTGATCATGCCGGTTCTGACCCTGGTCATGGTCGAGGCGGGGGCGATCACCCGGATGGCCCGCGCCTCGACGATCGAGGTGGCGCGGCTGGAATACATCACCCATGCCCGCGCCAAGGGCCTGTCGGAACGGGCGGTGATGTGGCGCCATGCCTTCCGCAATGCCTTTGCCCCGACCTGGACGCTGATCGGGCTGATCCTGGGCAGTCTTCTGGCCAATATCGCGGTGACCGAGACGGTCTTCACCATTCCGGGCCTGGGCCGGATGCTGATCGACGGGATCTTCGCGCGCGACTATCCGGTGGTGCAGGGCTGCATGCTGTTCATCGCCTTCATCTATGTGGCGGTCAACCTGCTGGTGGACCTGATCTATCCCTTGCTTGATCCGCGGGTGGCAGCATGAGCGTGCTGGGTCTTTCGCTGCCGCGGCTGCGGCTGAACGGTCTGCTTGGGATGGGAATCCTGACGACGGTGGTGCTGGTGGCGATCCTGGGGCCGGTGCTGGTCTCGGGCGATCCGCTGGCGCTGGATTTCCGCGCCCGGCTGATGGGGCCCGGCCCGGGCCATCCGCTGGGGGGCGACGAATTCGGCCGCGACGTGATGATGCGGCTGATCCATGGCGCGCGCACCAGCATCTGGATCGCCTTCTTCACCACTTGCTTTGCCATTCTCAGCGGGCTGGTCGTCGGCATTCTGGCGGGCTTCCTGCGCGGCTGGACCGACCGGGTGCTGATGATGTTCAACGATGCGCTGCTGGCCTTTCCGGGCCTGCTGCTGGCCCTGGGTTTCATGGCCGTCTTCGGCGCCAGCCGGCACGGCATCATCATCGCCCTGGGCCTGGCCTATATGCCGGCCGTGGTGCGGGTGGTGCGTGGCACCGTCCTGTCGCTGCGCGAGCGGGAATTCGTCGAAGCGTCACGCGTGATGGGCAATTCCGAAGCCGTCACCATGATGCGCCATATCCTGCCCAACTGCCTGGCGCCGGTCACCGTGCTGGCCACGACAATGTTCGGCTGGGTGATCCTTGCCGAAAGCGCGCTGAGCTTTCTGGGACTGGGCGTGCCGCCGCCCGAGCCAAGCTGGGGCAACATGCTGTCGACCGCGCGGCCCTATGCCGCCCAGGCGCCGCATCTGATCCTGCTGCCGGGCCTGTGCATCTCGATCACGCTCTTGGGGGTGAACATGTTCGGCGATGCGATCCGCGACTGGCTTGACCCCAAGATGCAAGGATGAGCCCGATGACCGAACCTTCCAATGCGCCGGGGCCGCTGCTGTCGGTGCGCAATCTGACGGTACGTCCCGGAAATGCCCTGCCGCCGGTGGTGCAGGATCTGAGCTTCGACATCGCGCCGGGCGAGATGCTGGCGCTGGTGGGCGAATCCGGCTCGGGCAAGACCATGGCGGCGCGGTCGGTGCTGCGGCTGCTGCCCGCGCCGCTGCGGCCCGATGCCGGCAGCTCGATCCGGCTGAAGGGGGCCGAGCTGCTGACCCTGTCGGACCGCGAGATGTGCCGCGTTCGCGGCGCGCGGATCGGCATGGTGTTTCAGGAACCGATGGTGTCGCTGAACCCCTCGATGCCGATCGGCCGGCAGATGGCCGAGGCGCTGCGGCTGCATCAGCGCCTGTCGGCCGCCGAGATCCGGGACCGCAGCCTGGCGATGCTGGAACGCATCCGCATCAAGGACCCGGCGAAATGCCTGGCGGCCTGGCCGCACGAGTTTTCCGGCGGCATGCGGCAGCGGATCATGCTGGCCTCGGTCATGCTGCTGCGGCCGGAACTGCTGATCGCCGACGAGCCGACCACGGCGCTGGACACGCTGGTGCAGCGCGATGTGCTGGACCTGATGGTCGAACTGACCCAGGAACAGGGCACGGGCGTGCTGCTGATCAGCCACGATCTGGGGATGGTGGCGAAATACGCGCCCAAGGTTGTGGTGATGCAGGCCGGCCGCGCGGTGGAGCAGGGCGAAAGCGCCCGGGTTCTGTCGGCGCCCGCGCATGCCTATACCCGCAGCCTGATCGACGCCCTGCCGCGCCGCTCGGCCGGGGGGCATCGCGACCGCGCCGAGGCGCCGCCGCTGATCCGCGTCGAGGGGGTGGTGATCGACTATCCGGGCCGCGAGCGGCTGTTCCGCCGCGATGCGCCGAAACGCGCGGTGCATGGGGTGGATCTGACCATCGGCACCGGCGAGACGCTGGCGCTGGTCGGCGCCTCGGGCTCGGGCAAGACGACGCTGGGGCGGGCGATTGTCGGGCTGGTGCAGCCAAGCGCCGGGGCGATCCGCTTTGAAGGCCATGACCTTCTGCAGCCCGGCGCCCAGACGGCGCGGCTGCGGCAGAAGATGCAGATCGTGTTCCAGGACCCCTATTCCTCGCTGGATCCGCGCCAGCGCGTCGACCGGGTGGTGGCCGAGCCGCTGCTGCTGGACCGCGGCCTGTCGGCCGGCGACCGGCGCGACCGGGTGCGCCAGGTGTTCGAGGAGGTGGGCCTGCCCTGGGTCCTGGCCGAGCGGCTGCCGCATCAGCTGTCGGGCGGGCAGCGCCAGCGGGTGGCCATCGCCCGCGCCATCGTGCGCAACCCGGCCTTTGTGGTGGCGGACGAGCCGGTCTCGGCGCTGGACATGACGGTGCAGAAGCAGATCCTGCGGCTGATCCGCGACCTTCAGGCCCGGCACGGCTTTGCCTGCCTGTTCGTGTCGCATGATCTGGGCGCGGTCGAGCAGGTGGCCGACCGCGTGGCGGTGATGGAAAACGGCCGCATCGTCGAGATGGGCGCGCGCGACGACATCTTCGACCGCCCGCAACACGATTACACCCGCCGGCTGCTGGACGCGGCCATGCTGATCGACCGCAGCTTTGGCGTGGGCGCAGCTTCGGCGGCGGGTGCGGGGGTTCCGGCATGATGAGGAAGGAGACCGTCTGATGCGCAAGGTCGCAGGACATGGCAAGACGCTGAGCTATTACGATTTCGGCCACACCACGGTTTATGCCGCGCGCAAGGATCCGCGCTTTGCCTGGTGCGCCTATGTGCCCGATGATTATGACGAGGATGGCGACAAGACCTATCCTCTGGCGGTGCTGGTGCATGGCACCAACCGCGGCATGTCGCAGTATCGCGACGCATTCGCCGATTTCGCCGAGGCGAATGGCGTCATCGTTCTGGCGCCGCTGTTTCCGGTGGGAACCTGCTTTCCGGGCGATCTGTCGAGCTACAAGTTCCTGCGCTATGACGGGGTCCATTACGACGAGATCCTGATCGACATGATCGAGGAGCTGCGCGAGAAATACCGCATCCCCGACCCGCGGGTGATGATGTACGGCTTCTCGGGCGGCGGTCATTTCACCCATCGCTTCCTGTATCTGCATCCCGAGCGGCTGATGGCGGCCTCGATCGGGGCGCCGGGCGTGGTCACGCTGCTGGACCCGGATCGCGACTGGTGGGTCGGTGTGCGGGATTTCGAACAGGTGTTCGGCAAGCCGCTGGATCTTGACGCGATCCGCCGCGTGCCGGTGCAGATGGTGATCGGCGGCGCCGATACCGAGACCTGGGAAATCACCATCAAGCCCGGCGACACGCTGTGGATGCCCGATGCCAATATCGCCGGCGCCAATCGCAACGACCGGATGAACAGCCTGAAGGCCAGTCTGGAAGCGCATGGCGTTGCGGTGCGCCATGACGTGGTTGCGGGTGTGGCCCATAACGACCGGCCGATGCTGGGCCTGGTGAAAGAGTTCTTCGCCGATGTGCTGGCGCGCGGCCGCGGCCAAGGAAACGACTGACGCTCAACCTAAAAAACGACAGGGAAACAGAATGAAGCTGACATCACTGATCCTCGCAGCGGGGCTTGCCGCTGCGACGGGCGCGGCGGCCTTTGCCGAAACCGCGACCGAAGGCGGCAAGCTGGTGATCCGGCTGAATGCCGATATCCGCGCGACCGATGGCGTGAACCGTGACGGCAATACCGACATGGTGCTGCACCACATCTTCGAAACGCTGGTCGCCTATCGCGACGATCTGACCATCGGGCCGCTTTTGGCGGAAAGCTGGACCGTGTCGGAGGACGGGCGGGTCTATACCTTCACCCTGCGCGAGGGGGCGAAGTTCCACAACGGCGCGCCCGTCACCGCGCAGGATGTGGTCTGGAACTGGGAGCGCAAGGTTTCGCAGGGCGCCGACTGGTTCTGCAACGCCTATTTCGACGGCTCGCAGGGGATGAAGGTGGAATCGGTCGCGGCGGCGGATGACCGCACCGTGGTCTTCACCATCGACGCGCCGAATGCGCTGTTCCTGGCGCAGCTGGCGAATATCCAGTGCAATGCCTGGGTCGCCCATCCCGACAGCGTCGCCGCCGATGGCAGCTGGAAGGCCGAGGCGCCGATCGGCTCGGGCCCGTTCCAGATGGCCGAATGGAAGCGCGGCCAATATGTCGAGTTGCAGAAGTTCCAGGATTACGTGCCGGTCAAGGCGCCGATGAGCGGCTATGCCGGCGACCGCAGCGCCCATGTCGATGCGGTGCGTTTCCTGGTCATCCCCGACACCGCCGCCGCGGAAGCCGCGCTTTATGCCGGCCAGATCGACGTGCTGCCGGATCTGGAGCCGGCAAACATCCCCGAGGCCGAGAAGAACGGCGCCCAGGTGGTGACCGGGCAGGGCCTGGGCTTCCAGACCGTGCTGGTGCAGACCGCCGACCCGCTTCTGTCGGATGTGCGGATGCGCAAGGCGATCATCCAGGCCATCGACTTCAAGCAGATCGCCGAATTGCGCTCGGGCGGGCTGACGGGGTTCAACCCCTCGATGGTGGCGCAGGCCAGCTCGTTCTTCGACGAGGATTTCCTGGAATGGCCCGCCTATGACCCGGCCGCCTCGGCCGCGCTGCTGGCCGAGATCGGCTACAAGGGCGAGCCGATCACCATCCAGACCAACACGCGCTATCAAAGCATGTATGAGGTGGGCGTGCTGGTGCAGGCGATGCTGCAGGCCTCGGGCATCAACGCCCAGCTGGAGGTGCTGGATTGGGCGACGCAGCTGGACAATTACTCCAGCGGCAAGTTCCAGCTGCAATCCTTCAGCTATTCGCCGCGGCTTGACCCGTCGCTGCTGTACGGGCTGTTCCTGGGCGACAAGGCCGAACGCGCCTCGACCCAATGGGAAAGCCCCGAGGCGATGCAGCTGTATATCGAATCCACCCAGACCTCGGACCCGGAGGCGCGCAAGGCGCTGTTCAAGAAGCTGCATGCGCTTCTGGTGCAGGATCTGGCGGTGATGGGGGTGATGTATGTGCCGCAGGTCGATGCGGTGGGCAGCGCGGTCAGCGGATACGATGTCTGGCCGGGCGGGCGCGCGCGCGGCTGGGGCGTCAGCAAGACCAAGTAAGGCCGGGCCATCGGAAAGACACAGGGGCGGCGGGGAAACCTGCCGCCCCTTTTTCACGTTTCGCGCCCGGAGGGCGCAGCCGGGCGGCGGCCAAAAAAAGGGCCCGCACGGAGGCGGGCCCATCCAGGGGGGAGAAAAGGGGGCGCGTCAGGCGCGGTTTCAGGCGCGGTTGATGCAGATCACCTTGGTCTGGGTCATCTCTTCGCAGGCGAAGCGCAGGCCTTCGCGGCCCATGCTGCCATAGCCGAAGCCGCCAAAGGGCATCGCATCCATCCGGTAATCCGAGGAATCGTTGATCATCACCCCGCTGGCCGCGATCCGGTCGGCGGCCTCAAGCGCGCAGTCCAGGTTGCGGGTGAAGATGCCGGCATGCAGGCCATAGTCCAGCGCATTGGCGCGGGCGATGGCGGCGTCAAAGCCCTCGAACGGCTCCAGCACCACGACGGGCGCGAAGATTTCCTCGTGCCACAGCGCGCAGGTCTGCGGTACCTGCTCCAGCACGGTGGGCGCCAGCAGCGTGCCCTGACGCCGGCCGCCCGCCAGCAGCTTGGCCCCCGCGGCCACGGCCTGCGCCACCAGCGCCTCGGCCCGCGCGGCGGCGGCTTCGGTGATCATCGGGCCCAGATCGGTGGTTTCAAGCGCGGGATCGCCGCAGGACAGCGCCGCCGCGCCTTCGGCAAAGGCCTTGCGGAAGGCGGGCCAGAGCGGCGCCTCGACCAGGATGCGCTGGGTGCCGACGCAATTCTGCCCCGCCGCCCAGAAGGCGCCCGACAGGCAGGCGGCGACGGCCTTGTCCAGATCGGCATCGGCCATCACGATGACCGGCGCATTGCCGCCCAGATCCATCGCCAGCCGCTTCAGCCCGGCCTGCCGCGCAATGGCCTCGCCGGTGCGGAAGCCGCCGGTGAAGGACACCATCCGCACCTCGCGCGCCGCGACCAGGGCCGCACCCAGATCGGCGCCGCCCAAAGCGGGGGTGATGACCGTCTCGGGCAGGCCCGCGGCGACCAGCGTCTCAACCAGCGCCAGCGCCGACAGCGGCGCCAGCTCGGACGGTTTCAGGATCACCGCATTGCCGGTGGCGATGGCCGGGCCCAGCTTGTGCGCGACCAGGTTCAGCGGGTCGTTATAGGGGGTGATCGCGACCAGAATGCCCAGCGGTTCGCGGGTGAACCAGCCCATCCGGCCTTCAGATCCGGGCTGGGCATCGAAGGGCAGCACCTCGCCGCCGCCGCGCCGGGCTTCGCCCGCGGCCAGCGTCAGGGTGTTGATGCAGCGCGCCACTTCCTTGCGGGCCTGGCGCAGGGTCTTGCCGGCTTCGGCGGTGATGCGGCGGGCGAAGGCGTCGGCCTCGGAGCCGATCTGCGCGGCGGCCCGGTCCAGGATCTCGGCCCGGCGATGGCGGGGCAGGGCCCGCGCGGCGGCGGCCCCCTGCCGGGCGCGGTCCAGCAGCCGCGCGACATCGGCGGCAGGGGTTTCGGGCAGGCGCGCCAGCAGGCGGCCATCATAGGGGTTCAGAACGGCGATCTCGCCCGGAACGGGCCGGAGGCCGGGAACGGTCATGTCGGGTCGGTCCTTGCAAGGGGGTGCGCGCGCAGCAGCGCAGCCGGCGCGCGGGCGCGCCGGGCTGGGACGGGTCAGAGGCGAAATATCAGGCGGCGGCGGGCGGGCCGCCGCGCGCCTTCAGGCAAGGGCGGTCAGGCAAGCGCCTTGTCGCGGGCCAGGTCGTCCATCACCTGGCGCACCGCGGCCTCGGCGATGCCGACGATCTGGTCCACCTCGTCGCGGGTGGTGATCAGGGGCGGCGCGAAGCCCAGGATATCGCCATGCGGCATGGCCCGCGCGATCAGCCCGCGCGCCCGCGCCGCGGCCGAGACCCGGTAGCCCACCTTCTGCGCGGCTTCGAACCGGGTCTTCTGGTCGCGGTCGGCCACGAATTCCACCGCCGCCATCAGCCCCACGCCCCGCACTTCGCCGACGATCGGCAGCTGGGCAAAGGTCTGCCGCATCCGATCCTGGAAATAGGCGCCGGTCGCCCTGGCATTGCCGGGCAGATCCTCGCGCTCGACGATATCCAGAACCGCATTGGCGCAGGCAACCCCGATCGGATGGCCCGAATAGGTATAGCCATGCGAGAAGGCGCCGACCCGGTCGGCCGCCTCTTCGATCACCTGATAGACCTTCTCGCCCACGATCGCGGCCGAGAGCGGCACATAGGCCGAGGTCAGGCCCTTGGCGACGGTGATCAGATCCGGCTCGATCCCGTAGGTGTCGCAGCCGAACATCGCGCCGGTGCGGCCGAAGCCGGTGATGACCTCATCCGCGATCAGCAGGATGTCATATTTGCGCAGCACCGCCTGGATCGCGGGCCAATAGCCGGCCGGCGGCGGGGTGATCCCGCCCGTGCCCAGAACCGGCTCGGCGATGAAGGCGCCGACGGTGTCGGGATCTTCGCGCAGGATCAGCTGTTCCAGCTCTTGCGCGCGGCGGGCCGAGAACTGTTCCTCGGTTTCGCCCGGCACGGCGCCCCAATAGTGATGCGGCACGCCGGTGTGGCGGATCAGGTCCAGCGGCAGATCCATATGGTCGTGATAGAAGCTCATCCCCGTCATCGAGCCCGAGATGACCGTGCAGCCGTGATAGCCCCGCTCACGCGAGATGATCTTCTTCTTCCGCGGCTTGCCGCGCAGGTTGTTGTAATACCAGACAAGTTTCGCCTGGGTCTCGTTCGCGTCCGAGCCGGACATGCCGTAGAAGACCTTGCTCATCCGACCGGGCGCCATGCGCACCAGCCGGTCGGACAGCACCGCCAGCGCCTCGGTCGTATGGGCGGCGTAGGAATGGTAATAGGCCAGCTTATGCGCCTGGTCGGCAATCGCCTTGGCCACTTCGTCGCGGCCGTAGCCGATGTTCACGCAATAGAGGCCCGAAAACCCGTCGATCAGCGTATTGCCCTGCGCATCCTCGATGCGGATGCCCTTGCCGCCGGTGACGATGACCGGGTCGCCCGCCTTGCCGGTGGCGAAATCCTTCAGCTGGGTGAAGGGGTGAAGCGTGCTGCGGCGGTCAAGTTCGGCGATCTCGGCGATGCTGCGGGTCATGGCTTGTCCTCATCCGGGGGCGGGCCGACGCGGTGGGGCCCGATTGCCGGCAGGATAGCCGGGACGGTGCGGGAAATACGGCGCTTGCGGGGCGCAGGACGAAGAATTACTGCGTTGTGAGGATGTAGCGCGAGGAAATCCTGCATGCAGCTTGATGAGATCGACCGGCGCCTGTTGCGCGCGGTGCAGCAGAACAACCGGCTGACCAGCGACCAGCTGGCCGAGATCGCGGGCCTGTCGGCCACTGCCTGCCAGCGCCGGATGAAGCGGCTGCGCGAGGCGAAGGTGATCGAGGGCGACGTGGCCATCGTGGCGCCGCGCGCGGTGGGGCGGGGGCTGACGACGCTGGTGCAAGTGTCGCTGGAGCGCGAACGCACCGACATCATCGACCGTTTCAAGGCGGCGATCCGCAAGACGCCCGAGATCATGACCGGCTATTACGTCACCGGCGACGCCGATTTCCTGCTGGTCGTCACCTCGCGCGATATGGAGGATTTCGAACAGTTCACCCGGCGGTTCTTCTATGAGAACCGCGATATCAAGGGCTTCAAGACCATGGTCGTCATCGACCGCGTCAAGGCGGGCTTCGCCCTGCCGATCGAGGCGATCTGACCGGCAGGGCAGGGTAAGGCAGGGCGGCTTAGGCCGAGACGGTGAATTCGGTCATCATTCCCGTCGCCAGATGGCCCATATGGTGGCAATGCAGCATCCAGGGCGCGGGCTCGCCGGCATCGAAGGCGATGGTGGCGCTGCCCATGGCCGGCACATGCACCGTATCGCGCAACGCCCCGGCAAAGCGCTTGCCGTTCAGCTCGACCACCTGGAACACATGGCCGTGCAGATGCATCGGATGGGCCATCATCGACATGTTGTGGAACATCAGCTCGACCCGCTGGCCGGTTCTGGCCGGGATCGGGCTGCGATCGTCCCAGCCGCGCCCGTCGATCGTCCAGAGATAGGGCTGCATGCTGCCGCCCAGCATCACCATCCGGCTGACATCGGCCGGCCGCTTGGCCAAAGGCGAGGCGGCGCGCAGCGCCAGTTCCAGCGTCAGATCGCCGGAGACGGGCGGGTGATCGGCCTCGGACAGGCCCGACAGCCTCGGCACCTGGGCGCCTTTCGGCGCCAGCACGATCCCGGTGCGCTCGCGCGCGCCTTCGCGCAGGGCCAGAACCGGCAGGGCCGCGCCATCGGCGGGCAGGTCGATCTCGATCTCCAGCCGCTGGGCGGGGGCGGCGGGGAAGCGGCTGGCTTCGACGGGCTGCACCTTCTCGCCATCGACGGCGACCAGCCGGCCGGTGACGGGTCCAAGGTCGATCCAGAAGGCGGTCATCGCGGCGCCGTTGATCACCCGCAGCCGGACCCGGCCGCCAGCGTCGACCGCCACGACGTCGGGGTCGTCCAGCGTGCGGTCATTGGCAAGATAGGCGTCGAAATCGAAATCGTTCAGGTCCATCGCCATGCCCGACATGTCGTGCATGCCGCCCATATCCATCCCGCCCATGTCCATTCCGCCCATTCCGGGCATCGGCATGGCGGAATGGTCCATGCTGGAATGGTCCATCGCCATGCCGCCGGCGACTTCGGCCAGAACCTCTTGCGGGCTGCGGAAGGAAAAATCGTGCAGCAGCATGACCACATCCTGCCGGTCGGCGGCGGCCTCGTCGGGGCGCAGCACGATCAGCGGCGCGGCCAGCATGCCGATTTCCTGTTCGGGCAGATGGCTGTGCATCCAGTAGGTGCCGGGGCGGGGGGCATAGTCATAGGCGCGGGTTTCGCCCGGCTTCAGCATCGGGTTGGTGTTGGGCACGCCGTCCTGCGCATTGGGCGGGATCTGGCCGTGCCAGTGGACGATCGTCTCGATGTCGAGCCGGTTGGTCAGATCGGTGCGGAAGCGCTGGCCGGGCGGCAGGATCAGGCCGGGGCGGCCCTGGGCATCGACCAGGCCCAGAACGGTTGCGGCGCGGCCCTGCACCTCGATGACGCGGGTCGTGGCGTCAAGCGTCAGGGCCTCGGACGCGGCGCGGGCGCGGGCGGGCAGGGTCAGGGATGCGGCCATTGCCGCAGAGGCGGCCAGAAAGCCGCGGCGAGACAGGTGGGTCATGATGATCTCCGGGAAAAACGCGAAAGACGGCTCGGTCCGGGGATCACAGGCGGGGAGGGTGGCCTTCGGGCTGCGGCGACAGCGAGGGCGCGGCTTCGACCAGGGGCAGCGGCTGCAGCGGGGTGGCCTTGCCCCAGGCCATCGCCGGGGCGACGGCCGCGGGCAGAAGCGTTGTGGCCAGGCAATGCTGGCGGCAGTTTTCCTTGGGCGCCGCGGGGGCCGCGCCTGCCAGGTCTTCGGCGGCGGGGGCGTCGGGGCAGGCGTGAAGCGCGACCGGCGCCGGCCGATCCGGGGTGGCGGCCATGGCGGGCAGGGCCAGGCCCAGGATCAAGAGGCCCAGAAGCAGCAGGCGGAAAAGGGCTGCGAAAGACGGCATGGTGGCAGATTAGCGCGCGGCCGCCGCGCTGTCATCTGACCTTGCCGTGACCGGCGCATCTGCCGCAGGACGGCCGGCCAGATCTTCGAGGATCGGGCAATCCGGCCGGTCGTCGCCATGGCAGCGCTGCACCAGCGTCGACAGCGTGGCGCGCAGGCCCTGAAGTTCCTGGATCTTGCGGTCGATTTCCACCAGCCGCTCTTCGGCCAGCGCGCGCACATCGGCGCTGGCGCGGCTGCGGTCTTCGTACAGCGACAGAAGCGACCGGCAATCCTCGATGCTGAAGCCCAGGCCCCGGGCGCGGGCCAGGAAGACCAGCTTCGCCGCCTCGCGCTCGCCAAAGCTGCGATAGCCATTGGCGCCGCGCGCCGGGCGCAACAGGCCGATTTCCTCGTAATAGCGGATCGTCTTGGCGGGCAGGCCGCTGAGCGTTGCGGCATCCTTGATGTTCATCGCGGCCTCCGTGTGCTGGCTGCAGATAAAGGTTCCCACGTCGGGAAGGTCAAGGGCGTTTTGGCCCTTGACCTTCCAGTGACTGGAAGGACTACATGGGGTGTCGACACGACCTGCCGGCTTCAGGAGGTTCCCATGACCGACACCCCGACCCACACCCATTCCGCCCCTGCCCATTCCGCCCATGCCCATGGTGACGCGCCGCCCGCGGTGATCCGTGATCCGGTCTGCGGGATGACCGTCGATCCCGCCAAGGGCAAACCGATGCTGGACCATGCCGGGCGGGTCTTTCATTTCTGCTCGGCCGGCTGCCGCGACAAGTTCGCCGCCGATCCCGACAGCTACCTGACCGCGACGGATCCGGTCTGCGGGATGACGGTCGACCGCGCCTCGGCCGCGCATATGGCCAAGCACGAGGGGCAGCGCTTCTATTTCTGCTCGGCCGGCTGCCAGACGAAATTCGAAGCCGCGCCCCAGACCTATCTGGGCGACCGGCCCGCGCCCGCCGCACCGATGGGCAGCACATGGACCTGCCCGATGCATCCCGAGATCGTGCAGGACGGGCCCGGCGATTGCCCGATCTGCGGCATGGCGCTGGAGCCGATGATGCCCTCGGCCGAGGCCGGGCCCAACCCGGAACTGGCCGATCTGCGCCGGCGGTTGTGGATCGGCGCGCCGATGGCGGCGGTGGTCTTCGCGCTGGAGATGGGCGATCACGTCGGCCTGCCGTTCCGCGACTGGATGGGCGGGACGCTGTTCCTGTGGACCCAGGCCGTGCTGGCGACGGGCGTGCTGGTGCTGTGCCGGATGTTCTTCCGCCGCGGCTGGGCCTCGATCACCAACCGCGCGCCCAATATGTGGACGCTGATCGCGCTGGGAACCGGGGCGGCCTGGCTGTTCTCGGTCGTGGCGCTGCTGGCGCCGGATCTGTTCCCGCATGCGATGCGGCATGGCGGCAGCGTGCCGGTCTATTTCGAGGCGACGGCGGTGATCCTGATCCTGGTGCTGGTCGGACAGGTCATGGAACTGGCGGCGCGTGAACGCACGGGCGATGCGATCCGGGCGCTGATGGATCTGGCGCCCAAGACCGCGCGGCGGCTGAGCGACGGGCAGGAAACCGATGTGCCGCTGGATCAGGTTCGGGCGGGCGATCTGCTGCGGGTGCGCCCGGGCGAGGCGGTGCCGGTCGATGGCACGGTGACCGAAGGCCGCTCGGCCGTGGATGAAAGCCTGGTTACCGGAGAGCCGCTGCCGGTGGAAAAGGCCGCGGGCGATGCGGTGACGGGCGGCACGCTGAACCGCAGCGGCAGTTTCGTGATGCGGGCCGAGCGGGTGGGCGCCGAGACGGTGCTGGCGCGGATCGTGGCGCTGGTGGCGCAGGCGCAGCGGTCGCGCGCGCCGATCCAGGCGCTGGCCGACCGGGTGGCGGGCTGGTTCGTGCCGGCGGTGGTGGCGGTCGCGGTGCTGGCCTTTGCCGCCTGGGCGCTGTTCGGGCCCAGCCCGGCGCTGTCCTATGCCTTTGTCGCGGCGGTCAGCGTGTTGATCATCGCCTGCCCCTGCGCGCTGGGTCTGGCGACGCCGATGTCGATTATGGTTGCCACCGGGCGCGGGGCGCAGGCCGGCGTGCTGATCCGCGATGCCGAAGCGCTGGAGCGGCTGGCCAAGGTCGATGTCCTGGTCGTCGACAAGACCGGCACGCTGACCGAGGGCCGGCCCTCGCTGACCGAAGTGGTGGCGGGCAGCCTGACCGAGGACCGGGTTCTGGCCCTGGCCGCGGCGCTGGAGCGCGGCTCGGAACACCCCCTGGCCGAGGCGATCGTGAAGGGGGCCGAGGCGCGCGGGATTGCGGTGCCTGAGGCGCAGGATTTCGCCGCCGTCACCGGCAAGGGCGTGACGGGGCGCGTGGGCGGCCAGCGCGTGGCGCTTGGCAATGCGGCGCTGATGGCGGATCAGGGCGTCGATCCGGGCGATCTGGCGGCGCGGGCGGGTGCCTTGCAGGCGCAGGGCCGCACGGCGATGTTCCTGGCGGTCGATGGCGCCGCGGCCGGGCTGGTGGCCGTGGCCGACCGGATCAAGGACAGCACGGCCGAGGCGATCCGCGGTCTGCAGGCCGACGGCATCCGCATCGTGATGGCCACGGGCGATGCCGAGGCGACGGCGCAGGCGGTGGCGCGCAGCCTGGGGCTGGATCAGGTGCAGGCCGGTGTCAGCCCCGAGGGCAAGGGCAAGCTGATCGCGGCGTTGCGGGCCCAGGGCCATGCGGTCGCGATGGCGGGCGACGGGGTGAACGACGCCCCGGCGCTGGCCGCGGCCGATGTGGGCATCGCCATGGGCACCGGCGCCGATGTGGCGGTGGAAAGTGCGGGGGTGACGCTGGTCAAGGGCGATCTGACCGGCATCCTGCGGGCCCGCCATCTGGCCCGGGCGACGATGGCGAACATCCGGCAGAACCTGTTCTTCGCCTTCATCTACAACGCGGCCGGCGTGCCCCTTGCCGCGGGCATCCTGTACCCGGTCTTCGGCATTCTGCTGTCGCCCATCGTGGCGGCCGCGGCGATGAGCCTGAGTTCGGTCTCGGTGATCGGCAATGCGCTGCGGCTGCGCGGGGTGCGGCTGTAGCGGCGCGGCCCGCCCCCGAGCAGCCGGGATCGCGGCCCTAGAAACAGGCCGCGATCTCGTCGCGCAGCCAGCGGTTCGGCGGCGAGGACTGGTTCTCGGCCAGCCAGATCATGCTGGTCGATTGCTTCTGTTCCAGAAAGGGCGGGTCGAGCAGGATCAGATTGTGCGATTTCTCGAACAGGCGCGCCACGCTTTCGGGCATGATCGCCACCAGATCGCTGCGCCCGACAATGGCGACCGCGGCCGAGAAATGCGGCACCAGCGCCACCACCCGCCGCTTGCGGCCCAGCGTGTCAAGGTATTCGTCGATCCAGCCGCGGCGGCTGGGCGAGGAGGTGACCTTGACATGCCCCAGTTCCAGCAGCTTTTCGAAGGTGAAATCGGACTGCACGACGGGATTGTCGGCCGAGATGATGCAGACCCGCCTTTCGGTGAACAGTGGCATCGACTGGAACCGGGCCGGAATCGAATCCAGCGTCATCACCGCCACGTCGATCGTGCCATCGTCCAGATAGTCCTGCATCAGGGTGCGGTTGCCCTGCAAGGGGCCGGTGATGGTGCGCGGCATGTGCTGCACCTCGATCACGCAATTGGGCGCGCTGCGGCGGATGCGTTCCAACAGGCGCGGCATCAGCACGACCGAGAAGTAATCGTTCATGCCGATGCGGAAGGTGCGCGGCGACTGCACCGGATCGAAGGCCTGATGCGAGCGCATCACCGCCTCGGTCTCTTCGATGATCCGCTTCACGCCGGGGAAGATGTCGGCGCAATGCCGGGTCATGGTCAGGCCGCGGGCATTGCGCAGGAACAGCCGGTCGCCGGTGATCGCGCGCAGGCGCTTCAGGGCGTGGCTCATCGCGGGCTGCGACAGGCCGATGTAATCGCCGGCCTGGGTCATGTTGCCCTTGACCGCCAGTGCGTAAAGCACCTTCAGCAGATTGAGGTCGAGCCCGCCCAGAGGAAAACGCTGCATTCCGTTGATGTACAGCGCGGCCCTTCGGGCGGGCAAGCCGGAATGCGGCCGCGGCGGCGGCCGGATCCGGGGATGTCTGCGCTCAGCCCTTGGCGGCCTTCAGCCGGGCGGTCACGAACTTGCGCGCCACGGAAAGGAATTGTTCCATCGTCACGGTCGGCGGCTCGTCGGTGAAGCTGCCATTGTTGCGGGCGATGGCCATCTCGTCGGGAATGGCGCGGCGGTTGACGAAGACCATGTCGATCGCGGGCATGCCCAGCATGAACTGGCCGAAATGCCCGGCCGCAACGAAGGCGCCCTGCCATTCGGGGGTTTCGGGCGTGACGACCGGGATCCACCACAGATAGCTGTAGCCCGCCACGCAGGGCTTGCGGCTGCCGTTCATCGCCTCGGCCGGGACGCGGATCTTGGTGCTTTCGGCCACCCATTCGGCCGGAACGATCTGCTGCGCGCCCCAGGCGCCTTGCCGCGTCATGGTCAGCGCGATGCGGGCCATGTCGCGGCCCGACAGGAACAGGTGATAGGCCAGGTAGCGCGACTGCCCGTTATAGCCCAGCATCCGCTGGCGGTTGCGGTCGAAATCCTGGAACTGCAGCGGCTGGGCCAGATCCTCGTCCAGCGCCTGGAACACCGAGCGCCCGGTCAACTGTTCGAAGGCCGCGCCCAGGACGTTGAAATCCCAGTTGTTGTAATGGAAATACTGGCCCGGCGTCTTGCTGCCGCGCGCGGGCACATCCTTCATGTCGCCGCCGGGGCTGCCGGCGGGGTGATAGACGCCCGAGCTGCTGATCAGAAGATCGCGCAGCCGCGCGGTCTTTTCGATCGGCAACAGCCCGTCGGCCTCGTCGATGCCCAGATCGGCCATGGTCAAATCCAGGTCGATCTTGCCCTCGCAGACCGGCTTGCCCATCAGCATCGACAGGATGCTCTTGCGGGTCGAGGCCATGTAGCTGACCTCGGACACGTCGCCATAGCTGTACAGCACCTCGCCGCCGCTGACCGCCATGAACGAGGTGGTGGGCAGCGCATCCAGCGCCGCATCCGCTTCGGCGCGCAATCCCGCATCAAGGCCCAGGGCTTCGGGATCGGCGACCTGCTGCCAGTCGGCGCCGGGGATGACCGCCTTCTTGGGGTCAGCTGCGTTCAGGCATGCAGAAAACATGGTCTTTCCTTCTTTCAGTTCGGTTCGACCGCTTGGGTCAGTCGTTCAGATGGCAGGCCGAGCGATGCGCCGGGCCGATCTGGCGCAGTTCGGGCCGTTCCAGCGCGCAGCGCGGCATGGCCAGGGGACAGCGCGGGTGGAAATGGCAGCCCGAGGGCGGGGCCAGCGGGCTGGGGATTTCGCCCTTGATCGGCGCATAGTGGCGCCGCTTGGTGTCAAGCTGCGGGATTTCCTGCAAAAGCGCGCGGGTATAGGGATGCGCGGGATGGGCGAACAGCTCGGCCACCGGCGCCTCTTCGACGATCCGGCCCAGATACATGACGACCACCCGGTCCGAGATATGTTCGACGACCGAAAGGTCGTGGCTGATGAACATGTAGGTCAGGTTCAGGTCGCGGCGCAGATCCATGAACAGGTTCAGGATCTGCGCCTGGATCGACACATCCAGCGAGGCCACGGATTCATCGCAGATCAGCATGTCGGGCTGCACCGCCAGGGCGCGGGCGATGCCGATCCGCTGGCGCTGCCCGCCGCTGAACTGATGCGGGAAGCGCCGGCTCATCGCCGGATCAAGCCCGGCGCGGCGCATCTGCTCGGCGACGTAATCGGCCAGGCCGGCGCGGGTGGTCTTGCCATGGCGCAGCGCGGCGGCGCCGACGATCTCGTCGACGCGATGGCGCGGGTTCAGCGACGAGGACGGATCCTGAAAGATCATCTGCACGTCCAGCCGGGCCTGCGCGGCCTGCCGGTCGGGCATCTCGGCCAGGGTCTGGCCCTTGTAGCGGATCTCGCCGGCGCTGGCGTCAAGGATGCCGGCGACGATGCGGCCCAGCGTCGACTTTCCGCAGCCGGATTCGCCGACGATCCCCACCACCTCGCCGCTGCCAACCGTCAGGCTGACATCGTCCAGCGCATGCACCACCGGCTTTGGCGCCTTCAGCCCCGCCCGTTCGGCCAGACGCTCGACCAGTTCGGACTTGCGCGAGAAGCGCTTGCTGACATGGGTGATCTCGATCCGCGGGGTCATGCGGCCTCTCCCTCGGTCACGGGATGGAAACAGCGCAGAAGCCGGCCCTCGGTTTGCGTCACCGGCGGCGCGGCCAGGCAGGCCTCGGTCGCGCGCGCACAGCGCGGCCGGAAGGCGCAGCCCTGGGGCAGGGCGGCGATGGCCGGGGTGGTGCCGGTGATCTGTTTCAGATGCTGGCCGCGCGGATTGCGCGAGGGCAGGCTGCCGATCAGCCCATGGGTATAGGGATGGCGCGGGGTGCGGATGACGGTATCGACATCGCCATGTTCCACGATCCGGCCGGCATACATGACGGCCACCCGGTCGGCGAGGCCGGCAATCACCGACAGGTCATGGGTGATCCAGATCAGCCCGGTGCCATGGTCGCGCGCCAGCCGCTGCACCACGGCCAGGATCTGCGCCTGGATCGTCACGTCCAGCGCGGTTGTCGGCTCGTCGGCGATGATCAGATCGGGGCGGTGCAGCAGGGCGATGGCGATGGCCACGCGCTGCCGCATCCCGCCCGAAAACTGGTGCGGATAGGCGCGCAGCCGTTCTTCGGGGCTCGGGATGCCCACCATTCCCAGCGCATCGCGGGCGCGGTCGCGCGCGACGGTCTTGCTGACCTTCTCATGCGCCAGGATCGTCTCGATCATCTGGGTGTCGATGCGCAGCACCGGGTTCAGCGTCATCGCCGGATCCTGGAAGATCATCGCGATGCGGTTGCCGCGCAGCGCCCGCATCCGCGGCTCGGGCAGCGTCCGCAGATCCTCGCCCTTGAACAGGATCTGCCCGCCGCTGACCTGGCCCGGCGGGTCGATCAGCCCCATGATCGAAAAGCCGGTGACCGACTTTCCCGACCCGGATTCCCCGACCAGCCCCAGCACCTGGCCGCGGTTCAGGGTGAAGCTGACCTCGTCGATCACGGTGACGCGGCCGGCATCGGTGGCGAATTCGGTCCGCAGGTTGCGGATCTCCAGCATGGGGGCAGTCATCTTTGAGCGGCCTTCGGATCAAGGATCTGGCGCATCCGGTCGCCGACCAGATTGATCGAGAAGATGGTGACCAGAAGGGCGATGCCGGGGAAGAGGCTGACCCAATAGGTGCCCGACAGCATCAGCTCGTAGCCGTTCGAGATCAGCAGGCCCAGCGAGGGTTCGGTGATCGGCACGCCCAGGCCCAGAAAGCTGAGCGTGGCCTCCAGCGTGATGGCGCGCGCGATCTGCATGGTCAGCAGCACGATCAGCGGCGAGATGCAGTTCGGCAGAAGCTGGCGCAGGATCATGTTGGCATGGCCCATGCGCAGCGCCTTGGCGGCCTCGACATAGTCGCGGCGCATCTGCGACAGGGCGGTGCCGCGCGCGGTGCGGGCATAGGTGGCCCATTCGACGATCACGATCGCCAGCACGACATTGCCGATGCTTTTGCCCAGCAGCGCCAGGATCAGCAGGGCCGACAGGATGGTCGGCACCGACATCTGCAGGTCCACCAGCCGCATCATGAAGGTCTCGACCCGGCCGCCGATATAGGCGGCGGTCAGCCCGAACAGCGTGCCCAGAACAAAGGCCAGCGCGGCTGAGCCGATCCCGACGATCAGGCTGATGCGCAGCCCGTACAGGATCGCGGACACCATGTCGCGGCCCTGCCCGTCCGAGCCCAGAAGAAAGGTGAAGCCGGCATAGGCCTGTTCGCCGGGCGGCAGGCGGCTTTCCAGAATGTCCAGCTGCAGAAGGTCATAGGGGTTCTGCGGCGACAGGACGGGGGCGAAAATCGCGGCCAGCAGCACCAGAACCGTGCCGATCAGCCCGATCACCGCCAGGGGCGAGCGCGCATAGACGCGCAGGAAGCGGAAGAATGCGGAAAACGCGGATCTCATCTCACTCTCCCTGCAGGCGGATGCGCGGGTCGAGGAGCCGGTACAGGATGTCGACGACCAGATTGATCAGCACGAACATCAGCACCACCAGCATCAGATAGGCCACGATCACCGGCCGATCCAGCGCGGCGATGCTGTCGATGATGATCTTGCCCATGCCCGGCCAGGCAAAGATGGTTTCGGTCACCACCGAAAAGGCGATGGTCGTGCCGATATCCAGCCCGACCACGGTCACGACCGGGATCATCACGTTCTTCAGCACATGCACGGTCAGGATCCGCCGCGGCGCCAGGCCCTTGGCGCGGGCGAATTTGACATATTCGCTGGACATCGCCTCGCGTACGCCGCTTTCGGTCAGGCGGGTGACCATCGAGATGTTGAACAGCGACAGGCTGAAGGCGGGCAGGATCAGATGGCGCAGCCCGTCCCAGGTCAGGAAGGACCAGCCCACGCCCAGAACCATGACCGTCTGGCCGCGGCCGGAACTGGGCAGCCAGCCCAGCCAGACGCTGAAGATCATGATCAACAGGATGCCGACCCAGAAGATCGGCAGGCTGAAGCCCAGGATCGAGCCGGTCATGATCGTCTGCGCCGTCAGGCTGTGCGGGCGGCGCCCGGCGATCAGCCCAAGCGGCAGGCCGATGATCAGCGACAGCAGCACCGCGAACAGCGCCAGCTCCAGCGTGGCGGGCAGGCGCGACAGGATCAGCGCGACGGCGGGTTCCTTGAACACATAGCTGACCCCCAGATTGCCCTGCACCATCCCCTTCAGGAACATCAGGAACTGGATGTGCAGCGGCTGGTCCAGGCCCAGATCGCGGATCAGCCGCAGCCGTTCCTCATGCGTGGCCTCGGCGGGCAGCAGCGTCTCGACCGGGCTGCCGATCAGCTGCAGCGCCAGGAACAGCAGCGCCGCCATGGCCAGCGCGACCAGGGCCGCCTGAAGGAGTCTTTGAAAGATCCAGAGTGTCATTCTATGTCCGGTCTGACAGCCCCGCGACCGGGCGCGCGCGCGCCGTGTCGATCATGGCGGTCGGGGAATGCGCCCCGCGCGACACAGGCCGCGCGGGGCAGGAGGGGCCCGGGGCGATGCCCCGGACCAGGGGAGGGCCCTATTCCGGCTTGACGTCCTTGGCCAGCGTGCGTTCGTCGATCCGCGGCTCGTAGGCCAGGCCGGCGCGCATCGCCCAGGTGTTGGTCTGCTGGTACAGCGGCAGCACCGCGCCATCGTCCAGCGCAACCTTCACCGCGGCGATCAGCGCCTTTTCGCGTTCGGCATCGTCATAGATGGTCAGCGCGGCGGCGGTCATCTCGTCCAGCTTCGGATTGGAATAGCCGGTGTCGTTCGACGCGCCCAGGCCACGTTCCTTGTCGGCGGTGCCCAGAACGTTGATCAGCATCGAACTGGCATCGAAGGTGGCATTGCCAAGTCCGACAAGCTTGACCGCAAAGTCCTTCATCTGCGCCGAATAGGTCGTCCAGGGCAGCGCCTCGACCGAGGTCTGCACGCCGATCCGCGTCCACATCTGCGCCACCGCCTGCACCACGGCCGGGGCATTCGGATAGCGGTCGTTCGGGACATGCACGGTCAGCTGGAACCCGTCGGGATAACCCGCCTCGGCCAGAAGCGCCTTGGCCTTTTCCAGATCCTGCACCGGCACCGCAATGTCGGGCGAATAGGAGAAGGCGCCCTCGGGCAGCCATTGGCCCGAAGCCTTGGCGGTGCCTTCCATGATCCGGTCGACGATCAGTTCGCGGTTCAGCGCGATCGACAGCGCCTGACGCACGCGCACATCGGCCAGCGGGTTCTCGGCCAGTTCCTCGCCCTTGGGGCCGCGGATGAACTTCATCGGCGCGCCGGTCTGGGGCGAGCTGATCAGATAGATCACCCGCAGGCCCGGCGTGCTGGTCACCTTGATGCCATCAGTGCCTTGCAGACGCGCGATATCGGCGGCGGCCGGGGTGTCGATGATATCGACATCGCCCGCCAGGATGGCGGTCGTGCGGCCGCCCGCGCTGGAGATGACGCGATAGGTGACATTGTCCCAGGCCACCTCGCCGCCCCACCAGTCGGGGTTGCGTTCCAGCCGGATCTGGTCGCCCTGGCGGAATTCGACGAAGCGGAAGGCGCCGGTGCCGATGGCGGCCTTGCCCGAGTTGTAATCGGTGGTGTCGGCGCCTTCGCCCGCATGGCGCGAGACGATGGCGATATTCGCCAGATCGCCCGGCAGGTTGGGCGAGGGGGCGTGGGTCGTGATCTTCACGGTGCGGTCATCCACCGCCTCGACCTTGGCCACCGCCCGCAGGAAGCCGCCGAAGCCGCCGGGGCTGTTCGGCACGTCGCGCGCGCGGTCGAAGGTGAAGACGACGTCATCGGCGGTGAAGGCCACGCCATCATGCCATTTCACGCCCTCGCGCAGGGTGAAAAGCCATTCGGTTTCGCCCACCGGCTCCCAGGTTTCGGCCAGGCCCGGCAGCAGCTTGCCCGCGGCGCTGCGTTCGGTCAGCCGGTCGAAGATCTGCATCGCGATGCTGTTGTTCGGCGAGGCATTGTAGAAATGCGGGTCAATCGAGGTGGCCGTGCCGCCGACACCGATCGTCAGATCCTCGGCCGCGACCGGCGCGGCCAGCGCTGCCGCGCAAAGGGCAGAATAGAGTATGCGTCGAAATTTCATCTCGTCCCTCCGAAACTTCAGGCCCGCTGGACGACCCCTGCGCCAGAACGGACAGTCGACTGACCTAGCGTCATCGTGAATCGGCCCATGCCGATGGCTTTGCATAATCAAAGTGTCACATTTATCAAATTCATAATATTTTCCCATTCGATCCATAGGATGAATAAGAAAGCGGCCGGCAGGCGGCCTTTGCTGCGGGCGACAGACCCGTGTCGCGAACGGGATCGGCGCCGTGCCGGACCGCCGGGGCGGCGGTCAGAGCGGAAGGGTCACCTCAAAGGTCGATCCCTGGCCGGTCGAGAGGCAGCGGACGCGGCCGCCATGGCCCTGAACCACGTCATTGACGATCGCAAGGCCCAGGCCGCAGCCCAGGGTCTGGTCGGCGTCGATGCGGAAGAAACGGTCGAAGATCCGCTCTTGCAGGTCGGCCGGAATGCCCGGGCCGTCATCGGTGAAGCTGAGCCGGACCGTGTCGGTTTCGAAGCTGACACAGACCTCCAGCTGCCCGCCGGGCTGCAGGGCGTATTTCGCCGCATTGTCCAGGATATTCGCCACCAATTCCTCGATCAGGACCGGGTCGCAATGCACGGGCACGGGCGTTCCGGTGACCGAGAAGCCCACATTGACATCGCGGCGCAGCTGGGTTTCGGCGAAGGGGCGGATCTTGTCGCGCAGCAGGGCGACCAGATCCAGCGGCTTGGCCAAAAGCCGCAGGCCCCGGCCGCGCACCCGTTCCAGCGACAGAAGCTGCGAGGTCAGCCGGCTGGTGTGGCGCGCGCTGGCCGCGACATCCTGCACGCGCGATCGCAGCTCGGTCTCGTTCGGGGCGCTGATCGCGGCCTCGGCCAGGCTTTGGATCGCCGCCACCGGATTGCGCATCTGATGGGCCGCGTCGGAGATGAACCCGTCGCGCAGGGCGATGGCCTGGGACAGCCGGTCGAACAGCGAATTCAGTGTCTGGACCAGCGGGCGCAGTTCGGGCGGAACCCAGCGCCGGATCGGGCGCAGATCGTCGGCGCTGCGCTGGCCGATCGCCTCGCGCAGATCCAGAAGCGGCTTCAGGCCCAGCTGGATGCCGAACCACAGGATCAGCGCCGCGGTGACGATCAGCGAGCCGAGAAGCAGGATCGACTGGATCACCAGTTCGCGCGACAGCGCATGGCGCTGGGTGGTGGTCTGCCAGACCTCGACCGTGACCCAGCCGCCGAATTGCGGTTCGCTGATGAATTCGCGCAGGGCAACAGCGCGGACGGTCTGGCCCAGCGAGACACTGTCATAGAACATCGGCGCGCCGCCTTCGGGTTCCATCCCCTCGGGCGGATCGGGTGGGTTGGAATAGCCGGTCACGAAGCTGCCCCCCGGCCCGGTGATCCGGTAATAGACCGGATCGCCAAGCGCATCCGTCAGGTCTTCCAGCAGCGTCTCGGTCAGCATGTCGCCTTCCGACAGCACCACATCGCGCGAGATCGTCAGCGCAACGGCCAGAAGCGTGTCGTCATACAGTTCCTGCGACAGCCGGTTCGCGGCCTGATAGCGCGCGAAAGAGGCGACGGCGGCCACCAGGATCAGCGGCAGCATCAGCAGAAGGTAAAGCCGCCCGCGCAGCGACAGGCGCCGCAACATCAGCCGCCATCCAGCATGTAGCCAAGCCCGCGGGCGGTGCGGATCGTCACATCCGTGCCCTCGATCTTGCGCCGCAGCCGCGAGATCAGCAGCTCGACCGCGTTCGGCTCGACCGGGGTGCCGGTGCCGTAAAGCGCGTCCGAGATCCGGTCCTTCTCGATCAGCCGGCCGCGGTTTTCCAGCAGCAGCTCGAACAGCGCCAGCTCGCGCCGGGGCAGGTCCAGATTGCGATCGCCATGCAGCACGATGCGCTGGTCGCGGTCATAGATCAGCTGGCCGACAGGTTCGCGCGGCAGCGCGACCTCGGGGCGCCGCCGCGCCAGCGCGCGCAGCCGCGCGATCAGCTCTTCCATGTCGAAGGGCTTGACCAGATAGTCGTCGGCCCCGGCATCCAGCCCCTCGACCCGTTCCGATGTTTTGCCCCGCGCGGTCAGAATCAGCATCGGAAGTGTGTCGCGCCGCGCCCGGGCGCGGCGGATGATTTCGATCCCGGACAGGCGCGGAAGGTTGACATCGACAATCGCGATATCGGCGCGCTGGCGCGCCAGAAATGCATCCGCATCCAGCCCATCGTCCAGATGGTCAACCGCATGCCCTTGATCTTTAAGGGCATTTTCGATACCTTTTGCCAGGCTGAGATTGTCTTCCACCAGAACGATCCGCATGAAACCCCTTTTATGCAAGACAGGTTGCCGACAGAAATCCCCCTTAGGTCTGCATCAGGCTGTTCTTCGGAGGAGAAATCAAGAACGGCGTCGCGTTCCCTTGCGGTGTAAGCAGAGGTGGACGTGTCAGACAACCGAGGGAGAGAAAGAATGTCGGAACCTGTGGGATTCACCCGCCGCGCTGTCCTTGGGCTGGCCGCTGGCGCATTTGCGCTTGGCCTGGCCGGGCCGGCCGCGGCCGAAGTCGATTTTGCCGGCAAGACGATCGAATGGGTCATTCCGTTCTCGGCGGGCGGCGGATCGGACACCTGGGCGCGCTTCAACGCCCCGCTTCTGTCGAAATACCTGCCGGGCAAGCCGGTCGTCGTCGTGGTGAACGAGCCGGGCGGCGGCTCGACCAAGGGCACCAACCTGTTCGCCGCCCGGGCCGAGCCGGACGGGCTGATGATCCTTGGCACCTCGGGCTCGACGCAGTTCCCCTATCTGCTGGGCGATCCGCGCGTGCGCTATGACTACAAGGACTGGAAGATCGCCATGGCCGGCCCGACCGGCGGCGTGGTCTACACGACGCCGGCGCTGGGGCTGAAGGGCCCCGAGGATATCGGCCAGCTGAAGGGCAAGGATCTGGTCTATGCCAGCCAAGGCGCGACCTCGCTGGATCTGGTGCCGCTTTTGGGCTTCCGGCTGATGGGCCTGAACGTGCAGCATGTTTTCGGCTTCAAGGGCCGTGGCGATGGCCGGCTGGCCTTTGAACGCGGCGAGGTGAACATCGATTACCAGACCTCGTCGGCCTATCTGAAGAACGTCCAGCCGCTGGTCGAGGCCGGCCAGGCCGTGCCGCTGTTCAGCTGGGGCGTCCTGAACGAGGCGGGCGAAGTGGTGCGCGATCCGACCTTCCCGGATCTGCCGTCCTTCGTCGAAGCTTACGAGACCATGACCGGCGCCCCGCCCTCGGGCCCCGATTACGACGCCTATTTCGCCTTCTTCACCGCGGGCTTCCCGGCCCAGAAGATGGTCTTCCTGCCCAAGGACACGCCGGACGAGATCGTCGCCGCCTATCAGAAGGCCTTCGAGGACATGAAGGCCGACCCGGATTACCAGGCCAGCGCGGAAGCCGTGCTTGGATCCTACGGGCAGGTCACCGGCGCGCTGGCACAGGCGCTGTTCGAAAAGGGCACCACGCTGCAGCCCGAATTGCGCAGCCGCGTGGCGGGCATGCTTGCGTCGGAATACGGCGTGAAGCTGGGCGAGGAATAACGCCCCGGCGCTGAAGACCGGCGGGCCCGGACCGGGGCCCGCCTGATCCTTCTGCCTTTTTACCCAACCGCTCACCCGTCGCCCCACCGGCGACCAACACGGGAGTCCCCTCCGTGGTCGATACCCTATTGCAGGCGCTGACCGAGCTGCTCAGCCTCAAGCACCTTGCCTATATGTTCCTGGGCCTGTTCGTGGGCCTTCTGATCGGCATCCTGCCCGCGCTTGGCGGGATTGCCGGCCTGTCGCTGCTGATCCCGTTCATCTACGGGATGGACCAGGTCTCGGCGCTGGCGATGCTGATCGGCCTGCTGGCGATCATGCCCACGGGCGACACGTTCTCGTCGATCCTGCTGGGGATCCCGGGCGGGTCATCAAGTCAGGCCACGGTGCTGGACGGCTTCCCGCTGGCCAAGAAGGGCGAGGCGGCGCGGGCGCTGTCGACGGCCTTCATCTCGTCGATGTTCGGGGGCGTGTTCGGGGCGCTGGTGCTGACGGGCTTTGTGTTCATCGCCCGCCCGGTCATCCTGGCCTTCGGCTCGGCCGAGCTGTTCATGCTGGCGCTTCTGGGCCTGTCGATGGTCGCGGTCCTGTCGGGGCGCAGCCTGGTCAAGGGCGTGGGCGCCTGCTGCATCGGCCTTGTCATCGGCTCGATCGGGGCCGCCCCGGCCACGGGCGAGTTCCGCATGGTTTTCGACATTGAATATCTCTACGACGGCATCCCGCTGGTCGTGGTGGGGATGGGCGTGTTCGCCATTCCCGAAATCGTCGATCTGATGCGGCAGAACCAGTCGATCGCGGGCGATATGCCCCTGGGCAAGGGCTGGGGCCGCGGCATCCGCGACTGGGCCAACAACTGGTTCCTGTCGCTGCGCTGCTCGGCCGTGGGCTGCATCGTCGGCGTCATTCCGGGTCTGGGCGGATCGGTCGTGGACTGGATCGCCTATGGCCATGCCGTCCAGACCAGCAAGGACACGTCGAACTTCGGCAAGGGCGATATCCGCGGCGTGATCGCTCCGGAAAGCGCCAATAACGCCATGACCGGCGGCGCGATGCTGCCGACGATCCTGTTCGGCATTCCCGGCTCGGGCGCGATGGCGGTGTTCCTGGGCTGCATGGTGCTGATCGGCATCGAGCCCGGCCCGTCGATGGTCACCACCGACCTGCATCTGACCTATACGATGATCTGGTCGCTGGCCCTGGCCAATATCTTCGGCGCGCTGGCCTGCGTGGCGCTGGCCCGGCCGATCTCGGGCCTGACCAAGATCCCGTTCCAGTACATGGCGCCGTTCCTGATCGTGATGATCTCGTTCGCGGCCTTCCAGTCGACCCGCTCGATCGACGACCTGATCGCGCTGCTGCTGCTGGGCTGTGTGGGCGTGCTGATGAAGCGCTTCGGCTGGTCGCGTCCGGCCCTGCTGATCGGCTATGTGCTGGCGCCGCAGGCCGAGACCTTCCTGTATCAGGCGGTGCAGTTCAACGGCTGGTCCTTCCTGGCGCGTCCGGGCGTGATCATCATCGGCCTTCTGACCCTGGCCTCGATCTTCTTCGGCCTGCGCAACCGCGTGGACGAGCATGGCCATGTGGTGCCGGTGCAGGACAATGCGCCCGACGTTCCGCAATTCCGGGCGCATCTGCCGCAGATCGGGTTTGCGGCGGTCGTGGTGGCGGTCATGGGCTTTGCGCTGTTCGATTCGCTGCAGCACGACTTCCTGGGCAAGATCTTCCCGCTTTCGGTGGCGGTGGTCGGTCTGGTGATCGTCTCGGTCCTGCTGTGGGAGCTATGGGTGGGCAAGCCCGGTCACCATTCGCATTTCGATGCCGAACTGACGGGCGAACATGTCGGCAAGGCGGGCGTCCACGGGATGTGGTCGGGCCTTGGCTGGCTGGCGGCGCTGGTGGTGCTGTCGACGCTGGTGGGCTTTGTCCTGGGGGTCGCGGTCTTCTTCCTGGCCTTCATGCGGCTGCGGGTGGGCGCGACCTGGTTCCGCAGCCTGCACATGACCGCCTGGGCCGTGGGCGGGATCGTCCTGGCGGCCTGGCTTCTGTCGCTGAACTTCCCGTCGGGCCTGCTGCAATCGCTGGTGCATCTGCCCTGGCCGCTGCGCTGAGCCGATCCGAACCAGACCGGGCCCGCGCCACCGCGCGGGCCCTTTTTCCCAAGACACGATGGAGGATGGGATGACCCAGACCGCAATTCCGTTTCACTTCTTCCGCGGCGGCACGTCGCGCGGGCCCTATTTCCGGCGCGAGGATCTGCCCGAGGATCGCGAGACGCTGGCGCGGGTGCTGGTCTCGGTTCTGGGCTCGGGGCAGGCGTTGAACATCGACGGGATCGGCGGCGGTGCCGCGGTGACGACCAAGGTCGCGATGCTGTCGCTGTCCGAGACGACGGATTGCGACATCGACTATTTCTTCGCTCAGGTCAGCGTCGAGGACGGCAAGGTCGATTTCAAGCCGACCTGCGGCAATATCCTGTCGGGCGTCGGCCCGGCGGCGGTCGAGATGGGGCTGATCGCGCCGCAGGGCGATGTCACGCGGGTGCGGATCCGGTCGGTCAATACCGGCGCCAAGGTCGAGGCGGTGCTGCGCACGCCGGGCGGGCAGGTCGAATATGCGGGCGAGGCGGCGATCGACGGCGTGCCGGGCACCGCGGCGCCGATTTATCTGAACTTCATGGATGTGGTCGGCTCGGCCACCGGGGCGCTGCTGCCGACCGGCAATCTGCGCGACGTGATCGACGGGATCGAGGTGACCTGCATGGATGTGGCCATGCCGGTCGTGGTGGCGCGGGCGGCGGATTTCGGGCTGACCGGCTGCGAGACGGCGGAAGAGCTGGACGCCAATAGCGGCTTTTACGCGCGGATGGAGCCGATCCGGCTTGAGGCCGGGCGGCGGATGGGCATGGGCGACGTGTCGGGCTCGGTCACGCCGAAATTCGCGCTTCTGGCGCCGCCGCAGCGGGGCGGCACGGTGACGGCGCGCTATTTCATGCCGTGGAAATGCCACCCGACCATGGCGGTGACCGGGGCGCAATGCCTGGCCTCTTGCGTGCTGACGCCCGGAACGGTGGCCGAGGGCCTGTTCACCCCGCCGCAGGGCGTGCCTGCGCTGGTGCTGATCGAGCATCCGGGCGGCGCGATCGACGTGACGGTGGATTACGAGACTGGCAAAGACGGGTTCACGCTGAAGTCGGCCGGCCTGCTGCGCACGGCCCGGTTGCTTGCCCGCGGCGAGGTTTTCGTGCCCGCCACCGTCTGGAAAGGGCTTTAATCCGCGCAGCGGATATGGTATGTATGCAATGGTATACCGAAGGAGGCCGGACATGAACCCCGAGATTTCCGAATGTATCACACTTGCCAAGACCGAGCTTCAGGTCGCCAGGCAGAAGATCGCCGCTGAGATTTCGGGATACCCGACGCCGATCGCCGGTTGTGACGCGCAGTTCAACCATCTGCTCGCGCAGCGCCACAAGGTCAACGCGGCGCTGGAGGCGCTGAATGCGGACCCACATGTGCCGACACCCCGGCAGCCGTGAATGAGGGTTCACATTCTTGACGACTGGTTCGACACGCTGCGCGGGCTTCCCTCGTTCGCGCAGCTTGACGGACATGAGGTGACGATCTGGACCGATCACGTCACCGATGAACGGGTTCTGTCCGACCGGCTGGACAAGGCTGAAGCGCTGGTCCTGTTCCGCGAGCGGACGCCTGTTACCGCGGGCCTGTTGCAGAACCTGCCGAAGCTGCGGCTGATCTCGCAGCGCAGCGTCTACCCGCATGTCGACGTTCCGGCCTGCACGCAGCATGGCGTCCTGCTGTGTTCGAACATGCATTCCGACACGCCCTCGCATGCCGCCGCCGAACTGACCTGGGGTCTGATCCTTGCGGCGATGCGGCAGATTCCGCAGCAGATGGCCAGCCTGCGCGCCGGGCATTGGCAGATGGGCGTGGGCAAGACCCTGCGCGGGCGGGTGCTTGGGCTTTATGGCTATGGCCGCATTGCCCGGGCCGTCGCGGGCTATGCGCGGGCGTTCGGAATGGAGGTGCTGTGGTGGGCGTCAGACGACGGGCGCGCCCGGGCGCTGGCGGATGGCGAAGCCGTTGCTGAAAGCCGCGCGGCGTTCTTCGCGGCCTCTGATGTGGTCAGCCTTCATGTCCGGCTGAAGCCGGCGACGCGCGGCATCATCGGCCCTGCCGATTTCGCGGCGATGCGACCGGGGGCGGTGTTCGTGAACACCTCGCGCGCGGGCCTTGTCCAGCCCGGCGCCCTGCTTGCGGCGCTGAATGCCGGCCGGCCGGGCATGGCCGCGCTGGACGTCTTCGATGCCGAGCCGCTGGTCGATGCGACCGACCCGCTTGTCTCGCATCCGAATGTCGTTGCGACGCCCCATATCGGCTATGTGACCGAGGACGAGCTGGATCTGCAATTCGCCGACATCTACGACCAGATCAATGCCTATGCGGCAGGCGCCCCCATTCACATGATCAACCCCGAAGTCTGGACGGGCTAGGGCTTCCGCACGCCCATCAGCCGCGCCGCCACCGGCGCGCCCAGGATGACGACGACCAGGCGCGTCAGGTGGTGCAGGATCACAAAGCCCAGATCGGCCCCGGCCACCAGCGCCAGCACGGTCATTTCCGCCTGGCCGCCCGGGGCGAAGGCCAGAAAGCCCTCGATCGGATGGGCCAGCCCGCTGAGCGTGACGATTTCGGTGAAAGCCGCCGCCAGCGCCGCCAGCAGCACCACGAAAGCCAGACCCGACAGGATGAAGCTGCGCAATTCGCGGAAGGTGACCCCCACATATTGCACGCCGATGCCAAGCCCGATGAACAGCTGCGCGGCCCAGATCGCCTCGGCCGGCGGGCGGCTGTGGATCAGCCCGGCCAGCGACAGGGCCGCGGTCAGGATCATCGGGCCCAGGATCGTGGCCCCGAACAGGCCGATCCGCTCGGCGCCCTTCCAGCCGATCACCGCGGCGGCGGCCATCAGCAGCAATTCCAGCCCCGGCAGATCGCGCAGCGGCGCGCCGACGGCCCCGCTGAGGCTTGCGCCATAGAAGGCGGTCAGGATCAGCGGCGCCAGCGTCACGATCACCAGAACCCGCGTGGCATGGATCAGCGCCAGCGCGCGGGTGTCGCCGCCCGCCTCGGCGCCGAAGATCACCATGTCCTGCAGCCCGCCCGGCATGGCCGCATACCAGGCGGTGACCGGATCATAGCCAAGCCGGCGGAAGAACGGCACGCCCACCAGCCCGATCAGCACCACATAGACCGGCACCAGCGCGACGCTGCCCGCCATCTGCGGCACCCGCGCGATCACCTCGGGCGTGATCGAGGCGCCGACCGCCACCCCCAGGATGGTGCGCGCCAGGATCGAGACCTGTCCCATCCCCTGCAACCGCATCCCTGACAGGGCGGCGATCAGGCAGGCCGCCATCGGGCCGAACAGAAAGGGCAGGGGCAGGCCGGCCAGGTGAAACACCCCGACCCCCAGCCCGGCCAGTGCCAGCGTGGCGGCGCGACGCTTTGTCAGGATGGGCATCAGAGACCTCCTTGCGGCAAATTGTATCCAGATGTATACGCTCGGACACAGAAACCGCAAGCGAGTCGTTTCATGGCTGACGACAGTGAGATTCCGCAGGGGCAGGGGGCCTATCGCCGCCTGCTGGACGAGATCCGCGATGGCGCGCTGTCGCCCGGCGCGCGGCTGCGCGAAACCGAACTGGCCGACCGGCTGGGCATCAGCCGCACCCCCGTGCGCGAGGCGATCCGCCAGCTTGAGGCGGATGGTCTGGTCGTGCATCTGCCGCGCCAGGGCGCGACGATCCGCAGCCTGGACCATGCCGAAGTGGTCGAACTGTACGAGATGCGCGCGGTGCTGGAAGGCACGGCGGCCCGGCTGGCGGCGCGGGCGGCTTCGGATATCGAACTGGCCGAACTGGTGGCGCTGAATGCGGAACTGGCCAGTGCCACCGCGGGCCCCCAGGCGCGCGAGATGAACCGCCAGTTCCACCGCACCCTGATCGAGGCGGCCCGCAACCGCTTTCTGGTCAAGGCGATGAGCGCGCTCCAGAAGACGCTGCTGATCCTGGGGCCGACGACGCTGGCCGAGCCGTCCCGCGCGGTGTCGGCCGTGGATGAACATGGCGCCGTGCTGGCCGCCCTTCAGGCCCGCGACGGGGCGGCGGCCGAACTGGCGATGCGCCGGCATGTCGAGGCGGCGCTGTCGGCCCGGCTGCGCGGCATGCGCGGACGCGAAATTCCCCTGGAGGACGAGGCATGACGGACTGGCCGCAAACATCCTGGCCCGAGACTTTCGACCTGGCCGTGGTGGGCGGCGGCAATGCCGCCCTCTGCGCCGCGATCACCGCAGCCGAGGCCGGGGCCAGCGTTCTGGTGCTGGAAGGCGCGCCGAAGCCCTATCGCGGCGGCAACAGCCGGCACACCCGCAACTTCCGCTGCATGCACCGCGCGCCGATGGATCCGCTGGTCGGCAGCTATGAGGAAGACGAATATTTCCACGACCTGATGCTGGTGACCAAGGGCAAGACGGATGAGGGCCTGGCGCGGATGGCGATCCGCTCGTCCGAGGAATGCCTGCCCTGGATGAAGGCGCATGGCGTGCGCTTCCAGCCCTCGCTGTCGGGCACGCTCAGCCTGGGGCGGACGAATGCCTTCTTCCTGGGCGGCGGCAAGGCGCTGGTGAATGCCTATTACAACACCGCCCAGGATCTGGGGGTGAAGGTCGCCTATGAGGCGCAGGTCACCCATGTGCATCTGGACGGCGACCGGATCACCCATCTTCAGGCCGAGATCGCGGGCAAGCCGGTGACGGTACAGGCGCGGGCCTTCGTGCTGGCCTCGGGCGGGTTTCAGGCCGATATCGACTGGCTGGCCCGGGCCTGGGGCCCTTCGGCGCGCAATTTCCTGATCCGCGGCACGCCCTACAATCGCGGCGTCGTCTTGCGCGACATGCTGGATCAGGGTGCGGAATCGGTCGGTGATCCGACCCAGTGCCATGCCGTGGCCATCGACGGGCGGGCGCCGAAATACGATGGCGGCATCGTCACCCGGCTGGACTGCGTGCCGTTTTCCATCGTGCTGAACCAGAAGGGCGAGCGCTTCTATGACGAGGGCGAGGATGTCTGGCCCAAGCGCTATGCGATCTGGGGGCGGCTGGTCGCGGCCCAGCCCGATCAGGTCGGCTATGCGCTGATCGACGCCAAGTCGATCGACCTGTTCATGCCCTCGGTCTTCCCGCCGGTAAAGGCCGACACGATCGAGGAACTGGCGGCGAAGATGGGCCTGGATCCGCAGGCGGTGCGCCGCACGGTCGACGGGTTCAACGCCGCCTGCCGCCCCGGCAAGTTCCACCCGACCGAGCTGGACGGGCTGCGCACCGAGGGGCTGGACATCGCCAAGACCAACTGGGCGCGGCCGCTGGATACGGCGCCCTTCTATGGCTACCAGCTGCGCCCCGGCGTGACCTTCACCTATCTGGGCCTGAAGGTCGATGCCCGGGCCCAGGTTCACGGCCCCGGCGGCCCGATCCGCAACCTTTGGGCGGCCGGAGAGATCATGGCCGGCTCGATCCTGGGCCAGGGCTATCTTGCCGGCTTCGGCATGACCATCGGCACCGTCTTCGGACGCATCGCGGGCAAGGAGGCCGCCGCCCATGTCGCTTGACCTGACCCCCACCGCCCCGCTTCTGTCGGCCACCGGCGAAGCGCGCCGCCAGATCGAGATCTGCAATGCCTGCCGCTATTGCGAGGGCTTCTGCTCGGTCTTTCCGGCGATGACCCGGCAGAAGGCCTTTGCCGATGGCGACCTGACGCAGCTGGCGAACCTGTGCCACAACTGCCGCGGCTGCTATTACGCCTGCCAATATACCGCGCCGCATGAATTCGCGCTGAACATCCCGGCGGCCTTGGCCGAGGTGCGGGTGGAAAGCTGGGAAAGGCTGGCGCGGCCGCAGGCGCTGGCGCGGCTGTTCCAAAGCCATGGCGTGGCGATGGCGGGGCTCTTGGTGGCGGCGCTGGCGGGGTTCTTCTGGGCGCTGGCGGCGCTGAAGCCGCTGGCGGGCGCGGGCTTCTATGCCCATCTGGCGCATAACACGCTGGTGGCGATCTTCGTGCCGGCCTTTCTGCTGCCCCTGGCGCTGATCGCGCTGTCGCTGCGCGCCTATTGGCGCGAGGTCGGCGGCGGCCGCGTGCGCCTGGCGCATCTGCTGCAGGCGATGGACAGTGCCGCGCGGATGAAGAACCTGTCGGGCGGCCATGGCGAGGGCTGCAACTTCGAGAAGGGCGACCGCTTCAGCGACCGCCGCCGGCTGTTCCACCAATTGATGATGTACGGCTTTCTTCTGTGCTTCGCGGCCACGGCCAGCGGCACGGTGATGCATTATGCCTTTGGCTGGGAAGCGCCCTATCCGCTGTTCTCGCTGCCCAAGCTTCTGGGCGTGCCGGGCGGGGCGATGATGCTGGCGGGGGCGGCGGGGCTGGCGCTTCTGAAACTGCGGGCCGATCCGGCGCTGGGGGCCCGGAGGGTCTGGGGCGGCGAGATGGCCTTCATCCTGCTTCTGGGCTTCGTCGCGCTGACCGGGCTGGCGCTTTACGCCGCAACCGGCACGGGCGCGGTCGGGCCGCTTCTGGCGGTTCACCTGGCCGCGGTGATGGTGCTGTTCCTGCTGATGCCGTTTTCCAAGATGGTGCATGGCTTCTTCCGGCTGGCCGCGCTGGTGGCCGAGGCCGGCAAGCCCGCGCCGGTCGGCGGGGCGGAATAGGGTCCGGCCCCGCGCCGCTCGGCCAGCAGATCGGCCAGCAGCGCAAGGCCGGGCCGGATCCGGTCCTGACCGATGGACGAGACGCCGATGCGAAACCTGTGGGCGCCCTCTGCGCGGCACGAATAGCAGGGCGCCACAGCTTCGATCACGATCCCCCGCGCCAGCGCCGCCCGGGCCAGCGCATCGGCCTGCAGCTGGCGCTGGGGGTCGGTCAGCAGGAAATTCGTGCCGCCGAATTCGCTGACCACCTGAAGCTCCGGCAGGCTGTCGGCCAAAGCGGCATTGGCGATGCGCCAGCGCTGCTCGTGATCGCGCTTCAGCCGCCGCAGCAGCCGGTCGTAATAGCCAAGATCGACAAAGGCCGCCGCCGTCTGCTGCAGGATGAAGGGCGGATGCCTGAGGATCATGCCCCGGCTGTCGCGCGCCGCCGCCACGAAATCGGGCGAGGCGTTCAGGTAGCCCAGCCGCAGCCCCGGCGACAGGCCCTTCGACAGGCTGCCAAGATAGATCACCCGCCCGCGGTCATCCTGCGCGCGCAGCGACAGGGGCGGGACCTGCCGATAGTCGACATCGCATTCGTAATCGTCCTCGACGATGTAGAAGTCATGTTCCTCGGCCGCATCCAGCAGCGCGCGGCGCCGCGCGGGTGACATGGTGACCGTGGTCGGAAACTGCCGGTTCGGGGTCACGAAGACCAGATCGACGCCGCGCAGCCTGTCGTCGACGACCAGCCCCTCGGCATCGACGGGCTGAAAGCGGACCGAGCCGAAATTGGCGGTCAGGATCTTGCGGGCATCGGGATAGCCCGGGTCCTCCATCGCGGCCACCCGGTCGCGCCCGCCGAACAGGAAGCTGATCAGGTACAGGCCGTTCTGCGACCCCAGGGTGATCAGCGTCGAGCCGGGATCGGCGGCGATGCCGCGGCTGGGCAGGATGCGCTGGTTGACCTGGCGGATCAGGTCGGGGCTGTCGGCATAATGGCCGTCCGAAGACCAGATCTTCAGATCCTTGCGGTTCATCGCCAGCCGCGCGCATTCGCGCCATTCGGCGACGGGAAAGTCGTTCTCGTTGATCTGGTTGCAGACGAAGGGATAGGGCTGGGCGAACCAGTTCTGCGGCCGGAAGATCGTGTCGATCCCGTCGGCCCGCCGTGCGAGGTTCAGCTTCTGCACGATCCGTGCCGGTTTCTTTTCGGGCGCCGGGGCCTGGGCGATCAGGCCCGGATGCACGCCGGGACCCAGGCGCACGAAAAAACCCGAGCGCGGCCGGGCGGTGATCAGCTGTTCGTCCTGCAGGGTCTGATAGGCGGCGATCACCGTGTTGATCGACACGCCGATGTCGCGCGCCAGCAGGCGGCACGAGGGCAGTTTCATCCCCGTGGCGATCCGTCCCTCGAAGATCATCCGCGAGACCTGCGCGGTGATCTGATCGCTCAGCCCGATGCTGCGCGTCCGGTCGATGTCGATCCGCAGCTTCACCGCAGGCCCCGGCTGGCGGCACGGCGCAGGGCAAGGCCGGTCACCCGGCCCAGCGGGCGGCCCAGCGGGCGCCGCGCGGGCAGGGCCAGGGCGCCCGACAGGTGAAGCGCCAGCATCGCGGCCATGGCGACCAGGTTCATCAGCCCCAGCGGAAACATCAGCAAAAGCATGGGCGCGCAGCGCGCGAGGCCCTGCAGGGTTGCACGGGTGCCGGCGCCGATCGTGTCGGCGCGCGCGGCAGGGCGCGGGCCTTTGCCCAGCAGCGCCTGGGCCAGGATCGCCGCGAAGACGAACAGCGCCTGGGCCAGCGGGTGGTCCACCCGCAGCGCGGGCGACAGCAGGCCTGTCGCCTGCGCGGCGATCTGACAAAGGGTGGCCAGCGCGCAGAAGCCCAGCAAGGCCAGCGCGCTGCCCGACCAGGCCCGCAGCGCGCCGAACGGCCAGCCACCGCCCGCTTCCCTGCGATGCGCCAGCAGCGGCAGCACCATCGCCAGGATCATCGCCGCCCACATCGCCGAAATCTCGGCCGCCATGGCCAGGATCGGGCGGGCCGGGTCATAGGAACACAGCGACCCGGCATCCATCCAGACCCTTATGTCGCCAAAGCCCCACAGCCGCAGCCCGTCGATCAGCCCCATGCCCGGCCCGAACGGCGCCAGTGCGCCCCGGCGGGCCTGTTCGGCCGCCATGGCGGCAAGCCCGCCCCAGCCCGACAGGCACAGACCCGCCAGGGCCAGGCGCATCGCAGGGGCAGGGGCGGGCGGGCGCATCGGCGGCGGCAGCTCAGCGGCTGCCCTGCTTGCAGTAGCAGGACGAGCGTACCGGCACATCGACCCGGCCCTTGGCCAGCGTCAGCCGCTGCCCGATCAGCGCCGCTTCGGCATCGCGGCCCAGTTTCCGCAGGCATTCGTGATAGCCCTGCAGGCTCCAGACATTGTCGGGGTGATGCACGGCGCGCGGCAGGGCCGGGTCAAGGCCCAGATCCTGGCGGTAGACCGCGGCCGAAGCCTCGACCTCGCCCTGCTCCAGCAGCAGCGCGGCCAGGGCGTGGCGGGTCGGCTGCATCCAGCCCCAGGGTTCATCGTAGGGCAGGTTGTCGCTGAGATCGACCGACCTGCGCAGATGGGCGAAGGCGGTTTCATACGCGGCCTGGCGATAGGCGATCTCGCCCAGCATCATTTCCCGCGCGACGGTCAGGATGTCGCGGCAGGTGTTGTTGAACAGCATCCGGCTTTCGGGCACCCGCGCGAAGGCCTGTTCGAACTTCTCGGCCTCGGCAAGCGCCGGTTCGACCCGGTTGCTGGCGGCATAGGCCACGGCCTTGGCGTAATGCATCATCGCATTGGTCACGCAGAACAGCTCGGGGTCTTCGGGCTGCGGCTGGGCGACGATCTCGTCCCATTTGCCGAAGCGGATATAGACGTGCTGCTTCACCGACAGAAAGCCTTCCAGCCAGTCGGCCATGGGTGGCGACGAGACCTGAAGCAGTTCGGCCGGAAGCGTGCCGGCCATTTCGGTGGCGGCTTCCAAAGCGGGCGCATATTGGCCCAGGAACATCGCGCCATAGACCTTGAAGTGGTAATTGTGGCAGCGATAGAGCGAGTAGAAATTGATCGCGCCCTGGCGGGCCAGGTACTTGCGGTCCGCCACGATGGCATCGTGGTTCGAGGTGACCACCCGTTCATACTGCCCGCACAGCACGTCGATATGCGTCGACATATGCTGCAGATGGCCGGAATCGGGCACCAGCCCGCGCAGCGCATCGGCGGCGCGCAGCGCGCGTTCCGGGAAGGGCGACATTTCCATCAGGTGAATGTAGATGTGCAGCAGGCCCGGATGCTGATAGCCGCCGGGCAGGGCCAGCGCGCGCTCGCTTGCGGCAACGGCCTCGGCGGTGCTGGCGCCCTCGGCGATCTCGCCGGTCTTCAGATCCCACAGCGCCCAGGGCGTGCGGTTCATCACCGCCTCGCAGAAGAAGGTGGCGACGTTCAGATCGCGCGGAAAGCGGGCCTGCACCGCGCGCATCGCATCGGCATAATCGTCATTCCAGACGCAGAAGGCCTCGCTGCCCTGGGCGACGGCGCTTTGATAGCGGCGTTGCAGCGCGACGATCAGCGCCGCCTCGACCTCGGAGGCGCCGGCGGATTTCTCAAGCGCGCGTTGGGCATAGTCGAAGGCGCGGGCCAGGGACCGTTCCATGTCGGCATCGTCGAAGGCCGCCCAGGGCTTGTTGTAATTGCAGCCCGACGCGTAAGACACACCCCAATAGGCGATCGCCAGATCAGGATCGTGGTCGATGGCCTTGAGAAAGCAGGCCACCGCCTCGTCGTGATTGTAGCCGAAGCACCAGATCAGCCCGCGGTCGAACCAAAGCTGCGCTTCGGGCGACTGGGTGGTGACCGGGCAGGTATAGGGTCCAAGGTTGTAATAGTCGGTCATGTCGGTCTCCTGGTGTCGGGGGTCCGGCCGCGGGGCCGGACCATGGGTTCCTCTGTGACAGGGTGTCCGGTCACAGGCTTTCGTCGAGGATCCGCTTGGGGAACATCCGGCGGCCAAGGGGCGAGAGGCGGAACAGCTTGAAGCCGAACAGCAGGATCACCGCCGTGTAGATCGTCAGGCAGATAGGGCCCTGGAAGAAGGCCGACAGGTCGCCGCGCGACAACAGCAGCGTGCGGCGGAAATGCTCTTCCATCATCGGGCCAAGGACATAGCCCAGAAGCAGCGGACCGGCCGGGAAGTTGGCAAGCCGCGCGGCCACGCCGAACAGCGAGGCGACGATCACCATCCAGACATCGCCCAGATGCATGCGGACCGAATAGGTGCCGATGCAGATGAACATCAGGATCAGCGGATAAAGATACGGGCTGGGGATCCGCAGCAGCCGCACCCAGACGCCGATCATCGGGATGTTGAAGACGCAAAGCAGGATGTTGCCGATCCAGAAGCTCATGATCAGGCCCCAGACCAGATCGGCGTGATCGGTGATCAGCCGCGGGCCGGGGGTCATGCCATGCATGACCAGCAGCGACAGGATCAGCGCCATCGAGGTCGAGCCGGGCACGCCCAGCGTCAGGGTCGGAATGAAGGCGGTCATGTCGGCGCTGTTCGCGGCGGCCTCGGGGCCGACCACGCCCTCGATCGCGCCCTTGCCGAAGCGTTCGGGCGTTTTCGAGACCTTCCGTTCGGCCCCGTAGGAGATGAAGGTCGACACGGTCGATCCGGTGCCGGGCAGCGCGCCGAAGAAGGCGCCGATCGCCGTGCCGCGCAGCATGGGCGCGATCGAGCGGCGCAGATCGTCGCGGGTGGGCAGCATCGAGCGCATGCTGATGTTCTGCACCACGGCACGGGTGTTGGCGAAGCTGAAGACGATTTCGGCCACGCCGAACAGGCCCATGGCGATGACCACCATGCTGACGCCGTCCTGCAGGCTGGTCAGCCCGAAGGTGAACCGCTCGACCCCGCTGTTCACATCGGTTCCGGCCAGGCCGATGACGATCCCCAAAAGGACCATCGCGATGCTTTTCGACGGGCCGCTGTCGGACATGGCGGTGGTGGCCAGCAGGCCCATCGCCATCAGCGCGAAATATTCGGGCGAGCCGAAGCTGAGCGCGGCCGAGGCGATGACCGGCGAGAACAGCATCACGATGACGATGCCGATGGCCGCGCCCTTGAAGGCCGCCAGAGTGCTCATGAACAGCGCCACACCGGCGCGGCCCTGCTTGGCCATCGGGTGGCCGTCCAGACAGACGACCGCGGCATCGGTGGTGCCGGGGACGTTCAGCAGGATCGCCGTCGTCTTGCCGCCATAGGAGGTGCCGTAATAGATGCCCGCCAGCATGATCAGCGCGAATTGCGGCGCGACATGGAAGGTGATCGGATACAGGATCGAGATCGCGGCCAGCGCGCCCAGGCCGGGCAGAACGCCGACGACCATCCCGACGAACACCCCCAGCGTGCAGTACATCAGCCCTTCCGGCGATGCCGCGACCGAAAGACCCAGAAGAATATTCGAGAGCATATCGTTCATTTGAAGGCTTCCATCGGCCAGGTGACGATGTCGACAGGCACAGAGAGCAGCATGGAAAAGATCACCACGGCCAGCAGCCCGGCGCCCGTGGCCGCGATCAGCCGTTTCGCCGCCCCCATGTCCTTCGCCACGAAGGAGGCGATCAGAACCGAGACGAAACAGGCCGGAAACAGGCCGAAGCTTTCAAGCGCCAGGCCGAAGGCGGCGATCGAGACGACCACCAGCCCCAGCACGCGCAGGTTCAGGCCCTGCGCCGGCGCATCATCGGCGGGCGCGCGTCTGCGCCCGCCGATCAGGGTCAATGTCAGCGAGATCGCGCCATTCAGCACGAGAAGCAGCCCGAGGACGAGGGGAAAGCCCCCCGGGCCCGGCTCGACAAGCGTTCCCCGTTCGAGGTTCGCCATGCAATAGGCCGATATGGCCAGGCCGACAGCAAGGATGCTGGCGCCTGACAGCAGATCGGTCTTATGGTGCGTCGCTTTCACTTGGGTTCCTTTCCTGTCAGTCCGCCGGAGCGGCAAGCATCCGGCTGAGCCGGTCCATGCTGTCGGCCTGCTGGTCAAAGCCGCGCAGCAGGTCGAACAGCTGCTCGGTCGCGGGCTGGCCCATGACCGGCGTGACCAGTTCCGAGAATTTGGCGTGATGGTCGTCCCAGGTGAACGGACGCCGCGGATCGCCGAACGGAATTTCCGAAGAGGCCTTCAGCATCTCGCCGCTGTCCAGCTCGACCTCGATATGGGTCTCGTCTTCGGGCTGGTCGCCGATGGTGATGCATTCGATCTTCTTCAGCAGCGCCTGCACCTCGGGCCGGGCCAGGGTTGCCTCGGTGAAGTCATGCGGACCGAGGTTGATCCCCAGCAGGCCCATCGCCACGCAGAGCGGAATGCTGAACCGGCCTTCCAGCCCGGTCTTCGGGTCCAGCCGTCCGGCGGTGACCATGGCTGTGCGGTCAAGGTAGACCACCACCCGCTTGATCGCGCGCCCGTCCACCTTGCTGCGCGCCAGAATGGCGGCTTCGGCCGGGGTATGGGTGGCGCGGCAGCTGGCAAAGCGCTTGTAGCCGGTTTCCAGCAATTCCCATTTGGCCGCGAAATCCAGATCGGGGATCTGGAACTGGTCGTCGCGCAGGAAGGCCGTCATCCAGCCACCCTTGATTTCATACAGCTGCCGGGCGCCGACGAAGCCGTCCAGCGCCAGCTCGGCGCAGAGGATGCCATCCATCGCGGCCTTGCCGGCATGGAAGGGTTTGCCATGCGTCCCGAACGAGCCCAGAAGCCCGCCCGCCGTGGTCGCGACCGCGCCCAGGGCATTGCCGATCTGGTCCTGGTCCAGCTTCAGCAGCGCCGCCGCCGTGCAGACCGCGCCCATCCGGCCCACCATCGAGGTCGGGTGGAAGCCGCGCACCTGCAGCGTGCGGCCGATGCCATAGGTGCCGCCGCCGCCCAGCCGTGCCATCACCTCATAGCCGGTGACGAAGGCGGCCAGCGCGTCCTGCGCGCTTTTCCCGTAATGCTGCCCCATCGCCAGCGCGGTGGACCAGACCGGGCCGCTGGGATGGCCGCAGCCCTGGCTGTGGGTATCGTCCATATCAAGCGCATGGGTCATCGACCCGTTGGCCAGGGCCGCCATCGCCGGATTGGTCGCTTGCCCCAGAATGACCCTTGCCTTTCCGGCGGCCCCCCAGCGCTTGATCATCTGCTGCGCGGGTTGCGCAGCCGGGCTGTCGCGGCCCACGATCGACACGCCGATGTAATCCACCAAAGCCTGACGGGCGGCCTCCCGCACGTCTTCGGGGATTGTATTGTAGCTCGTCGCCAGCACAAAGCTTTCGAGCTGTCTGCCGCGGGGCAAATCAGACATTCTTCCGTCCTTCTGGGGTAAGCGATGCCTGTCCGGCATCATTGGAACGGGGCCTGACGCCCCGGAATACCTGCAAGGGAACGCCGCGACCGGCGTTCCCCCAGCAGTCTGTGGATCACTTGATCAGGCCAAGATCCGTCGCGATGGACCGGAACTGGTCCAGATCCTTCTTCAGCATCTCGCCATAGGCTTCGGGCGCGCCGGCCTTGACCACGAAGGACGTCTCGCTTTGCAGCTTCTTGCTAACGTCTTCAGAGGCCAGGGTTTCGCTGATCGCGGCATTGAGCTGGGCGATCACTTCGGGCGGGGTGCCGGCCGGAGCCACGACGCCATAGGTCTGCAGGATCTCGAAGCCGGGCAGGGTTTCGGCCACGGTCGGCACTTCGGGCAGCAGCGGATGGCGATCGGCCGAGGTCACGGCGAGGTAGTTCACCTTGCCTTCGCCGACATAGTCCTTGACCTCGTAGGGATAGGCCAGGAACAGCGGCACGCGGCCCGACAGGAAGTCGGCGAACATCTCGCCGCCGCCCTTGTAGGGGATCTCGATCATCTCGACCCCGGCCTGCGACTTCAGCAGGCCATAGGCCAGCGCCTGCAGCGATTCCTTGCCCGAGGTGGAATAGGGAATCTCGTTCGGCTTTTCCTTGGCCTTCGCCAGCAGCTCGGGAAGGGTCTTCACGCCCAGATCGGCGTTCGCGGTGATGAAATAGGGCGACGAGGCCAGCGCCACGACCGGGGTGAAATCGGTCAGCAGGTCGAAGCCCACTTCCTCATGACCCTTCACCGCCTGGTTCACCACCATCGAGCTGGTGATCGACAGGATGGTGCAGCCATCGGCCTTGGCGTTCATCGCCTCCTTGCCGCCGACGGCGCCGGTCGCGCCGGCGCGGTTGTCGACCACAACGGCGACCCCGCCCAGTTTCTGCGACACGCCGTCGGTCACCAGGCGCGTGGCCCAGTCAAGCCCGCCGCCCGCCGAATAGGGCACGATCCAGCGCAGGGTCGAGCAGGCGAAATCCGCCGCCGAGGCGGCCGTGCCGGTGACCAGCAGGCTGGTCATCGCGCTGGCAAGAAGCATGGTGCGTTTTGTCATTTTCGTCTTTTACCTCCGTGTTGTGCGGGATCAGAGCCTGATCCCCCTTTTTGTTCAGTCGAACTTCGTGATCACCCCGACGCCATTCTCGTTGCGGATCTCGGTCCCGTAGCGTTCAGAGTATTCGGCCATCTTGCGGATGATCCGGTCGCCGATCTCGCGGCTGGCGATGCGCGGCAGCCCGCGTTGCGCGCGCTTTTCGTGGTGGTGCCACAGCGGATGCAGCCGGATCTCGGTCACGGCGCCATCCTTGAAGGACAGGGCGCCCAGAACCGCCTCGTGCCATTCGCCATATTCCCCGCCCGCGCGCAACGGGCGGATATTGTCTTTCTGCACCCGGCCGGCGCGGATCGCGTCGCGATATTCGATCGCTTCCTGCGGCAGGGCGTCGATGCCCAGCCCGGCGCGCAGATACTGGTCCGGGGGGAAAAGCTTGATCGTCTCGCTTTGGTAGAAGAAATTCCCCAGGCTGTAGAAGATCGGCCGGCCCTTGTAGATCTCGATGCCCTGCAAAAGATGCGGGCCGTCGCCCATCACCACATCGGCGCCGGCGTCGATCAGCGCATGGGCCAGATCCTCGACATGGTGCAGCGGATAGTGGCCTTCGGTTTCCTGATGCAGATGCACGACCACGATGTCCGAGGCCAGCTTGGCATCCGCGATCACGCGGCAGTTGCGGGTCAGGTCGGCCTGGTCGACGGCATAATGGATGCTGTTGGCCTTGCCGCGCTTGAACACCTTGCCGAAGGCCAGGATCTGGTCGTCGCGCAGCGCCTTGTGCTGGTCGGTTTCCTGCATCAGCCGGGCCAGCGCGTCGAAGGTCTCGTCCGACACTTCGTAGCGGATGTCGTGGTGGATCGCGTTGATCCCGGGCCGGCCGGGCAGATCGGGGCCCTGCGGGCCGGCGGGGCAATGCGGCGGGAAGTCGATGCAGACCGAGATCAGGGCGAAACGGCCATTGTCGGTTTCAAGGAAGGTCGCGCGCGTCGCCTCGGACAGGTTCTTGCCGACACCGGCATGCACCAGCCCGGCGGCATCCAGGATCTCGGCCTCTTCGCGGATCATCTCGGGGCCGAAATCCATGCCGTGATTGTTCGACCGGCCGATCATGTTCAGACCCAGCCATTTCAGTTCCTCGGCCACGAACGGATCGGCCTGCTGATAGGACTGCTCCTGCCCCATCGTGTCGATCGGCATCGGCGCGCCCTTGAAGGTGTGGATCCGGGTCTCAAGATTGGTGCAGGCCACGTCCGCAGACCGGATGATCTCGACCATGTCGAGGAAGGGCCGGTCGGTGAAGGACGAATGTTTGCGGGTGCACAGCGTTTCGCCGGTAACCACGAGTTTTGCTTGCATAGGATATGTCCAGACTTCGGAAAGATCGGGCGGCCCGGCCCGTCAAAGCGGGCGTTTCGGCGGCCGGTTGAGGCGAGACTAGGGACAAATGCGTCTTGCGGGCCAATGCAAATCTGATGGCCGTGCGTTGCAAAATTCGGAATAATAGAGTCAGCTTTTTCCTGGTTTGGCACAGAAAACAGGCAGGCCTGCGGTGACGATGGGCCCAGCTTCAACCGCAGGCCCGTCGCGCGCCGTCACAGGCCCGATACAGAGGGGGGGATAAGGTAAGTCCGGCCGGAATCCGTCGCGGCGCGGCTGTCAGGCGGTGATCAGGAAGAAGCCGATCCCCAGATAGGCGGTCTCGGCCACGACCAGAATCACCGCGGGCCCGCCGACCTGGGCAAGCTGCCGCAGCGAGGTTTTCATTCCCACGGCGGCCACTGCGGTCAGCAGCATCCATTTTGACAGCTCGCCGGCAAATTGCACCAGCGCGGGCGGGGCGGCGACAAGCGAATTCAGGGTGGTCAGCAGCAGGAAGGCCAGCACGAAGAACGGCAACAGCGGCGGGCGGCGCGCGCCCGGGGCCCCAGCCTGCCCCGACCCCTGCCCGGACCGGCCGATGGCGACGCCCAGAAGCAGGATGACCGGCGCAAGGCAGGCGACGCGCAAAAGCTTGACGGCCGTCGCGACATCGCCCGTCTCATCCGACACCGTGTAGCCCGCGCCCACCACCTGCGCGACATCGTGGATCGTAGCGCCCAGAAACAGGCCGGCATCGGCGGGGGGCATGTCGGCAGCATCGGTGAAAATCGGGTAGATCACCATGGCGATGGTGCTAAGAAGCGTGACGGCCATGACGGTAAAGGACAGGTCGGTATCCGACCGCTCGTTGCGCGGCAGCACGGCCGAGATCGCCATCGCCGCCGAAGCGCCGCAGATCGCCACCGATCCGCCGGTCAGCATGCCGAAGCGCCAGTCGCGCCCCAGCAAACGCGCGCCCAGCAGCCCGACCGCGATGGTGGTGGCGACGGCGGCCATGATCCACAGCACCGACGACGCGCCCAGCCCCGCCAGCATCTGCCAGCTGATCCGCAGCCCCAGCAGCGCCACGCCAAAGCGCAGGACGGTGCGGCTGGCGAAGGCGATGCCGGGCGCGCATTGGGGCTCTTCGCTAAGAAAGTTCAGCGCGATGCCCAAGAGCAGCGCCATCAGCATGGCGGGTGCCCCGTAGTGATCGGACAGAAAGGTCGCGGCGCCGGCGATCAGCAGGGCCACGAACACCCCGCGGAACAGCCGCGACACCGAGGTCGAGACCGCGTGAAAGGTGGCGTGCATCAGAAGGGGCATCATTCGACCTATGCGCTGAAAGGCGGTCTGGCAGGCGCGCGGGCGCCTTCCGCCCTATTCCGGCGAAGGCCCAGGCGCGCCAAAGGGCGGGCGCGGGCGATGCGGCGGCAACCGGATCGCCCGCGCGGGGTCAGATATAGGGGCAGCCGGCTTGTGCGGCGCCTTGTCCGGGACGGCGGCTCAGGCGTCCTTGCCGCTGGTGAAGTTGAACTCGGCGCCGGTGCGGATGCCCGAGGGCCAGCGCGTCGTCATGGTCTTCAGCCTGGTGTAGAAGCGCACGCCCTCCATCCCGTGGATGTGGTGGTCGCCGAACAGCGACCGCTTCCAGCCGCCGAAGGAATGATAGGCGACCGGCACCGGGATCGGCACGTTGACACCGACCATGCCGATGCGAACCCGCGCCCAGAAATCGCGCGCCGCATCGCCGTCGCGGGTGAAGATCGCGGTGCCGTTGCCGAATTCGTGGTCGTTCACCATCTGCACCGCCTCTTCGTAGGTCTTGGCGCGCACGACGGAAAGCACCGGCCCGAAGATCTCTTCGCGGTAGATCGACATGTCGACCGTCACCCTGTCGAACAGGCAGCCGCCGATGAAATAGCCCTCTTCATGGCCGGGAATGGAAATGCCGCGCCCGTCGACCACCAGCTCGGCGCCCCGCGCCAGGCCTTCCTCGATCAGGCCCAGGATGCGGGTCTGGCTTTGCTTCGAGATCACCGGGCCCAGTTCCGCCTTGGGATCGGTGCAGGGCGCGATCCGCAGCTGGCGGATGCGCGGCGACAGCGCGGCGACAAGCCGGTCTGCCGTGTCCTCTCCCACCGGAACCACCACCGAAATCGCCATGCAGCGTTCGCCCGCCGACCCATAGGCCGAGCCGATCAGCGCATCGACCACCTGATCCATGTCGGCATCGGGCATCACCACCATATGGTTCTTGGCGCCGCACAGGGCCTGCACGCGTTTGCCGTTCGCCGCGCCGCGGGTGTAGATGTATTTCCCGATCGGGGTCGAGCCGACAAAGCTGATCGCCTCGACCGCCGGATTGTCGAGCAGGGCATCGACTGCCTCTTTATCGCCGTTCACCACGTTGAACACGCCCGCCGGCAGCCCGGCCTCGGCCAGCAGTTCTGCGATGCGCAGGGCGACGCTGGGGTCTTTCTCGGAAGGTTTCAGAACGAAGGTGTTTCCGCAGGCGATGGCGACGGGATACATCCACAGCGGCACCATGGCGGGGAAGTTGAAGGGCGTGATGCCCGCCACGACGCCGACCGGCTGACGGACCGAGAAGCTGTCGACATTGTTCGCCACGGATTCGGAATAGTCGCCCTTCAGCAGCTGCGGGATGCCGCAGGCGAATTCGACCACTTCGATGCCGCGGGCGATTTCACCCTTGGCGTCGGGGATGGTCTTGCCATGTTCGGCCGACAGCAGCGCCGCCAGTTCGTCAATGTGCTTGCGCAGAAGGTCGCGGAAGTCGAACAGCACCGCGGCGCGTTTCGCGGGCGGGGTCGCGGCCCAGGCCGGCAGCGCGCGGCGGGCCGCTTCGACCACGGTGTCGACATCGGCCTGGCTGGCCAGCGCCACCCGCCCCGTCACCGCGCCGGTCGCCGGGTTGCGGATCTCGGACCAGCGGTCCGAGGTGCCGGCCCAGGGCTTGTTTGCCATGTGGTGGGAAATCTCGATCATTCAGGTCTCCATCCGCCGGGCGGGGGGCCGCCTGCTGCGGTCATCCGCGCTGTAGGTGCAAAAGGGGTGGTCGATCGACCGGGAAGCTTGGGTCGATCGGGCTTCTGACCCTGCTCCTAGCGCGAAGACGATCGGCGGCGACAGACACAGATCCGGGCGGTTTGGGGGTACAGATCGCGCGGCGGCGCGCGCCGGCCGGTCATTCCGGTTCGCGGAATAATCCTGTCGGATATCGGCATTGGAAGAAAGGCCGCCGTGCCGCTACGGATAGGGTGGGCCCGCTTCTGGCGGCCAGATCCGGGCATCCGCGGCAGGCAAAGGACAAAGGCATGCAAAGGCCCTTCGCAGGCATCAAGATCGTCGACATGACCCATGTGCTGGCCGGCCCCTTCGCCACGGGTCAGCTGGCGATGCTGGGGGCCGAGGTCATCAAGGTCGAGCCGCCCGAAGACCCCGACATGGCGCGCAGCGATGGCGGCGACAAGACACTTGCCGATGCCTTCATGGGCACGCGCTTCCTGACCACCGGCGCGAACAAGCGGTCGCTGACGGTGAACATCAAGACGCCCGAAGGCCGGGCGATCATCGAGGCGCTGGTCCGCGACAGCGACATCTTCGTCGAGAATTACCGCGCCGGGTCGTTCGAGGCGCTGGGGCTGGGCTATGAGGATCTGAAGAAGATCAACCCGCGGCTGATCTATTGTTCGCTGACCGCCTGGGGACAGGACGGGCCCCGGCGCGGCCAGACCGGCTATGACCAGGTGATCCAAAGCTATTCCGGCATCATGTCGATCACCGGCACCGAAGAGACGGGGCCCTTGCGCTGCGGGCCGCAGCTGGTGGATATCGGGGCGGGGATCGCCACGGCTTTCGCGATTTCCAGCGCGCTGTTCCAGCGCGAAAGGACCGGCAGGGGGCAAAGGATCGACGCCTGCCTGAACGATGTGGCCTTCATGATGATGGGCGCGCAGATCACCGATGCGCTGCGCACCGGCCGCGAGATGACCTATGAAAAGCTGGAACATGGCAGCCCGACCTACAACCAGTTCCAGGCCAGCGACGGCAAGGTGATGCTGGCGGCCGCGAACCACCGGCAATATGCGCGGCTGTGGCAGGCGCTTGGCCATCCCGAACGCGCCATGCGCAGCGAGGCCGAGCGGCTTGCCGGGCGCGAGGAAGAGCTGGCGCTGCTGAACACGATCTTCCTCACCAGGACGGCGCAGGAATGGGAGGATTTCTTCCAGGCCCATCATGTGCCCGCCGTGCGCCAGCGCAGCGTGCGCGAGGCGCTGGCCGACCCGCAAGTCGCGCATCGCCGCGCCTTTCACCGCTTCGAGGACGGCTCGCCCCTGGTCGAGGGCGACTATTCCGTGCCGCTTGCGCCCTTCACCTTCGCCGAGGGCGGGCCCAGGATCGACAGCCCGCCGCCGCCCTTGGGGCGCGACAATCAGGACATCCTGTCGGCGCTTGGCTACCGTGCCGAAGAGATCGAGGCCTTGCGGCGGAAGAAGGTCGTCGGCTGACCGCCGTTCGGGGCTGGCCGCGCGGTGATATAAGGGGCAGGATCAGACCTCGGCCGCGCCGAAGGTCTTCAGAAGGTCAAGGAAGGCCGTGACCAGCCGGCCCTGCCGCGCGCCGCTGCGCTCGATGATGCCCAGCCGCCGCGACACGACGGGGTTGACCAGCGGGATGATCCGCAGATCGCCCATCAGCAGCGGATCATAGGCCATCCGCGGCACGACCGACACGCCGACCGCCTGGCGCACCAGCCCGACGGCCGCGGTGACATGGTTCACCTCATGCGCCCAGTTCAGCTTGATGCCGTCCTTCGACAGCCTTGTGTCCATCAGTGTCCGGTTGCCGCTGGATCTGTTGACGCCGATCAGCGGCAGGGTGTTCAGCTCGCTCCAGGCAATTCTGGCCTTCTGGGCGATCCGGTCATCCGGCGCGCAAAGTGCCACGAATTCGTCCTCGAACAGCGCGGTGAACTTGAACTGGCTGTCGGACTGGCCGGTGAAGGTCAGCCCGAAATCCGCCGTGCCGTCAGACACGCTGTCCAGCACCTGGGCCGAGGAATTGTCGAGAATGCGAAAGCGCGCCCGCGGATAGTCGGCATGGAACCTGCCGACCACCCGGGGAAGGAAACTGATCGTCGAGGTCGGGATGCAGGCGATCGAGATGAACCCCGACCGGGACGCGCCCGCATCGGAAAGCGATCCGAACTGCTCGTCGATCTCGGCAATGGTGCGCCGCGCCATCGGCTCGATCTCGCGCCCGACATTCGTCAGCGAGACATGCCGGGTCGAGCGTTCGAACAGCTGATTGCCCAGCTTGTATTCGAAGGCCTGGATCCGGCGGGTCAGCGCGGGCTGCGAGATGTTCAGCGCCTCGGCGGCCTTGCGGAACGAGCCAAGGTCGATGATCGCGATGAAGGTGCGCAGATCGAGAAGTTCGAAGTTGATGCTCATTCCGGAATGGTGCGGGACAGAGTTGCAGTTTTCAACGGAAATCAACGGCGGGGTTCACGCGTCGGTCCCAACCACGCGACTGGCTTGTGACGCTGCCGCATGGGCCCGATCGCCAGTCGCTTCCGGAACGCTGTGTCGGTCGCCTCGGGTTGGGCCACGGCGGGGGCGGGTCAGGTCTTCGCGATGCTGTCGGGCCATTCGCTGTTCAAGAAATCGCGGAATTCCTTCGCCATCGAGGCAAGGACGCGCCCCTTCTTTTCAACGATGCCGATGGTCCGGGCCATCCTGGGTTCTCGCAATTCGATGGCAACCACGTTTGGAGAGTTGACGGTTTCCACCATCATATGCGGCATGATCGAGGCCCCGACGCCCGCATCCACCAGGCCGATGGCGGTGGACAGGTGATTGACCTTCACCGTCCAGTCGAGATCCAGGTTCGAAGGGGCCGTCGACAGATCAATGATCGTGCGATTGTAGCTGCCGCTCTGGAACTGGATGAGGCGATGCCCCGCCAGATCGGTACCCGTCACGAACTTGCGGCCAGCCAAGGGGTGGGACCGGTGGCAGATGAACACGAACGGATCGGACATCACCGGAATGAAGGCCAGCGACGGATAGCTGCCTGTCAGGATCGTCACACCAAAATGCGCCTCGCCGGTCGACACCGCCTCAAGCGCATCATTGGCCGAGACGTCGAGAATGTTGAATTCCACGCCGCTGTGCAGGCTTAGAAAGTCGCTGATGAGAGACGGCAGGAACTTGACCGCCGCCGAGAAGACGCAGGCGATCACAACGGTTTCGCGTGACGGGCCTGAGGTCGCCCCCAGGGACGAGATCGCGTCAAGTTCGTTCAGCAGGCGGGCGAAGGCCGGCTGGTACTGCTCGGCAATGCGGGTGGGGCGAACGCTTCTTGTTGTCCGCTCGAAAAGTTTGACGCCCAGTGTTTCTTCGAAATGTCCGATCCGGCGGCTGAAGGCCGGCTGCGACATGTTCAACTTCTCGGCCGCGGCGTTGAAGCTGCCAAGGCTCATCAAAGCCAGGAAAGCGCGGATATCCAGAAGCTCGTAATTATTCCTCATCCCGGATCAATCCTTCAATTATTTGCACTTATCAAATCTATCGCATTGTTGCATCAAACGAATAATGAACACGTTTCATGCAAGAAGCAACTTAGAAGGCAATGCTGTGAGCTGCGATTTCGGATCCTGTGACCCACGGCCTTCGGGCCAAGATCTGAACGTCGAGAGGGGTGGCGCGACGGCAGTCCCCGACAAGATCGACGTGATGATCCCGATGCGCGATGGCGTCCGGCTTGCCACGACCGTATTCGTGCCCAAGGAGGGCCGTGGCCCCTGGCCTGTCCTGCTTGAGCGCACGCCCTATGGCCGATTGGGCCTGCGTCAGGGCGAGAAGCGGGCGGGTGCCGAAAAGGCCCCGGAAGCGCAGGATATCGCGCGGCAGTTCTGCGCGCTGGGGTTCGCTGTGGCCGTTCAGGACTGCAGGGGCCGATACGACTCGGAGGGGCATTTCCGGAAATACATCAGCGAGGCCGAAGACAGCTTTGACACGATCCGTGCCCTCACGGAGATGCAGTTCTGCGACGGGCGGATTGCCAGCTACGGCCAGTCGTATTCGGCGCTCGTGCAGACGGCGGTGGGCCCGCTGAATCCGCCGGGGCTGGCGGCACAGGTTATTGATTCCGGCGGATTCTCCAATGCGTGGCGCAATGGCGTGCGTCAAAATGGTGTCGTCGAGATGAAGCAGGCGGTCTGGCTTTTCCGCGAGGCCGCGCAATCGCCTGCGGCCCTTGCAGATCCGGCGCTGCGCAACGCGCTGCTGGCCGAAGATTTCCAGGCCTGGCTTGGCCGCACGCCCTGGACCAGGGCGCATTCGCCTTTGTCCGCGGATCCCGACTATGAGGCCGCACTGCTTGAGCTTTTCGACCCCAAGGCCGCGACGACGGATTGGTCCAGCCTCGCCCTTGCGACCGAGGCGCATTACGACCGTTATGCGCCTGTGCCGATACTTTTCATGTCGTCGTGGTACGATCCCTATGCGCGCTCGATCAGCGAGCTGTATTGCGGTCTCAAGGATCGCCAGCCCTGCCAGATCGTCCTGGGACCCTGGACCCATTGCGATCACAATTCGTCGGTCTCGGGCGACGTGGATTTCGGGCCGCAGGCTCAGCTCGATTCCTGGGCGGGAAGCTGGGTCGACTATCGGGCGCGGTTCTTCCAGGCCGCCATGCAGGGCAGATCCCCTGATGCCCCGACCGCCCGGTTTTTCCTCATGGGCGGGGGCAGCGGCAGGAAGACGGCGCAGGGTCGGCTGGATCACGGGGGGCAATGGGTTGTCGCGGCAGACTGGCCGGTGCCGGGGACCGAATCCAGGACACTGTACCTGGCTGAAGGCTCGGCGCTTGCGGAACAGGGTCCGGCCGGACCCGTGTCGCGCAGCTTCCCCTATGATCTGAAGTCGCCCGTGCCGACCCTGGGTGGAGATTTCTCAAGCTTCAGCCCCTATCTGGAAGCCGGTTCCTTTGACCAGGTCCAGCCCGACAACGCGGCGCATTGCCCGACGCCCGGACAAAGGCTTGCCGACCGGCAGGACATCTGCGTCTTCCGCACCGCCCCGCTGACCGAGGACATCGCGGTCGCGGGCTGCGTGGACTATGATCTGAGGATCTCGACCGATGGCGGTGATACGGACATCACGCTCAAGCTGATTGACGAATATCCCGCCGGCCCAGACTACCCCGAGGGCTATGCCATGCTTCTGGGGGACACGATCCTGCGGCTCAGCCACAACGTGCCGGAAGGGCAAGAGGTTACCGGAAGAGTGGTTTCCGTGGCGGGCACCCTGTGCTGGACTGCAAACAGGTTTGCGGCCGGGCATCGCCTGCGGCTGGACATCTCGTCGTCAAACTTCCCCAAGTTCGAACTTAACCATGCGGCCGTCCGAGACGGTGGCAAGGGCATCACCAACGTCCTGCATCTTGGGGCCGAGACGGGTGGCTGCCGGCTTACGCTTCCGATCCTGGCAAAGGATATCTGGTCATGACGCAAGCGGTCATCTTAAGGATCCTTCAATCGATCGGCGTCATCCTGGTGATGACCGTGATCGTCTTCATCGGCCTGCATGCGATCGGCAACCCGGTCGACGTGCTGATTCCGTCGGATGCAGACCAGATCGAACGCGCCAGGGCCGTCGAGGCGCTTGGTTTGGACAAGCCCCTCTGGCAGCAGTATTTCTACTTCCTGCAGGGGATCCTGCACGGCGATCTGGGGCGCAGCTTCGTGTCGGGCGAACCGGCGCTGGAGCTGATCATGAAGCGCCTGCCCGCCACGCTGGAACTGGCGATCAGCGCCGTCGTCCTGGCGCTTCTGATCGGGGTTCCGCTGGGGCTGATGGCGGGCATCTATCCCAAATCGCTGGCCTCGCGCCTGTCCGTCGGGTTGAGCGTGCTGGGCTTTTCGGTCCCGGCGTTCTGGATCGCGATCATGATGATCATCGTCTTCGCGGTGAATCTTGGCTGGCTTCCCAGCTCGGGGCGCGGCGATACGGTGCGGGTTCTTGGCGTCGAATGGTCGTTTCTGACACTGGACGGCCTGCGCCACCTGCTTCTGCCCGCGCTGAGCCTGAGCATCTACAAGATGTCGCTTGTCTTCCGCCTGGTCCGTGCGGGAGCCATCGAGATTTCCAGGGCAGAATACATCCGCTTTGCGCGCGCCAAGGGCCTGGGGCGACGGCGGATCGTCATGGTTCATGTCCTGAAGAACATCCTGATCCCGGTGATCACCATCGTCGGACTTGAGCTTGGCGGCACAATCGCCTTTGCCGTGGTCACCGAGACGATCTTTGCATGGCCGGGCACGGGCAGCTTGATCATCAAGTCGATCAGCGTGCTCGATCGGCCGGTCATCGTCGCCTATCTGATCGTGATCGCGCTGCTTTTCGTCACGATCAACCTTCTGACAGATCTCGCATATCTCATTCTGGATCCCAGAATCAGGGAGAAGATGGCATGAGCGACCAAACCCCCGTCCCGCCGATTGTCGTGTCGCGGCCCGCGGTCTGGCTGGCCTGGATCACGGAAAGCCCAGCCATGGCCGCGGGCAGTGCGATCCTGATGCTGGTCATCGGGATGGCCATTCTGGCCCCGCTGATTTCGCCGCAGGACCCTTACGACCTTCTCAGCCTTTCGCTGTTCGACACCAAGCTTCCGCCGGGAAGCCAGTCTTACGACGGCAGCACCAGCTACTTGCTGGGAACGGACGGCCAGGGGCGCGACATCCTGTCGGGCATCCTTTACGGGCTCAGGATATCCCTGATCGTCGGCTTCGGCTCGGCGCTGATCGCCGGGGCGATCGGAACGATCGTGGGCATCGTTGCCGCATATTTCGGGGGCTGGGTCGAAGCGCTGATCATGCGCCTTGTCGACCTGCAGCTGTCCTTTCCCGCAATCCTGGTGGCGCTGATGCTGCTTGCCTTTCTGGGCAAGGGGGTGGGGAATGTGGTGCTGGCCCTGGTGATTGTGGAATGGGCCGGCTATGCGCGCACCGCGCGCAGCGCTGCCCTGGTCGAACTGGGGAAGGACTATCTGACCGCTGCGAAGGTTTCGCTGCTGCCGGTGCGCAGGATCATCTTCGTGCATCTTCTGCCGAATTGCCTGCCGCCGCTGATCGTGCTGCTGACCATCCAGGTTGCGCGGGCAATTTCGCTTGAAGCGACGCTGAGCTTCCTGGGTGTCGGGGTCAAGGCGACAGAGCCTTCGCTGGGCATGCTGATTGCCAGCGGGTTTTCCTACATCCTCTCGGGCACTTACTGGATCACGCTTTTCCCCGGCATCGCGCTTGTCGTCACAGTCGTGGCCGTGAACCTGATCGGCGATCACCTGCGCGTCGCGCTGAACCCCAAACTCAGGGCATGAGCATGGACATGCAGGACACCACAACCCTCAGGGTGCGCGATCTTAACATCTGGCTTGGTGACCGCGCGCAGCGCCGGGCGATCATCGAGGATGTCAGCCTCGACATCCGCGCGGGCGAAGTGCTGTGCCTTGTCGGCGAATCCGGATCCGGCAAGACCCTGACCGGGCTTGCCATCATGGGAATGCTTGAGGGCGGGATCAATTTCGCTGGCGAGGTTCTGTTCGGCGGCCAGAACCTGCTGGCTCTGGACGAAACGGCGATGCAGCGGGTGCGCGGCAACCGGCTGGCGATGATCTTCCAGGACCCGATGATGACGCTGAACCCGGTTCTTCGCGTCGGGACGCAGGTGGCCGAGACCATCCGGGCGCATCGCAGGGTGTCCTGGGCAGAGGCCTGGCGCGAGGGATGCGAGGCATTGCGCCTTGTGGGCATCCCCTCGCCCGAAGAGCGGATGCGCTGCTATCCGCACGAATTTTCCGGCGGCATGCGGCAACGGGTGGCGATCGCCATCGCCTTTCTGCACCGCCCCGATCTGATCATTGCCGACGAGCCGACGACCGCGCTTGACGTCACGACCCAGAGCCAGATCCTGGCCCAGGTCCAGGATCTGAGCGCAAAGTTCGGAACGGCCTTTCTGTGGGTCACGCATGACCTTGCCCTTGCCGCGGGCCTCGCCGACCGCATCGCGGTCATGTACGCCGGCAAGATCGTCGAAACGGGCACCTGCTTCGAGGTGCTCAGCACGCCGCGGCACCCCTATACGAAGGGTCTGCTGAACTCGGTCCCGACGGCGTTGGAAAAAGGTGCGCGGCTGGCGCAGATCCCCGGCGCCATCCCCAGCCCCGGATCGATTCCGTCGGGCTGCCGCTTCCTGCCCCGCTGTAACCGCAGCACGGCGCAATGCGCAACCGACCCCGTCACCGACCAGACCAAGAGCCATCAATTCCGGTGCTGGCACCCGTTGGAGGTTTCTGCATGACCCAGGATCTTATGACGTTCCATGACGTGGATCGCACCTTCAGCCGGTCGAAGGGCCTGATTGCCCGTTCGGTTGATTTCGTGAAAGGCAGGCAGACGGAAACGCAGGGGGTAAAGGCCCTTTCCGGCATCAATCTTGCGCTGCGGGCGGGGCAAATGACCGGGCTTGTCGGCGAATCCGGTTGTGGCAAGACGACCTTGGGGCGGATCGCTGGCGGGCTGCTGGAACCGACTGCGGGGCATATCACCAGGAACGGCAAACGGCTTGAACAGCTTGACCGCGAAGAGGCGCGCCGCATCCGTCTGAAGACCCAGATTGTGTTCCAGGACCCCTATGCCTCGCTGAATCCGCGGATGCGCATTCGCAGCCTGATCGGCGAGGCGCCGCGGGTGCATCGCTATGTCTCGGCGGACCAGCTTGACGCCTATGTCCGCCGCTATGCCCAGATGGCCGGCGTGGCGGAGGGGCATCTTGACCGGTATCCGCACCAGCTTTCGGGCGGACAAAGGCAGCGGGTGTGCATTGCCCGTGCCCTGGCGATGCAGCCTGACATGGTGGTCTTCGACGAGGCCGTCTCGGCGCTTGATGTCTCGGTCCAGGCGCAGATCCTGAATCTTCTGGCCGATCTTCAGGCTGATCTGAAGCTGACCAGCCTGTTCATCAGTCACGATCTGGGGGTCGTGCGGCACATCGCTGACCAGGTCGTGGTGATGTATCTGGGCGAAATCGTCGAACAGGCGCCTGCCGCGCAGCTGTTCGACCATGCGGCTCATCCCTACACGCGGGCGCTGATCGCCGAGATGCCCAAGCCGAAACCCGTAAAACGGCGGTTCGCGGGGATCGCGGGCGAGGTTCCAAGCCCCCTGAACCCGCCCAGCGGCTGCCGGTTTCATACCCGCTGCCCCCAGGTGATGGAGGTCTGCAAGAAACTGAAGCCCGCGGCTCAAAGCCTTGGGCCCGGCCATACGGTCGCCTGCCATCTGTTCTCGGGGCAGGCCGGCCAGCGCAGCATTGCTACAGGAGAGGTCGCATGACGATACAGGCCAAGATCGCGGCAAACCCGGAGGGGCCGATCCGTCTGCGGGACATGGGGTCGTTCTATGTCGGTGGCCGCAAGGTGCAGGTGACCGGAAAGCCTTCGCGCGAGGTCTTGTTCAGCCCGCAGGGAACGCCGGTCACCATCGACCCGAACGGAACCTACTGGGTCGAGCAGATGTATGTGCAGTATTTCCTGCCGGAAGGTTCAGACGACTGTCTGCCACTGCTGCTTTGGCATGGGGGCGGAAGCACCGGCGCAACCTGGGAAACCACGCCGGACGGGCGGGACGGTTGGCTGAACATCTTCCTGCGGCTTGGCTGGCCGGTCTATTGCTCGGATGCGGTCGAGCGCGGGCGTTCAGGTTGGCCCTGTCCGCCGCTTGAGATCTGGGGCGAAGAACCCAGTCGCGCCTCCTTCCAGGATGTCGTGAACCGGATGCGCGCCGGCCCGGTCGCACAGACGCCGCAAGGCGGGCTTGCCGGTGGGCCAGAATGCCAATTCCCTTTCGACCATTTCGACGGGTTCATGAAGGGAAATGTCCCGCGCTGGATCGGCACGGACCGGGCGGTGTTGCAGGGCTATCTTGATCTGGTTGACCGCATCGGCCCCTGCATCGTGATCGCGACAAGCCAGGGCGCCTCGTTTGCCTGCCGCACCGCTGAAGCGCGCCCCGATCTTGTGCGTGGCCTCGTGCTGGCCGAGCCCGCCCAGTCGGGCAGCGGCAACCCCCTGCCGGAAGGCTTCCGCACGCCCATGCTCGGGCTTTTCGGCGACTATATCGAAACCGATCCCCGCTGGATGCGCAATCGCGACGCCTGCCGCGCCTATGCCGAGGCAATCCGCGAGAAGGGCGCAAAGTCCGAGGTGATCGACCTGCCATCCATCGGCCTTCACGGCAACACCCACTGCATGCCGTGCGAACGGAACAACAAGGACGTCGCGCAGATCATACATCGTTGGCTGAAGGAGAATGTGCAGCCCTGAACGGGCGGGACGGGCCCCCGACCCAATGGGTCAAATCGGCCCAACTGATGCAAGAAACGGAATTATTGCCTGATAAATGCGTCGCAACGGGTCGCTCTGGCAGGTGCGACATCGGCCACAGCACCAGACGAACACCAAAACGGAGGAGGAGAGACATGAAAACCAAACGCATCCTGGCGACGGCGACATGCGCCGCGTTTTTCGCCAGCACCGCGACGGGCCTTTGGGCGCAGGATCTGACCATCGGCCGGCTGACCGAACAATCGTCGATCGACCCGCATTTCAACAACGCCGGCAATGACCAGCCGTCAAAGCACATGACCTTCGAGTCGCTGGTCACGCCGAATTCCAAGTTCGAGATCGTTCCCGAACTGGCCGAAAGCTGGGAGAACGTCGACCCGAACACCTGGATTGTCCACCTGCGCAAGGACGTGAAATTCCACAACGGCGATAGGCTGACTGCGGCGGATGTCGTGTTCTCGCTTGACCGCTCGGTCAATGTGCCGAATTCCCCGTCCTCTTATTTCCGGCTGAGGGGTGACATCACCGTCGAGGCGGTGGACGATCTGACTGTCAAGATCGTGACCAAAGAGCCGTGGCCGGCCGCGATCGAAAGCGTCGGGCGGATTCCGATCGTGAACAAAGCCGTTGCGGAAAGCGCAACCACCGAGGATTTCAACGCTGGCAAGGCGGCGATCGGGACCGGACCCTACAAGTTCGTGTCCTGGGCCCGTGGCGACAATGTCAAGTTTGAGCGTTTCGATGACTATTGGGGCGGGCTGCCGGAATGGGAGCATGTCACCATGCGTTTCATCCCCAACGAAGCCTCGCGCGTGGCGGCGCTGCTGAGTGGCGACGTGGATTTCATCGATGGGGTCTCTCCGAACGACATCGATCGGATCAACGGGTCGGGCAGTGCGAAAGTGTGGTCCGTTCCCACCGTTCGCATCGTGTATCTGCAGTTCGACCAGCGCGACCGCGAAAGCCCCTTCGTCAAGGACAAGTCCGGCAAGCTGCTGAACCCCAACCCGCTGATGGATTCCCGCGTGCGGCTTGCCCTGTCCAAACTGGTCGACCGCCAGCTGCTGGTCGACCGCGTGGCGGGTGGCGGCGAACCGGCAAGCCAGCTCGTGCAAGCGGGTATCTGCGGGTACAATCCTGACATCCCCGAGGCCGAGCGCGACGTCGAGGGCGCCAAGGCGCTGCTGACCGAAGCGGGATATCCGGACGGTTTCGCGATCACGATCCACTCTTCCAACGACCGTTTTGCCAAGGACGCGGATGTCGCGCTGGCTGTCGCGCAGATGTGGGCGCAGGGCGGTATCCAGATCGACGATGTCAACGCGCTGGCCTTCGCGAATTTCACCGCCAACGCGACCAAGGGCGAATACAGCGTGATGGAATATTCCTACGCGGGCACTTTCCCTTCGGCTGAAGATTATCTGAAGTCGATGCTCGGCACCTATGACGCCGACCGGGGGATCGGCGGGGTCAATCGCGGCCGTTATTCCTCAGCCAAGTTCGATGAGGCGCTTGGCAAATCGCTGCTCGCTTTTGACCGCGACGAAAAATGCGCCCTGATGTCCGAGGCCATGAAGATCGGCATGGAGGAGACCGGCGTCCTCCCGCTTTATTTTCTGCAGTCGAACTGGGCGACCGCCGGGAATGTCAGCTTCGAGCCCGCGATCAACGATGACTGGGATATCCGCTACATCCATCCGTAAAGGCGGGGTGACCCCGACTTTCGAAATGCAGAACGGCGCGCGTTTAAGACGCGCGCCGTTTCATTTATGTCGTACCGAACAGCTGTTCACCGATGCTTGCCGCCCTGACAGATGGACGGCGTGCTGCATGTCATTCCACTTGCAAATGCGCGAAGGCTTGCGCCGGTCAGGTCTGGCCCCGCCTTGTCACCGCCGCGGCGCTTAGCCCGGTTCGGCCGCCGCCCGCGCCGCTTCGCGCAGCGCAAAACTCAGGCGGTTCAGCGCGCGTCTGGCGCTGGTGGCCTGATAGGGCAGGCGCGGATCGCCGTCCTGCAGCCCGGCAAGCTGCTGAACGGGCAGCAGCACCGGCCAGGCCGGCTGGGCAAGCGCCGGATCATGGGCAAAGCGGTCGCCGCGCGTGTAATCCATCGGCACCAGCGCCCGCGATACCCGCACCAGCGCCGCATTCACCCGCTGCCTCTGCGCCCCGTCGGTCGCGGCCTCGGCCCGGGCGGCCAGCCCGTCCAGCGCCGCGGAGAAGCGGGCCAGATGATCCTGCGCCTCGTGCAGGTCCAGCCGGTCGCCCAGCCTGGTGGCCAGACGGTCAAGATGTTGGCCCAGCTCGGCGGCATGCAGGCGATAGTCCAGCGGCAGAAGCGGCCGCAGCAGCAATTCCGCCACCACCCGCAGATAGACCTGCGTGTCGCGCCGCAGGTTCTGCGGGTCGATCTTGTCCAGCGTGTCATGCGCGGTGTGCCACCACCAGCCCAGCTTCGGCGCGCCATGCTTGTCGCCGGTGCCGGGGTTCTGGTGGCTCAGGCTGTTGAAGACCGACGGGATGCCGATCCCCCAGAAGGATTCGTCGCCCGCCCGGCCATGCCGGACGCCCTCATAGATCTGGCCCGCATGGTCGCGGATCGCCAGCTGCGCGATGGCCCGCAACTCGGCTGACGAACCCGAGCCGGTCAGGACATTGGCCCCCATGCCGCCGGTGGAATCGACATTCACATGCGCGACGCAGCGCCGCTCCAGCTCGTCCCAGCGATTGTCGGCATACCAGGTCGAGCCGGAATAGCGCCCATGCGAATGGCCGGACCAGAAGGCGATGCGCAGGCTGCGCTGCCACAGGGGCCGGCAGCCGGCCAGGATGCGTGCCGTCTCGATCATCGTGGCATTGGCGCTGCCATTGTCCATCACGCCTTCATACCAGGTGTCGTGATGGCCCGAGAACAGCACGAAGGGCCCCTCGGCCGCGGCGCCGTCGCAGTCCATATCGGCAATCAGGATCGGGGTCTTGCGCCAGCCCTCGTCGATTTCGGCAAAGAGCGTGGCCTCCAGACCCGGCATCGCCGCCAGCCTGTCGGCAAGCCGCGCGCCCTCTTCCCGGCCGATGGTGACGACCACGGTCTGCGGCATCTCGCCCAGCGTTTCCGCCGAGGGGCTGCCCCAGACCGGCGAGACGCACATTTCATGGCGCTGGTCATCGTCGGAAATGTGGATCTGCCCAAGCGCCCCCGCGCGCGAGGCACGGTCTGCCATCGCGGGTGTCGCAAGGCCGCGCACCACCACGATCTTGCCCGCAACATCGCTGCGCGCGAAATCCGCCGCGGTCCCGGCGCCCAGATCCACCATCGGCGCCGTCACGCCATCGGGCCCCGAGGGCCGCGCCGCGGAATGGGTGATCGCGTCGATGGTTTCGCCGCCTATCCGGCAGAAGGCCTTGCCCGGCAGGCTGATGAAGGCATCATGGCTGAGAAGCTGGGTGCGAAAGCCAAGCGCATCCATTTCCGCGCGCAGGATCGCAAGGCTTTCAAGCTCTTCGCGGCTGCCCGACAGTTTCTGGAAATGCTGAATCCGCTTCAGGAAATCCAGCATGTTTTCCGCGGAAACCTGGTCGGTCAGGGCGCGGCTGTTTCCGGTATCTGGCACGTTCGAACCCTTGATCTCTGTGGGCCGGGGCTCGTGCGGGCGGCGAACCTCGGATCTGTGGCGCGGCCGTCCAAACGTCTCCGCCGACGGCTGAAACCGCGGTCGGGGCGCGGTGTTCCGTCTTGGCCTATCGCATGGTTTGGTTCGGCAGACAAGAAATATCGTATCAATGTACAAACCGACTTTCCTCTCTTGGCGATCCGGCCTATGCAGGAGTCCTCACCGCAACGCACCGTCGGCCGGCGCGATCCGCTTTGCCTTCCGGCCCGGCCAAGCGCATTGGAGACAGGAATGTCACAGGACCCCGCAGCCTCGCTTTCCGGGATCGTCACCCGGCTGACCGCGACATTCGTCGATGTCAGCGACCGGATCTGGGACTTTGCCGAGACCCGCTTTGACGAGCTGCGCTCGGCTGCCCTGCAGGCCGAGACGCTGGAGAAGCTGGGCTTTGCGGTGACGCGCGACGTGGCCGGCATGGCGACGGCCTTTGTCGCCGAAAAGGGCAGCGACGGCCCGGTGATCGCCTTTCTGGGCGAATTCGACGCGCTTGCGAACATGAGCCAGGCGGCCGATGTCGCCGCGCCCAGCGTGCCGGTTCCGGGCGGCAATGGCCATGGCTGCGGGCACAATCTACTGGGGGCCGGGGCGATGCTGGCCGCGGCAAGCCTGGCTGAAACCGTGGCGCAGATGGGCCTGACGGCGCGGATCCGCTATTACGGCTGCCCGGCCGAGGAAGGCGGGGCGGGCAAGGCCTTCATGGTGCGCGCCGGTCTGTTCGACGATGTGGATCTGGCCTTCACCTGGCACCCCGCGCCGTTCTGCGGGGTGCGGTCCACCGAAAATCTGGCCGTGGCCGGGATGAATTACCGCTTCTTCGGCAAATCCGCCCATGCCTCGAACGCGCCGCATCTGGGGCGCAGCGCGCTGGATGCGCTGGAGCTGATGAATATCGGCGTGAATTTCCTGCGCGAGCATATCCCCTCGGATTGCCGGGTGCATTACGCGATCACCGATGCCGGAGGCTCGGCGCCGAATGTGGTGCAATCGACGGCGGCGGCGCATTACTACATCCGCAGCCCGCGCCTGTCCGACCTGCCCGACCTGATCGCGCGGGTGGACAGGATCGCCGCGGGCGCCGCGATGATGACCGACACCACCACGGAAAACGAATTCGTCAGCGCCAGTGCGAACCTTATTCCCAGCCATACGCTTGAGAACGCGCTGCACCAGTCGATCCTGGCGATCGGCCCGGTGCCCTTCGACAAGGCCGATTTCGACTTTGCCCAGCAGATCCGCGAAACCCTGACCCCGGAAATGGTGGAAAGCTCGCTGCGGCTTTACAACGTCAAGGGCGATGCGGTGCTGAACCGGATCGGCACCGAGACGGTGCTGCACAATGGCATTCTGGCCTTTGACGGCACCACGCATTTCCGCGCCGGATCGACCGATGTCGGCGATGTCAGCTGGGTCGTGCCGACCGCGCAGATCTGGATGCCGGTCTGGGCGGTGGGCACGCCGGTTCACAGCTGGCAGGTCGTGGCCCAGGGCAAAAGCGCGGGCGCGCATAAGTCCATGGCCCATGCCGGGCATGCGATGGCACGGGCGGGACTGGAGGCGATCCTCAATCCGGGCCTGATCGCGGCGGCCAAGGCGGAACTTGCCGACCGCAAGGGCGGGCATGGCTACAAGACGCTGATCCCCGATGCCGTCCTGCCGCCGCGCCCCGGCCAGGCCGCGCACTAACCTTGCCAGATCGAACGGAGCATATGTCGATGAAAGCTGCCTGGTACGAAAAGACCGGCCCCGCCGCCGAGGTGATGATCGTCGGCGAGATGGAAACCCCCGCGCCCGGGCCCAACCAGGTTCTGGTGCGGATCCATGCCTCGGGCGGCAACCCGCATGACACCAAGGCGCGCTCGGGCTGGACCGGCCGGCCGCTTTTCGCGCCCAAGGTGATCCCGCATGCCGATGGCGCGGGCTTCATCGAGAAGGTCGGGCCCGGCGTGCCTGCAAGCCGGATCGGCGAAAGGGTCTGGACCTTCCGCGCCGATGTGGCCCGGGCCGGGGGCGGTACGGCGGCCGAATATGCGGTGGTGAATGCCGCCTATGCCGTGCCGATGGGCGACAAGACACCGATGGCGCTTGGCGCCTCGCTTGGGGTGCCGGCGATCACCGCCCATACCGCGGTGCTGCGCGATGGCAGCGTGGCGGGGCAATGGATCCTGATCCATGCCGGCGCCGGGGCGGTGGGACAGTTCGCGATCCAGTTCGCGCGGTGGAGCGGCGCGCGCGTCATCGCCTCGGCCAGCGACGAGGCCAAGGCGCAGATCGCCCGGGCCCGCGGCGCCGACGTGGTCTTTGACTACCGCGACGCGGATTTCGCCGAAAAGGTGCTTGAGACGACCGGCGGCCAAGGCGTCGACCGCATCGTCGAGGTGGATTTCGGCGCGAACCTTGCCAACAATATCAAGGTCATGCGGATGAACGGGGTGATCGCCAGCTATTCCTCGACCCGGGCGCCGCACCCGGTCATCGACTATTACGCCATGGCATCGAAGGGCATCACCCTGCATATGGTGCAGGGCAAGTACCTGTCCGAGGACCGCCGGATGGCGGCGCGGCGCGACATCTCGGCCCTGCTGGACCGCGGCCAGCTGATGGCGCCCGAACCCATCGTCTATGCGCTGGACGATATCGTGGCCGCCGAAGAGCGGATCGAGGCCGGCGCTGGCGTCAACAAGGTGATCGTCGCCGTGCGCGACCTTGACGCCTGAGGGCCGGCGCCCGGATCCGCGATCCGGGCCCGCCCTAGCCGGCAAGCATGGCGTTCTGCAGCGCGCCTTCGCATTTTCGCGCGGCTTCGATGGCCAGCGCCGCCAGTTCCTCCATCCGCGTGTCCGAAACGCGCGAGGCGGGGGCAGCGATTATAAAGGCGGCGACCACCTCGTCATGGCTGTCGCGCACCGGCGCGCCGACCGAGACGGCGTCGGGGTCGGTCTCGCCGCGGCTGATGCAATAGCCGGTGTCGACGATCTGCTGCAATTGCGCGGTCAGGGCGGCGGGGCTGATCTTGGTGGCATCGGTGAATTTCTTCAGCGGGGCGGAAAACACGTTGCGGCGCACCCGGTCGGGCGCGAAGGCCAGCAGGATCTTGCTGGAGCCGACATGCAGCGGGTTGCGGCTGCCCAGCACGCAATGGAAGCGCACGATCCGGTCCGGCTCGGCGAAGTGCTGGCAGACGCTTTCCAGCCCGACGCGGGTGCGGATCTGCACCGTCTCATTGGTCTTGGCGACATATTCCTGCACGATCGGCGCGAAGATCGCGGCCAGGTCGATCTGGTTCTTCGCCTGTTCGCCCAGCTGATGCGCCCGCTTGCCCAGATGGTATTGCGCATCATTGCCGGTTCGGACCACGAAACCGCTTGTCTCCATCGTCTGAAGAAGGCGGAAGGTTCGCGGCTTTGAATATCCCGACAGACGGGCAAGATCGGACAGGCCCTGTCCGGGATTCTCGGCCACAAGCATCAGGAGTTCAAGGGCGCTTTCAACGGCAGAAACGTTGTAACTGCTCTTCTTTGACGCACTTTCGGCCAGCATTTTGGCTCTCCCTGGGTTCGTGTCCCCTTAGCCCTACCGTGCCACAGCCCGATGCGCCAGCCCTGCCGGCGGGGGCGTCCGCGCGGCGCCCGGTCGCGCAGCTTTGCGGAATTCGGGGAGTAGACAAATATATGTGGTTCATACTATGATGTGACAAGTATCGTATAGCGAACCGAACCAAAGACAGAACAGATCCGCCCGCAGAAGGCAGAAGGTTCGGAACATCGCCTGCGACATCGCCCAACAAGGAGAATACGGATGGGATTGCGAACGGTTTTGAGAGGGGTGCTGGCCTCGCTCGTGCTTGCGACCGCGACGGTCGATGCCTCGGCGCAGACGCTGGTCTATGGGCGCGGCCAGGATTCGGCGGTGCTGGACCCGGCAATGGCGACCTCAAGCGAGGATTTCAAGATCGCCGACTGGGTGTTCGACGGGCTGGTGCGGTTCGACGGGCCGACGACCAAGGTCATTCCCGCGCTGGCGGAAAGCTGGGAACGGTCGGAAGACGGGCTGGTCTGGACCTTCCATCTGCGTCAGGGCGTGGCCTTCCATGACGGTACGCCCTTCACCGCCGAAGCGGTCAAGGTGTCGTTCGAGCGCCAGTTCATCGAAACCCATCCCAGCTACACCAACCGTTTCATCCGCTGGAAAAGCAAGCTGGGCGACCTGACCCAGATCGAGGCGGTCGATGACCACACGGTCAAGCTGCATTTCTCGGTCGCGCAGCCGGCGCTGCTGTACAATCTGGCGATCTATCCGGCCTATATCGTCAGCCCCGCCGCCATCGCCGCGAACCCCGAGGCGCTGAACGACCATCCGGTCGGCACCGGCCCGTTCAAATTCGTGCGCTGGGAAAAGCAGGACATCATCGAACTGGTCCGCAATGACGATTACTGGGGCGAAGTGCCGAAGATCGAGCGTCTGATCGTGCGGGTCATTCCCGAAAACGACGTGCGCATCCTGGCCCTGCAGAAGGGCGAGGTGCATCTGATCGACGATGTGCCGTTCAACCGCATCAACGATCTGGATGCGACGGACGAGGTGAATGTCGATCTGGTGAATTCGGTCGGCTTCTCAAGCCTGTTCATCAATACCGAACACGGCCCGCTGCAGGATGTGCGGGTGCGCAAGGCGCTGCAGATGGCGATCAACCGCGAGCGGCTTTACAAGATCTCGTTCTTCGGCATCGGCGCGCTGGACCAGCAGGTGATGACCAAGGGCGAAATCGGCCATGTCGACGGGCTGGCCGAATATCCCTACGATCCCGCGGCCGCCAAGGCGCTGCTGGCCGAAGCGGGCTATCCCGACGGGTTCAGCCTGACCTTCATGTCCTTCTCGAATGCGCGGCCCTATTTCCCCTCGCCCACCGATGGCGTGGCGATCATCCAGGCCGATCTGAAGGCGGTCGGCATCGACGCCAAGGTCGAGATGGTCACCTGGGCCGATTGGCTGACCCGCCGCGGATCGGGCGATTTCGACATCACCGTCGGCGGCTGGACGGCCTCGACCGTCGATCCCGAGGGCGTCTTCTATCCGATGTTCCATTCGCGCTTCATCGATTCGGGCAATGTGGGGCGTCTGCGCAACGACAAGCTGGATGCACTGCTCGATGCCGCCCGCAACACCTATGACGATGCGCAGCGGCAGGAAGATTACGGCGCGGCGATGCAGATCCTGGCGGACGAAGCCGTCGCGGTCTTCCTGGCCCATCCGGTCTACAGCCTTGGCATGTCGTCCAAAGTGTCGAACGTCTACCGCAACCCGGCCAATCAGGTGTACCTGAACGCGGCCACTCTGGCCGAGTAAGGCCGGTCGCGGGCGCGCGGCCCGCAAGGCCGCCGCGCGCAGAAGCCTGGGCAAAAGCCTGGGCAGAAGTCTGGATCGTGGGCGGATCAGCCAGGACCGCCCACGCGCTGATCACAAGGACGACGACGTGACCCCCGGACAGCTGAACGGCGCAATGCCGACAGGTCAGAGCCTTCTGGCCATCAGGGATCTTGATCTCTTTTTCGACACCCGGCAGGGGCCCGTTCAGGCGCTGGCCGGGGTGACCCTTGACCTTGCCCCCGGCGAAAGCCTGGGCATCGTGGGCGAAACCGGCAGCGGCAAAAGCATGACCGCGCGCGCGGTCATGGGCCTGCTGCCGAAAAGCGGCCGGATCTCGGGCGGGTCGATCCGCCTGAAGGGGCAGGAGCTGACGGGGCTGTCGGCGCGGGCGCTGCGGGCGATCCGCGGCCGGCAGGTCGCGATGGTCTTCCAAGAGGCCAAGCGGGCGCTGAACCCGGTGAAGACCATCGGCAGCCAGATCATGGAAGCCGCGCGAGCCCGGGACGGGGTGACGAAAGCCCAGGCCTGGGAGCGGTGCCTGACGCAGCTGGCGCGGGTCGGCCTGCCCGATCCCGACCGGGTGATGCGCAGCTATTCCTTCGAACTGTCGGGCGGCATGGCGCAGCGGGTGATGATCGCGATCGCCACGGTCGCCGGGGCCGAGCTGATCATCGCCGACGAGCCGACCGCGGCGCTGGATGTCTCGATCCAGGCCCAGATCCTGGATCTGCTGAACCAGCTGCGGTCGGATCTGGGCACGGCGCTGGTCATGATCACCCACGATCTTGGCGTCGCGGCCGAGAATTGCGACCGCATCGCCGTCATGTATCTGGGTCAGATCGTCGAGATCGCACCGGCCGACCGCCTGTTTCAAGATCCGCGCCACCCCTATACCTGCGCACTGATCGCCGCGCTTCCCTCGCCCGAGCAGCGCGGCCGCCCGATCGGCGAGGTGCGGCGCGTCGCCCCCCCGCCAAAGGGCTATGCCTATGCCGACCGCCGGCTGGGCCGGGGCGGGGTCAACCCGGACAAGGCGCAGATGATCGAGGTGGCGGAAGGGCATTTCGTGGCCTGCCAGCAGCCCCTGCCGGGGGCGCAGGCCGCGGACGGGGGCAGGGAATGAACGACATGTCAGACAAGACCCCTCGGGCGGCGCAGGCGGACGGAGACCTTGCCGTCACCGGACTGAGCGTCAGCTTTCCGGTGCGCGGCGGCGGGCTGTTGCCGTTTCTGCGTGGCAAGGAACGTGCGGCGGTCCGGGCCGTGCAGGATGTGACCTTGGCTGTGCGCCGCGGCGAGATGGTCGGCGTCGCGGGGGAATCGGGCAGCGGCAAAAGCACGCTTGCCCGGGCCTTCGTGCAGCTGCAGGCCCCGACGGGCGGCCGCGTGACGCTGGGCGGCCAGCCGGTCAGCAGCCTTGACCCGCTGGCCTTCCGCGAACAGGTCCAGATGGTGTTCCAGGACCCCTACAATTCGCTAAATCCGCGACGGAAAGTCGGCACGATCATCACGGATTCGCTGGTTGTCCACAAGCGCGGCACTCCGGCCGAGCGGCGGGCGCAGGCGCTGGAAATGCTGGACCGGGTGCATCTGACGCCGGCGCATTTCGACCGCTATCCGCACGAGTTGTCGGGGGGCCAGCGCCAGCGCGTGGCGATTGCCCGGGCGCTGATCCTGAACCCGAAATTCCTGATCCTGGACGAGCCGACCTCGGCGCTGGACGTGTCGGTTCAGGCCAAGGTCATCGACCTGATCCAGGAACTGGAACGCGACCTGAACCTGGGCAGCCTGTTCATCACCCACGATCTGAACCTCATCGGCTATCTGACCGATCGGGTTGCGGTGATGTATATGGGCCGGATCGTCGAAAGCGGCGCGGTCGAGACGATCTGGGCCAACCCGCTGCACCCCTATACACGGGCGCTGATGGAAGCGACGCCCAGCCACAAATCGGTGCGGGGCAAGACACGGGCGTTGCTGAAGGGCGAGATCCCGTCAAATGTGAACCTGCCCAGGGGCTGCGCCTTCCACACCCGCTGCCCCAGGCGCATCCCCGGGATCTGCGACACCGCACTGCCGCTGCCGCAGACCGTCGAGGGAAGAACGGTCGCCTGCCATCTGTACAACGATCTTCCCGGCGCAGCGCCCTTTGCCGCCGGACCAGGCGAGGAGCCTGCCGCATGAGCAATTCCCATTCCGTTCTGGCGAAGATCGGCAAACGCTTCGTCAATTCCGCCTTCGTGCTGCTTGTGCTGACGGTGGTGGTCTTCGCCGCCATGCGCGCGATCCCCGGCGATCCGGTGGAAACCATCGTCGGCGTCGAGGCCGTGTCCGAGGAAACCCTGGCCGCGCTGCGCAAGGAGATGGGGCTGGATCAGTCCTATGTGGTGCAATATTTCACCTGGCTGGGCAATCTGCTGCAGGGCGATATGGGCCAAAGCCTGCAGAACCACGAGCCGGTGCTGCCGATCCTGCTGGACCGGTTGAAGGCCACGGCGGAACTTGCCTTTCTGGGCGTGCTGATCGGGGCCGTGGTCGGCGTCGCGGCGGGCACCATCGCCGGCATGACGCGCGGGTCCTTCTTCGACACGCTGGTGATGTTCGTCACGCTTTCGGGCATCTCGATCCCGGTCTTCTGGTTCGGCACCATCCTGATCGTCGTCTTCTCGGTCTATTTCGACATCTTCCCGACCGGCGGCATGATCTCATACGAAGTGTCGCTGACCCATGTGACCGGGTTCAAGCTGCTGGACAGTCTGCTGACGCTGAACGGCGCGGCCTTCCTGAACGTGCTGTCGCATATCGTGCTGCCGGCGATCACCCTGTCGACGGCGCCCGCCGCGCTGATTGCGCGCACGACGCGGGCCAGCGTGCTGGAGACGATCAACGAAGACTATGTGAATGCCGCCCTGGCGCGCGGACTTAGCTTTCCGGCGGTGGTGATGCGGCATGTGATGCGCAATGCGATGATCCCGGTCGTCACCATCCTTGGGCTTGAGATCGGGGTCTATCTGGGCGGCTCGATCGTCACCGAAACCCTGTTCTCCTGGCCGGGACTGGGGCGGCATCTGATGCAGGCCATTCTTGCGCATGACTATCCGGTCGTGCAGGGCGCGATCATCTTCTACGCGGTGATCATCGTCTTCATCAATCTGATCGTCGACATCTCTTACGGCATCATCGACCCGAGGGTTCACGCATGAGCATCCCGTTGAACGCCGCCCCCGGCGCCGAACTCCCGAAATCCGGCCGGCTTTCCCGGCTTCGTGCCGGGCTGGCGCTGGTGGTCGAGAACCGCAGCGCGCTGGTCGGCCTGGTCTGTGTCAGCCTGCTTTTGCTGGTGGCGCTGTTCGCGCCGCTGATCGCCCCCTACGAGGTGGATGCCTTCACCGATGGCGTGCTGGAAGGGCCCAGCTGGATGCATCCTTTCGGCATCGACCAGATCGGCCGCGACGTGTTTTCGCGGGTGGTCGAGGGCACGCGGATCTCGCTTGCCGTGGGGCTTCTGGCGGTGACGATCTCGCTGGTGGCGGGCACGATCATCGGGCTTCTGGCCGGCTATTACGGCGGCATGGTGGACAGCGTGCTGATGCGGGCGATGGATATCGTTCTGGCGTTGCCCTATGTGCTGATGGCGGTGCTGATCGCCGCGATCCTGGGGCCGTCGCTGCAAAACGGGATCATCGCGATCGGGCTGGTGCGCATTCCGCGCTTTGCCCGCGTGGTGCGGGGCGCCACGATGTCGGTGGCGCAGCTGCAATATGTCGAGGCCGCGCGCAGCATCGGCGCATCGGACTTCCGCATCATCCTGCACGAGATCCTGCCCAATATCCTGGGGCCGCTGATCGTGTATTTCACCCTGTCGCTGGGCGATGCGATCCTGGCCGCGGCGGTGCTGAGTTTTCTGGGCCTGGGCGCGCAGCCGCCGATGCCGGAATGGGGCGCCATGCTGAACGAGGCGCAGCGCTATCTGACGACGCACCCTTTCCTGTCGGTCTTCCCGGGGATCTTCATCTTCGTCACCGTCCTGTCGTTCAACCTGCTGGGCGACGGGCTGCGCGACGTGCTGGACCCGAAGTCGCGCCGCTAGGCGACGGGCACCCGACCATGCTGATCGACTTCGCCTTCATCGACATTCCGGCCCGCGATCACCCTGTGGCGGCGGGCCGGCTGCTGGAAGAAACGGCGCCCGGCCGCATCCTTGGCTGCTGGTCGGTCGAGATCGGGCAGCTGAACCATCTGGTTCTGGCCCGGGCCCATGACAGCGCGGCCGAACTGGGCGCGGCGCGCGCGGATCTGGCCTGGTCCGACGATCCGTTCGGTCTGGCGGGCCTGCTGCGCGGCTACCGGACCGAGGCCTATGCCCTGCCCGACTGGTTCGCGCCGATCCTGTCGGGCCGGCACGGGCCCTGTTACGAGCTGCGCATCTACGGGGTCAGGCCCGGCAGTTTCCCGGTTCTCGATGCCGCCTGGCAGCAGAAGCTGCCGCGGCGCGCCCGCTATTCGCCGGTGATCATGGCCGGCGTCTCGGTCGAGGGGACGCCGCGCTTCGCCCATCTCTGGGCCTATGAAAGCCTTGCGGCCCGCCAGGCCATCCGCGCCCGGGCGCAGGCGGATGGGGCCTGGCCGCCCGGCGCCTTTCCGGGCGCCCCGCCGCCGCCGATGCAGACGATGATCCTGACGCCCCTGCCCGGATCGCCGCTGACCTAGCGCCGCTTCTCCCGCCGGGCTTTCGCAATAGATAGACCGCAGACCCGGGCCGGCCGGGACTGCGGTTGCGCCTGCGCGATCAGCCCGCCGCGGCGGGCGCGATCAGCGCGTCCATCACCCGGGCCAGATCGTCCACCTCTTCCAGCGCGTTGATCAGCCCCGCCGCGCGGGCGACCTGATCCTCGGGCAGCAGCCGGCCGGCGCAACCGGCGAATTTGGCCTGCACCTCGGCTTCGGACATCGGGTTGAAGCGCGGATGGCCCTTGGAATGCACCACCCGATGCGACAGGCGCCGGCCATCGGTCAGCACCAGGACCACCTCGTTCTGCGCCGCGCCGGCCGGCTGCGGCGTGTGATGGATCCGGCCCATCATCTCGAGGGTGCGCGGATCCTGGATCCGGTCATCGGCGAACTGGTCGATTCCCAGCGCCCCGTCCAGCAGGCACAGCGCGATGCCGTAGCCCAGGCTGTAGCGCGCCTCGAGATCGGTCTTCGGGGCAAGATAGCGGTAGGTCGGCTTGTCGGCCTGCAGATCCACCTCGACCCGGGCGATCTGGTCGGGGGTCAGCGCATGGGTCTGCTGCAGGTGCAGGACCGAATCCAGCACTTTGTGATGCGCCCAGCAATTCGGATAGGGCTTGATGGTGATGCCCGGATCCAGAAGCCGGAACGGCGCGCCCAGGCCTTCGGTCAGGGCATGGGTTTCATAGCTGCCCGGGCCGCACAGCGCATCCATCAGCCCGAAACGGCCCTCAAGCGGGTCGGCATCGGCGCGGAAGCCTTCCTGCGACAGATGCGCCGCCATGATGCCGTTGCGGCTGGCATTGCCGGCATGCAGGCCCATGCCCATGCTGCCGATGTTCTGGCTTAGCCCGCCGCCCATGGTGGCGGCGATCGCGATGGCGTTGACGCTGTCCTCCAGCGACAGCTTCATCAGCTTGGCCGACAGGATGGCCGAGGTCACCGCGCCGAAGAACCCGGTCGGGTGCCAGCCGCGCTTGCGCATCTCCCAGGCGTCCTCGGTCACGGCGTTCAGCCGCTGGAACACGTCATAGGCCAGAACCTGCGCGGTCAGAATCGCCTTGCCGTCCAGATGGTACATCTCGCCCATGGCCAGCAGCGGCGGCACGATGGTGACGGAAGGGTGCGAGGGGCCGCTGTCGTCGAAGCTGATCGTATGGGCCAGGATGCCATTGGCGAAGGCGGCATTGTCGATCGTGGCGCGCCGGCCGTAGCCGATGACGCGGCAGGGGCCCTCGGCGCCGATCCGCGCCAGATAGCGCTGCACGATCTGCGAACGGGGATGCGCGGCTTCGGCCAGGGCCGATCCGACGCAATCCAGGAAATGGGTCTTGGCCAGATGGACGACCGCGGGGTCGAGCTGGTCATAGCCGGTGTCGAGGACGAATTCGACCAGCTCTCGGGTGCGTGACATGGGGGGTCCTTTCGCGTCTATCGGGAAGGGCCGTGCGCCGCAGCGCCGGCTGTTGAAGGGCAGGGGGCCGCGGGCAGGCCCAGGGCCAGAAATGCGGCCGCCACCTGGGCCAGCGCCTCGGCTGTGCCGGAAGGGTCGGCAAGCCGGGCCACGGCGGCGCTGACCTGGGAGGCCGGGGGCAGACCGCCGGCCTGTGCCAGGCAATCGGCCAGTTTCGCCGCGATCTGGTCGGGGTTAAGCGGCAGGTCGGCATGCCCCAGCGCCCGGGCCACTTCGGGGCTGGGCAGCGGCGCCGCGCCGTCGCGGTGCAGCGTGACCTGATCAAAGGCCGCGAAGCCTTCCAGCACCGGATCGGCGCTGTCCGACAGACGGCGGGCACAGCGCGCCATCAGGCGGCGCAGCTGCGGATCCGCCAGCCAGCCGGCCTGCAGCTGGGCCAGCCCGACCTGCCCGGTCAGCAGCGCCGTGCAGACCGCGAATTCCAGGCTGAAGCGCGCCTCGGCCACGGTCTGCGGCGCGTCATAGCGCAGGGTGGCGGAATGGCGGGGGCTGATCAGGATCTCGATCCGCGACAGCGCGTCGGGATCGAAGCCGCCCGCCGCGTGCAGCGCCAGCGCCGCGTCGATCGCGCGATGGGCGGCATAGCAGACCGGAAAGCGCTTGACGCTGGGGGCGATGCCCGCCAGCCGCAGCGCGCCGCCCGCCAGCCCCAGCGGCCGGGTCAGATCGACCGCGCCCTGCGGCGAATGCACCTGCAGAAAGCCGTTCCAGGCCTCAAGCGCGTCGGACGCCGCGGTCAGGCCGTGGCGGGCCAGATCGGCCGCGAAAACCCCGGCCTCGGCGGCGCGGCCGGCATGGAAGGGTTTGGTCATCGTGCCGAAATTCACCGTCAGCCCGGCCCCCAGCGAGGCGGCAATGCCCAGGGCCTGCGCGGTCTGGCCGGCGGTCAGCTGCCACAGCTGCGCCGCCGCCGCCGCCGCGCCGATCGGGCCCAGCAGCCCGGTCGGATGCGCGCCCTTGGCGTGGTACAGGGTGGTTTCGCGGCTCGAGACCTCGGCCCAGGCCTCATAGCCCGCCGCATAGGCCAGCAGGACCCGCCGCCCCTCGACCGGCTGCGGCAGCGCCGGCAGCAGCGCCAGGATCGCCGGCACCAGAACCGCGCTGACATGGCCGCCGAATGCCACGTCGTCCAGATCCAGCGCATGGGCGGCCGTGCCCAGAACCAGCGCCCGGTCGCGCGCCGACAGATGCGCGGGCCCCGCGCCGCCGTCGGCCCCCAGCGTCCGCGCCAGCGCCGCGACCGCCGGTTCGGACAGGCCGGCCGCGATCACGGCCAGCGTGTCGAGAAAGGCGATCTGCGCCCGCTGCGTGGCGGCGGCGCCCAGATCCCCGGGCCGCAAGCCTGCCAGGGCCGCGGCCAGATCGCGGGTCAGCGGAAAGCCGGGCGTGGCCATGCCGGGCTCAGCGCTTGTCGGCCGGGCGGCCATAGCTGTCCGCGGCGCCCGCCTCGGTGACATAGCCGCAGCGCAGATCATGCGCCAAGGCCTCGGCCGAGCGGGCGCGCGGATCGCCATAGCCACCGCCGCCCGGCATCTCGATCACCACCGTATCGCCCACCGGAATGGTCTGCAGCCCCTTGGCGCGCAGCTTGCCGCCCGAGCCCAGGCTGACCCGGCCGGGATGGCCGGGGCTGCCGCCCTGCCGGCCCTTGGCCGGGTTCTCGACCCGTTCGTAGCGGGCATAGAAGTTCAAGGGCAGATCGGCGCGGTTGCCGATTTCCATCGTCTGGCCCAGCCCGCCGCGCTGCTGGCCCGCCCCGCCCGAATCGGGCCGGAATTCCTTGCGCCAGATCACCAGCGAGGTGATCGCCTCGGTCACCTCGACCGGAACATTGCGGATGCCCGAGGGGAAGGGCGTGGCCGACAGCCCGTCCAGCGCTGGCCGCGCGCCGGTGCCGCCGCTGTGGAAGGTGGTGACCATGAAGCCGGGCTGCCCCGCTTCGGGCTGCTGGCCCAGGCGGATATTCCACAGGGTCCCGGTGCTTTCGGCCGGCACGCGGTTTTCCAGCGCCTGTTCGAAGCAGCCGAAGACCAGATCGGGCAGGAACATCCCGATGGTCGAGCGGGCGACGACCGGGCGGGGAAACTGCGCATTGGCGATGCAGTTCTCGGGCGCCGAGACGGTGATGCAGGCCATGGTCGCGGCATTGTTGGGCAGATGCGGCGCCACCAGGCATTTCACCCCGAACGAGGCATAGGCCTCGGTATAGCACATCGGGCAGTTGATCCCGTAGCGCGAGGGTTCCGAGGTGCCGGTCATGTCGATATGGACGCCGGTCTCGTCGACGGTCACCGCGGCGCACAGGTCGATCGGCGCCTCGAAGCCGTCGATCGTCATCTTGTTGTGCCAGGTGCCGCGCGGCAGCTTGGCGATCTCGTCCATCATCGCCTTGCGCGAGCGGGCGAAGATCTCGTCGCCGACCGTGTCGATCTCGGTCAGGCCGCATTCGTCCATGATGGTCAAAAGCCGCTTGCCGCCCACTTCGTTGCAGGCCACCAGCGCGAAGATGTCGCCCTCGACCTGGACCGGCTCTTTCACATTGGCCCGCACGATCTGCAGCAGGCTTTCGTTCATCACGCCCCGCTCGGCGATCTTCATGATCGGGATGAACAGACCCTCGCCATAGACATCGCGCGATTCCGGCGAAGGCCCGTTGCCGCCGATATCGACGACATGGGTGGTGCAGGCGAACAGCGCGACCAGCCGGCCGGCCTTGAAGATCGGCGTGACGACCGACAGGTCCGACAGATGGCCGGTGGCCTTCCAGGGATCGTTGGTGATGTAGACATCGCCTTCTTGCGCGGTGGCGACCGGGAAGACCTCAAGGAAATGCTTCACCGAGCGCGCCATCGAGTTGATATGGCCGGGCGTGCCGGTCACCGCCTGGGCGATCATCTCGCCGCGGGTGTTGAACACCCCGGCCGAGACATCGCCCGCCTCGCGGGTCGAGGTGGAAAACCCGGCGCGGATCAGGCTGCGCGCCTGTTCCTCGACCGCCGAGATCAGGCGGCTCCAGATCATCTGCAGCTGGATCTGGTCGATGCGCGGGCTCATGCGGCTTCTCCTTGGCTGGCCTGGGCCCCCACCGCATCCAGCACCAGATGGCCGGCAGGGGTCAGATGGGCGGTGAAGCCCTGGGGGATCATCGTGTTGGTTTCGTCTTCGGTGATGATGGCGGGGCCGCGGATCACCGCCCCCGCGCCCAGATCGCCGCGCTGGTAGACATGGGCGGGGGCGTCGGTCATCGATTGCAGGTCGACCAGGGTCTGGGTCTTGCGCGGCTTCGGTGTGGCGCTGCCGGCCAGAACCGAGCCGGCGGCCGCCGGGGCGCCGCCATTGCGCGGGCCGGACAGCGCGAGTTTCCAGGTCAGGCATTCGATATCCATGCCCGGGATCACCCGACCGAAATGCCGGCGGTATTCGGCTTCGAACAGCGCCAGCAGCTTTGCCTGCAGCGCTTCGGCCGGCGGCATCCGGTCCAGGGTCACCATGATCTCATGGCCCTGGCCGCGATAGCGCATGTAGACCGAGACGATCTCGCTCAGCGCCGCCCCCTGGGGCAGGCCCAGATCGACCACGGCCTTGGCCTCGGCGCGCATCGCCGCGACGATCGTTTCCATCTGTGCGGCGTCCAGCAGATCCAGCGGGATCAGCCGGGTGCGCACCGCTTCATAGGAAACCGGCGCCAGCAGGAAGCCATGGGCCGAGCCTACACCCGCGCCCTTCGGCACGATGATCCGCGAGATCGACAGTTTCTGCGCGATCCGCGCCGCATGCATGGGTGCCGCGCCGCCGAAGGCGATCATCGTGCGGCCTTCCAGCTGGGCGCCATTGTCGGTGGCATGGACGCGGGCGGCATTGGCCATGTTCTCGTCCACCGCCTCGACCACGGCGATGGCCGCGGTGCGGGTGTCCATGCCGGCGGGAAGGCCGACATGCGCGTCAAGCGCCCGGGCCGACAGCGCCAGATCCAGCGTGATCGAGCCGCCGGCAAAGCCCACCGGGTCGATCTTGCCCAGGATCAGGTCGGCATCGGTCACCGCCGGGCGGGTGCCGCCCCGGGCATAGGCCGCAGGCCCCGGTTCGGACCCGGCGCTTTCCGGCCCCACCGCCACCCGGCCCAGCGTATCGACCGAGGCCAGCGACCCGCCGCCCGCGCCGATCTCGACCAGGTCGATGACCGGCACGCGCAGGGGCATGCCCGAGCCGCGCAGGAAGCGGTAGGCGCGGGCGACTTCCAGATTGCGGCTTTGCTGCGGGGTGGCGTCGTCGATCAGCACCAGCTTTGCCGTGGTGCCGCCCATGTCGAAGGCGATCGCCTTCTCGATCTTCAGCTCTTCGGCGATGCTGGCGGCCAGAACCGCCCCGCCCGCCGGGCCGGATTCCACCAGCTTGATCGGCTGGGCGCAGGCGATATCCAGGCTGCACAGCCCGCCCGAGGACATCATCAGCATGATCTCGCCCGGAATGCCCAGATCGGCGATGCCCTGCTTCAGCCGCCGCAGATAGCTTTCCATCACCGGCTGCACATAGGCATTGGCACAGGTGGTCGAGCCGCGTTCATATTCGCGGATCTCGGGGCAGATTTCATGCGAGAGGGTGATCCGCACCCCGGGCAGTTCGCGGCGCAGGATCTCGGCCGCCAGCCGTTCATGGGCGCCGTTCACATAGGAATGCAGGAAGCAGACCGCGACCGCCTCGACCGCCTCGTCGCGCAGCGTCGGGATCACCGCCATCAGGCTTTCGGCATCGAAGGGCCGCAGCACCGCACCATCGGCGGCCAGCCGTTCATCCACCTCAAGCCGCAGCCAGCGCGGCACCAGCGGCGCGGGGCGTTCCATATACAGGTCCGAGACCTCGAAGCGATGCTCATAGGCCATTTCAAGCGAATCGCGGAAGCCGCGGGTGGTGATCAGCGCCACTTTCGCGCCCTTGCGTTCGATCAGCGCATTGGTGGCCAGCGTGGTGCCATGCACCACCAGCCCGATCCGCTCGGGGCCGATGCCGCTTTTCGCGATCAGGTCGCGGGTGCCTTCCAGCACCGCGCGTTCGGGATCGGCATGGGTGGTCAGGTATTTGCCCGACAGGAAGCTGCCCGGGGCGGTTTCAAGCACGATATCGGTGAAGGTTCCGCCGATATCGACGGCAAGGCGTGCAGGTCTGTCGGTCACGTTTCGGTCCTTTCAAGAAGTCGCGGCCCGGGTCTGGCCGGGTGCGGAACAAGGGGGGCGGTCGCGGCGCGCCGGTCCGCCCGGCCGATCAGTTCAGCCGGTCAGTTCAGCCGGGCCAGGCCGGCCTCGAGATCGCGGATCAGATCCTCGGGGTCTTCCAGCCCGACATGGATCCGCATCGACTGGCCACCGGGGGCCCATTCGGTGCTGCTGCGCAGCTTGGCCGGCTCGGTCGGGATCAGCAGGCTTTCAAAGCCGCCCCAGCTTGACCCCATGCCGTAATAGCGCAGTCCGTCCATCATCCGCGCCAGCGCCGGGCGGGCGACCGGCTTCAGCACAAAGCCGAACAGGCCCGAGGCGCCGGTGAAATCGCGCCGCCACAGCGCGTGGCCGGGGTCAGAGGCCAGGCCGGGATGCATCACCCGCAGCACTTCGGGCCGGGTCTGCAGCCAGGCGGCAACCTGCAGCCCGGCGGCATGGTGCTGGCGCATGCGCATGATCAGCGTGCGCATCCCGCGCAGGACCAGATAGGCATCGTCGGGCCCGACGCAGACGCCCAGCCGCGCGGCATAGGTCTTCATCCGCTCATGCGCGCCGGGGGCGCAGGCGATGGTGCCCGACATCACATCGGAATGGCCGCACAGATATTTCGTGCCCGCCTGGACCGAATAGGTCACCCCCATCGCCAGGGGCTGCAGGAACAGCCCGCCCGACCAGGTATTGTCCAAGGCCGTGGGAATGCCATGGGCGCGGGCCACATCGACGATGGCGCGGATATCCGGCATCTCGAAGGTCTGCGAGCCCGGCGGCTCGATCCAGATCAGCACGGTCTCCGGCCGCACCAGCCGGGCGATGCCGGCGCCGATCTGCGGATCGTAGAAGGTGCAGTCGATGCCCATCGGCTGCAGCAATTCGGTATAGGCGTGCCGGCAGGGGCCATAGACATTGTCGGGGATCAGGTAATGCGCCCCGGGTCGGGCATGCGCCAGCAGCGTGACGGTGATCGCCATCGCGCCCGAGGGCGTCAGCACCGTGCCCACCGCGCCTTCCAGCGCCGAGACCGCCTCTTCCAGGGCCTGGGTGGTGGGCGTGCCGCGCCGGCCATAGCGGACCGGCGCGCTGGCCTTGGCATCCAGCGCCTCAAGCGTGGGAAACAGGATCGTCGAGGCGTGGAAGACCGGCACATTCACCGCGCCGCTATGGGCCTGCGGGTGGCGCCCGGCATGGCAAAGCGCGGTCTGGACCTGGGCGGGGGCCGTGTCCGGCAGGGGCGCGGCCCGGGGCGCGGCGGCGGCGGTGACATCAAGGGAAGGGAAGGGGGTTGGGGGCATCGGCGATCTTCTGTCTGGATGGGCCCGAAGCGGGGCATCAGGCGCGGGCGGGATCGCCCCGGCGCCGGCGGGTCGGGCGGGGCGTCAGGTCTGCAGCGCGGTCGGCAGGTGATCGGGCAGGTCCAGGACGAAATGCCCGGGCCCGACCTCGATCATCCGCGTGGGCGCGGGCCGGTAATCGGGCGGGCGGATCGGGGTGCGGATCTCGTCCACCTCCAGCCCGCGCCGCAGATGCCGCCGCGCCGGATCGGGCACCGGGGCCGCGGCCATCAGCTGGCGCGTATAGGGATGCGAGGGCGTCTCGAAGACCGAGCGGCGCGGGCCGATCTCGACGATGCGGCCCAGATACATCACCGCCACGCGATGGCTGATCCGTTCCACGACCGCCATGTCATGGCTGATGAACAGATAGGACAGCTGCCGCCGGCGCTGGATCTCCATCATCAGGTTGATCACCTGGGCCTTGACCGACACGTCCAGCGCCGAGACCGCCTCGTCCGCGACGACCAGCTGGGGGTCCAGCGCCAGGGCGCGGGCGATGGCGATGCGCTGGCGCTGCCCGCCCGAGAACTGGTGCGGATAGCGCTGCATCATCTCGGGGCTCAGCCCGACATCGCGCAACAGGCCCGCGCTGCGGCGGCGGATCTCGTCCTCGGACAGATCCAGATGCACGCGCATCGGTTCGGCCAGCAGGTCGGCGATGCGGAAACGCGGATCCAGACTGGCGAAGGGATCCTGGAAGATCATCTGCTGCCTGCGGCACAGAATGGCGCGCGGCGCGGCATCGGGGCCGGTGGCCTGCAGATCGCCCAGCCGGATCGTGCCGCCCTGCAGCCGGTTCAGCCCCATGATCGCCCGCGCGGTGGTGCTTTTGCCCGATCCGCTTTCGCCGACCAGCGACAGGGTTTCGCCCGGCGCGATGCGGAAGGACACATCCTCGACCGCATGGACGCGGCCGGTCAGCCGGTGAAAGGCGCCGCCCCGCATGTCAAAGCGCAGCGACAGGCCCTCGACCGTCAGAAGCGGGGCCGCATCGGATGAGGGCGCGGCGGGTGCCCGTGCGGGTTGCGGTTCGGGTTGCGGCTCGGCCGCGACCGGCGCGCCGGTGCGGTGGTCGATCAGCTGGAAGGGCTGCGGCAGATCGGTGCCGTTCATCGAGCCCAGCCGCGGGATCGAGGCGAGAAGCGCCTTGGTATAGGGCTGGCGCGGGCGGGCGAAAATCTCGGCCGTGGGGCCGGTCTCGACCAGATCGCCGCGGAACATCACCGCGGTGCGATCGGCCACTTCGGCCACGACGCCCATATCGTGGGTGATGAACATCACCGACATATGCTCTTCGTCCTGCAGAAGCTTGATCAACTCGATGATCTGGGCCTGGATCGTCACATCCAGCGCCGTTGTCGGCTCGTCCGCGATCAGCAGCCGCGGCTTGCAGGCCAGCGCCATGGCGATGGCCACCCGCTGCCGCATCCCGCCCGACAATTCGTGCGGATAGCTGGCCAGCCGCCGCCCCGCCCCCGGAATGCGCACCTTTTCCAGCAGCGCAATCGCCTCACGCGTGGCATCGCTGCGCGACAGGCCGCGCTTCAGCCGCAGGATCTCGGTCAGCTGGAAGCCGATGGTGTAGACCGGGTTCAGGCTGGCATCCTGAAAGATCATCGACATTTCGGCGCCGCGCAGGCGGCGGATGCCGGCATCGGACAGGCCGGTCAGCGCCGTGCCGTCAAAGCGGATATCGCCCTCGATCTTCGAACTGCGCGGATTGAGCAGGCGCATGATCGACAGCGCCGTCACGCTTTTGCCCGATCCGCTTTCGCCCACGACGGCCAGGGTTTCGCGCGGGTGGATGTCGAAGCTGACATTGCGCAGCACCGGGGTCCAGCCCTGCGGGGTCAGGAAAGAGGTGGTCAGGCCCTGCACCGACAGAAGCGGGTGCGACGGGGCGGTGGCGGCGGCGGCCAGCGGCGACAGGGGGGCTGCGGCTTGCATCAGCTGTCCTTCCGCGGGTTCAGCACATCGCGCAGCCGGTCGCCCACAAGGTTGATCGCGACGATGGTCACCAGCAGCGACAGGCCAGGAAAGACGCTCATCCAGTACATGCCCGAGAACATGTATTGATAGCCGTTCGAGATCAGCAGCCCCAGGCTGGGCTGGGTGATCGGCACGCCCACCCCCAGAAAGGACAGCGTCGCCTCCAGCGAGATCGCCCGCGCCACCTGCACGGTCGCGATCACGATCAGCGGCGGGATGCAGTTGGGCAGCAGATGCTGCAGCAGGATCCGCCAGGTCGGCACGCCCATGACATGGCTGGCCTCGATATATTCCTTGCGGCTTTCCACCAGCCCGACGCCGCGGGCGGTGCGGGCGAAGGTGGCCCATTCCACCAGCACCAGCGCCAGGATCACATTGCCGATGCCCTTGCCCAGCACCGCCAGGATCATCAGCGCGATCAGGATCGTCGGGAAGGACAGCTGGAAATCGACCAGCCGCATGATCGCAGCCTCCACCCGGCCGCCGCGATAGGCCGCGATCAGGCCCAGCGTGGCGCCGATCACCGCCGCGGTGGTGGCCGAGATCACCCCCACCCCCAGCGAGATGCGCAGCCCGTAAAGAATGGCCGAATACATGTCGCGGCCCTGGTCGTCGGTGCCCAGAAGATAGGTATAACCCGCGGCCATCGAACTGGCGCCCGGCGGCAGCTGGCCATCCATGATGTCCAGCTGCAGCAGGTCATAGGGGTTCTGGAACGACAGAAGCGGGGCGCAGAGCGCGGCCAGGACGATCAGCACCAGCAAGACCAGCCCGACCGCGCCGCTGGGCGAGCGCAGGTAGGATCGGGCAAAGTCGCGCAGCGGCCGTGCCGTCGCTTCGGGATCGCGGGCGAAGGGGTCGACGATATCGGATGGCATCAGCGGGTCCGCGCTTTCGAGAACTGAACCCGCGGGTCCAGAACGGTGTACAGGATGTCGACCACCAGATTGATCGTGACGAAAAGCAGCACGATGATCATCAGGTAGGCCACGATGATCGGCCGATCGAGGTTGTTGATCGAATCGATGATCAGCTTGCCCATGCCGGGCCAGGCAAAGATCGTCTCGGTCACGACCGAGAAGGCGATGACCGAGCCGAACTCCAGCCCGACCACCGTGACGACCGGGATCATCACATTCTTCAGCACATGCACGAAGACGACGCGCCGCGCGCTAAGCCCCTTGGCATGGGCGAGACGCACGTAATCCTGCGGCAGCACCTCGGCCACGCCGGCCCGCGTCAGCCGCAGGATCAGCGAGGCCTTGAACAGTGCCAGGTTCAGCGCCGGCAGCAGCATGTGCGACAGCCCGTCCCAGGTCAGGAAGGACCATTTCACCCCCAGAAGCGTGACCGTGTCGCCCCGCCCGCCCGAGGGCAGCCAGCCCAGCTGCACCGAGAAGACCAGGATGAACATCATCCCGACCCAGAAGGTGGGCAGCGAGAAGCCCAGGATGCTGCCGGTCATGATGAAGCGCGACAGCGGCGCATAGGGGCGCAGCCCGGCATAAAGCCCCAGCGGCACGCCGATCAGCACCGACAGGAAGGTCGCGGCCAGCGCCAGCTCGATCGTGGCCGGAAAGCGCTGCATGATCACCCGCAGCGCGGGTTCGTTGAAGATGTAGCTGGTGCCCAGATCCAGATGGACCAGCCCGACCAGAAAGCGCCAGTATTGCACCCAGATCGGTTGATCCAGCCCGAATTCGGCGATCAGCCGCGCGCGCTCGGCCGGGGTGGCGCTGGGGGAAATCAGCAGGTCGATCGGATTGCCGATCAGGTTCATGCCGATGAAGACCACGACCGTCATGCAGAACATGACGAAGACGGCCTGTCCGATCCGTTGAAGGATGGAAGCGAACATGGGGGGCTCCGGTGCTGGAGGGGGCAGCCAGGCCCCGGGGGCCCGGCTGCCGAAGAGGTGCGCGGCTTAGCCCGCCAGATGGAAATCCATCGCCAGCGTGCGCTCGTCCGAGCGGCCCTCGAACTGGATGTCGCTTTGCATGCCCCAGACGCTGATCGGGTAATACAGCGGGATCACGGCCAGATCCGCCACCGCCATGGCGCAGCATTTGCGGTAGATCTCTTCGCGCTTGGCGTCATCGACGGTGGCCATGCCCTCTTCGATCAGCGCGTCCAGGTCGGGGTTGGAATAGCGCCCGCGGTTGTTCGACCCGAAGCCCGACGCATCGTCATAGCTGTGGATCAGGTTGCGCAACACGCCCGAAACCTCGCCCGTGGCGGCGCCATAGCCGACCAGGAAGAAGCTGAATTCGGGCACGCCGCCCTCGCCGCCGCTGGCCGCGCGCTTGTAGAAGATGTTCGCGGGCATGGCGTCGACCTCGATCGCGATGCCGATCCGGGCCAGCATCTGCGCCACCGCCTGCAGCACCGCGCTGTCGCGGATGAAGCGGTCATTCGGCCCGTGCAGCGTCAGCTTGAACCCGTCGGGATAGCCCGCCTCTTCCAGCATCGCCTTGGCCTTGGCCGCATCGGCGTCGCGCAGCGCGATCTCGGGATTGTGGCCGAAGATGCCGGCGGGAACCAGTTGCTCGGCCGGGGCGCCATTGCCCGACAGGATGCGCTCGGCGATCGCCTTCTTGTCGATGGCCAGATCGAAGGCATCGCGCACCAGATGGTTCTTGAACGGGTTCGGGATCGCGCTGCCATCCTTGGCGGTCGCATAGGGCGACACGTCGCGGCCCTGATCGAAGGACAGGAAGATCATCCGGTTGGCCGTGCCGCGGCCGAGGCGCAGCTTGGCGTCCTTTTCCAGATGTTCGACATCCGAGGGCGGCACAGAATCGATGACATTCACATCGCCCGATTGCAGCGCGGCAACCCGCGAGCCGCCGGTCGGAATGGGGCGGAACACCACCCGGCTCCATTGCGGCTTTTCGCCCCAATAGCCGTCATGCCGTTCGACCTGAATGACCTGGCCCGGCACATATTCGACGAACTTGTAAGGGCCCGAGCCAATGCAGGCCTTGCCGGAATTGTAATCCTCGGGCAGGGCGGTTTCGCCAACCTTTTTCGAGATGATCGCCGTGGTCGCAAGTTCGCGCGGCACGATCGGATTGGGCTGTTCGGTGATCACGCGCAGGGTGCGGTCATCGACCTTTTCAAAGGTCTTGTCGCCCAGATAGGCGCGCAGATTGAAGATCGCGCCGGGAACGTCGCTGGCGCGGGCATAGCTGAAGATCAGGTCTTCCACCGTCACCGGATCGCCGTTGTGGAATGTCGCCCCCTCGCGCAGGGTGAATTCCCAGGTATTGCCATCGACATTGCGCCAGCTTTCGGCCAGGCCCGGCACTTCGTTCTGCGAGGCGTCCATATGGACGATCCGGTCGAAAAGATGCTGCGAGACCGAGCTATTGGCGGTCTGGATATGCCAATGCGGATCCATGGAGGAACTTTCCGTGGACATGCCAATGATCAATGTCCCGTCCAATTCGACCGCATAGGCCGGGGCCGAGCGCAGCAGGCTGCCGGCGCCCAGAAGCATGCCGAGCCCACTTAGAAAGTGCCGTCTGTCAAGTTCCATCGGGTTCCCCTGTCATCGTCTTTGCTTTTTCTTAAGGGTATCCGACCATGTGAATGCTTAAGTATGCAAGTGTTTTTTTATGTTCTGATTGGAAAACATTTCTTCCTGTCCGGGCGGCTGGAACAGTCGGAAAATCCCTGTAAGCGCATGATAAAAAGCTGATTAATTCCACGATGCCCGGCCAGAAGCCGGCATTTCGCAAGCCCGGGGTCGGCCGGGCAGCGGTTACCACTGCTCAGAGAACAGGCAGGTGATGGCAAAGGGCGCGCAGGGGGAGCGGGCGGTGGCGCCTGGACGGAATCAGTCCGAGGCCAGCAGCAGCCGATGCTGATGCGACGAGCGGATATGCAGGCGGATCGCCTTTTCGGCCGCGTCCGGGTCGCGCCGCTTCAGCGCGTCGACGATCTGCAGGTGCTGCTCATGCGCGTTCTGGGCGCGCCCGCCTTCGCCCAGCAGGCTGGGCAGCAGCGACATGGTGATCGACAGCTGTTCCAGCGCCTCGAGCAGATAGCGGTTATGCGCCGCCAGGGCGAGCAGGCGATGAAACTTCTTGTTGATCGTCGACAGTTTCACCGCATCGTCCATACAGGTCTCTTCGGTTCCGACCAGATCCTGCAGGGTGGTGATTTCGGCATCGCTGCCCGACAGAGACGCCAGCCGTGCCGCCGCACCTTCCAGCACTTCGCGCATCATGTACAATTCGCCGATCTGCTGATGGCTTAGATCGGTGACGATCAATCCGCGGCGCGGGACATTGGTCAGCAGACCATCCGCCTCAAGCTTGGAAATGGCATCGCGAATGGGCGTGCGCGAAACGCCGAATTTTTCGGCAAGCGCGACTTCGGTCACCCGGTCGCCGACCCGAAACTCGCCATTGTGAATGGCGTCGCGCACCTGTTCGTAGACGGTATGGCTGATGTCGCGCGTCTTGGGTGCTTTGGTCATACGGGCTGTCTCGAAATGTTATTTCCTGTCAGGAGTACACGTGTTTTCGGATGCATCCAAGTTGGATGAATGCCGGGACATGCGTCAATAGTGCAGGCGACGCGCGGTCAGGCGCACCAGCCGGGCCAGATTGGGCATGATCAGGAAGATCCGGGTGATCTGCATCGCGGTGACAAACGCCACGTCCAGGCCCAGCAGCCCGGCGGTCAGCGCCATTTCCGTAACCCCGCCCGGCGCCATTCCCAGCATCACGGTCGGGAAGGGGGCGGCGAACAGCGCGCTCAGGCCCCAGGCGGCCAGGGCGCAGCTGGCAATCAGCAGGAACGAGGACAGCAGCATCGCCGCGATCAGCCGCCTTTGCCGCAGCAGCAGATCGGGGCGCAGGCAGGCGCCCAGCCAGGTGCCCAGCAGGATCTGCGCCGCCGACAGCAGTGGCGCGGGCAGGTCATAGCTGGGCAGGTCCAGCGCCGACAGCAGCGCCGCGGTGAAAAGCGGGCCCAGGAAGAAGGGGTTGCTGATCCGGCCCCAGCGCAGCAGGGCAGGCCCCGCCAGCGCGGCGGCCAGGGTCAGCGCCATGCCGGCCACGCCGCCCTGATGCGGGGCGGCCGGTGGCAGATTGCCCTGCGCCGCGCCCAGAAGCAGCAGCACCGGCACCAGCGACACGACCATGATGATCCGCATCGTCTGCGCCAGGATCACCGGCGCCGGGTCGACGCCGAACCTTTCGGCCAGCACCCCCGCCTCGACCGGAGATGTCGGCACGCAGGCGAGCAGCGCGGTCACCCGGTCGCTGCCGCCCAGCCGCATCTGCAACCGCGCGACCAGCGCCGCGGCGGCAAGGACGCCGCAGGTCGCGGTCAGCAGAAGCGGCGCGCTGGCCAGCAGCGCATGCAGCGCGTCGGGGGTGAAATGCGCGCCGACAAAGGTTGCCACGACGATCTGGCCGAAGGGCCGGGTCATCACCGGGACCACGGTCCTGTTCAGCCCGGTCATCGTCAGCACCGCGGTCGAGGTCAGCGGGCCCAGCAGCCAGGCCAGCGGCACGCCTGCCCAGGCGAAGACATAGGCGGTGCAGCCCGCCACCAGGTACAGCGCCGGAAGTGCGGCGAGCCCGCTCATGCCAGCGACCCGGGATCGGGCCCCGCGCGTCGCGGGCCGGCCGGCGAAGGGGCGGCCATCGCGCTAGGCCCCGGCCGGGCGCGGCAGAATGTCGGCATGCGCCACCACGCCCGGATCGGGCCCGGTCAGCCGCGCGACCGAGACCAGGCAAAGCTGGCCCGCGCAGCCCTGGCTCAGCGCCGAGGCCGGGCGATCGGCGGTCAGGGCATTGGGGTTGCCGTTGACGCAGACCATGCCCAGGCCGTCAATCTCGCGCGGGGCATACCAGGCGCCGGTCGACAGCTGCAGCACCGAAGGCGCGACGCCCGGGTCCGGGCGGGCCACCGCCAGCGCCGCGCCCTGGTCGTTCCACAGCCGCAGCACCTCGCCGTCGCGGAGGCCCAGCCGCAGCGCGTCGGCGGGGTTCATCCGCACCACCTCGCGCCCCTGCACCTTGGTCGCCTGGCTTGTCGGCCCGAAATCCAGCTGGCTGTGCAGCCGTCCGGCGGGTTGGTTGGCGATCAACTGGAACGGATGGCGGCGGGCCAGGGCCGCGCCCAGCCATTCCTCGGGCGGGATCCAGGCCGGATGCGCGGGAAGGCCGCTTGCGGCCACCCGGGCCGAGGACAGTTCGATCCGTCCGCTGGGCGTGGCCAGCGGGTGGCGGGCGGGGTCGGCGTGATAGGCCTCCATCATGCCGGGCGCGTCCGAGACCGGCAGCGCCAGCGGCGGGCCGTCGAAGAAATGGTCGAAATCCGGGGCGGGCAGGCCCTGATCCTGCAACGCCGCCCTGGTGTCCTGATACAGGTGATCCAGCCAGTCGCGCGCGCTGCGGCCTTCCGAGAACGGCTCCAGACAGCCCAGCCGGGCGGCCAGATCGCAGAAGATCCGGTAGTCGTCGCGCGCCTGCGCATAGGGTTCGGCCAGCTGGCGCATCGGCACCAGCAGCGGATCGCCCGCGCTGGCGCCGATATCGTCGCGCTCGGCGGTCAGGGTGGCGGGAAAGACGATATCGGCATGCGCGGTGGTGGCGGTGCTGACGCTGTCATGCACGATGATCGTCTCGGGCCGCGCGAAGGCCCGGCGCAGCCGGCCCAGATCCTGATGATGGTGAAACGGGTTGCCGCCGGCCCAGTAGACCAGGCGGATCTGCCCATAGTGCCGGGTCGTGCCGCGATAGCTGTACGCGGCGCCGGGATGCAGCAGCAGATCGGCGATCCGCGCGACCGGGATGAAATCGCCGGCGCGGTTCACGCCCTGCGGCAGCGTCGGCGTCGGCACGCCCAGCTGCGGCTTGCCGTGATTGCCCATCGAGCCGAGCGCATAGGAAAACCCCGCCCCCGGCCTTTGGCCGCCGCCCAGCATGCACGCCAGCGCCAGCGCCATCCAGACCGGCTGCTCGCCATTCTGGGCGCGCTGCAAGCCATAGGCGATGGTCACGATGGTGCGCTTGCGCGCGGCCAGATCGGCCAGGTCAGCGATCTGCCCGGCCGCGACGCCGCAAATCGCCTCGGCCCAGGCGGGGGTCTTGGGCTGGCCGTCGCTTTGCCCCAGGATATAGGCCTCCAGCGCGGGCCAGCCGGTGGTGAAGGCGTCCAGATAGGCGCGGTCGACGGCGCCCGTCTCGATCAGCCGGTGTGCCATGCCCAGCATCAGCGCCACATCGGTGGCCGGGCGCGGCACCAGCCGATCGGCCGCGGCCTCGGGCGGCATGTCATCGGCCAGCGCGCTGACCGAGACGAAGCGGGCGCCGCGGGCGCGGGCGGCCCGGATCGCCGCGGCGGCGCCATGCTGCGAGATGCCCCCGGGGCTGACCGCCAGGTTCTTCAGCGGCAGCCCGCCAAAGGCGATCACCAATTCGGTCCGGTCGCGGATATGGTCCCACCATCCGCCCTCGCGCGACAGGCGGCGCCAATTGCCGGTGACCAGGTCCAGGATCACCGATCCCGCGGCGCTGGAATAGGATTCGACCGAGCCGACATAGCCGCCGAAGGCGGTGTTCAGGAAGCGGTGGACCTGGCTTTGCGCATGGTGGAAGCGCCCCGCCGAGGACCAGCCATACGACCCGCCAAAGACATGGCGGCCGGGCAGATCCGCCTCGGTCCAGTCCGCGCCGGCGCCCAGCCGTTTCAACTCGGCCGCGGCCAGGTCAAGCGCCTCGTCCCAGGGCAGGGCAAGGTAATCGTCGCTGCCGCGGCGCGGATCGGGGCCGGGGCCGTCGGCCAGCCAGCCGCGCCGCACCAGCGGCCGGGCGATCCGGGCGGGGTGGGTCAGCGCGGCCGGGATGTTCTGCAGCAGGGCCGAGGGCGCGGGGTCGCCCGGCAAGGGCGCGATGCGCAGCCCGTCCGCATCGCTTGTGGCGCTGAAGGCACCCCAATGGCTGCTGTGAAAGCGGCCCGGGCGGGCGGGGGCGGGCGGAACTTCCCTGGTCATCTTGAACGCCATCCTTGTCGCGGGGCGCAGACATCCTGCCGGCCTGCCTGCAGGCGGGTCGGGCCGGCCGACCGTAAGAAGGCGGGCCGAGGCGGCGTCATGCTGATGATGGATGCATTTGTATACAGCTGTCTACAATGGGTCAACCATTGTGTTCCCAACCCGCAGCTGCCGGCCCGGTTGCGCCGTGAAGCGGCCCGGTTTTGCAGCATGTGCCGAAAGACTGGGCACAGGTCGGGCAAAGGTCGGGGCAGTGCCCGGGCAAAGCGCGGGGTCAGGCCGCGCCTGTCACGCGCCGCATCAGGTAGATATCCATGATCCAGCCATGCTGCTGGCGTGCCTTGGCCCGGGTGGCCAGGATGCGCGGGGCGCATTCGGCCAGCGGGCCCGCGATCCGCAATTCCTCGGCCATGCCCAGATAGGCGCCCCACCAGATCGAGATCCCGGCCGGGTCCAGCGCGGTGAAGGCCCCGCCGGCATCCAGCATCACGACGACCGTATCCGCGCCCGCGGGCCAGCCGCCCTCGCGCAGGCGCCGCCCGGTGGTCAGATGCACCGGCCCGCCCAGATCGTTCAACGGAATGGCATGGGCGGCGCACAGCGCCTGAATGGCGGTGATGCCGGGGATGACCGTCAGGGTCAAAGGCATCTGCCGCGCCAGCCGCTCGGTGATGCGCAGCGAGCTGTCGTAAAGCGAGGGATCGCCCCAGATCAGCAGCGCCACGCGCGGGCCGCCGCCCTGATCCAGATGGGCGCGGATCGCCGCCTCCCAGGCCAGGGCGATCGCATCGTGCCAGTCATTGACGCGCTGCAGGTAATCCGGCGTCGCCGGGTCGCGTACGGGCAGGTCGAAGCCCTGAACCCGGGTCTGCGCGCCCGTCACGCAGCGGGCGATGATCTGATGGCGCAGCCCCGCCAGATCGGCCTTCTCCTCGCCCTTCAGGGGCACCAGGATCAGATCGGCGGCGGCCATGGCCTGGGCGGCCTGCGCGGTGACATGGTCGGGATTGCCGGTGCCGATGCCGATCAGGGAAAGCTGGATCACGGGGTCATCCTTGAAGTGCTGCCGCCGCGGCGCAAAACCGCGGCGACAAGGGCCATGCGGCTAGGCCTGTGCGGTTTCCTTCGACCAGATCGCTCCGGCCGTCCAGCCCAGAACCGCCCAGACCGCCAGGCCCACGCCCAGAACCCGCGCCGCGAAGGTCGCGGCCAGTTCCGGCGGGGCCACGCCCGCGAAGCCGTCCAGATGCGGCGCGCCGATCAGATGCGGGGCCGCCAGAAGCACCAGGGCCAGCACCACATAGATCGGGCCGCGCCCATAGGCCAGCAGCGCCAGCCCGGCCCCCGTCGCCAGAACGGTGCCCCACCACCAGACCTGCCGCGCGGCAAGGTCTGCGGCGGCCGTGCCGGGCAGTTCCGGCGCAAGCCCCAGTGCCGGGGCCAGCTGGAAGGCGGCATAGCCGGCAAGGCCCCAAAGCAGCCCCTCGCGCGCGCCGATCCGCCGCCCATAGGCAATGGCCAGACCGAAACCTGCCACCAGCACCATCGCATAGCCGGTATAGACCAGGATCGAGAACAGCCCGGTCAGGGCATTGCGCTGCAGATCGGACGGCTCGGCCTCGGCGTCGCCATGATCATGCGCGGCGTGATCATGCGCCTCGGTCCCGGCCGGTTCGGCCGCCGCTCCGTGGTCATGCCCGGCCGGGGCCGCACCCTGGAAATGGCTGACGGCGCCGCTTTCATATTCTTCCGCCAGAAGCAGAGACTTCTGCACGAAAACGAAATGCAGCAGGGTCGCAAGCAACCCCGCCGCAACGCCAGCGAACACCGCGCTGGCCAACATTTTCCGGAACATGGCGTCAGTGGCAGGGGAAGCCGGTGGCGTGGCGCACGTCATGGGCTGCGTCATGCAGCGCCGCCGATTGCGCATGGCCGGCGACGAACAGCGTCGCCACGCCCAGCAGGGCCAGGAAGACCACGGCGGTCAGAGCCGAAGACTTGTCAGAGGCGCGGGGCGCGGTCTGGGTATTGGTCATCTTTCATCTCCTTACCGTCACACCCGACGGCGGTTGTTGCCTTCATGCCTGGCCGGTCTCCTGACTCGCGGGTCGAAGCGTGCTTTCCGCCTTCCCAGCCCGTGACGGGGCCAGTGGCCGTTGGAAAGCCGCTCTCCGCTTACAGTCGCGGGGGCGGTTGGGGCTTCGGGCGCCGGATTCGGTCCGCCCTTTCCCCATTCCCGTTTCAGTCCGAGCGCTTTGCGCCTGATCGGACACCATGCCCGTTCAGTTGCCATCATGCCCGCATCCGGGTCAAGCGCGATTCCGCCGCCCCCCGCGCGATCTGCGACCGTTCAGGGCGGAATGCGCGCCAGCGCCTTCAGCCGCAGCCCGCCCAGAACCCGGGCATCGGCGAAGCTGCCATCGGCCGAGGCGCTGTAATGGCGCAGGAAATTCAGCAGGTCGGGCAGGTCGGCTTCGGTCAGGTCGCCAAAGAGATAGGCGGTCTTGCCGGGGCTGCGGAAGGCGCAGGTCGAGGGCCGGGTGCAGCCCGACATGCAGTCGACCATCTGCAGCCGCGCTTCGATCTGCGCCTCGATCCGGGCCGCGGTCAGCGCCGCGCGCAGGGGCGCCGCAAAGCCCGCGCGGCCCAGGGCACAAGAGCTGCACAGCGTGACGGTCAGGGTCATGGCGCTATCCCTCGGCCAAGGGGCCATACAGGATCAGCGCCGGGCCCGCGCTGGCGGGGGCATCGGCCAGCGTGGTGGCCAGGGCCTGAAGTGTGCTGCGGGTCAGCCGCTGCTCGGGATGGCCGACGGATTCGGCCAGCAGCGCCGGCGTGTCGGGGGCAAGTCCCTCGGCCAGCAGTCTTGCGGCCAGGGCGGGAAAGCTGCGCCGACCCATGAAGACCACGGTCGTGGCCTGCGGATCGGCCAGGGCGGCCCAGTTCAGGCCCTCGGGCAGGGTGCCGGTCACATCGGCGCCGGTCACGAATTGCACCCGCCGCGCCGTCAGCCGCCGGGTCAGCGGAATGCCCGCCGCCGCGGCCGCCGCACAGGCCGAGGGCACGCCCGGTACGATCTCATAGCCGATCCCCGCCGCCCGCAGCGCCAGGATTTCTTCCTCCAGCCGCCCGAACAGGCCGGAATCGCCCGATTTCAGCCGCACCACCCGCGCGCCTGTGGCGGCGTGATCGACCAGCAGCCGGCTGACATGGTCCTGCTTGGGCGAGGGCTTGCCCGCGCGCTTGCCCACCGCCACCAGTTCCGCCCCGGGCCCGGCATGGGCCAGGATCGGGCCCGAGGCCAGATCGTCGAACAGCACCACATCGGCCTCGGCCAGCAGGCGGGCGGCCTTCAGCGTCAGCAATTCGGGGTCGCCGGGGCCGGAAGAGACGAAGAAGACAAAGCCGGTCATGGCTGGGGATCCTGCGCGGGAAAGGCTTCGGCCGACGAAGTTTCGGCTGGGGCGATCAGGTGGAAGAACGTGCCCGAGACGCGGCCGCCGGGCGCCATGTCGCGGAAGGATCCGGTCTCGGCCACGGGCGCGCCGGTGGCGTCGGTGACCTCGGCCAGCGGCGGATCGGGCTGGGCCAGGATCGTAGCGTAGTGGAATTCGTGGCCGCGCAGCGCGGGCGCGGTCTGGCCGGGCAGCGCCTGCAAGGGCCGGGCAAGCCGATAGCCCAGATGCATCCGCCGCTTGGCGAAGCTGGTCTCAAGCCCCAGAAGCCCGGCCATCCGGTGGCGGGTGCCATCGGCAGCCACCAGCCCGGCCCCCAGCGCCATGTAGCCGCCGCATTCGCCATGGATCGGGCGGGTCTGGGCAAAGGCGGTCAGCCCGTCGCGGAAGGCCTCGGCCGCGGCCAGGCGCGGCGCATGCAGTTCGGGGTAGCCGCCGGGCAGCCAGCAGACCGTGGCGCTGGGGTCGGGGGACTGGTCGGCCAAAGGCGAGAAGGGCAGGATCGTCGCGCCCTGGGCGCGCCAATCGGCCAGAAGATGCGGATAGACGAAGGAAAACGCCGCATCGCGCGCCAGTGCGATGCGTTCGCCCGGGGCGGGAACTGGCGGGGCGACAGCGCCGGGCAGCGCGCGCGCGGCCGCCAGGGCGCGGATCGCATCCAGGTCGCAATGGGCGGCCACGAAGCGGGCGGCCTCGGCCAGGATCGCCTGCCCAGGCGCGGCCGTGCCGGACGGCCTGAGCAGCCCCAGGGCCGAGGCCTGGCCGTCGGCGGGCCCCCCGTCGCGCTCAGGGTCGGTGTCGGCCGCGGCCCGGGCCCAGAAGCGGCGATTTTCGGTGATCATCG